>JAVKEJ010000066.1:0-676 GCA_040221475.1 Rhodospirillaceae bacterium | reverse complement strand
AGCTTTTCCACTGACCCTCGCAAGGCTTTTCAGCCCTTCGATATATGACGTCTCCGGGCTGCAAAGCCTTGCTCCCCTCAGCGCTCAGGCGTGACATTTCTACTTTGCAGAGCCAGTGACATTTCTACTTGGTTGCAACATTGGCTGACCGCAGATTTCCCCGTAGAATTCGTCCTCTACAACCTCCCTGTGGACGACTGACTGGCGGCACCGGTACTATCGGTGCCGCCCTTTTCCGAAAGCGTGATTGAACGGCCCAGAATGCTTGCGAAGTGTAGATATGCTGTTACTCCCGGGACATTTTCTTTAATCCCACTGGTTTGGGAAGAAGGAGATGTTCATGGCCAAAGTGTCCGTCGTCAGATGATTTGGGACAGAGCGGCCTGATCGGTAGCGGAGGATCTGGCTCGTTGTGGTTTCAGTCTATGCCGCTGTCTGTCGGTGCAGCAAGCGGCGTTTCCGGATTGTCTTTGCTTTGATCTCCTTTCGTCGTGCGAGGATGGTTTCTGCCCGGCCGCAGTAGACATCGGCTGGGGTCAGGTTGCCCAGGCTCTCGTGGTAGCGCTGGTTGTTGTAGTGCTCGATGAAGTCACCGATCGCCTGCTCGAGCGCCCCGGGCAGATAATGGTTTTCCAGCAGGATGCGGTTCTTCAGGGTCTGGTGCCAGCGCTCGATC
>JAVKEJ010000065.1:0-5716 GCA_040221475.1 Rhodospirillaceae bacterium | reverse complement strand
CGGCGTCGAACCCTTCGCCTACCTCAAGGCAACCCTGGAAGCCGTGGCAGCTGGCCACCCACAGGCGAAGATCGACGACCTGCTGCCTTGGAACTTCAAGCCGGCAAGCTGAAAGCAGGTGTGGTGCAGACGTCGCTTACGATGGGCCGCTTTATCTGGCCGATCACGGGTCATTATCCGCGTCAGCAGAAACCCGGCACAGCGGCAATGGCATCAAGGTGAGCGACGCGATGCGCACCACCAACCCGGCCATTTTCGCGGCCGGCGACTGCACTGACAGTGGGCCCAAGCTGACCCCGGTGTCCGCCTTCGAAGGGCGTGTGGCAGGCAAGAACCTGCTGGCTGGAGAGGACAAGCGTACCGTGGATTATCCGCCGATCCCGGCGGCAATCTTCACCCTGCCGATGGTGGCCACCGTGGGCTTGTCGGAAGCGGCGGTCAGGGAACAGGGGTTGAAGTTCGACACCCATTTCGAAAAGACCGGGGAGTGGTGTTCCTCGCTGCGCGTCGGCGCGAAACATACCGGATTCAAGGGTCTTGTCGAACAGGGCACCGGCAAGATCCTCGGCGCGCATCTGATTGGACCGGGCTCCGAGGAACAGATCAATCTCTTCGCCATGGCCATGGGTGCCGGGCAGACCGCCAACCAGATCAAGGCCATGATTTTCGCTTATCCCAGTTATGCCTCCGACATCGGTTCGATGGTGTGATTCAAAATTATTGATCGGGGCCGTGTCGCGACACCGATCGCAAGCTAAGGAAGAACCAATGGACCAAACTGTAACGAAAGACGATTGCTGCACTGCCAGTGAAACCCGCGATGACAACTACGATCTCATTTTCGTTGGTGCCGGCACCGCCGGATTTTCCGCCTCGATCACCGCGGCAGAGGCCGGCAAGCGCGTGGCGCTGGTCAGCCATGGCACCGTCGGCGGAACCTGCGTGAATGTCGGCTGCGTGCCATCCAAGGCGATGATCCGCGCCGCCGAGGCGATCCATGGCGGCGCGTCCGCTGCCCGGTTTCCGGGCATCTCGCTTTGCGCCCATGCCGAGGACTGGGGTGGCGTGGTGAAAGGCACCGCCGATCTAGTCGAGGAGATACGGCACAAGAAGTATATCGACCTGCTACTCGCCTATGAGAACGTCACCTACATCGACGAAAGCCCGGCGCGACTGGTCGAGGGTAGCGTCGCCGTCGGAGGCCGGGTGATATAATGGTGGCGAATCGGCCCGATGACCGCATCTCCGTTGCTCAAACCCCTAAATCTGTCCGGTGGGTGCTGACGTTAGACAATCTGGACCAACCAGATGCGCCAGACCCTCACTTAGACCGGGCCTCCATTTGTCCCCAAAATCCCTGACGAAGGACACCTGCTATCACGATTCCGAAGCCTAAAAGGATATCGTAGTTGCAAAATAATGAGAGGCAAAGGGAAAGCGAACCATTGATCAAATATCACGCCCAAAGAAGGTCGTGTGTTTACTGTTCTGCGGCAGGAGGAAGATCGACGTTACCAGTAGCGAGAAGACCAACTCGTAGACCTCCCATTTGCGAGGAACGTCGATGACCGCGATCAACAGGCTTGCTGCAACGGCGAGGATCGCGTGACGTTTGCTGGGCACCGGAACGGCAATGCGATTGGCCGCGAGTTTAATCCAGCCGACGCGCGGGTAGAGCAGCGGCAGCACGGCGAGGTAGACCAGCACGATTAACGTCAGGATCGGGCCGAAGAGCGTCTTGGCGAGGTGAAAATCGCCCCAAAGGGTGACCACGATCAGGTTGTGCACGTTGGTCTCCTGCTGCTTGTTGATCTCCTGGAAGGTCTCGCCGGTTTCCCAACCGAATATACGCTGGCCCCAGGAAATCTCCTCGCCCGCGGCGAAGAAAAAGAGGAGCGCGTAGAACAGCGTACAACCAAGCGCCAGACGCGCGCCGCGCGCCTTGAGCGAACGGGCGTTCATAATCAGCACGAAGCTGGCCACGAAGAGAAACAGGGCTGTGCCGTATTCCACGAAGCCGTCCTCGCGCGCGTAGATGAGCGCGAAATATTCGGTGCTGTAAAAATAGATACCGAGCGTAAGGAAGAGCACGGCGGCGACAATGCCGAGCAGGATCTTGTCGATACGCAGGAATGCGGACAGAGTCATATGACACGTGCCTCTTTCAAAAGACTTTACGCGGGAATATGCGAGGCGGGATCGCGCATCAAGCGTAAAGCATTTTATCGCGTTGAAGCTCCGTGCGCCTCAGGTGTGAAACCACCCAATAAAGCCGAACACACGATAGGCCGAAGCAAAATCCACCCATCGACAAGTCAGCTTTCAATAACGAGCTTTCAAACGTCGTAGGCTTTCCGGCAGCACTCACTCCTGAGTAGGATGGAAAATCAAAGGCAAGTCGACGAACCAGCCTCTTTCGAAGTACGTAAGCGTCTCGCCGATATCGCCGGCGACAGAGAAAGCAAGCTTGGATCACGCTAGAGAGTGGTACGACAACAATGGTATCGGCTATGCGCTCGTAGTGCTTTGGGCAAATCAACCTTCTGATTGAGCTCGGATCGTACCCTCGAAGCAACAAACAAACCGTTTGCAATTGTGATCACACGATCGTGAGTTCTACAGAACGACGCTATGTGTTCGCAATTGCACTCAATTCAAAATCGCAGGGCACATCATAATGACAAGTTTTAGCAGGCGAATGTTTGTGTCTGCCGGTGCGGCTAGCTTGTTAACCCCGACGGGTAGTGCCGCAAGTCAATCCACATTTCCAGAACGGTTTCTCCCTCAACTCGTGAACGCGCGTCGGACGGATTGGTTGCCCGGTGACCTGCATGTAGTACCGGATGACTTTTTCCTCTATTTCATGCTCAAGAAAGGCATGGCGATCCGCTACGGAGTTGGGGTTGGGCGCAAGGATTTATATGAATCGGGCGTGTTCACGGTAGCGCGCAAAGCTAAGTGGCCGTGGTGGCGGCCGACCAACGCCATGATCCAAAGAGAGCCGAATAAGTATGCGCGATTTAGAAACGGTTTGAAGGGAGGACCGAATAATCCTCTCGGCGCGCGAGCGCTCTATTTATATGATGATGACGGTCGAGACACCTATCTTCGAATCCATGGAACCAATGCACCGGAAACCATCGGTTCGGCGGTTTCGAACGGATGTGCCCGCCTCACCAATAAGCATGTAAAGGACCTATACGATCGTGTTGCGATAGGTGCACGCGTTTATCTTTACCCGAAACTAAAAGGCCCTTGACATAGCCACCTGCACCTCGAAGTCGGTGCAAGTCGCAACCCATAGGATTCAACAACGAGCAGTACGATGCAACCTTTTCCTAGCCGCATGTCAAATCCGGACTCAATTTTCAGGTCGCTGGTGCGAACGACGTGATGATCCCGATGGGGTTGGCGATGTCGACGGGCTAGGTGGGTGCGTTGTCATACTGGAAGTTCGGTGCATTTCCAGCTCTGGGAAGAATTGGATAGGTTCAAAGGCAACCGTGTTTTTGAAAGTAAACTTTTTCTTGAACCTCTAGTAGCTTTAGGAGTTAGAGCGACAATAATGACCAAACCCCGAGAAGGTTGCCAACGCTGCGTCTTTCCTTTTCGGGCTAGTAACGACTAACGACGCGTGCGGGATATAGCTTGTCCCGTCGTAAAATTTAGTGAAGGAAACAGAAAAGATGCTGACAAGACGTCACTTCATCCAAACGACGACTGCGCTTTTTTCAGCCTCAATCGCCAGCCCGCTCTTAGCCGACACGTGGCCAACAGAATCGCAAAAGGCGGCTTGGGACGAGCAAGTCACACCGCTTGGTTACGACTCAGCCACGACCAACCCGTGGGGTCTGCATCCACGATTTTTGCCGCAGCGCGTCGTTGCGAAGCGCAGCCTCGTTCCGGGCGACATCCACGTGGATGCAGTGGCGCGATACCTCTATCACATCGAAGAAGGTGGAACGGCAATGCGCTATGGCGTGGCCATTGCGAAGGGCGACCTTTATGAGCCGGGAACTTATGCGATTAAGCGGAAGGTGAAATGGCCTCATTGGACGCCAACCAAAAACATGATTGAACGCAATCCGGAGTACGAGCAATACGCAGGTGGTATGGAACCCGGCCCGACCAACGCACTTGGGTCACGTGCGCTTTATCTTTATGTTGGAAACCGGGATAGCTACCTACGGATCCATGGCACACCTTATCCAAAAAGTATTGGAGGTCGCGCAAGTTCTGGCTGCGTCCGGATGGTCATGGCCCACATCAATGAACTTTACCCGAACGTCAGTATCGGTTCGACAGCGTTTCTTTACTCGGCCGAGGATAGCGTGACAGCGCAAAGTTGAACGCGTGCGCCGAACACGACGTATCTGCGACACTGTGGATAAGCAAATCAGGACTGGAGAGAAGTGCAGATTGGACCGCCGCCGGCCGCGCGAAGAGGCACCAAAGTCGTCTCCACTGGTCCACTGTGCTCATACCAGTAGCAACCGTCCTCCGGAAGGCGACGAGCCGAAGTGAGATCCTGCCCAGGTGCAGCAAGGGCCGCGACAGACTCGGGAACATTACCAACGTTGTTCTGAGCGCCATCATCTGTCGGCGGCACCGCGCAGCCGGCGAGTACCAGAATTGCTGCAATAATAGGCGCGTGTCGTTTCTGCATTTCTAACCCACTCTTTCTGATTTCATCGCGCCTTAATAGCGCGGCGAACTTCCGGACGCCGCATTTTTCTGCGCGCAACGTCCCATTCTTACCCTTGAAGCTCTAGTTGCTGTAGGGACTAGAACAATGTGGAATCAATGAATCCTGAGGTCAATCCATGTCTTCCGACGGCAACCGCAACGATCACGGCCATCCGAGTGATCAAGAGCATTCTAACCCAAGAGGCAAATCCTGTTGCGACGCCAGCAAGGACGTCGCGTCCACGGCGCCAGCGCCGTCCGGCGGAAGGAGCTTTCAGGTCTCCGGGCTCGATTGCGCCGAAGAGGTGGCGATCCTGAACCGGGTTGTCGGGCCGAAAGTGGGCGGAACCGAACACCTGGCATTCGACGTGATCAACGGGCGAATGACCATCCTCGATAGCGCCGAGAGGATACCAGACGACGAAGTCACGCAGTTGGTCGCAACGACCGGCATGAGCGCGAAGCCATGGGATGCCGACAACGCAGCAGAGGATCAGGCGGCGCATCTGGCACGTCAGAAGCGCTTTACCTCGTTGAGCGGCGGCTTCTGGGCGGCGGGATTCCTTTTTCACATTGTCGAGACCGGCTTGGGCGGCGCGCTCGGGCTCTTTGCGGGCCATGGCGAGGTGCCTATGCCTATGGCGGAAGCAGGGATCTTCGCCGTCGCGATTCTTTTTGGCGTCTGGCTTGTCGCGCCCAAGGCCTGGTCTTCGGCGCGGAGGCTTAGCCCCGACATGAACCTGCTCATGGTGGTGGCCGTCGCGGGCGCCATCAGCCTCGGCGAGTTTTTTGAGGCCGCGACGGTCGCCTTCTTCTTCTCGCTTTCGCTTTATCTGGAGAGCTGGAGCGTGGGGCGGGCGCGTAATGCGGTTTCCGCGCTCCTCGATCTGGCGCCGCCAACGGCGCGGGTTCTTTACGACGACGGATCTGAATCCGACGTTCCGGCCGCGGCCGTGGCAGTCAATGCAAGGTTTATCGTGCGCGGCGGCGACCGGATCCCCCTCGACGGTGAGGTCGTGGACGGGGCAGG
>JAVKEJ010000063.1:0-1728 GCA_040221475.1 Rhodospirillaceae bacterium | reverse complement strand
GATCTGCTTGGAAGTGAACTTGGTCATTTCCGCAGCAACGTCAAGGTCCATCAGTGTTGAACGGGCCGCTTCGTTGTTTTCTTGCGACGAGGCCAAGTTTTTGGCTGCGAAGTCAAGACGGTTCTGGCCCACACCAACGTTGGAACGCGCGGTCTGCAGGGTATCGATAGCGGTATCAAGACCAGCAATTGCAGCCTGTGCACCCGCAAGCGTGCTAACATCAAGGGCTGCAACACCAAGTGCTGCTGAGCTAACCGATGTCAGGTTGAAGGTAAGACGGTCAACCGCAGCATTGTTGCCAGCGCCGATCTGATAGGTCAGTGCGGCAGGTCCGGTCTGAGCTGCAACGTCAAACGTGTTGTTGGCAGTGATATCAGTACCAAAGGCGAATGCAGAGTTCAGGGTAAGCGTGATACCGAGCGAACCGAATTCAACGTCTGCGGTCTGAGCACCAGTCAAAGCGGTAACACCAATGTCGTCCAAATCAACCGACTGCGAGAAGTTCGCCTGGTTGGTGTTGGTCAGGGTCATGATGTTGGTAGCGTTGTCGAAGGTGATCGAGATTGTATCAGCGGCAACAAGGCCGGCATCGCTGTTGATTTTAAATGCAGCAATACCATCAGCAGCTTCAATGTTCGTTCCGACTGCAGCCGGATCCACACCAAAGGTCGTCTGACCAGAAAGCAACTGAATGCCGTTGAAAGAGGTCGAGTCAGCAACACGCGATACTTCGGCGTCAAGTGCCTGGAACTCGTCATTCAGGAAGCCACGTTCGGTGGTTGACAAGTTGTCAGATGCGGCCTGAACCGCCAAAGTTTTCATACGGGTCAACACGTCGTTGATGGTAGACATGCCGCCATCGGCAATCTGCAACATCGAGTTTGCCTGACCAACGTTAACCGTTGCTGTTTTGAGAGCTTCAACCTGTGAATTCAGGCGAGCACCAATTGCCATGGAAGCAGCATCGTCACGGGCAGAAACGACGCGGGTACCAGAAGACAGTTTGGTAAGGGAACGGGTCGCCATTTCATCAGAATTGCTCAGGTTACGATGAGCAACGTTGGCGGCGTAGTTGGAAATGATATTAAGAGCCATTTTATTTCTCCTACATGGATAGCTCGGAATAGCTTCTGCTATTCAAGACCTGGCGACATTGCCAGACTATCATCGAAAAGATCTTCCTGATCACACGATGACGGGTGTTCTCGTAAGTTGAAATATACCTATGTATGGTTTCACTGTCTAGCAAAAAGTGAATAAAAAATTAATTATTAAAATCAATGTGTTATTTGAATTTCGAGCGAAAGTTTAACATTGTTTGGTCGAATATTTATCTGCTTAATTGCATAAAAGTAGTCAAATTTGATCAAATTTACGAATCGACTGCGTGGGACGTGGGTTGTCCAGCTCTCTACTATATGAATAAGGCTGAGATAACAAAGGAGGGCTCGTATGCGAGCCCTCCTGTCATAATGCAATTTGTCTTTCTGCTTCAAAGTGGCGAAGCGAAAATTATTGAAGCAGACGCAGCAGGTTCTGAGGCATCTGATTGGCTTGTGCCAGCATGGCAACGCCGGACTGAACCAAGATCTGCTTGGAAGTGAACTTGGTCATTTCCGCAGCAACGTCAAGGTCCATCAGTGTTGAACGGGCCGCTTCGTTGTTTTCTTGCGACGAGGCCAAGTTTTTGGCTGCGAAGTCAAGACGGTTCTGGCCCACACCAACGTT
>JAVKEJ010000062.1:0-9523 GCA_040221475.1 Rhodospirillaceae bacterium | reverse complement strand
TCTGCGCGCGTCTCTGTTTCACCAATATCGGCGCCATCCAGAAGTTTCTGAAGCTCATGGCGTCGCTCTATGTCGTGATCGCATCGCTTCTCGTCGTCGAGATCGTCACGCAGAAGAACATCATTCGCGACATCTTCAGCGTTGTCGCCGACGCTGATTTCACTATCAATTCGAAGAGCCGTTACGGTCTGCTGCGCCCCGTCGGTCCGTTCCCTCACTCGATCCATGCCGGTGTGTTCTGCAGCGCCCTTTTTGCCATGTTCTGGATGGGATTGAAGGGCGGCGGCAGGCTGGTCGGATCGCTCGCGTCGATTGTGGGCGTCGGCGTAACGCTCTCGTCGGGGCCGCTGCTGGCTCTGGTGATGCAGCTCGGCCTGATCGTCTACCGCGCCATCATGAAGACCTTCAAGGGCGTGCGGTACTGGCGCCTCCTGCTGATCGCGGTAGTGATTATGGGTGCATTCATACAAATCGGTTCCAATCGCGGCGTCGTGCTCTTTGTTATTCAGAACATAACATTTGACGGTTGGACGGCCTTCTATCGGACGCTGATCTGGGACTTCGGCATGAACAGCGTCATGGCGCATCCGCTCTTCGGCATCGGCTTTTCGGAGTGGGCCAGGCCGGGATGGATGCACAGCTCGGTCGACACCTTCTGGCTGCTCACGGCCATGCGCTACGGGCTTCCCTGCCTCATTCTCATGGTCGCCGGTATCGCGCTGATCTATCGCAATGTGGCGATTTCGGCGCGCGAGGTCACCGATCCGCGCTGGAAAGGCCTCTGTCTCGGCTGGGTCTTCGCGATGACGGCCTTCCTGTTCGCCGGCTTTACGGTGCATTTCTGGGCCAATCTCTACGTCCTCTTCTTCTTTATGCTCGGGCTCGGCGCTTCGATGGGCGAGATCATGCAGAAGGCAATGAAGAACGGCGCAAAGTTGCAGGCGAAAAAAGGACGAGGCGCGTAGACGAAGCGCACCTTCATGGAGTGCGACGTGCTGTGTCTTTAGGTGCTGATAAAGGAGGCTGCAATCTTGCAGAAAACATAATAATCTCAGGGCACTGTTCCTTCTACACGTTTTCCGGTAATCCCGTCGCGCAAGAGTGCCTTGATGGCTTCGCTATGCATAATTGCCGCAGTTAACAATGATGTGGTTCTGGAGCAGAATCTGGCTTCTTCCGCGCTGGTAAGAAAGAACCCCGGTATCCTGACGGCGATGCGGGGCTATTCGTCCGCCTCAGCCGCCTATAATGCGGGTCTGGACCGGACCTCGGCGGACATCGCTGTCTTCGCCCATCAGGACGTCTACCTCCCGCAAGGCTGGGAGGAGGTGCTGCTGCGGAACATTGCCGTCATCGAGGAGACGGATCCCGGCTGGGGGGTCATCGGCGTTTATGGCATCAGGGATGACGGGGGGCATGCGGGCCGTGTCTGGTCGTCGGGTCTCAACAGGGAGCTCGATACGGGTTCGAAGGAACCGGTCAAGGCGTCGAGCATCGACGAATTGCTGATCGTGCTCAGGCGCGGCAGCGGGCTGCGCTTCGACGAAGACCTGCCGGGGTTTCACATGTACGGCACCGACATCTGCCAGGAGTCGCTGGAGCGGGGTCACGGCGTCTATGTCGTCAATGCCCCGGTCGTGCACAACAGCGTGCCGGTCTTCTCTCTCGCAGGCGGCTACACGGACGCCTATTGCTACATGCGAAAAAAGTGGCGTCACCGGCTGCCGGTCAGGACGACGGTCACCACGATCACGCCCCTTTCCTTGTCCTTTCTGCGCCTGAAATGGCGTCTGTCCGGCTTCAATGGCAGGAAGGCGGCGGTCCGGCGCGCCTCGGCCGAAAGCCTGCCGCGCGAGAGTGCGCAGAAGGTCGCTCGCTCGCTCGGATACGAATAGGTGGTTCTGTAAAACTTCGAATCCGTTTGGATGAAACCTGCAAACCGCTTTGTAATTCTTTTGTACGAAATTAAATATTAATTGCAGAATGTCGAGCGGTGACCGAGTGACCAGAGATCGAGGCTCCCATGTCAATTGATGATTGCCGAATTATCGATCTACCAAAGATCTCTGACCCGCGAGGCAACTTGACCTTCATTGAAGGTGAAAATCACATACCGTACGACATAAAGCGCGTTTACTATCTTTATGACGTGCCGGGAGGAGCAGAACGGGGCGGGCATGCTCACAAAAACCTTCACCAGCTTCTGATTGCCATGTCAGGGAGTTTTGACGTCGTCCTTGACGATGGTGAGCGACGGCGCTCTATCCATCTAAACCGGTCTTATCTCGGACTCTATTTGCCTACGATGATATGGCGTGAACTCAACAATTTTTCTTCCGGCGCTGTGTGCATGGTGCTTGCCTCTGAAAAATATGATGAGACGGACTACTACCGCGATTACGACGAATTCTGCAAAGTGGTCCGTGATGCAGATCCCTTTTCTTGAATTGAAGAGCGCGTACCGCGCGTTACAAAGCGAGATTGATGAAGCGGTTCATCGGGTTCTCGATTCTGGCTGGTACATTTTAGGAGAAGAAGTCTCCGGCTTCGAAGACGCCTTCGCGGCCTATTGTGGGGCATCTTATTGTGTGGGTGTAGGCAATGGGCTTGATGCGCTTAGACTCGCTCTCACGGCAATTGGTGTTGAGCCCGGAGATGAAGTTCTTGTTCCTTCAAATACCTACATTGCGACGTGGCTCGCTGTAACGCAGTGTGGAGCGGTGCCTGTACCTGTAGAGCCGTGTGAAAAGACCCATACTATAGACTCGTCTCGATTGCGTTCTGCTATTACCCCGCGAACAAAAGCTATCTTGCCGGTGCATCTTTACGGCCACCCGGCGGATATGGACAGCATTCTAGAAGTTGCAAGAGATTGTGGACTTAAAGTATTAGAGGATGGGGCTCAAGCGCACGGCGCGAGATACCGTGGAAAGCGTTTAGGTGCACACGGTGATGCGGTGGCTTGGAGCTTTTTTCCAGGCAAGAATTTGGGGGCGATGGGCGACGGTGGGGCCGTTACCACAAATGATGCCGAAATTGCGGGCCGCATTCGGCTGTTGGGCAATTACGGTTCGCGGGAAAAATATGTAAATGAGGTGCTTGGCTTCAACAGTCGACTTGATCCAATTCAAGCTGCAATTTTGAAAGTTAAGTTAGCGTATCTCGACGAATGGAATGAGCGGCGTCGCGATTTGGCATTGCGATATCAAGAAGCGTTGTCTGATGCTGATTTGATTGTATCGCGCGAAGCGGAGTGGGCTGAGAGCGTCTGGCATCTGTTTGTCGTGCAGAGTCCCGATAGAAATCTGCTGCAGAAGCATTTAGCTGTCTCGGGAGTTGGTACTCTAATCCACTATCCGATCCCTCCTCACCTTCAAGATGCATACAAGGACCTGGGGTATTTCGAGGGATCTTTTCCGATTGCTGAGAAGCTTTCACGCGAGGTTCTGAGTCTACCGTTGTTTCCTCATCTGGCGCGAACGCAACAAGATGTTGTCATTGAAGAAGTTTATCGGTTTCTGAACGAATGAAGATTGGTGCTCGGCGAGCGACGTGACCGATTCAGATGGTTCATATCGGCGGATGGTGCGGTCTGTTCGGATCGTTGGGTCCGCATCTGTGCTAAACGTCATATTGGGTGTCGTTCGGTTAAAGATATTCGCTTTATTGCTGGGCCCAGCCGGAGTAGGCCTTGCGGGTCTTTATACAAATCTAATGACATTGTCGGCGACAGTATCCGGTCTTGGCATAGGCTCAAGCGGTCTGCGCCAAGTCGCTTCGATGAAGCATGATCCCTCGCGCCGCGGCGCCATTCTAAGTGCGCTATGGTTTGCCGGACTGACGCTTGGCGCATTCGGTGGCGCGGCAACCTATTTTCTCAGAGAGATTTTGGCTGTTCATGTATTGGGCGATATTCAGTATGCGTCCGGGGTCGCCTGGACAGGGATTGGCGTCGCTGCATCTGTCATAGGAGTGGTCTTCTGTGCAATTCCGCAGGGGCTTCAGCGTCTCGGGGATTTTGCGCGAATCAATGTCATTGGAAACTCGATCGGTAGCCTGGGGGCTGTCGCCATCATTTGGCAATTTGGCGCCAGCGGAATTCCTTATGCGGTGATTTGCCTTCCCTTAGGCGTTGCCATCGCAGCAGCGGTCACGGTCGGACGATTGGTCCGCTCCGAACTGACTTACCCTGTTGAGAGTTTATGCAAGGAAATCGCTCCGGTCCTCCGTTTCGGCATCACCATGCTTTTCACTTCCATTTTGTCGATTGGAACGGTGATGGCTGCTCGCGTGATTATTGCGGACCGGCTGGGCCTTGATGTTGCCGGGTATTTTCACGCTGCACGGATTATCTCTGCTACCTACATGGCGTTCTTGCTGAGCGCCATGGCCACCGATTTCTATCCTCGCGTTACCGCGACAGTTGCTGCTGGATCGGATCCTGCGTCGCTCATCCGGGACCAGATGCACTTTGGAGTTGTGCTGGCGAGCCCACTGGTGGTCGGCGTGATTGCTTTTGCGTCGCCTATTATTCTGCTTCTCTATTCTGCCGAATTTAGCGCGTCAGCGACGATCCTTCAGATACAGCTTCTAGGGGATTTGTTGAAGGTAATGTCGTTTCCACTGGGATTTACCCTGCTCGCCCTCGGCAAGTCTTGGAAGTTTCTCAGCACTGAGGTCATGTGGAACCTTGTGTACTTGTGCATTCTGCTACTTGGCCTTGAAAGGTTCGGCATTGCTGTGGTCGGTGTGGCCTATCTCGCTAGCTACGCCGCAAACCTTACACTAACCTTTTTTATGGTCCGCCACTCAATTGGCTTTCGTCCGAATGGTAAATTGAAATGGACGGCAGCGATTTCGATAGCGTTAGCTGTGGCGGTTTCAATGTTAGCGCTTTTTGCCTCGGCTACCGTCGGATACATCGGAGGAGCGCTTGCCATCTGTGTTCTTGGTGCCTATACGGCGCACGTGGTTATCCCCGAGGTTGCAACTCGAGAGTACATGAGGCCTTTGATTCGGATTACGAAAACGCTTCGTTCCAAGTTTCTCGATGACAAATAGACGGACATAAACTTAGTTTCTCAGATGGTTGACCGTGCTGGCTATAGCTCGCCGTGCATATGGCGGAAGGATTTTTTTTACCTTCTTCCAGATAAAGCGCAGCACAATTGTGCGCTCCTTGTCATGATCTAGATACGTCGGCAAGAGGTGTTCGACAGTGTCCTCGATGAAGCCAGAGACTTTGAACAATTCTTGTTCTGTCAATGAGGCTGGTTCTTCCGGAAGCTCAAGTTCGCGCGCTGGGCCGTGGTCGGAGCGCATCTCTCTTAAGACTACTGTTTGTGTGTATCTGTCTGATCCTTGCGCCTTGCTTTCTAGGGAAAACTTGCGACCTCCAGGTCTGTCATTAGCTTCGTCATGCGGGCGAAATAACGAGGATTCGATGAGGCGATTGAAATGGTCGTTCAATGTTGAGGTTTTAAGTTGCAAGGTAGGTCGTCGTATACCTCCCCAAGGGTAGCTTCCCCCGTCGCCGACACGCATTGTGAAATACTTCCGATATAGCTCATTGCAAAGATACACATCTGGAAGAGTTGTCCCAAGATCGTCCCGCGTTGTGATTTCTGTTGCAATTAGATGCTCTAGCCAAATTAGCGCGATGTGTTGAAGTGTTTGATGAGAGAGTCGGCGCGATGAAAAAAGAATGCTATCGACGCACTCCCTGATGTAATTAGGTCTTCTGTCGTCGTCTATCGCAGAGAGGAATGTATCCATTTCGGGAGACAGCAAGAAGCGTGTCATCAGTGCGTTCACCTCGTGCGAAACTTGGTGGCGCCTCCTCATGGAAAAAGATAGATTCTCGCTTTGACGTCCAGACAAATTCGCGTCGTGGCGACGATAAGCAGCGGATGCTTGGGGCGCGAAACCAAAGTTTCCTCTCAAAGATAGTTTGAGCCAAAGCTCATAATCTTGAAGTAGGTCATTGTTAACTCCAAAGTCGAATGCGCGGGCTGCCGACTTCCTGAAGGCGGAAGCCGACGCGCAGAGAAAATTTCCCCGCAATAATTCGCAGAGCAGGTCGTTCTGAGAGATGTTGGTCAAGCGAGAATGACTGAACAGATCATGGTCGGCGGCATGACCCGATGCCTCAATGACATCGACGCTTCCGAAGACTGCGACAGTATGTTTGTTCTTATCGAGAGCCTCTATCATGCGGCTCATGTATCCTGGACGCCATACGTCATCGTGCCCGAGTTGGAATATGTATTCGCCGGCGCAGAATTGAAGAGCGTCTTGGATGGAGTTCCAGACTCCCTTGTTCTTCTCATGGCGAATTAACCGGATAACATTCGGGTATCGGTCGCAAAAAGACTTAATTATGTCATAGCTTCTATCTGTTGACGCATCATCGCAGATGATGATCTCAAAATCGGTTCGAGCTTGCGCCAGAGCGCTCTGAATTGTCTCGTCGAGAAATTTTTCGCCATTGTAGACGGGAAGTATAACCGACGCTCGAATTTCTCGCATGCAACCCTACCAAACAATTTCAAATGTGAACTTGTGGTGGCCCATTGAAAATGCGTTCTGTCATTCGGAGGGTAAGTTCGCAGCGTGGCGAACAAGCAAGTGTTGAAAATCCTCTGCGCTCAGAGAGAAGTATACATTTGTATCGTCCTCGCCTATTTCAGTTGCGCCAAAGCGGCGGTGGAACGTGATCGTATGCACGTTACCCTTCATGACATCAAATTTGGCCATTTTCAGCCGCAACCCCTCGAACGCGAATTTGTATACGAGGCATGCTGACGATAGAGCGCCTTTTGCTGGCTTGTCGCTGTTTAAAATCCAGCTTCCCCAAGTAAAACTATCTTCCAAAATATTATAGACTCGGACGCAACCGCAGTCTGTGTTTGTGGTTTCGTTCATAATGATAAAATAAAACTCTTTCTCAGATTTTTCTCTCTCCTTGTAGGTGCGTATCCAGTTTAGTTGTTGTTGTGAATCGCCGGTTACGGCGGACAAATATCGACTTATCGTTGGATCAACCCGCAATCCCCAAAGAAATTCTGCGTCTCGTTCTTCGACAAGTCTCAAACGGCAACTTCCCAATCTAAGGGATGTCAAAATGTGATCATGCATTGACCGCCACCATGAGGATTCGAGACCATCGACGTCGTTATAGATTTACCCGATGAACAAAGTTGGCCTATCGATGGTCTTCAAAGTATCGGGATGCACCCACGTCATCTTCATTCCCAAGGATGGCATCCTCAAGTGCCGAGCGGGCGACAAACTCAGATGCTATCGGTGTTAGATGTCCATAGTCCCAGCTTGTTATGCCGTCTTGGAAGTTGTTATCTCCGATATACGTCAAGCAACCTTCTTGATTGCATAGTGAGCTTAGCACGCTCACATATTCAACACCGCTTTCCCCCAGCTGAGCCAGAGATGCCTTCAATCCTTTGTCATACGCAAAAGACTCTGGATCAATTCCCTGCCAGGTGCGCACCGGTATTTTTCCCCAGTTTCTAACCATTATCCAAGGCAACTCTGTGCCCCATCTTGGTGAAGGCCCCATAACCAGAATACGCCCAACACCCATATTTCTCAGAGATGAGATTATTCGTTTGAGCTCCGCTAGCTTCCATTGATCGGCTTGACTTAGAACAACTACGTTAGGCTTGCTTTCTCGGATGGCTTCGAGAGCTAGTGTATTGGATTTCCGACAGGATAAACTACGAGATTGCTCTGGTTCCAAGCTGGGAGGGCATGCGGAACTCGCAACCTGGAGGATTTGCCAACCAGAAGGAAGGACTTCCTTCAGACCAAAATAGTACATCTGCGCGTGACTATCGCCCCATAGAAAGACTACTTTTTCCGCGGTCGAGCTGCGAATATAACAAGATTTGGGGATTTCTGACTTTGCATGACCTTCGAATTCACCATGCATGTAGAAATTGCACTCATCTCTATATGCCGAATACATATTTGTCCGGGCGAAAAATTGCCGTGCGGGCGGTTCGTTGTCGAAGTGATTTAGAAATGACTGGGCGAATGCAAACCGCCACTCAGCGCCATGCGACAAATGCCCATAGATTCCCAGTGCAACAAAGAGTGCTCCGAAGGTGGCGCTTGCTGCAAAGATGCTGCGACGAGATGGTAATAAGGGAGGCCCTGCTCGTTTACGAAATGGCTGTTCGACGAACCGCCAAGTCAAGTACGCTAGCCCAAGCGATGCGGTCGCAAGCAGCATCATCATCCATTCAGTAGGCGGCGCAATAGCGCGAATGCGAGCAAATGCGAACAGCGGCTGATGCCACAAGTATGCGCTGTAGCTTATTAGACCGACCCCAACAAAACCTCGCATACTCAAAATTCGCGCAACCCAAGTTCCTTTTCCCGCAAACAGCAGAATCAACGATGTGCCTCCTACCGGAGCGAGTGCGTAAAGACTGGGAAATGGGGTTGTGGAGTCAAAACTCAAAATTGCAAAGACGATTAGAGATAACCCTAATGTGCTGAGCGCGTTGTTCGAGCGATACGCTCGACCAACCGCCAAGAACGCACAGATCGAACCTGCTAATAATTCCCACGCACGCGTAGGTGCGAGATAGAAATTTGCGTGAGGCTCGTTCCGCCAAGCCCACTCGCAGATTAGTAAGCTGATTGCTGCAATAATAACGATCGCCCAAAATAGGCGATTGCGACCAAGGTGCCACGTTAGCAAAAGGAACAAGGGGAATAGTAAATAGTACTGCTCCTCAACCGCCAAACTCCACGTATGCAGGAGGGGGTTGAGTTCAGCAGAGGTGGCAAAATACCCTTCTTCGCGCCAAAAGAGTACGTTGGATACAAAGAAAACGACAGCGATGAGACTTTGTGCAAAATCCTTAAACTGCGAAGGCAGCATCCACATCCATGCGAATGGGACGCAGGCGGCCATTACGACGAAAAGCGCTGGAAGAATGCGTCGTGCTCTGTTCTCGTAAAACTGAACGATAGAAAATTTTCTGTCATCAAGATTTTTGATCAAAATTCCGGTAATTAAATAACCACTAATGACAAAAAAAACGTCTACCCCGACAAAACCGCCGCTGAATACGTCAAAGCCGGCGTGAAAGAGGATTACTGGTATGACGGCCACCGCGCGCAGACCGTCTATCTCATGTCTGTAGTTCATACGATTTAGTCCCCAGCTCTGCTCCAGCAATTCATAATCTCTGTTGTGTGGGTCTGACTAGTGTCGTTGTGAGAGTTTCGTTCGGGAACCATAGAGAATCGGGCCGCTTTCTTGACCAGTAACCCCCTTCGCATCGGCTTGTTGTGGCATACGCTGCGCAGCGGCAATCTCGGCTGCGGCGCGTTGACCATCGCCAATATGAATCTCCTCGATGAAGCGGCGCGGGCGGCGGGCCGCGAAGTGGAGTTTCACCTGTTCGAGTTCGCGAGCGATGCGGACTACAGGTCTTCCGTCTCGTTTCCGGTCGTCGAACACCATTTCTCCGTGAAGAAGTCGCTGACGCCC
>JAVKEJ010000061.1:0-6878 GCA_040221475.1 Rhodospirillaceae bacterium | reverse complement strand
TCATAATCATCCGTACACAGACTTATCCCCGGTTTCAACCGGGGATAAGCCCGCTTCCGGCGGGCGCCGCGAGGGCCCGAAAGGCACTTATCCCCGCTGTTGCGGGAATGACATGTGGCAGGGATGCATGTGGCGGGCGGGGCACAGGGGGATAAGAGGGAGCCGAGTTCGGATTCCCCTTTAAATGGAAGACTCCTGAGAACGCTAACTCCATTTCTTATTTTCATAAGATCATGATATTATGATTTCATGAAAATAAGTGATCAAGAAAATGATCAGCAATATCTCCAGGTCCAGGTGCCTGCAGCTACCAAGAAAATGCTGGGGATAATGGCGGCCGAAGCTCAGGAAACTGTTCGAGTCGTAGTCTTGCGTGCCTTGAAGGCTTACGGAGTGAGCGTACCCAAAGAGGCGCTCTCAGACCGACGGAAGACCCGCAGATGATGGACGATTATGCGCCTCTTACTGTTCGCGACTATGCCGAACGGGCACTTAAGACCGATCGCGGTACTGACAACCGCTCACTTACATTCCCGCTTCTTGGCCTCTTCGGGGAAACCGGCAGCCTGCTCAGCGAAGTCAAGAAGAAGCAGCGCGACGAGACGTCTTACGTTGGCTATGCCGCCAATGTCGTCGAAGAATTCGGCGACGTGTTGTGGTATCTGACGGTTGTGGCAGCTCGTAGCGGCTTCAATCTCGCCGACATTGCCGTCGACATTGACCTTCCTACGACACGGAGCGCGCCAGATTCCGCACTTACCTTTGCGGACCTGCAGCCGGAACACATGCCACAATTGGCCAAACCAACGCCTGCCTTCGAACACCAATTGTTGCAGCTCGCTGGCGAGGTCGGACTGCTAATTATCGACCAGCAGGCTGGTCTCCCAAAAACGAACCCGTCCGCCGTCGCTGGGCGACTTTTGACTATTATGCGCACGCTTATTCAAGCTGCGAATGACGCGGGTGTTACTCTAGAAGCAGCAGCGGTGAAGAACCTCCACAAGACGCGGGACCGCTGGCCTGAAGTAAAGGAGTACCCCCTTCCGCTCGACCACGCCGCGAAGCCGGAGGAACAACTACCGCGTCAACTCAACATTGAGATTTTTGAACGTAGCGTGGGCGGCAATGTCTACGTATTCCAGCGCTGCAACGAGATCAATATTGGCGACCGCCTCACCGACAATGCGATCAAGGCCGATGACTACCGCTTCCACGACGTCTTCCACTACGCATACGCCGCAATCCTAGGCTGGTCTCCGGTAATGCGCGCTCTCTTCCGGTTGAAGCGGAAAAGCGATCCCAATATTGACAACGCTGAGGATGGCGCCCGCGCAATTCTGATCGAAGAGGGCATCGCGACCTTGATCTTCGGTCAAGCCAAGGAATTGAACTTCTTTGAAGACATCAAGACTGGAGAGCTTCCCTTCGACATGCTGAAAAATATTCGCCAGTTCGTGAAAGGTTATGAATGCGATGAGCTACCACTTTGGCTTTGGGAAGACGCCATCCTGCAAGGGTTTGCCGCTTTTCGGTTTCTACGCAAGCACCGGCGCGGAAAAGTTACGCTAGATATGCACAATCGCACCCTCAGCATCGAAGCACTGCCATGAAGACGCCCAAAACCTTCGTCGCAGCGATCTCGGAACTGTCGCTCGACGCGGTATTCAATCCCTACCGCGATTGCTGCCCGATCAACGACCGCGCAGACGCCGCCAAGTTGCGCCGCCGCAATTTAACCCGCTGTCTGGAATCGGCCATTGAAGGCAAGGTAGAAACCATCTGGATTGCACGCGATCTGGGATATCGCGGCGGGCGTCGTACAGGCATTCCCTTGACCGATGAAACCCACCTTAACGCAGCCAGCGCAATGTTTGGTGGCATTGGTCTCGATAAAGCTACGCGCGGACCCGTCATTGCCGAGAGGACCGCGGCCGTCGTTTGGCGCCTGTTATCTTCTCTGCCAGAGCCGGTCATGCTCTGGAACGTATTTCCCCTTCACCCCCACCAAAAAGGTGACCCTCTCTCAAATCGCTGTCACACAAGGATCGAACGTGAGGTGACTTGGCCGTTCATCAACGCCTTGATGGCGATGCTCAAGCCTCAACGCATAATCGCAATCGGCCGCGATGCCGCCGAGGCCCTGACCGCTATCGACATACCCATCAGCTCGGTGCGCCACCCAAGTTATGGGGGGCAGGCGGAGTTCACTGCTGGCGTTCAAGCCTTGTATGGCCTTACCGGGACCGACCTTCGCGGGCAAGATGGGCTTACACTACCCGGTCTTTATGCCGGCTCCAGCGCACCTGCCACTTGATCAAATTTCTCAAGTAACTCGACGATATCTGATCGTCGGCACTTGGCGGGCTGATCAATTAGGGCGTGCGTGGAGATCACCGTCAACGGTCCAACGGCGAGATTGGCCTCTTTTGCGACGAATCCCATCAGGCGACCCAATCCGATCAAATTACCCAGTAGTTTCTCTGTGTAGAAATGATTGCGATATATCACTGTCAATGTCAGGCGCTTGGGATCGCCGGACATCAGCTTGAAGCTACCGTGACTGAGGCACTGTCCACCATACGGCGAGTCATCGACGTCACGGGTTGGGTCAAAAATCGACAACTCAAATTTGTTGAGCGCCTTCACCTTGGGATCTTTTATTCGTTCGACAATCTCCCATAGCTGATTGATTGGCTTGCCATCCGAATCGGGCAGATTGGTCATACGTTCGAAATAGTAGCCGGACCATCGGCCAGTACGCCGCACTTTATCCAGCACTCTTTCCTCGAATACATCAAAGAACGCGGGCGCTCCATGCCGCAGATACAGCGCTTCAGGGAAGATCGTATTAGCGACCGTTTCAACCGATTTGTCATAAGTTTCAAGAAAGGAATTCACGGTCGCCACCCTCTCATCTCGCAGGCTGGCGTTGGTGAGAGGGTCAGTAATATCGATAATCACATTATAGGCCTCATGCCCGGGACGCGCATCCACTTGCCGGACGGCTTCACGCCAAGCTGAGGCGCAATCAGGCTGCGACGGGATCGGCAGATACATCCACATTCTCCATCAAGACGGCGGCAGAAAACAATCGCGACGCAAGAAACGCCTCGGTAAGCCAAGCATATCCCTTTTCACCCCAACTGGCGCCCCAACTATTCCGTACAAGGATGACACATTGATTATTCCAAGAACCATATCCAACCGCTATCACTGCGTGTCGGGCATTGCGATCTGGAATCTCGTCAGCTGCTGGCTCTACCACTGCTTCCTCTGTGGGCCGGTAGAATGACGTTGACAAATAACTCATCAAGATGATCGGGGTCCCTTCGTCCAAATGCGCACGCAGAACGTTCAAATCAGCTTCATCTCGTTTCCCATATCTTCGATAAAGCGGCCCCACCGAGTCAGGGGGCAACCAGCGCGACAGGTCATTTGGTGGCTCTATGAGATATGGCCAGCCAACTTCCGCCGGCTGGCCATCAAAACGAAGAGCGTCCAGCATTGTCACTAACGAAGCGCCTGCCGTCGGCGGTTTACCAGCGCGACCCTGCGCCTTGAAAAAAAGATACTCACAAGAGAACGGCTCCCACTCCTGGCGCAATGAGGCGTGGGCATCGCTGGTAGCAAAGGCCAAGCAAGTCGGCCGGGGGCCTTGGTCGCGCGCCGGTCCAAACCGATACCGCAGATCAACAGAGACAGTGATTGGCATCAAGCAGCGTCCAGCAGAAACCGACGTTCAGCGCGCGAAAGCCCGGCAATTTCTGGGCCTGTGAGATCATACTCGAGGGCAAGTGTTGCGACCGGCGGACTGGGGTCCCAGGGACGCCGCTCATCAATCGATATTCGCCCGCAATGGCCTTCGTGAGGCCCCACGGTAACTCGACGAATGACCGGGCCACCTATCGAACTATCCTCATCATCCAAAGATTCGGTTTCATCCCTAAACACAACAAAACCGCTCTGGTTCAATTGCTCAACGTTCCAGAGATAACCACCGGTGGAGTGTTCCGGTAGGCGCAATACAAAGAGATCATTGTGACTGCCACTGATAACAGTGCCAGCATCGCGCTTGGTTAGCAGCCAAACGTCCCCTTTGTAATCCTCAGGCCGATAACTACGGAGCAATTCGACCTTCAGATCGCGAGGCTTAACTTTCAAAATCTTCTCAACATCATCAAGCGCAAGAAAATTGTTGCGCGCCAACGTCCAACAAGTTGCCTCGTAGCTAGTGCCCAAACGTAACGAGAGTTGATAGACGACGGCAGGACACTGAAAATCATCGATTGTCCAACCCTGACGTTGTGCGTGCCAAATCATCAGCCAACGCGGCATTAGAAACGCGGAGGCAAACGCGTTGGCCTCGTCCTCCTGAAAATCACCACCTATCGCCGACGCCGACATCGGCATTCGGCGCAACACATCTTCGTCATCCAAGCTAGGTTTGTGCTTGAGTATGTAGTGTCCCAGTTCATGTGCAGCGGTCCAACGCTGAATACTCATTGGACGTTCGGTCGTAATCAACACTCCATGATCAGGGTCACTCATGTACGCCCCCAATAGTCCCTTGAGTGGGCGGATCAAAACTGGCAAATCAATCATTTGAAAAACGGCAAAGACATCCATGTTGCCGCCTCGCTCCTGAATCTGACTCTGCAAATCCAGTTCACGCAGTAAGCGGCTAGCCGCCATAACACCGGTACGTATCGCGCTGGGGTAGTCCGCAGAAGCCATTGTCAATTTTTCTTGCTAGAGGTACGAGAGCTCAGATATTCCGCAAACCGACCCAATTCGTCTCGATCCTCCTTAGACAGATTAGCCACCTTACGGGCAAGGTGGGCTATGTCTAATGGCAGAGCTGCGCCTGCGTCATCTTCACCGGTAAAAAAACCAACAGGTTGACGGTAGAGCTTTGCCAATTTTGCCAATTCGATTGCTTCCACCTTACGTTGACCACTTTCAATATCGGTCAGAGCGGTGCGTTGAATTTTCAGATAGCCAGCAACTTCCTCCTGCTTAAGCCCCAGATATTTTCTAGCATCACGCAACCTTGCACCCAGACGTTTACGCTCCTCGACGTCGTCTTTTGAATGAACTCTGCTCTCACTCATGGCTTTACTCCGTACTTTTTATTCCACTCCCGCTCAATTTTGGCTAGGACATGCGTGACCGCCGCCTCGATGGAGCTATATCCACCGGTCTTCACCACATGCTGTGGAAGTTCGAATCCAATGATCGGCTCAACGGCACACAAAATGTCTACGGTGAGAAGGGAATCTACGTGCACCGCAGCCTTCGCTAATTCAGCGGGCTTGGACGGCACGGCATAGCCTTTGATCGCGGCCTCGGATGCAATTGCGTCCAATAGGCCATCGGTCAGCGCCTTCTTCGCGGCGGCTATGGGGAAAGCTGTTTTCGCCGGAGCTTTGACTAGTGTCATCGCAGCATCCTCTGTCCGATTAAAAGACACGAAGGAGAATAACGTCGGATTTTTCGACATTCAAGCCCAAATGTGTCTTTTTCCAACATTTCCTCTAGCTCATGTCGGAGAAGGACGACGTATGTCCGCGACGCCCCCTCACCCCAGCTGCTTCACCATGCGGATATGCGGGGGCACGCCGTGGGAGGCGGCGATTTTGGGGACGTTCGTTTCGGCGAGGCGCTCCATCCCCATGCGCTCGTAGAAGCGCACCGCCGGGTTGATCGCGGCGACGTCGAGATGGAGCGCGGTGCAGCCGGCGGCCTTTGCGCGCTCGAAGCAATCAAGAAGCAGCTTCTCGCCGATGCCGCGCCCGCGCGCCTCTGAATGCGCGGAGAGGAAGAGGAGATACCAGGCATCTTCCGGCACCTCCGGGAAGAGCCAGGGGATGTGGTCCGCGACGGAGGGCAGATGCGCGAGCAGTGCGGGCGTCGCCATTTCGGCCATCGCCATCATCGCCTCGCCGAACTCGGGCGCATAGAGCGGCTGCGGGAAGCCGAGCGCGATGCCGGCGAGATTGTCGCCGCTCATCGCGGCCTTCGCATGCACATGCGAGAAGGCGCCGCTGTCGCGCGTCCACAAGCCGGACGTGATGCGCAGGAACAGCTCGAAGTCGCGATTGTAGAGACAGTCGAAGACGTATGAGCCGGTGTCGTAGATGAGGCGGGCGGCAAGCTCCGGCTCGATGGGCCGGGCCTGTTCCAGCACGATATTGTCCGCGTTCATCGGCGTCGTCATCGCTCTCGCTCCCTTGTTGCGGCGTTCGGCTTTTGTTGGGGGGAGACTAACACGAGCGGGCGCGTCAGCCCTCCCCGCCCTCGCCCGCTTCCTCGGCAAGGCCGAGAAGCGCGATGCGCACGACATCGGCCTGGTCGCGGGCGCCGAGCTTGGCGCGCATCTGCACGAAATGCGTGCGCACCGTGGTGATGGAGACGGACTGGAGCGCGGCGATTTCCTTCAGGTTCTTGCCCGCGAGAAAGGCGCTGAGGACGCGCGCCTGCGCCAGCGTGAGGCCGAACTTTTCCGCAAGCATGTCCTCGGGCGGAATGCGCGGCACGATGTCCCGCCCCTCGCCCGCCTTCAGGCTCGCCGCGCGCGCCTCCAGGAAATCGAACAGCCATTGCTGATCGTGTCTGTCGGCCCAGGCCATGATCTCGTCGAGCCGCCGGTCGGTGGCCGGCACCAGCGTTTCGAGAATTTCCGGCCAGACCCGCGCATCGAGGCGGCGGCGCGCGCGGCGCCGGTTCACGGGCCGCCTCCGGCGCGCATCTCCGCGCGCGGTTCCGGAATCATCTCGCGGATGAAGTCGCCGATCTCCTCGATGGAGCGGCGCGTTTCCGGCAGCAGCGGCCCGAGCCGGTGCCAGACATGCGGCATGCGCGGATAGACGTCGCACCAC
>JAVKEJ010000060.1:0-194667 GCA_040221475.1 Rhodospirillaceae bacterium | reverse complement strand
GCCCAGAGCGATCAGGCTGGTCATCATGTTGTCGAGAACCGGATTGCCGAGGAACACAGCGCGTTCCACATCCGATGGAATGAAGTCCGACGCATAGGTCGGGCGATCTGTCTTGAGCGTACTGGTGGTCGTGTTGGCCATGGGTTTTACTCCTCCCCAGAGTTGAGTTACCGCGCCTTCGTGATCGGGCTTATGATCGAGGCTTTCACCTTGAAGACTTGGGACGAAGTCTAAGCCGAGTCCTCTAGGGCGCTAAACCCTATTCGAGCGGAAAAGTCAGATTTTCGCTCTTATGATCGGCGGATAACCGCGAGTCCGCAAAGCAGGTTCACGAAATAGACTGTGCAGGTTAGACTTATGCTTGTATTCCAAGGGCATACGCGTCTGAAGCTAAAATCAACGCCTATGGGCCAAATAACTCCGGCAAGGGGATGATATCCGTTGAACAGCCAAGCTGTCCCATCCTGGATAGATAAAAACACCGTCGTTTCGACCGCGGTCAGCTTTGCTGTACCCCTTTTCGCCGCCTTGCTGCTGGGCTGGTATGGCGCTGGTATTCCAACCACCGGCATTGGCTCAGCCACGGCCATCACTTATTGGCTGGCCATTCTGTTAACCACATGGACCGCCTTTGAACTGGGCAGTTGGGCCGCCGCCTATGTTCTACGCCCGCTGACGCCAAGATTTATCACCGTGATTGTTATTGGCAGTGTGGTCGGCGGCCTCGCGGCGCGCCCGTTTGTGGTTTACATCATTGGCACTTTCCTGGGCGCCGCCCAAGGTGGCGATGGCTCACCCGTGGCCGCCCCTCAGTTCATCTGGTCGATTGGATGGATGACCAGCTTTTTGCAGGAAGCCGCCGTTATTTTGCTGCTGTGGATCGGTGCCAATTTGATGATGCGCGGGCCACTGCATTTGCCACGGTTTGGGTATGCACCCCTCGGGCGTTTCGCATCCTCTGCGGACACTCCGACTAACGATGATACTCCGCCGCCAGACCCTGAATTTTTAAAACGGCTGAAAGATATTTCTCAAAACGAAATCGCGGCATTGGAAGCAGAAGACCATTATGTACGTGTACATACAATTGATGGCTCAGAGCTGATTCATTACCGTTTCGCTGATGCGGTCCGTGAACAACAGGGCTGCGATGGTTTGCAGGTGCACCGGTCTTTTTGGGTCAGCAAAGACGCCATCGACGTTATGGTACGGCGCGGCCGATCGTTTGACATCGTTTTAAAGGGTGGCAAACGCATCCCGGTTGGGCAGACGTATAAGCAGTCCGCCGCAACCGAGTTTTTAGAGTACCTTGAGGACTAACGCGCCCATCATCCTATTTCTCTGGTAATGCAAACGCGACCAGCGCATCGCCTAGATTTTCTGTCACCCGCGACGTGCCTCCTGCCGCAATCACCACATACTGACGGCCATCAGCCATGTAGGTCATCGGCACCGATGAGCCCATATACGGCAAGTTGGCCTGCCAAAGTTCATCCCCACTGGTCAGGTCAATGGCCCGGATTTTTTCATCCATTGTGGCCGCAATAAAGATCAACCCGCTGCCAGTAACGATCGGCCCACCAATGTTTGGTGAACCCCAGCCAAAGGAAGCCGGCACTGTAATACCAAAGCGTTTCACTTGGCCGAGTGGAATTTGCCATTTCATCTGGCCGCTGTTCATGTCGATGGCGGCCAATGTGCCCCAGGGTGTTGGCGTGCAAGGAATGCCCAGGGGTGACATGAAAATCTCACCTTCAACCGCATAAGGTGTGCCTTTGAGCGGTCGCGTCAAATAATCGATACGCGTGACATCTTCGTCTGCGGTATCCCCCTTGGGCACAACCTTCAGGCGAGACGCCAAGTTCTCCGCTTTAATGACCAAGGTATTGCTGCCGGGATCAAAGGCCGCCCCGCCCCAGTTGCCACCGCCAAGCGCGGACGGAAACAGCAAAGCTTCACGGAAATCGGGTGGCGTATACAACCCTTCGTAGCGCATTTTATCGAACTCGGATTGACACCACGCCTTGTCAAAGGGTGTCAGCCCAAACAGATCATCGCGGTTTATTTTTTGACCGGCGAAAGCCACTGGCAAAGTGGGGATCGGCTGAGTTGGGGCTGCTTCGTCCTCTGGAACATTGGTTTCAGGAGCCGGCATTTCTTCCAGCGGCCAGATCGGCTCGCCCGTGTCACGATCAAAGGTGAACAGCCACCCCATTTTGGTTTGCAGCACCGCAACCTCACGCGGTTCACCATCCTTCTGAATAGTGACCAGCAGAGGATGGCCGACCAAATCATAGTCGAACAGATCATGGCGAACGGTTTGAAAATGCCAGGCAACGCCGCCGGTATCGGCCTCAACCGCAACAAGGGCCGTAGCATAAGGAATGGGAAAGCGACGACCGCCGCCATAATAATCAGTCGATGGACTGGTGGTTGGCAGGAAGACTAGATTGCGTTCCTGATCACCGCTCATGGTCGACCACACATTGGCTGCGCCAGACTGATCGCGATAGGACTGTGGAATGGGATTAAACTCCCACTTTAACTCGCCGGTGCGCACATCCCAGCCACGCACAAACCCATCATTGGCATCTTGCACGCCATCGTTAGAGGCAGTTGCGCCAATAACCGTATCGCCAACCACGGCACCGGGAGATGGCATGCCGACGAACCCTTCGCCATACATTTCGTAATCCGCATTCGTGACACGGCCGGGATGACCCGCATCCGCACCAAAATCCATGCACGCTTTACCGGTGTCGGCATCGATTGCCCAGAGATTACCTCTGGCATCGCCTTTGAACACACGTTTCTGGCAGGCAGCACCATCTTCAGGCTCTTCTGCCGCCCAATAGGCAACACCGCGACAGGTGCTGGGAAACATTTCCTCATCTGTCAGAGGCTTGCCGGTTTCAGCATCTGGCGCGTGAGGATCAAACACCCAAACCTCTTCTCCCGTTGCCGGGTCCAAAGCAAAGACACGGTTAAACGGGGTGCAGTAATAGAGAAGTCCATTGGTCTGAATTGGCACAACCTGCAAAGACGTCCCGCGCGGATTTTTCTTCACGTCACCAGACCGATGAACCCACGCAACTTCCAGATCAGCCACATTGCCTTTGGTTATTTGATCTAGAGAAGAATACTGACTGCCACCGGAGTCATTACCAAAGTTTTGCCAATCCTGACCTGACTGAGCATGGGCGACCGCCGTAGCACTGATCAGCGCCGCAAATCCAAGAACACTATGTTTCATGATTATCCCCTGTGATTCAGTCGACCCGCCAAGGGCTGACCAGAAAATCCGTTTATAGTCCTATGGTGCGACGGATTGCGCGTAGCGTCTAGCCCGAGTTCGTCCGGCATGTGACTATCGCGGGCGCGGGAACTGTTAACTGACTGTGGCGCTGCCGGGCGTGCGTGTGGTACCGCTCCTTTCCCCGTGAATGTGTGGTACCGTGTTACACCAATTCCCTCTGATCTTGTTTTTTACCAAGAACGCACGATTTGTGAGCTTCGGCTTCTTTCTCGCGCTGTTTTCAAGTTTTGGGCAAACGTTTTACGTGGCGTTGTTCAACGGCGTTTTGAACCAAGACCTTGGTCTATCGAGCAGCGATCTGGGCACTTTGTATGGTGCCGCAACGTTTATCAGCGCAGTGACGCTGATCTGGATTGGCAAGCTGATAGACGTTTGGGACCTGCGCGTCTTCACAGTATTCACATTTTGCATTCTGGCCGCAGCCTGCTGGATGTTTGGCAATGCCACAGGTCCGGCGACAATCATGCTGGCCATGTGGGGCCTCCGCCTTGGCGGTCAGGGTTTGATGTCGCACACGGCACTGACCAGTATGTCGCGGTATTACGAGGCCGAGCGCGGGCTGGCTGTGAGCATTGCGAACATCGGGTTTGCCGCGGGCGTTGCGAGCCTGCCGGTCGCTGGTGCATATCTGTTGGTGGAGTACGGCTGGCGCGGCATTTGGACCGGCAGCGCTGCGTTTTTGATGGTCGTCTGCTTGCCCTTTGCTCTGTTTTTACTGCGCGGTCATAAGGCACGGCATCAAGCCCATATCGCGCAACACGAGGGGACCGGCACGCCCGACGCAGCGGATGCTCCAGCACGCCGCACCGGTTGGACGCGATCGCAGGTGCTGCGCGACCGGCGTTTCTATTTGCTGCTGCCGCTCATGATGGCTCTGCCTTTTGTTGCAACGGGCATCCAGTTTCATCAAATTGCACTGGTAGAAGAAAAAGGCTGGCTGCTGGCGACCTTTGCCGCGGGATATTTCGTCTCAGCAACCTTCAGCGTAATTGGCGGACTGAGCTTTGGCGGGTGGGTCACCCGGCTTGGTGGGGTCAGTGCCCTGGTGCCCTGGTTTATGGTCCCTCTGGCCTTGTCTATGGCCTTGCTTGTGGCCTTTGACTCTCCCCTGATGATTTGGGCTTACATGATAACCAATGGCCTCAGCGGCGGCATGTTCGGTGTGGTTCATAATGTGATCTGGGCCGAATTGTATGGCACCCAATACCTGGGAGCGATTCGCTCCCTGGTCAGCTCGAGCACGATTTTTGCCGCCGCCTTAGCCCCAGCGGTGATGGGGTGGTTGTTGGATGCGGGCTGGTCAGTCCGGCTACTCGCCGCCGCCAGCCTAGCGTACGTCGTGATTTCTATGGTGATTGCAACGCGAGTGAAGATTGAGAGCCTCCCTCCGCCGGCCCCTTAAGCCGCCCCGCACACGCTCACTGCACGAGCATATTGGGAAGTCGTGCCCTGAAGTTTCGCTAAGGGTTTTAAAACTATTGCTCATCTGATCTTGTCACTGAAGACGCAGGCCAAAACTCAGAGGCCATAACTCAGAGGCCATAACTCAAGGACGCCCGAATTATGTTGATGCTGACCCAATCTTCCTGGTCTCCCAATGATGCCCCCGAGTTATATGCGCTCGTCGCGGCGGCGGCGCGCGAGGCGGTCCGCCAATCTGAAAGTGGTTCTCCAGATGTCTTGTTGCTTCTGCCACATGCCCCTTTAGGGGACGCTGCAGCGCTTCGTGAAGAAGACATTATGGACGTGGTGAAATCAGCAGCAACGACGAACAAAATGCATCTTGCAGGTTCAGCCGTCATGCAAGCGGAAGGCGCATCCGCGCCGCAAACGATCGGGTTCATCGTTGCCTCTAATGGCGATGTATTACTGCGTACTCTGAAAGTTTCACCTGACCTCATTGAAGGCTTCACCGACACCACTTCTGCTATGGGTCAACCTGCGGAATTTCCTGTCGCCACCTTGCCGTTTGCCAAGGTCGGCATGCTGTGCGGCGAAGACATTCACTTTCCACAGTATGGTCGGGCGCTCGCTTTTCACGGGGCAGAGATTATTTTGAACCCCTGTGTGGAACGTTCAGATCAACAGTTTGATCATCGCGTGATGTCGCGCTTCGGGCGCGCCAGCGAAAGCGTCGCGTATGTGGCCGTGGCAAGCCCTGCCGAAATGAACGATGGCGGCCTCAAAGTTAAACTGCCGTCCGCGACGGCCCTTTACCCTTGGGAGCGTGAGGCCACGGCTGTGCGTGGGGATGAAACCTTCGTGATTCCTGACATTGATATGCAGCTGCTGCGCCGTCGCCGTGTCACGCCCCAAGGCAGCTTTCCAGCGATTGTGCGTGCTGATGTCTATGGCCGTGGCTACAAAATTGCCAAAGAAACCGATAAGATTCCGGCAGCCCCGACCACCCGTGATGGCTGGCTCAAAGAAGCCGAGCGCCGCCTGGCCACAGAAGCCGAGGTGCGCGGGCCAAAACATCCAAACCCAGAGTTTCAATACGATTGTATGCTGGTGCAAACCGTCGCCCGTTTGATTCCCATCGGCGGCAACGCGGATCCGCGTGAAATCATTCGCAAGAATCTGGATGAACATCTGACCAGCGCCGGGAGCCGTTTGTCTGTTCCCACCATGCGTTTGTGTGTCTTCCCAGAGTTTTGGCTGACGGGACCCGGCGGTATTGGCGGCGTGCAACGCACGGTGCAGAACCTGGAACGGATGGCGATTTCCGAGGGTGATGAAATTTTCGATATCATCGGAAAGTTTGCCCAAGAATATAATGTTTACGTCGCCTTCCAGAATTTCGAAGTGCACCCGAAGCTGCCGGGACGCGTGTTTAACTCAGCATTCCTGATCGACGACCAGGGCAATCACGTGCACACCTACCGCAAGAACCAATGCGCCGATGTCTGGGGCTTGTTGCCAGATACCACGCCGGGGTCCGTGCTGGATGAATACCTAGATCTGTTTGGCTATGATGCCTTATTCCCGGTTGCGGACACACCCATTGGCAAACTTGCCAACATGGTGTGCTTCGACAACATGAGCCCGGAAGTCGCCGGTGGACTGCGCCGTCAGGGGGCCGAAGTTATTCTGCACTCAACCTCAGAACCCCATGGGGGCGAAGGCCGACGTGCCTGGGACAACGCCCGCCGCACCCGCGCGATGGAAAACTGTGCCTATATGTTGTCCGCCATGGACGGCGGCGAATACAAATCACACGACTCAGAACACATGACCTTCTTCCGGCGCGGCCATACGCGCCTGGTTAACTTCGACGGCAGCTTACAAGGCACTGTTGATGGCCCAGGTCCAGTTCTACTGCGCGCCCATATTGACCTTGGCGCTTTGAGACGCGCGCGCGCCAACCCGCGCACCAACTTCCAACTGTGGAATGACCCTGCTGTTTACGCGGATGCCTATTCCCCGGACATGGGTTTCCCGAGCAACATGTGGGCGGGCGATCCGTACGACAATCCCTACATCGGGGCGAAAGCCATGATCGAACGGATTGAAAGCTACGTGGAGCAAGGCATCTACACGCCGCCGGTCTCACAACTGAGCGCAGAGACGAAGAGTCGCACGTCTGACGTGATGTAGCTTTACAGACCCGCGCCAAAAATTCAGAGGTTCGCCACGCGGGTGAACCTCTGATCAGCGGTGACCGGACGCCTAAGTCGAGGTAAACACATTCATCGTTTATGATGAATGAGGATATAAGCCCCTGTGAGCAAAATTGGCGAGGCCATTCCCCGTTTCGAAGATGACCGCCTGCTGCGTGGTGACGGAAGCTATACGGATGATGCCGTGCAGCCCGGTGACACGCATATGGTGTTGGTCCGCTCACCTGTTGCGGCAGGAAAAATCGCCACCCTCGACATAGACGCCGCAAAAGAGTGTCCAGGCGTCTTGGGAATATACACCAGAGCAGACTTAGATGCTGATGGGATTGGACTGTTTACCACACCCTTCCCCTTTAAACGCCGCGACGGGTCGGACATGTATCGCCCTGCCTTCGGATTATTGGCAGGCGATGCCGTTAAGTATGTCGGCGATCCCGTTGTTGCGGTAATTGCAGAGACACTGCATCAGGCCGAAGAGGCCGCCGAGCAGGTGCTGATCGATTACGATGATGAACCGGCTGTCACCTCAGGTAAGGCCGCGCTTCAAGATGACTCGCCCTCTGTCTGGGAGCAGGTCCCTGGCAATGAAGCCTTTGTTGTCGAGCGTGGAGACCGCGGCGCCACAGACGCAGCGTTCGCAAATGCCAAAACAATCATCGAACTGAACCTAGATATAACGCGGGTTACTGCCAACCCGATTGAGCCGCGAAGCGCCATTGGCAGGTTTGACCATGAGACAAACCGTTATCTATTGCGCTCGGCGTCACAGACACCTCACAGATTACGAGACACCCTGGCCAACGATATTTTGAAAATATCACCAGACTGCATTCATGTGATTTCTGCCGATATCGGCGGTGCCTTCGGGATGAAAAACAACGTCTTCCCTGAACAGGGCCTGGTGTTGTGGGCGGCAAAAAAACTGGGCCGTACTGTGGCCTGGCGCTCAAACCGCATCGAAGGATTCCAATCTGACTTTCAAGGGCGGGACAATTGGGTCAATGCCAAACTGGCGGTGGATGATGCTGGAACATTTCTGGCCATCAAGGTGCGCTTGATCGGAAACCTCGGGGCTTATCTCAGTGCAACCACCCCGCACCCCCCCACCGCAAACGTGGGCGGTATGATCGGGCCTTACGGCATCAAAGCTGCACATATTGAAGTGATTGGTGTTCATACCAACGTGCCGCCGCTGGCACCGTATCGTGGTGCAGGCCGTCCAGAAGCGACATACGTTATCGAGCGCTTGGTCGATGAAGCAGCACGACAGTTGGACGCGGACCCTATTGCGTTGCGACGTATGAACATGCTGACGCCAGAGCAACTCCCGCACACCACCCCATTGGGCATGATTTACGACAGTGGGGCCTTCGCTAAAGTTTTGGCAGAAGGCGTAGAGGCCGCAGATTGGGATGGCTTCTCAACCCGTCAAGACGAGAGCCGCGCGCGCGGACGGCTACGTGGCAGAGGGCTTGTGTATTCCATCGAAATCGCCGGCGGCCCACAAGGCGCGCACATGCCAGAAACCATGGACATCCGCCTAGCCAAGAATGGGGATGTTACCGTCTTTGCCGGATCAAAGGAAATGGGCACCGGTCATGGCACCGCTTACCGGCAAATCCTGGCAGAACAATTAGGCTTGGACCCTGCCCGGGTGACCGTGATTGACGGCGATACGGATACGGTTATCAGCAGCACAGGGTCGTTTGGGTCACGCAGCATGATTGCTGCTGGCACGGCGATGACTGCCGCATCTCAGCGCATCATCGAAGCGGGCAAACCGATTGCGGCGGACGCGCTTGAAGCTGCCGAGATTGATATTGAGTTTTCTTCCGGTGCTTTTCGCGTGGCCGGCACAGATCGCGAGATAACACTGCATGACTTGGCGCAGCATGCTAATGGGGCATTGAATACTTCTGTCACCAAGAAAGCCGATGGTCCGACTTACCCCAACGGCTGTCACGTCTGTGAAGTCGAGATTGACCCAGATACCGGCGTCACAACCCTGGTTAAATATGTTGTGGTTGATGATGTTGGGACCGTCATTAACCCCATGATTGTCAAAGGCCAACTGCACGGCGGCATTGCGCAAGGCGCGGGGCAAGCCCTGATGGAACAGATTGTCTTCGACTCCGATGGTCAACTCATTACGGGAAGTTTCCTAGACTATGCGATGCCACGCGCAGACGACATGCCGACTTTTGAAGTGGAAACCAGCCCTGTGCCGACGACCATGAACCCCTTGGGCGTGAAAGGAGCCGGTGAGGCCGGGACCGTTGGTGCCCTGCCTGTCGTTGTGATTGCCGCGCTTGATGCGCTGAGACCTTTGGGGGTGTCGCACATCGATATGCCTCTGACGCCCGAGCGCGTATGGCGCGCCATTGCAAACGCACAGCGCTAAGACGTCACATCCCCCCGGTTAGCGTTGGTGCCACGGCCCCGCGCGCACGACCAATGGTTCCCCGATGTCACACTCAAGGGCGTTGCGATCCCAGGCCCCTGTTGTTGCCGCGGCATCGAATGTGGAGGTCAGGAAGGACAGCAAGACCGCATCCGGATCTGACGCCGTTCTTACGACTTCATAGGGCAACAAAAATTCACCCAAATCTTTATGAAAATAAGCCTCAGCCGGTTCTACTTTGGCGTCCGCAAACCCATCCGGTGTGGGCGCCGCATAAGAGTAAAACATCGGCTGATCAAAGCCGTTACCGCCTGGCCAGAACCCGGCGCTGGACACGGCGTGGGAATAGGCTTCACGGGTCACATCGTCCGGCAAGTTGGGGATACCACCGGGGTGTAAAGGGGCCTCGCCGCCCGAAAAGCGCGTCACCGCCATATCAAAACTGCCCCAGAACAAATGCACCGGACTGACTTTGCCGATGTATCCTGTGCGAAATTTTTTGAATACCCGGTCAACCTGAATCAGCAGACGCCAGAAACGTTCGACATAAACTTCTTTGTACGACATATGTACGGTGTCTTCGGCGAAGGGGGTCGGGTCCGGCACTTCATTGGGGCTGCCGTGAATTTTAATCGGCATACCTAAATCTTCCAGGGCCGCCATTACGCCTGTGTAGAAACTGGCCACGGATTGACCGGCCAGCGGAATGCTGCGCTGGATGCCCTCGGCACAATGAATAACCAGAAGATGATCGAGCAGTTGAAAATCGATCTGGAACACACGTGACTTATACGCGAGTGGCGACGTGGTCAGCCCCCGCGCCGTGGTATAGAACGTGGCGTGCCAGGAGTGATTCCACCAGGGCTCAACAGCCAAACGCACCTTGCCAACAATTTGTGTAAACCGATGCAGAGTCGTGCAGGTTTCAGCCCACTCGTTGTAGGGCAATTCAGGCCATGTTTCCGGGGCAATTTCTTGTCTCTCAAGCATTACCTGAACGCTCCTGTAACCAACGTGAATGATCTTGATCTTATGCCGCGAGGTCAAACACTAACACTTCGGCACCTGCTTGGGAGGACAGCGTAATGGCCGTTAAGTCTGTAACAGCCGCACCATCGCCCTCGCGCAGGTCTGTATCATTGATGTTCACATGACCCTGAACCACCTGCACCCAAATCTGACGACCGGGCGCGATGGTGTGCGTCACCTCGCTCCCTCCCGTAAGCATGGTTGCATAGATGCTGACGTCTTGATGGACTTTGACAGCACCCTCTCTTCCTTCACGGTCGGCCACCCGTTTTAGGACATCTGTACGCTGACCCGACGGAAAATTTTTCTGCTCATAGCTAGGCTTGAGTCCGACCTTTTCGGGTGTAATCCAGATTTGCAGGAAACGCGCGCCCTCATCTTTGCTCGGGTTGAACTCGGAATGCGTTACGCCCGTTCCGGCTGACATACGTTGCACATCACCGGGGCGAATAATTGACCCGGTCCCCATGCTATCCTTATGTTCCAATGCGCCGCTCACCACATATGAAATAATTTCCATATCGCGATGGCCATGGGTGGGAAAACCAGCGCCTGGGATGATGCGGTCATCATTGATAACCCTAAGCGCACCGACCCCCATGTTGGCTGGATCGTAGTACTCGCCAAAAGAAAACGTATGGTGGCTATCGAGCCAGCCGATTGTTGTGTGACCTCGATCATTACGGTCTCTGACGGTAATCATATTCTGCTCCTATCGTTGGGCCTGTTTTGGGAGATCTCAACTCAAAGCAGACTTGTCAAAACCTCATTGGCACCGATATAGGATCAAAGGTTACTAAGAGAAAGTAGTTACCTTTTGGTAAGTAAGATTGGACATATGAGAGTTATCATGCCCACGGCAACAAACAAAAAGTCTGAGAGCAAAGGCTGTCCTATGGACAGTGTTTTACGCGTGTTGTGGAAAGAATGGACAACGCATATTCTTTGGACCCTGAGCACAGAAGGTCCGACACGCTTTAATCATCTCAACCGGCTGGTAAACGGTATTTCACCGAAAGTACTGACAGACCGGCTGCGGCAGATGGAAGCCGACGGCTTGGTCTGGCGAGAACACGTGGCAAGCATACCACCTGCTGTCACCTATGGACTGACCGAGAAAGGCAAAGATTTCGATAGCGTATTGAAAGCGTTTGCAGCCGTAGCCGTAAAATGGGGCGATGGGCAGCGTGGTTAGAAATTAGGCCCTAGAATTTACAGCATGCCGCAAAGCAATTGAGAAATAGTTTGAGTGATGTGACAATGAATTTAAACTTAGACAGTTCCACATAACTTTAAGAGGTTTTCATGGCAGGTTCTGATCAAGACAAGGGATCAAAAAAACACGATCCTGTCCCTTTTTGGATTATGGGTTGCCTGGTCCTGTTGGTGATTTTCATAGCCTGGTACGGCCCCTAAAACCTGAGTCCCAGTGCGCTTGCGTCAGACGGCTACTTCGACCTTGGTTTAGCTTGAGGTTTAGGCTTGGCCTTTGAAGTGCCAAAAAATTTAGCAATTTTGGAAAAGACTCCGACTCCCGGTTCGGCGGTAGTCGCTTTTTTATCAAATGCCGCTTGGCCATAAATAAAACGCAGCTTGAAGCTGTCGCGGTCTGCCTCATTATCAAAAACAATCAGATAGTTTTTCTTGGACATATCATCAGAGACGCTGTCCATTTGAATAGACCATGGCCCCTTAATATTGAGCTTCAACCAATTCTCGACGGGAGCAATTCTGCCCGCCGTAGAAAACTTCGCGCGGAACTTTACCGCAGTCATGCTTTGACCTTTCGGCGGCCTAGACCTGAACAGCAGGCCAGTCTAAGAGCGATGCTATCAGCCGCTAGAGTTTAGCATACCACTTTATTATGACATGTGGGTGGGATTGTTATGCGTGGAGCGGGTGAAGGGAATCGAACCCTCGTCTCAAGCTTGGGAAGCTCGCGTTCTACCATTGAACCACACCCGCAATCGTCTAAACCTGACGGTTAATCTTAGCTGATAATCATCATATCACCAGGGCAATTCGGTACCATCAAAGTTATAGAAATTCGCAGACTCCTCCAGGGTCACATTGTTAATTACCTCGGCCATCTCATCGACCGCCAATGTGGTGGTTCTAAGCGGCATGCGCCCCCGCGCTGCGGCCATCATATCCGTATCAACCGGGCCAGGATTAACCAGCACAACTGTCACACCTTGATCCTTCAAAGTGTGCGAGATGTTTTTCATGACCATATTCACAGCCGCCTTACTGGCCCGATAAAAAGGCTGACGATCGCTTGTTACGCGAGCGATAGAACCTTCACTTGAGGTGACGACGGCGACTTTCTTTTCCTTGCTCGCGGCGACATGCCCTGTAAACGCCTCTGTTATTTTCAGCGGACCTCGCACATTGGTGTTCATCACCACCTCAAATGTGGAATAATCGATGGAGCCGAAACGTTGAAGGTCTGGCCGCCCCGTAATGCCCGCGTTGTTGACTAAGATATCAATTGGCGTGCCCCGGTATTTTTCGGCCAGGCGATCAATTTGATCGAACGCGTTGACATCTAATGGCTCAACCAGAACCTTTGAATTTGATTGTGCCAACGCTTGCAACTCAGCGGCCTCAGATGGCTCCCGAGCCGTTGCGATGACAGTATACCCTGCTTCCGCATAATGCCTGACAAACTCTAAACCAATACCGCGATTGGCACCTGTAATAAGCACCGTTCCGGCACTGGCTGAGACAACAACAGAAGCAGTAAGCGCCAAGCCGAGCAAAACAGCCCGCAAACTTTGACCAAACACTTCAGCAATAGAAGAGGTCATAAGAGTCTCCTTCCCGCTCAAAGCGGCAATAGCGTGCTAGCCTTCTGTTGGTCGCTAATAAAATTGCATTAACGCTTCGCAATAATCCAGACGGCATGGACAATACCGGGAATGTAGCCAAGTAGCGTCAGAAGGATGTTAATCCAAAACGGCCAGCCAATGCCGACCTGCAAAAAGACGCCAACAGGCGGCAGAATGATTGCAAAAATAATACGGATGATATCCATAATTCCCCCAATGCGGCGCACAAATGTTTACACCAAAATAGCTGGTGCAGCTTAGACCATCGTACCCCAGACGTCCTAGTACAAGTTTGGCAGCCTGTTTGATAAAGCATTCGTTGCAACAAAACAGGATTTCGCCGAAAGTCCGAGAATGGACGAAACACATACACTTTATATGAGCTTGGCAATGCTCACAGCCGGTCTTGGAGCTTTGGCGTGGATCGACTTCAAGACAGGATATCTACCCGATACATTGCAAATCGCGCTGACACTGGCTGCATTTGCGGTTCTCGCTCTTGGGTCACCGATCGGCATAACGTGGACCAGCGCTGTGCTGGGCGCCGCCCTGAATGGCGGTGTCTTTTGGGCCCTACGCTGGGTCATGACCCGCGTTAAGGGCCGGGAAGCCATGGGCTTCGGCGATGTGAAATTGGTAGCCGTGGGGGGGCTTTGGCTCGGCCCGTGGGCTTTACCCTACATTATGGCACTCTCGGGACTGCTCACCTTAATCACCGTCGGCATTGCGGCATTAATTCTGCGCAAGCCCACATGGCAGGGCGAAATACCGCTGGGGCCAGGTCTCGCCATCGGCATACTGGCTTCTTACGTCGCGGCTCTTGCTGGAGTCTCCGGCATTACCGGACCGGCTCCACTGTGAGATGTCTATGAGAATCGCCGTTATTACTCCCTATCACACTGAATCGCTGGAGATGCTGAAACGCGCCCATGACAGCGTTGCCAAACAAACATACAAATGCACCCATTACATGGTGGCCGATGGTCATGCCCGTTCAGAAATTGACTCCTGGGATGTTCGACATATTCCCTTGCCGATAGAACACGATAACAATGGCAACACCCCGCGCGCTATTGGCAGCATGGATGCCATTGGCGATAACTTTGAGGCTATTGCCTACCTCGATGCCGATAATTGGTTTGACACGGATCACATCGAGAATTTAGTGGACCTTCATGAGGAATCCGGTGCTGATTTGGTCTCAAGCGGTCGCGTTATTCATGCGATCGACGGGACTGTTTTGTTACCAAACGGCGAATCTGGCGACGGTGAGCGGCACGCAGACACGAGTGCATTTATCGTGTTCCAAAGTGGTTTCCCGGTGCTACCGATCTGGGCCTTGATGCCAGATGAACTCGGGCCAAACTGTGACCGCATATTTTACCAAGCGGCGTTGCGCATTGGTCTAAAACATGCGCACTCGCCCAAACCCACAATGCACTTTACCAGCCGGTATGGCGTTCATTATCGAGCGGCCGGACTTGAGGTGCCGCTGGAAGCAACCGGCATGGCTGGCATGAAAGTCTCCGAGGATTTCATGCGCCGCATGACCGCCCTGGGATGTAAAGATATCATGTCGCGCCGCCATGTTGCAGAAACGCTGAACCAGCTTCAGGCTAGCCCAATTACAATCATCATTCTTGGGGACGAATCTGAATTAAGAGAGGAAGATAAAAAGGTTGTTGACGACCTTGAGCGGGAGTTGGGGGCTGACGCGGAGTTTTATTTCTCCTCTGCGGAAGAGCTGGAAAATGAGACCGAAATCACTAAGACAAGAAGAAATGTTTTTGTGCTTGTTTTTGAATTGATGATTTCAAACTGGGCCCGCCTGGATGACATAATGGAAAAACGTACAGAGCTATTTTTTTATTACATCCGAAGGCCGAATTCTTTGGCATCCTTAGAAGTGACACGGCCAATTGATAGCCGGGCTTCGCTAATACTGGTGGAAAATAAAGCGCTCTTCAAAAAATACCACTGGGAAAACCGATATGGAGCGGGACATGTCATGATTGTAAACACAATTACTGACATGAGTGACACTCTAAGTTCAGCTTTAATTCGAGCGATTCACGCGTTTGCAAAGTAATGAGTTGCCTCTACAATTCCACTTGTCAGGCTGCAAATATTATTCTGTTTTGGGAAGTTTGTTAACTAGACTCAAAACAGTAAAAGCATAAAAAAATATGTGAAAAAAGTTAACTTGATTTCTTATAATTACTTCGAGGGTCGCGCATCGAATAAGCTTTGTCAAAGGGCCTCTTAGATTCTTCAATGGTGTAACCACGGCCTTCTCTATGCTTTCTAATTACTAAATCTCCGCTACCAAGTACAAGACTAGTAAACCCTTTCTGGTAATTTCGATAATTAAGGCCCGCAGTCTGAAATGTTGAAATTGGGTACTCGTCAGTGTCGTAACCTTTTAACACAGAGACCCAATGCACAGTCGGGGCGCATCTGAAGCAACTATTCGCACCACCAATTTGAAGCAATGGTAACGACAAGTTTGCCACACATAAATGACCATCATCGGTTCTAACAAGATTCTGCATATAAGGCTGCCCCCAACAAAAAGGACAGGCCGTGAACAAGCCAAACCTAAGCCCTATGGGACCGGTCTGGCCATAGTATTTCTTCATTGCACCGATGGCAATTTGAACGAGCCCTTCCGTAAACCCATGGTCATCTTCAAGCATACATATATACTCAGGCGCGTAGAGTTCTATGGCAGCACTAAGGGCTATATTTCTTGCAAATCCCATCGAGAACGAAGAGCATTGAATGATCGGAAACTCATCCGGGTGTTCCATAATACTTACAATCAGTTGAAACATTTTCACTCGATTGGCTTGACTGGAATCAACTACAATTAAACCGGAATTGGTCGCACGGCATTCAGTCAGAACTGTAGGCAAGATCTCAGCTACTGTGTCTAAGTCCTCAAAGCAAAAATATAGTGTAACAAACTGCTTAGGATTGGTCATTATGGCGCCTACCAATTAACGAACCTAAAAATACGTCAACCAAAAGTCCAAAATTTTTAGCTCATTGGTTGGAAAAAAACCCTCATTTACTAGAGTTTGATAGCATAATCGAATGCTATCGATAAGTTCCTGATGTTTGTCAATTTGCAAAGAATCAAGCACACGTATAAATTTCGCATTTCCTAAATATCCATCGATTTCCATTTCAAAATCAGAAATTAAATTATGAGCATTCCTATCTTGAAACATTGTCGGGCGACCAAAAGATATTGACCAACCTTTCGCCCAGCAAATTTTTTGGGCGATGAAACCCCGCCAAATATCTGTCATTCGTGTTGAGCAGTTACTCGGTAAATACATAAGCGGAAATGCGACTTTCCACCAAGTCGTGTTTTGACTATTGAACGGACACCAGGACTTAGGCGAAAGAGCTATATTATCTTTATAATCAAAAGTAACGTTTTTGTTTATAATCAGGCGATATATTGCATCGACATCTGTGTCTCCATTGATCAAATTTTGTCGAATTGGGGAGCAGCTATCGTTGTTTTCTAGGGCAAATGTTTCATTCGTTTGGAGTAGTTCAAGAGGGAAACCTCTTGGCCAGACATTCTCCACACCGAAAAATCGATAGATGTTGGTCCATTCATTGTTATTAATGGTCTGCGAGACTGTATTGACAGCTCTGTTTTCAAAAAAGTGGTCTATAGGAGCATTGTCATCATCAGTTTCCACTATAACATTTGCACCACTTTCGATTGCCTTTAGATAGCCAAGATTTTTCCGAGCGTATGAGTCAGGTGGTATCTCTTTCGCAATACCTCGCTCGCCTAACTGGTCTGCGAAAGAATAAAAAGATACTCCTGGAAGGTTGTAATCATCTGGGGTCTTTCGATCCCCCACAACTATAAAGTTCCATTTGTTTTCTCTGGCGCCAGCTGCAAGAGATTGCATTGACAGCGACGGTTTGTTAATCGAAGTGACAACTAAAAAAACTTGGTTCAAAACGATACCTTCACTTGGTTGATATTGCGACCGGAGCAACCCGTCATTTCCAAAATTTAATCAGTTCTGAAATAACCCCCTCGATCCTTGCTAATCGTCTTTTCTCGTTTATCCGATTTATATCGTTCATATCTCGATTGAAGAAGAGTCCTCTAACCTTGCCTTTTAGCCATGAAAATGTAAGGGCACTTAAATCGCGTATTCTGTGTAGGACATTTTTGGGCCTGTTCGCGATGCATAGACCTCTGCCGTATGCTCTTTGCCACCAAACATAGTATTTCCAGCTTGTCCTACTCTCATCAATGCGATGAAAAACTGTTGCACTGGGTTGGTACACAAACAAATGGTCCGCCATCATGCGGCCGAATAAATTGGTTTCTTCACTCGGCACCATACTTGGACCCCACCCAAGGTCTGTTCTGAACATTCCATACTCAATGATTAGATCTTTGCGAACTGCGCAATTAGCACCAAATGGCGGTACGTTCTCGGCTACAACTTTTATATTTCCGCCAAGTTCGCCGAAGTCGTAGCGAGCAGTGGGCCCGCCTATCTCGTGGCAAAGATATTTTTCAAGCCAATCTGGAGTGCTTGGTGGCAACAACGGGATGATACGACCGGCCATACCTGACACGGAAGCATCAGAAAAAGCGTCACTTATTGCCTCGATCCAATACTCGGCAAAATTAACGTCATCATCGCTAAAGACAATTACGTCTCCTCTTGCAAATTTTACACCTGTGTTGCGCGCAAATGAAAGTCCTGGTTTTTCTTCTCTAATGAGCTTGACTGGCACATTGAATGATCTGGTCACTTGTGAAACGAAACTAGCTGTACCATCAGTGCTACCGTTATCTACAATTAGCAGGTCCCAGTCAGCGCTGGATTTCTGTTTTGCTAACGTTGCCAACGTCAGAGAGAGATGATTTAGCCTGTTCCTTGTGCAGATTATGACGGTGATTCTGGGATTCATAATATTTCCGACATTAGTGGCAAATTACGCCAACTATGCAGCATTATTCTCTCCATTTGTGCAAATTGTGGACATACGTAAGTATTGGGTTAATAAGTTGAACTTAAGAACTGGATGGTTATCAATGGCAATCGCCTCTCCTTACAATATCTTTATTACAGGTTGCGGTCGTAGTGGCACTAGCATGGTCGCGGGACTGTTCAGAAACAGCGGAAGGTATTTTGGTGATAGCTTTCATGAAGTGAGAGACAATAATCCACTCGGGATCTTCGAAACTGAAGAGGTAAATGGGTTAAATGAGCGCATATTGTCTCGATACACACCGACACCACAGAATATTCGCGGTGTACCCTTTGCTTGTGATTCTCCTGGCCCCTGGCAACGCTGGCTAGCCCGGATACCGCCAGATATTCCAATTGAAGCCGATGCTTCGGAACAACAACAGATTAAAGCTTTAGTCGATAAGCAGCCTATTTGTTTTAAAGACCCTAGATTTTGCTACACTCTTCATGAATGGCTAAGGTATTGCCCAGAAGCAAAAGTCATTTGCGTTTTTAGGAACCCTTCAGTCGTTGTATCCAGCATTTTAAAGGAGTGTAGACAAGCAGATTATTTGCATGACTTTGCAATTAGTGTGAATCAAGCATTTGAGTTGTGGTGTTTGTTATATTTAAGAGTATTAGATGAGCAGCGTCACAGTGGGGATTGGCTTTTCATAGAGTATGAGCAAGTCTTTGATGAATTAATCCAAAATAAAATTGAAGCGTTTACTGGCGACACAGTTGATCGTAATTTTCCGACACGTCGACTAACACGATCTATTCAAGAGCATTCCATCCCAAAATTAGCCCAAGAAATCTATGATGAGCTAATGGCCTTAGCTTAACGTTTTACTAAGGGTGCATTAAAGCACTACAAATTCCAAAAAGCTGTTAAGAGTTAATCGTTTCAAGTGAACTATTTAAGGAACATATATCAGATTATTACAGCCAGGCAGTAGCCTTCTACGTTTTCGTATTTTAGGCTCTATAACTGGGCAGTAAGTTAAAGTTAACTTCTTAATTTTCTATTTCTCCAGAAGTAAAAAGCGTAATGCACGTTCTCTGTTTTAACCCCTACGTAAGATGGACGTTGCATGGCGCGCGGCAAGCCGCAATTCTGCACGGCTTACATTTGCGCAACACCCAGATAACGATGGTGCTATGTGATGGGCTTATGCCTGAATGCGATCTATATCAGCCCGCAAAAGGCGATAAAGCCAAGCGCACGGGCAAGAGCTGCAACCGATGCCAAGCTGAATCTTCTTACCTGACCGCAAAAAATAATCTCGCATACTTATGGTTGGGCCGTTGGCTCGAGCCAGACATCATCGCAAAGGCCCATGCCTTTGCAGCCGAAGTGGCCGATCCGTCTGCGGCTGTGTATAATGATTGGTCGATTGGCGCGTGGGTCAAATCGAGTGTGCATTCCCATTATCGTCGCGAAACTTTGGATTTAGAAGACGCCGACACTGAAACAACGTATCGGAGATATGTTGCTGGCGGCATTGTCATCGCCTCGGCCTTTGATGCTCTGCTTACTCATGAAAAACCTGATGCTCAGTTGCTGTTTAATGGTCGTATGGCACCCACGCGCATTGCCTTAGAACTTGCGAAACTACATGGCGTTAGAACCATCACCGAAGAGCGTGGATCTGCGCCAGGGCATTTAAGGTTGGTCGAAAACACCCATTGCCTGGACCCTAAACCGTTTTACGCGCTTAGCGCAGCCTGGCAAAACACGCCGCTAAACTTAGATGAGCGCACAGCATTAGAAAACTTACTTGATAAACACTTTTCTGGCTCAGATCATGAAATGTCCCTGTTTGCCGCGCCAGTTCAGGGTACTGAATATATCAAGCGTCAGCTTAGCATACAGGACAACGCTAAACTTGCTGTGCTTTTCACTTCCTCAACGGATGAGCCCTCTGGTCAACCAGAAGCGGTTGGCTCTTTTGATCACCAGGGGGACTGGGTGCGAGAAACGATTGCTGAATTCAGTCACAAACCTGACTGGACTTTAATTGTGCGCTCACATCCGAATTCAGGCGGCAAACGCTCCGTCGGTGATAATGCATCCGAGTTGACCTTTATTGAGTCCCTTCAAGAAAACTGCCCGAACAATGTTGTTATTGTGAAACCCGAAGACGAGATCAGCAGCTATGACCTTATCAAAACCGCCCACTGTGGCCTGATATGGCACTCCAGTCTGGGCATTGAGATTGCGGCAACAGGTCGCCCTGTATTTAGAGCTGGAAATTACTGGTTTCGCGATACGCGTTTTATGACTCAGCAAGCACCTGGTTTTAGCTATAGCGATAGTCTGTCACAGTTCCTGGCGGAGGCAGATTCTGGAAGGGCATTCGCGGCAACGATAGACGCAACGGTCGCAGCGTGGCGCTTTGCTTACTGCTGGTTCTTCCGGCAGTCCATTCACTTCCCGCTTGTTCGACAACCCACCTGGGCCACGGGCGAAGCGGCCTATAACTCTCTTGAAGCCTTGCAGCCCGGCAGAGATCCATCGCTAGATCGGGTCTGTGATATCATTCTTGGTCACGCGCCCGTGCATATTGGACCGCACGCGAGATCGCAGGCTGGTGAGTCCGAGGAGCGTGCGCATATAAACGCATTTGTGCAGCGTTTTGCCACCACATGACAAGCGGGCCGACAGAACAACTCATTGTTCAGTTAAGGCACCACCTCAAGGCGAACCCAAACGATGGCGCCGCTCTGCAAGATTTATCTGTCTTGCTCGGCCAAAGCGGTAAGCTACACGAAGCCCTTGAGCTTGCTGGAACGGCTGTTTCACTTTTACACGACTCAGTTGAAGCCTGGCTGAATAAAGGAAATCTAGAAGCCAGAATTGGAAAATCGGAAGATGCCATTAGGTCCTATTTAAGCGCTACCAAAGTCGCGCCATCTGACGCACGCGCGTGGTATAACTTAGGCAACATTCTCGCCCTAGAACGATGCGGCACAGATAGCATTTCTACACTAGAAATTGCCCATAAATTAGCCCCCACGAGCGCACCCGTTTTAGCGAGCCTTGCCCTTGCGTATCGCAAACAAAACAGACTGTCAGATGCAATACATACTTATGAACTTGCGATAGATTCTGAACCAGAGAATCCTTATCTACGCTCAAATCTTGCGGTGACCCACCAGTATCAACCTGATGTCTCTGATGAATTGCTCTATGAGAAGCACAAGAAATGGTTTTTCAGTCAATCTCAAGTGGCGGGCGGGCGGTCTGAAATACCCACAGACACTCAGCGTCCATTGCGCATTGGCTATGTATCAGGGGATTTTCGTCAGCACCCGATAGGCTTTTTTCTAAACGGTGTTCTCGAATGTCACAATCGCGACCTCGTCGATGTGTTTTGCTTTTCAGACACGCGCGCACTTGATGATATGACTTCAGCCTTGAAACAAAACGCAGACCATTGGGTCGACAGCGTCAGGTTTTCCGATGATGAGCTTTGTCGTGTCATCAGGCAAAATGAAATCGACATCTTGGTTGATCTGTCGGGCCACTTTGCACGCAACAGATTGACCGTATTTGCTCAAAAGGCGGCCCCTGTTCAAGTCACCTGGGCCGGCTATGTCGGCACAACGGGTTTGGCGACGATGGACTGGTTGATTGCAGACAAAATCCACGCGCCAATGGGATACGAAGCCTACACCACTGAACGGATTATCCGACTCTCAGACAACTACATTTGTTTTACGCCGCCCAGCATATCACCCGATGTTGCCCCTCTGCCCTTTGACAAGAACGGATATATTACATTTGGGTGTTTTAATAATCTTGTAAAACTGAATGCGGCTGTGCTGCAGGCTTGGACTCACGTGCTGCGAGCTCTTCCAAAGAGCCAGCTTATTCTGAAAACGGCTGATCTGGACCAACCCGAACTCTGCGCGCAAATCAACGCCAGCTTTGAAAGCGCTAATATTGATCTCAGCCGAATAAGTCTGAAACCGGCTTCAGACCACATAGGGCTGCTCCGAACCTATGGTGAGATTGATATCGCCCTAGACCCTTTTCCTTACTCAGGGGGGCTAACCACTCTAGAAGCTTTGTGGATGGGTGTGCCTGTGGTCACGAAAACAGGGCGATCTTTCGCCGGAAGACACAGCACTGCTCACCTGACCGCAACCGGGCTCCCGGACTGGGTTGCGAACAATGACAGCAGTTACATTGCAACTGCCATTGCTAAAGCCTCTGACACAGAGTCGTTACGAGAGCTGCGCAACAACTTAAGGCAGCGTTTATCTGTGTCCGCCCTGTGCCAACACATCGCCTTTACTCAAAAGCTAGAACGCGCTTTCAAGCACATGTGGGACGATGCCTGTGCCTCGCCTTCGCATGATCGACCACGTGTCGTAGATATCAGTTAGAACGCCCGGGCAGGCTCCGTATTTGCTTAGCAATGGAGTCTGCGAGGTAATCAGCAAACAGTTTATTCGCATAACTATTGGGATGGGGATCTGGCGCTGTAACCCAAAGGGAGGCTGGGTTTTCATCCTGCACTGACGGCAGCAGAGCCACATATTCTATATTATTCAAATCTGCCAAAGCAGAAAACCGTTTGGAGATTTCAGCGAATGGATAAGGCGAGAGTTGTCTGAGTTCCGGGTAATCAACAATAATGAGGGATAGGCCAGCCTCCTGGCATAAAGCGGCGAGCCGACGTACTGAAGCCTGCATCGTTCTCCACCCCGCAGCATCTTCGTTGTAAAGTTCGGCATAATAGGTTTCCCAATCTTGCCCTCCGAAAAGCGTTCGTCGTGCTGTATCTAAGGCACCAAACAAGATAACGCGACTGTACAGAAACCTATCCCACCATGGCACGTTGTTAACGCGCGGTGTTGGCTCAGCATCATTTATAAACACATTCAGAACAACAAGGTCAGGCTTAAGCGCAAGCCCGTAACGTTCAAACCAAGCGACTTCCATCGCCGTGTTGTAATTCCCGACGCCAGTGTTCAACACATTAACTGGCTCGCCAATGCGCTGAGTCAGTATAGCCTCAAGTCGCGCTGAAACCGTTTCGTCCTGTGGAACGCCCCATCCAAAAGTGATTGAGTCGCCCAACATTAAAATTTTGGCCGCAGTACTGTTCATCTGAGACACAGGGCTATCTCGATGACCGTCTTCATTGATCGCCACCTCAACACCCATCAGTTTCGCTTGCCCACCAGCTTTGTGACGGTGGCCAATCGCTGGGTCCTCCGCAACTTCCTTCAATTGAACAGCGTATTTCCACATTTCAAGGTGATAATGCATGCCCGTATCAACAATGAGTCGGCACGCCCCCTCAAACAGCAAGGCCATCACCATCAACGACACAGCAACAAGCGCAACGGATTGTGAGATAGACTTAAGCTTACTCACCGGTAATCGCCGATGCTTCGAAGGCCGACTGTTTTTCTATCCAGCCACCGATACAATCCGCAAAGTGTGTATGATAGCGTGCGTTAGGGTGACCATTTCCCCCCAATAGATAATCGTTTGGATCCTCCCGCTCGTATCCAGAACAATCTATGACATTGAGAGACAATCCATCGAAAACAGAATCACTCATCTGCGCGCGATCCTCTAGTACAGCAACCAGGAGCTCAGCACCGCTGACATTGGCCAATGCTTTAAATTTCTCAAAAACCATGCGCGTCACTTGTATACCTTGATCCCCCGTATTGTAGACCACAGACTGCAGCCAAATGTTGTGAAGCAGAGTCAGCACGGCTGAGGAGGTCTCAAGTATCCAGGGCTCTATTGTTTTAAAGGGTGTAAAAACCAAAGCACCGTCGACTAAACGAAAGTGCGGTGGCGCGACATACCTGCCCTGAGAGTCTGAAATACTATATACCCAGGACTGATCAGATACATTACGGTTCACATGAGAATCAGCAAACGTGAGCACAATCAAATCTGGCTTGTTTGCAGCGTAGATATCAGATAACACGCGCTCGCTAAGCAGCAAAGCTTGCACTGTACTATAGCCACCATTCCCAAAATTCTCGACCCACAAATTCGGAAACCGCTTGGCGAGTTTGTATGCGAAGGACTCTTGATCCATCACGCCATATGCCTGTGCATTGCTCCCCCCAACAATCATCACCGAGGCTTTGTGTGGCGGAACAGTTTCAGTCTCTCTGGATGCGCGTCGCGCCTTATCCCAGAAAGTCATGCGCGCATTTCCGTACTCCATTGAGACTGAGATGCCGGGCTTGTTGACCCACCCAAGTTCTGAGTCTGGCGTGGACCATGTGGTCTCTAGTCCATCAACGAAAAAGTCATTAACGGCAAGTCTGCGCGGTTCAAAACCGGCGACGCGCGACCCTATTTCCACCATCAGTAAGGAAATGGCGAGAGACAGAATGATCAATAGCGTGTTCCGCAAGATACAGCACTTTCAAGAAAGGAAAAATAACGCTACTTGGATGCATTATTTATCCAAGACATGGATTTATGCATCACGACAGCCATAATGGTCAAAAAATGTCCTGTTTTCGGGCCTTACTTATTTGTCATGGGACCAGTTAGTTTGTGGCAGCACATTGGCAGGCCGGCCGAAGCCCTTTAGATTAAGATGATGATTTTTAGGTGAATTCACTATAGTCAGCCTCCCACACCTTAGAAACGATCGATAAAACTTTCATATGCTTGAGTATCCTGTCCGAGTTAACAAAACAGACGTTGGCGGCTTTATCGCAACGCTCGTGGATTTTCCTGACATTGCCTCAGGAAAGGGACCTGACCCTTATGCCGCATTACAGGACCTAGAGACGATAGCCTGGGCGGAACTCCACCTGCGCCAACAAAAGGGTTTGCTTCCCGAGCCCTCCCCGACAGAGGATCGCCCCACAGTTACTTTCGATGAACAGAAAGCCGTATCTAAACCCAAAAACAGCATAGGATGGGCCGGACAACAGCCTCTCATGATTTGCTATAGTTGGACCAACGATGCTGTGTATGTCGATCACTAGGCCGCTTACAAAATGAGTGAAGCCCGACCAGACTTTATGCTGCCCGCTGCTCCAATCGGAGAAATGCTGAAAACAGCAGGACATATATCGGAGACTGACCTCACCAAAGCGCTCGCTTTTCAGGAACAATTTGGCGGCAGACTCGGGGCAATCCTGATCCGAATAGGTGCTGTGTCAGAACAGCACGTTCTGGTGGCACTCTCAGAACAACTCGGCTTTGCCATTATTGATCGCAAAGATCTTCCGCAAGACCCGACTGTATATGTTTCGTGTTTAGAAAAAACAACCGCTGAACCAATTTGGTGGGTTGATTCTGGCTCTCTGTTATGGCGCAACGATTCTGACTCGCGGCCGAACTGCATAAGCCGCGACCCGCTGGAGCCAAGCCTGCAGGAAATGGTTTGTGATACGTTTGAGGGCGAATCTGTAAATTGGTGGCTTACAAGTAGTCGCGATTTGGACTTCATCTTAGACTTAGTCCGCCAATCACTTGTAGGCGATACGATTGATGTCGGAGACGACGTCGCATTATTACGCGAGTTAGCTGAAGAGGCTCCAGTTGTTGAACTGGTATCGAATACACTCGCACAAGCGGTTAATGAAGGTGCCTCTGATATTCATGTCGAGCCACGCGAACAAGAATTTGACATTCGCTACCGTATCGATGGCGTTCTGCAAACGCGGTTAACAATGCCACGCAATCGATTTGATGCCGTCGCCTCCCGGATTAAACTCATTTCTGGAATTGACATTGCAGAACGCCGGTTGCCGCAGGATGGCCGGATTGGCATGCGCATCAGCGGTAAAGATCTTGATGTACGTGTTTCATCTTTGCCGGGCGTATGGGGCGAAAGCCTTGTGATGCGTATTCTTTTAAAAGAGCAGAAAGATTTCTCGCTTAGCAAAATTGGCATGGCAGACGATCACTTTGAGGTGTTTTCAAGGCTGGTAAAAGAGCCCTATGGCATCGTGCTTGTCACTGGGCCAACCGGGTCTGGAAAATCAACAACCCTCAAGGCAACACTTGAGCATATTATTGATGGCAAGAAGAAAATCATCACCGTTGAAGACCCTGTAGAATATAACATACATGGCGTCACCCAGGTGCAAACCAAAGCGGAAATCAATTACACCTTCGCCCGGGCGCTCAGGTCGATCCTGCGTCAAGATCCAGACACGATTATGATTGGGGAAATTCGTGACCTGGAAACAGCTGAAATCGCCGTACAAGCCTCGCTTACCGGCCATATGGTCTTTTCGACCCTACACACAAATGACTCTCTCAGCGCCTTCACGCGCCTGATCGATATGGGAGTAGAACCGTTTCTTGTTGCGTCCTCAGTGCGCGCTGTGATGGCGCAGCGTCTTGCGCGGCGTGTCTGCCCCGCCTGTAAAACAGAAGCGACGCCACCACGCCCCATTTTGACAAAGTATGAATCCATCCAGAACCGATTTACTAATCTCGTGACAGCCTCGCCGGAATGGGTCTCGGCCACTGGATGCGACGCCTGCCAGCACACAGGATACCGCGGCAGGATGGGGCTTTATGAAATGGCGGCAGTAACCGATGACATTGCCGACCTCATTATGCAAAACCGTCCTGTTCATGAGCTACATCATGCCGCAGAGTCTCACGACTTCCGGACCCTGCTCGAAGACGGCCTCATTAAAGCTGCGTTAGGAAAAACATCTGTCGAAGAGGTTATTCGGGTGGCCGGTCAAGCGGGTATGGACGAGAGTAAGTGAACACCGGATCATTGTTTTTGCGCACTTCGCTACTACTGAACTCAAGTTTCATTTAATGACAAGCAAGACCGCTAAAGAACTTTTTGATGATGCTGTTCAGGCCCATAAAGCGGGCGACCTTGAAACGGCAGAGCGTGGATATAAATTTCTAACAGAAGTGATTCCGAAAGAAGCGGAACCGCACTATTTATTGGGTGCGGTATTGGTACAGCGTGACCAACCTAACGAGGCTATAGCACCCTTAAAAAAATGTCTTTCTATATCAGAAGCACATACCCCAGCCTTAAGCGCCCTCGGCGCTGCACTTTCAAAAACTGGACAGCATGAAGAAGCTATTGCTGCTTTTCGTAAGGCTCTTGCACTAAATCCGGGTGACGAAAAAACAAAACTGAACCTTGGCCGCGCGTGTCTGGCTGGTCATGAGTATGCTTTGGGAGAAGCGACTCTCGCTCCTACCGTTAAACATAACGGTCTGAATGAAGACGCACTTCTGTTGTTATCCTCATGCGTTGCCAAACAACATAGGGCTGAAGAAGCCGCAAACCTGCTTCTTACAGGCTTATCAAGCGGACTTAAGACCGCCAATCTATATGAGAATTTGCTTAAACACCTCATCGACTCCAAGCAGTTCCAGGAAGCCTTTGAGCATGCTGCGAGAGCGATGGAGTCATGGCCAGATAACACCGCCATTCTGCTCGCTTACGCCCTGTCAGCGAGCATGCTTGAAAAAAACGATCTCGCTCAAAAAGCATTTGAAAAATTGATCGAATTGAAACCGAACAGCCATGGCAATCTTAATAAATTTGGGAGCCACTTATTCAAAGCTGGGCAATGGAAAGATGCTGAAAGACTTGTAAGGCTGGCTTTGGACATCGCACCGGAGATGCCTGGGGCGATATCAAATCTTGGCCGTATCCGTCAGCAGAGAGGAGACTTGGTTGGGGCCCGTGCGCTCTACGAGAAGGCGATAAAAATTAGCCCAACCTATCCGGATGCGCACAACAACCTTGGAAACCTCCTGTTGTTTATGGATGATGTCGATGCCTCAATCTGGCACTTTGACAAAGCTATTGAATTAAATCCGCGATCCGCTGATATGCGATTTAACAGAAGTTTCTCCATATTAAACCAGGGGAAACTGCGGGAAGCCTGGCAAGATCACAGACTGAGGTTTGAAAAAGAGTCTCCGACACCTGAACGGGTTTGGCCCTGGCCCAACTGGACCGGCGAAGATATAACTGGAAAAAAAGTTTTGCTCTGGGGTGAACAAGGCATTGGCGACCAGGTTATTCATTCCCGCAGTGCGGCTGCAATTGCAGAGTTTGCCAGAGAGAGTACTTTGGAATGCGACGCACGGCTTCAATCACTATTTGCGAGATCTTTTCCAAATATAAACGTTTGCGCTGTCGAGGAGACAGCACCTCGTGTTCATGCAACTGGGCCCTATGACTTCCAGTGCTCTACTTTAGATGCGACTTTTCTGCTCAACTCATCTCCCTCAGATATTCCTGGCCATCCCTATCTAAAGGCCGACCCACATCTTACAAAAGAGTTGAGAGAGAAGTATTTAAATCTATCGAATGGACGACCGCTCATAGGCATTTCATGGTGGAGCGGATGGACGTTTCATTCTCACTTCAAGTCTACGGACTTAGACAAATGGGTGAACATTTTAGACAAACCTCAATTAGCCTTTATGAGCTTACAATATGGTGACAGGGACGGTGACATAGAAGCGCTTCGATCAAAACGAGGTTTAAGCATTCTTGAAGATAAAGAAATCAACCCTATGGGTGACCTGGATCAGTTTGCTGCTCAAGTTGCAGCTATGGATATGGTTGTCACCATCTCAAATACGACTGCGCATATTGCCGGGGCACTAGGTGTTCCGGTCTTGAATATGACACCAACAGGCCCGGGTCGTCTCTGGTACTGGTTTATCGAAGGAGACAAAAGCCCATGGTATGACTCCATGCACATTTTTAGACACAAATATGACGAAGGGTGGGACAAAGTCCTCGACAACGTTTCTAAATATCTGGATCAACGAATTCCCAATTTATGTAAAGCGTATAAAAACAATTCAATTTAACCGTTACGATCTGCGTCTCAACCTCTGAAACAAGAAAACATACTACTGGTGCGTATAAATTGGCTAAGAGATCGACCGCTAATATTCCAACGTTTGAGCAAGCTGTTCAGTGCCATCAAACTGGTAACTTAACAGCGGCAAGAAGTGGTTATCGCGCGATCCTGCGCAGCAACCCAAAACACGCAGAATGCCTTCATCTTCTGGGTGTCGTTGAAGGTCAGATGGGAAACCACAAAAAAGGCATCACATTTATTCAGAAGTCGATTGCGCTGAGACCTGATTTTGCCAAACCGTATGGCAACCTAGGACTTCTACATCAGAAAAGCGGGAGCCATGAAAAAGCTGCCAAAGCATTCACAAGAGCCATAGAATTAGATCCACATTATGAAAAGGCATGGAATAACCTAGCCGTCGCCTACGCTGATATGGAGCAGATTGAGCCCGCCCTTGAAGTCCTGCGCCAAGGTATAAAATTTAATCCAAAATCTGAGCCGCTATACGATAACGCCTGCCGGTTTTACAAGCGAAACGGAGATTATTTAAACTGTAAAATCACAGCTAAAACCGCAATTGATCTGTTCCCTGGCAACCCGACCTTACGGATACACCTCGCACATGCCTGCTTTGCTTTAGGAGCTTTTGATGAAGCATGGGACGCCTATCGCTGGCGAAATCAACATCCGGACAATCCAAATAAAGCGTCGATATACCCCATACCGTTCTGGCAGGGAGAAGACCTGTCGCAAAAATCAATTCTTATCTGGAATGAGCAAGGCCCCGGCGAAACATTTCTCTTTTCCACGGTATTACCTGAGATTATTTCGGCTGCAGCCCAGTGTATAATTGTAACGCCACGCAGGCTGGCACAGATTCTTCAGCGGTCATTTCCAAAGGCTAACGTAGTTGCGGAAGAAAGCAGCAAAATAGAGCCCTCTACCGCAGACTTGCAAAGCTCCATGGCGGACGCCTGTGGTTGGCTAAGGCGGGCTTGGGATGACTTTCCCGCCCCAATCCCCCATATTGTGATCGATAAGACTCTCTCACGTAAATACGCCGAACACGTTCTGACAGAAGAGACAAAAGACAAGCGCGTTATGAGAGTTGGCATTGCATGGAAAAGCTTTAACACCATGAATGACACTCACAAGTCAGTTTCTTTAATGGACTTGCATCCAGTATTTGAAATTCCTGGAATTAAGTTTGTTAACTTGCAGTACGGTGACGTGCGTGAAGAAATTTCAGCTTTAAAAAACAAAATAGGTGTTGATCTGCATATAGAAAATCTTGGCGATCCTTTAGTCGACTTAGATGATCATTTAGCACATATCGCAAGCCTTGATCTTGTGATCACAACTTCAAATACAACCGCCCATGCAGCAGGGTCTATTGGTATGCCAACATGGGTCTTACTACCTCACACGCTGGGAGAAGGCTTATACTGGCCCTGGTTTGTCAATCGCGTGGACAGTCCATGGTACAAAAACACGACTTTATATCGCCAGAAAATACGCAAACAATGGCACATACCAATTCAAAGAATGGCGCTCGACCTGGCTAAATTGAAGACTCACCAAAACGAACCACACTCAGAGTTTGCAAAATGTGATGCGACCACGTTGAGCGATGATTTAGCTAACGCGCCGATGCAGCCGGCCGCAACGCCCAGAAAGGCCAGCGAATGAGTCAGACCGAACCAGCAGACTCACTCACAATTTCAGAACTCACCGATGCCTGGGCTTTTATGCAACAGGGTGATGCTGCTTCAGCGTTCCAAAAATTCAAAAGGCTTACTGAGAAAAACCCAAGATCTTCAGACTCATGGGAGGGTTTAGGCGCGTGCTTTCAACATGCCGGTAAAATTGACCCAGCTATTCTCGCCTTCCAACGGGCGCTCAAATATAATCCGCAGTCAGCCTTTAGCCTCACAAATCTAGGGCATCTCTTGGTTGGCAAAGAGAGTTTTGTTGACGCTATTCCGTTTCTTCTTGAAGCAACAACACTCAATCCATCGTCTGGGGCCCTTTGGTCTAACCTTGGCCTTGCAGAATTAGGTGCGGAACGGTTTGCTCAGGCCGAGCGAAGCTTTAGCTCAGCAGTTCGCATGAACCCGCGCCTTACAATCGCATGGCTTAATCTTGCAGCATGCCAACGAGAACTTGCAAAACAGGAAGAAGCGCTGAGCTCGCTGGAAGAAGCCTTGAAAATAGAACCACAAAATATAAACGCCGTGATTCGTCAGGCCTCCATATATTCCGACCTTGGGCAAACTGACAAAAGCGTTGAAGCACTTGATCGACTCATACAGAAACACCCACAAAGTGCCGAACTACATCAACACAAAGCTTTAGTGCTGTTGCGCGCCGAGAGGTTTACTGAAGGCTTTGAGGAATACGAGTGGCGCCTTTATCCATCACCCCAAGGGGTCTCATCTCGCCCCTTTAATATCAAAAGATGGAAAGGGGAAACGCTTACCGAGAAGAAACTTCTGGTCTGGCTCGAACAAGGAATTGGTGACGAGATACTATCGTTGGGCGTTTGGCGAGATTTTCTGTCTGGTGGTGACGCATCACAATGTATTATTGAATGTGATGAAAGATTAACCAACCTCATACGGCGATCATTTCCAAAAACAAACGTCATACCTCGTAAAGACCCACCCTCTTTAATGAAAGGGGGGGCAGACTTCGTTTGTCCGTCTTGGTCAGGTGCACGGATATTAGAAAAACAAAACAAACTTCATAATTCACAGAAGGCATTTCTTGTTGCAGAGAAATCATTAGTCAACTCACTCCAACAAAAGTATCGAGACCTTGCAAACGGACGCATTGTGATTGGCTTATCTTGGGCCAGTGGCGGCACCAACAGAAGATTAAAAACACCCCCGCTCCGCGCCTGGACACCACTACTTCGTGACACATCGTTGTTTTTTGTCAGCCTTCAGTTCGCACCGCACAACGATGACTTAAACGTTCTATCCAGCCTTTCCGAAAGCGGGATTTATGTAGATGAAGACATTCATACAGCCACGGATATGGACTCCCTCGCATCACAGATTATGGCGGTAGATAAGGTCGTTACCATAAGCAACACAACCGCACACATGGCAGGAGCGCTGGGATCTGACACAGCCCTTCTGGCACCTAAAGGCTACGGCTGTTATTGGTACTGGCATCAGAATCGAACAGATAATCCATGGTACCGTTCCATGCATATCTGCCGACAGGAAACGCCAGGTGCTTGGGATACTGCGATGGTGAAGGCGCTGGAATGGATTAATCATACCCCATAAGCTTACAGGGTTGTCATTGCCTGATGGTTAGGGTTATAGGGTCGCCCTAATGGCTATTTTTAAGTCTTGGAAACAGCAATATGATTCGTGTTTTTATCGGTTACGATGCTCGAGAAGCAATAGCATTCCATGTACTTTCTCACAGCATTCATAGTCGTTCGTCGGTGCCGGTAAACATTAGTCCCTTAATGCTATCTCAACTGCATGACATATTTCACAGAGAACCACATCCCTTACAATCAACAGATTTTTCGTTCTCCAGATTTTTAACCCCGTACCTATCCGATTACGCAGATTGGTCTATGTTCTGTGACTGTGACATGTTGATGCTAGACGATATCGCAAATCTATGGGCGCAAAGGGATGAATCTTATGCTGTGCAAGTCGTGAAGCATGACCATAAACCCTCTGAAAAACTGAAATTCCTAGATAAACCACAAAGCAAATATGAAAAAAAGAATTGGTCTAGTGTTATCCTTTTTAACAACAAATTATGCACAGCACTGACACCTGAATACGTGAACAGTGCCAGCGGATTAGAACTTCACCAATTTAAGTGGTTAGAAGACGATTCTCTGATCGGAGAAATCTCGCCCCGTTGGAACCATCTGGTTGACTACGATCCTGCATTACCCATTGAAGATGTTTCCCTGCTTCATTTTACTGAGGGCGGACCTTATTTTGAGGACTATAAAGCGTGTGGATACTCAGATTTATGGTTCGCAGAAAAAGAACGTATGTCTTACGCTGGCTAGTCTTGCTAAACGTTGGCAGTTCAGTATCAAGGCCAAATTCCGTGGCAACCACAATGGTTTGGAACTAACAATTGGCGATAAAACAGCCCTTTCCGAAAATTGACGAGAAGGCTTTTCTGAGCGCTGCTATTCAGCAACATACTGCTGGAAATCTAAGTCAGGCAAAAGATCTTTACCGAGCAATACTCACTCAAAATCCGAGACATGCTGAAGCCATTTTCAGGCTGGGAACAATCGCCCTGCAAGTGGGGCAATACGAAAAAGCAGAGGATTTTATAAGCAAAGCGATTAAAATTGGTCCCGCCTCCGCTGCGATGTTCATCAACTTGGGGGCCGCACTTAGAAACCTGAAAAAATATGACAACGCAATAAAAGCCTATAAAAAAGCGCTCCGGTTTGGCACCAATGATGTCGATGCACACTACAACGCAGGCCGGGCCCTGCAAGACGCAGAAAGATATGACGAAGCTCAAGAACGCTACACAAAAGCTCTCAGCCTTAGCGATAAAGACCCGGACATCTGGGTCAACCTAGGGGTCGTAGAACGGCAACTCAAAGACGATACTGCGGCCTTGCATGCGTTCGAAATGGCCGCAAGGCTCAATCCCAATCTCGGCGCTGCATACAGCAATGCAGCCGCTTTACTTTTTGACAACGGCTTTATCGAAATCGCAATGGTACTTATCGATAAAGCCATTGAAGTTGAACCAGAGAATCACAAGTATAGATATGAACTCAGTAATTTTTTACTCTTGTCTGGCGACTTGGTTAGGGGGTGGCGAGATTTTGACAAAAGATTTGATCACTTCGATAACGCCAAGTCTCACAGACGTGCAGAGCCCCCTAAATACTTAAAAGACGAGTCCATTAAAAAAAAGAAACTGCTTCTGTGGACAGAACAAGGGTTAGGCGAAGAAATCCTGAGCAGCAGCATAATTCAGGATGTAATAAAAGAGGGCGCAGCGTGCACATTCGAGTGCTCGAGTAGACTTGTGCCGATTATGAAAAGAAGCTTTCCAGATATCGATGTCATTGCTTGGAAAGATCATACGAGCGCTGTAAAGACGTCTTCTCCTCCTTTTGATTTCCAATACCCCGCCCTCAGTATGATGAGTCGTTTTCGATCATCTTTAGATGAAATTCCTCATCAGAGGGCTTTCCTACAAGATGAGAAGGCGCTCACTCAAACTTACCGACAGAGATACGAAAAGATGGCTAACGGAAAGCGCATCGTCGGCCTTTCCTGGAGAAGTAAAAATTCGGAGTTTGGTGAGTCTAAAACGCTACCCTTGGTGAGTTGGAAACCTATACTCGAAGCAGATGATATTTTTTTTGTGAATCTCCAATATGGAGACTGTACTCAAGAGTTGGCCGAGGTGAAGAACCGTTTAGGTGTCGAAATATACCAAGACCCAGACATTGATCCCTTCGGAGATTTAGATCCTGTATTCTCTCAGATTGCAGCTATGGATTTAGTAATATCTACTTCTAACTCAAATGTTCACATTGCCGGCTCAATGGGTATACCTGTTTGGTCTATGTTGCCCAAAGCACGCGGACTGATTTGGTTCTGGTTTTTAGATAAAATGAGTAGCCCATGGTATTCTTCGGCACGTCTATTCAGACAGAAAACAATACAGCCCGACAACACTGAATGGTGGCAGGACTTGTTACCAGAAGTCGCGGCGGCCTTTAGCGAATGGCGATCAAGCCAGTCGGCAACCGATCAGCCCTTATGATGAAACCATCGATATCAAAACTTCTCGAGACTGCCGTTCGACATCATCAAGCAGAGCAGTTAGCTGACGCGAAAAAATTATACTTGGAAGTGCTTAATCTAGATCCCGCACAAGCTGATGCTCTGAATCTACTGGGTGTAATTGCACATCATGATGGCGATATAGAAAAAGCCTTATCGCTTTTTGACAAAGCCATAGACTCCGCGCCGACACTACCAAATGCTCATTACAATAAAGCCAATGCATTACGCGACGCAGGAAAAGTCCACGATGCATACCTATCATATAGTAATGCTCTAGCGCACGATCCCCAGCACAAAGATGCTCTTCTCAATATTTCCTTAATGCTTCAAAAAAACAATCAACCGCGCAAAGCTATAGAGTTTTTATCAAAGTATATTGGGAATTATCCACGAGACATTAAAGCGCACACCAGTATGGGTTTATGCTACGCAAGCATGGATAACCAGATTGGAGCATTAGAAGCGTTCTCAAAAGCACTACATCTACAGCCAAAAGACCCGGTCGCAAATTTCCATCTTGCCAAGGCATACTCTGATGCAGGGCGATTTGATCAAGCCATCGAATATGCAACAAAAGCTTTAGATTACAAACCAGATTGGCCTCAAGCGCACAGCTTTCTGGGAATTGCACTTGCGAGAGATGGACAGTTCAACGACTCAATTGAACATTGCGAGAAAGCAAAAAACCTGGACCCGGACAACCCGGTTTATTCGGTTGCCTTGGGCTTCGTATATCAAGCTGCAGGCGATCACGACACGGCGGCCACGCGCTTACTCGAGGCGACAAAACAAGACAGGATATCACCGGACTCCTTCAACAGCTTAGCAGCCATAGCTCACGAGGACTCTGGTCCCTGGCCCGCCCTGAAGCTTCTAGAATATTCGATGACCGTAAAGACGTCCACAGCTGCACTGAACAACATTGGCGTTATGCTGCAAGACCTCGGCCTTCATGCGCTATCCCTGCCTTTTTACGAAAAAGCGATAAAACTTGACCCAGATTATTTAAAATCGGCAATAGCCATTGCGCATATACACCTGCTTTTTGGTCAGTTTGAACAAGGGTGGTCAGAACTCGAAGCGCAATTGATGGACACAACCTCCATAGAGCAACGAGAAAACGACCTGAAGTTTTGGCAGGGAGAAGACCTTACTGACAAAACAATTCTTATCTTCTTCACAGCAGGCCTAGGAGAACATATCCTTCAGTCTGCTTTGATCAGCGAATTGATACCGCAGGCCAGACGAGTGATTGTTAAATGCTCAAGCCGGATGGTGCCCGTTTTCAAACGTTCATTTCCGAGCGTTGACGTTATCTCAGGTGAGGACGTAGCGCACCTTGCAGCTGCGGCTTCTAATGCAGATTTCCAAATTCCCGGCCTTCATATTGGAAAACATTACAGAAGAAGCTTTGATGAATTTCCAAAAAGAACCGAGGGATACCTCAAAGCAAACAAAAAATTGGTGGCGGTATTGAGGAAAAAATACCTTAAGCATGCCGAGGGAAAAAAAATTGTCGGCGTCGCCTGGCACAGCCTGAACTCACAGATTGGAGACTTCAAAGCGATACCCATTGAGGCTCTGAAACCGATCTTAGAAACCGATAAAATTTTCTTTGTAAGCCTACAATATGGAAACGTCACAGATCAACTCAATGAATTTTCACGTTTAACAAATATTGAAATTTACAATGACGATACGGTTGATCAGCTGATCGATATGGACTCGTTTTTTGCCCAAGTTGCAGCGATGGATTTGGTGATTACAATCTCAAACACGACGGCGCACGTTGCCGGGTCGTTGGGGGTGCCAACATGGGTCATGCTACCGCGACAAGGATTAGGTCCCTTATGGTTCTGGTTCTTGGAGCGCACAAATAGTCCTTGGTACGATTCTGTTCGGTTGTTTAGACAACAAAACGTCGAATCTCAGACAAATCATTGGTGGCATAGCGTCATTGAGGAAGTGGTAAAGAGTCTTAAAGCCTGGATCGCAGGCAGACCTTCAGCAACACACCCAAAACCATGAAAAACGCTTTAGCTCAAAAGCTTGAAGCTGCACTTCGTCATCACCAAGCTGGAAACATCAACGAAGCAACACGGCTATACCACGCCGTGCTGCTTGAAGACCCCCTTCAACCAGACGCCCTTAATCTGCTGGGGGTGATTGCCCATCAGAATAAAGCCTACCAGGAAGCCTTAGAGTATTTTGATCGCGCAATTTCTATTGCCCCGAATATGGTTGCCGCCCATTTCAACAAAGGCAATTTATGCAGAGATATCAAACATCCAGCGCAGGCCACATTGGCCTACGCGTCTGCACTGAAAATCGATCCAGGTTATCGGGACGCCATGCTCAACTTGGGTTGCGTCCTTTATGACCAAGGACAAGTGGAAGCCGCACTGCCGCACTTCAAAAAGCTAATAGAAATCGCCCCGCAATTTGCAAAAGCTCACTATAATCTGGCTAAATGTTTTGGCGCATTAAACCGGCTGGAAGAAGCACACAAAGCCATCAGTAAAGCTCTAAGACTACGACCCGATGATCCGGACACACATTTTGCTGCTGCAGGATTAAGCGCTGACTCCAAAAACCTTGAAGCGGCCGTTCATCACATCGAAACCGCAATCAAATTGCGGCCAAATTGGTCTGCGGCGCATACGAACTATGGCAATTATTTAGCCGCGCTTGATCGCCAATCGCAAGCCGTCAAAGCTTATGATAAGGCCCTGAATTTTGATTCAGAAAACGTAAACGCGAGGGTAAACCGGTCACTGGCGCTGTTAAGCCTTGGCGACTTTGAGGAGGGCTGGAAAGACTATCGCTTGCGGGCGGACTCAGACGCCCCGTATTACAGAAGTGTAAACCTTTGCATTCCGCGTTGGAACGGTGAAAGCGTCAAGGGCAGGAAGGTCTTAGTTTGGGGAGAACAAGGGCTCGGCGAAGAAATCCTTTATGCGGGCCTCATCGCTGAACTCGTCGGGTCTGCTGAGAGCTGCATACTGCTATGCTCTCCAAAACTCTTAAGATTGTTCAGAAGGTCATTTGCGAATCTAGAAAATCTGTCCATCGAGTCAGGCAGAGCAGATGAAATGAGCACAGACAGGTTAAGACAATTCGACTTTCATCTCTCATTGGCTGATTTGGGGGCTATTTTCCGGCCAACGGCTAAATCCTTCCCCCCGCCAGCCCCCTATCTGATTGCAGATTCTGAGAAAAGCCAGCTCATCCGGCAAGGCTTAGAGGCCAAATACGGAAAAGAAATGCAATTCGTTGGTCTTTCTTGGGCCAGTTCCAATGCGACAATCGGATCTGACAAAACAATTCCCTTGGACCAATGGAAAAATGTGCTCGCATTATCAGGTCTTATCTTCGTGAATGCCCAATATGGTGACGCGTCAATAGATGTTCATCGGTTACCAGAAAATTTAGCAAAGTCCATAGTTACACTAGACACGGTTGACTTGGACGGAGACCTTGACGACACCTTGGCCTTGCTCGCGGCTGCGGACTTGGTTCTGACCTGTAGCAACACCACCGCTCACCTTGCAGGCGGCGCTGGCCTGAACACTTGGGTCATGGTGCCGGCGGGACGTGCCCGGCTTTGGTATTGGTCGACAGAGGGCGAACGCAGCAGATGGTACGAATCCGTGACAATTTATCGCAAGCCTATCGGTGGCTTGTGGGCTTCACCTCTGAGCAAAATAGGCCGTGATCTTTCAGATAATCAGCATGCAAAGGGCATTTCTAAAACGCTAGATTAGGGCGTGTGTGGCAAATATACATCACTCTCATTTTCTCCCAACCTTATCGCTTGACTTTCCCCCCCTGAACCAGTGTTATAGCAACGCGCTGACGGGCGCACGCGTATGCATGCGCGTAACCTTTTAAATCAGATATCTGGAAACTTAAGGGGATCCTTTAGTTATGAAAAGACAAACACTTCTAATTGGTAGCGCTCTGTTGGCAACAACAGCCCTATCTACGACTTCTTACGCAGCGACTATTAAAACTAATGCTGCTGCCGGTGCTGTACTGGGTGCCTTCAACATCCCGAAGGTTGCTGCTCAGATCTTTGGCGGCGCGACGCCCGCAACCATCACAGTTGGAGATCAGCAACTTGCTGTTGATTTTGAAGCACCTGGCGGGTTGACTGCAACATTTGATCTTCAATTGGATCTTGTAGGGGCAGATTATAATGCCTACACGCAATCACTCGGCGTTTTCAGAGAAACGGCCGGTGGTACATTGGAAGCTGCTAGCTTCAGCGGTTGTAATATCCAGTTGCTGACTGAACGCATCATTGTTGATACATGCGCTGCTTCTTCCAGTTCTACGCGTATTGATGCCCTGGTATTCTCTGGCATCACCTACGATGAAGCCAATGGCCTCGCCACTGCCGGAGCGAACGTTTCGATCAGCGGTCTTGTTGTTGGGACGACCTCCCGTACCACATTTGAGACCATCGCAAGCACAAATGTCGTGACCAGTGTTAACGGCATCTCCGGCTCAGTAACTGCCGGTACCACACTTAACATCAGCAATACAGCAACACCGACGGCGTTCAGCAAGCTGACAGGCGCCGCAACAACTGGTAGCTTGGGTCAATATAGCACTACTATAAACCCAAGTGTTGTTAACGGATCACTTGCAGCAATTGCTGCAGCTAACGTAAGTACCATAAGTAGCGCAGTTGAATTGACTGTAACCCATGGCGTGCTGACAGATGCAGCCACAACAAAACTGCAAGTCAGTGAAATTGCAGTTGGAACTGTTGCGTCATTTACACCAACAACAACTGCTGGTTCGGTTGCGTCATTCAACATTACAGCCGATGCAAACTTATTGGGCTCGTTTGATGTTGAAGTTCAGTTCAATGGCTCAACAGCTATTTCTGAGTGGGCTGCAGGTACAATTGCAATTGCGTTCACATCAGGTACGGCGACTGAAACCGCTGCTCCTGGTGCATCAGGTGCAACTGCAGCACTGAGCCGCAGTGGATTCACCACAGAACTCAATACGGTTCAGTCCACGTTTGGTGATGGCGGAACATTGTTCCAATCCTTTGTGCGGATCACGAACAATGGTTCCGTACCGGGTACCGCAACCATTCTCGTGAAGAACGATAACACTGGTGCGACGATTGGTACTTACACAACGGAAAGTATCGAAGCCAAATCATCGCTGCAAATCAGCATGCAACAGATCGAAGCTGTTGTTGGTGCACCAACATCTAACATTCAGTACCGCCTTGAGTTCTCAGGCGCGATCGATGGGTACGTGCAGCATGTGATGTTCAACTCTGTTGATAACTACTTCACAGAGCTGTCAGGCGCGAGAGCTGCTAACCCGTAAGCTTGATAAAATAATTCAGCTCTCTTTGAGCTGAGTAAAGGGGAGAGTGTTTCACACTCTCCCCTTTTTCTTTGGCGTCCTTAACTTGGCGCGTGTTCTTTAGCTATTGTATGAAAATTGAATCACACGTTCTCCAACATGACATTGGATTAACTTCTCTTTGTAGACTGTTGCCCCTATTAATAGGTTCTGTGTTTTCAGCTAGAGATACTCCATGTCAGCGTACGAATATGAGGCTGTAGACGGCACTGGGAAGGCTTTGGTCGGTCATATTAAATCCGATACTAAAAAAGAGGCCCTCAGGCTGCTGGCTTCAAGGGGATTAACCCCGGTTTCTTTAGAACGCCAAAAACCAAAAAAAAACAGGGCCAGCCTGTTATCGGGAAAACGTGCGCCCTCGCCGCAAGACTACATCCTGACTGTCAAACAGTTAGCGCTACTCCTGAATTCAGGTGTCCCACTCATAACGGCTGTCGATACGCTCAAGTCACAGGGTTTGCATCCTCAGTTAATTGAAGCCTTCGAGAGTATGTCAAAGGCCCTCAGATCAGGCGCATCATTCTCTAGCGCCTTTGCACGTGCCTTACCCAGTCTCCCCGGTTATGCCTTTCAACTCAGCGCAGCAGGAGAGTCTATCGGCGAACTTGGACCTGCGCTTTCTGATACGGCGACGCAAATGGAGTACGAGTATCAAATAAAACAGGATATCAAAAACGCACTAACCTACCCTGCGATACTCGTCTCGGCAGGGCTTGGTGCCGTTTTATTTATATTTCTCATCGTCGTTCCCCGCTTTTCAGCGATGCTGGCCGCCTCTAAAGAGCCCCTTCCACTCCTTTCTCAAGTGGTTCTGTCCGCGGGTATGTTGCTGAGCGAGAACAAGACTATCGTTTTCATAACATTAGCGGCCGCGCTGATATTGCTGAGTTGGGGGTATAAACAACCGACCGCACGAGATTGGATGCGCCAGAACCTGGTTTCTTTACCGCTACTCGGGAGCTGGCTTAAAGAAGCTGAACTTGCAAAATGGTCCTCTATGCTTGGAACGATGCTTCGTCATGGGGTCGATCTGATCAAAGCCCTTGAATTTGCGCGCGGAACGCTTGGAATAAAAACTATTAGCACCCGCATGGAGCAAGTCAGCAAGCAAGTGCGCGCCGGAAAGTCATTGTCCATTGCAATGCGCGACCAAGAAACCTTCTCAGATACAGCATTAAGCTTGGTGCAGGTCGGCGAAGAGTCTGGCGAACTGCCAAGTATGCTGACTTCACTCGCTAAGCTTTATGAAGATTCAGGCCGCCAAAGGATGAAGCGCTTTCTGCTTATTCTTGAGCCCGCAGCGATAATTCTCATTGGAGTTGTGATCGGTGGAATCGTCACGGCCATTATGCTAGCTATCACAAGTGTAAATCAGGTCTCACTATAGAGAACTACAATCATGAAAATTACTAATCGATCAACTAAGCCCCTTGTACATAGCGCAAACCATCGCGGCTTCACTTTGCTAGAAATGCTTGTTGTACTGGTCATCATTGGGTTGGTGGCCAGCTTAGTCGGCCCTCAATTGTTGGGACGTGTAGACAGCTCAAGGGTTACCGCGGCTGATACACAGATAAGAATGTTAAAAGGCGCTCTCGATACATTAAGGCTTGATGTCGGAAGGTACCCTACAACTGAGGAAGGACTTTCTATTCTTATGACAGCGCCAGCGGATGATAGAACAAGACGTAAATGGCAAGGACCATACCTATCAGAAGGCGTACCTCTGGACCCTTGGGGAAGCCCTTACCAGTATAAGCCAAACACCTCGACGTCTATAACGCTCTACAGTTTTGGGGCGGACGGAAAAGAAGGGGGGGAAGGAATGGACGCGGATGTGGGTTTCTTGGCCTCAACAACACCCTAATCCCATGAAATCAATCGCAGGCTTCTCTCTGCTCGAGATGCTTGTGGTCGTTTTTATTATCGGCTTAGCTGCAGCTGTGGTTGTACCAAACCTGCCGCGCCTCTTTGATCGTGTCGCATTCGCAAACGAGCGCGATAGCTTATTCAGATCCATAAACACCCTTCCATTTCAAGCCTACAGCACCAATCAAGACTATGTTTTGATGGCCACCAATCAAACTAAGGTTGATAACCTCACAGAAGACCCTAACCAACACATTGACGTAAATAGCCTGGATGGACTTCACCCCTTCAGAGGCACCATGTTATTTCCTGCAAAAATCGACATACCATTAGGGTGGGATTTTGAGGTTCCGGCCCCGATACTATATCGAGCATCAGGATTTTGCTCAGGCGGGCTAATCACCATTTCGACTGGCTCAATAAAACTCGAACTTAATCTGAAGCCACCGTATTGTCAGATCACAACAGACGAAGAATGATAGAACAGATTCGCACGTTGGAACTCCGTCTGAGGCGGGGGTTCACATTAATTGAAGCGATTGTCGCAGTCGCAATTATTGGGATGACAACTCTTCCTATTATGCTGCTTATCAGCGAATCTCTCACTCAACTCTCACGCGCCGCTGATGCCAGTTCACAGTCTATCGCAATGGAATCCATCCTAGCGCTGATAGATCCTATCAATCCTCTATCCGACCCGTCCGGCGCAATGGACATGGGAAGCTATAGCTTCGAATGGAACAGTACCGTGTTGGTCACTCCAAACGATACGATACAAACAAGAACAGGCCTGGCTGGTTATAAAGTTGGATTTTACAACGTTGAGGTAAGCGTTCAAAAAAATGATGATGATTGGTTTAACTTCAATGTCCGTAAAGTTGGTTATGAGCGCTTCTCAACCAGCCTACCGTTTGCAGACACAGAATGACTATTCCCTCTCATCAGTCTGATAAAGGTTTCACGCTGCTTGAAGTCATTGTCGTGTTGACAATAACCAGTTTAATAACAGCCATTCTGATGCAAGGGCTAGGAATCGTTCTCAATACTCGATTACGGGTTGCGGGCGAATTGGTAAGCATAGAAACAGTGAGTTTACAAAATAGTGTGATCAAAGCCCCACTCTTAGGTGTTCTGCCCGGATTTGATGAAAGTGAAAACAGCTTTTCTGGCCAAGAGCGTCGCCTCAAAGGCTTAACTTTAACAGCCCTCAGGGGCACGATGGGTGCTCCAACGCCATTTGAAATGTTTCTTCAGTATGTATCTAGGGATAACGTGACAGAACTCGTTTACTTGGAGGAAGGATATAACCCAGTTCGTCTGGCTAAATGGGAAGGTGATACTGGTGAGTTTTCCTACCGAGGCCGATCCGGCGACTGGCGAACGAGCTGGCCACCTCGCCCGAGTGTTTTGAATCCAGATGAAAAATTTAAGCAAACGCCGAGTTCCATCAAAATCGAATCCGGTTTACCGCTTTTCAGTTCCGTTATCCGAGTAATGGGACCTCATAATCGCCTTAGTCCCGTGCGCACTGGGCCATTCGGCACCATCAGTAGATGATTGCCGACCCAGATATTGGCTTCAAACTCCAAGAGGCTGCAGAGCAATTACAACGGGGGAATGCCCGCGAGTGCCTCAATAAGTGTAGTAAAATACTTACAACGCACCCCAACAATGCGGATGCATATCATCTGTTAGCGCTTTCTTATCGGGCACTTAAAGAGACAGAAAATGCATACAAAGCCATTAGGCGCGCGATGTCACTCGCCTCAAACAACTCAATAATCCTTAACACATCAGGTTTGATTCATCTGGAAAACGGCAACCTAGACGCAGCCAGAAGAATACTAAGGAAAGCAGAAAAATTAGACGGTTCACGACCAGAAATTTATGCAAATTTAGGCCATGTTTATAATCGAATAGAGAAACCCGATTTAGCAGAAAAAAACTACCGCAAAGCACTTGAACTCGATTCCAAGTCTTATGATGCCTTCGTACATTTAGCCTTGCTTCTCAGGAAGCAGGGACGACTGAACGCACTCAACACTGACTATAGTTATTTTTTAGCACAGCAAACGGCTGACCCAGGGATACTCATGATCAAAGGTCTCATCGCTTTAGATGAGAAAAGATATGAAGATTCCAGGTCTTTCCTAAAGTCAGCACTGAAAATGCTTCCCAAATCAGCTATGCTTTGGAGTAATCTTGGTTTAGTTGAAAGCCGCCTTGGACATAGCGATTCCGCCAAGGCGTCGTGTAAGAGAGCTGTTGAACTTGCCCCTAACCTTGCTGAAGCACATCTCAATTTAGCAGACTTATACAAGTATGAAGACCCTGCATTTGCCCGAGAACATTTGCTGACGGCCATAAAACTTCAACCGAATCACGCTGCCATTCTGGACATGATCGGCTTCACTTACTTTATAGAACAGAAGTTTGACCAATCCATACAATACTACTCCCGTGCACTTATAGAAGAACCAGACTTCGATACAGCGGCTTATCATATGGCTGGTGCCTATTTCCAAACAGGTGATTTTAATCAGGCTTGGAAATTCTACTCCCTGAGGTATGGGCAGACAGGCGTCAAATTCAGTCCTGCCAATGCAAGTCTACCACCACTGACAACCTCACCTTCAGGGCCTGGTTCTTTATTGGTTTGGACTGACCAAGGAGTAGGTGACGAAATACTACAATTGGGATGCGTGTTAGATGCCTACGAGGCCGGCATTTCCCTAGTTATTGCAACCAGTGAAAGACTTAAGCCAATAACAACGCGCTCATTCCCGAATGCCACATGCATAAGTAAGAATGAGCTCTCAGAATCACCATGTCTTTTGGAGGATGTTACGCTACAGACTCCTGCATTTACGTTGGCCTCTTTCTATCGAAAGAAGGCAACAGATTTTCCACTTCGTGATCATTATCTGAGAGCAGATCAAAGCAAAACCTCTGTGCTTCGAGACAAATATCTTGAACTAAGCCAACGAAAAAAACTGATCGGGCTTTCATGGAAAAGCGCGAGTCAACTCAATGGCAATTTTAAGTCTATTCCTCTGGAAAGATTCAAGGCAATTTTAGAAACTAAGGACTGCGCTTTTGTGATTTTACAATATGGTGATGTCGAAGAAGAGATTGGGAAACTGCCGCAGCACATATCAAGCAGACTAATAATAGACCCAGATATTGACCCACTTCTGAGTCTTGATGATTTTGCCAGCCAAGTTCGCTCGCTAGACGCCGTAATCACCACAAGTAATGCGACCGCCCATATGGCTGGTGCCTTGGGGGTTTCAACCTGGAATTTAGTACCAAAAATTGGCCCAGGTTGGCTTTGGTATTGGTTTTGCGAAACAGATGGCAGTCTCTGGTATCCGTCTATGCGGATATCGCGACAGGCATCAAACAACAGTTGGGACAGAGCGCTAAAATCGGTTCAAAAGGAATTAGCAATACTGACTTCAAGCAGCGAAAATCTTACAGGTAATTAACTCGCCTGAAGAGGCTTTTCTCTATAGGTAGCTGATGTAGTTCTAAGTCTATTTTTTTAGATAGTTTGTTGCTCATCGATACGAAACTCTAGGTGTCACTTCTGCAAACCAGCTTTAGAGAGTTTTCTTAAAACATCCATTGTATGAAAATTTCTATTAAACTATCGCACGGATTCATACTGCCCCTATCCCTATGGATCATTGCGGTTATGGGGTTAGCGGCAGCAGTCTTGTCTGAGTGGGTTGCAGGTGCAGTTAATAACGCAATAGCCATACAAAACAAAGCAGACTCAGAACTTGCATTCGCGAATATTCGCAACGAGTTAATATTTGCTTTCGGCCGACAACCCATGACATTCCGTGGCGTGGCTATAGACAACCTACCAGAGCAAGGATCTAGCCTGGATCCATTCAGCGACATATTAAATAATGACTTTGATGACGGTGATACGATCATTCTTGACGGCAGAATCTCAACGGTTTCCAGCAATCCTAGATATGCGATTAAAATACAAGATGGACGAGGGTTGGTTAATCTCAATGTTGCGAACAACACCATCCTAAAACGTTTCTTTACATCGTTGAACATTGACGAAACGCTTCATGATAGTTTGATTGATACGCTACTCGACTATCGAGATGAAGATGACCTGACAAGACTCTCTGGTGCCGAAATCAATGACTACGACAATTTAGGGCTTAGTCACCCAGCCAATTTTCAACTCCTGACACCCTTAGAAGCTCAAAGAATAATTGGTTGGTCAGCAGTATCAGAAATTTGGGAAAGTCATTATAGAACGCCAATTTTGACGACTTGTAGATCTAACGGATTCAACCCTAATACCGCCCCACCAATAGCACTACAAACGTACATAGAAGGGCTCAGTTCTGACACGGCTAACCTTATAATCACTGCCCGCGAAACCTATCCTTTCCGGAATATTCAAGACATCGGAAATGCGGCCGGATTAATCCTTGTAGCACAACCATTCTTTTACAGTTTTGTGCCAGGACTGTGCTTTATAGTTGATCTAATAGACAGAGAAACAAATGAAACAATACGCTTCTCTCTTACATTACTCCGAAGGGAGCCGGACCAGCCCTGGCAAATAGACTATGTTTATAAAATTCCTAAAGTCATCCAACAGCGAGTGGCAGACATCGATCCAAAATATACTTTCCCCAAGCCCGAAGATATTGCGCGAGGGGCAGATTGATTTAGAAAGTGCTGAAGAGTCCGATAGAAACGTTATCTGGGTACCCGCTCGAAAGCACTTGAAGCATGCCACCTTCTCAATTCCTGGACAATTAAGTGAACGACAAAAAGATTCTGCTCTCAGTCTGAAAGTGGAGGCGTGGTCGCCGTTTGATGATACTGGTTATGCAGTCGCATGGTCCGGAAATGTTGCTTGTGTATTTGCATGGGACAAAAAGCAAGTACAAAGCCAGATTAGAGAATTCGGCTACGATCCAATCAAGTGCAAAGTTATACCAGAAGCATTTATTCGACATAATATATCTGACGGCCTACGCCTTGTGAGGTGTGTCAATGGCGTGGAAGGCCAGTTCTGGAAGGACGGCATACTCATGGCCTCACGGTGGTGGCAAAAAACACCACCTGTGAACGACTGGTATTTGTTCTCTCGTATAGCAGGACAACAAGCAGGCAATGGCTTGCCAGATATAATTGAACCGGTATGGCTTGATAAAGCTTGGCATGAGAAGCCAAATAGCGGTGATTTGATTAGTTATGTCATTAACTATCAGCCAGCACGCGTCTTTGCGACAGTCTTGTTAATATTGCCTGTCACCTTCTTTCTTGCGCAGACAACAACATACATGGCTCAGAATTGGCTTATTAATAAAGAGATTGCAGCCATAGAGGGTGCCAGTCAGTCCATTAGAGCAAGTCGGCTCAATGCCTTAATTGCTCTTGAAGCTGCGGAAGACATCTCATCGCTTCACAAATACCCCCATCAAATTGAAATACTCGCACGTGCTCATAGCCTGCTCTATGAGCACGGTGTAACTTTGCTGAGCTGGGAGTACGATTCTGGCGACCTAGAATTTGGCCTCGACCTTAGCTCGGAACTCGATCCAAGGGTTTTTATAAAAGCTTTTGAGAATGACAATTTATTTTCGAACGTTAGCGCAAGTACGAGAGGCCAAACGCTTATAGTTAAAATGAAAATCGCCCCTTCAAGACAGGGGAGTCAGAATGGATAAATATACCACGTTAAAAACTATCTCTCCTAAAGTTAAAACTCTCATGCTCGACTTTAAGGCAGAGTTAAGGGCTAATGAGCGACTTAAATGGCTTGTCTTAATTATCGGGTGCCTTCTTTATATTGGACCAGTTATTTATTTAGAGAACTTGTCCAGCAAAACAAAAGCCGAAACTCAGTCATCACAGGCTAAACTAGCTCAACTTAAGGCCCAGGTAAGCGAGACAAGATGGCCTGAACGAGCAGCTGAAGCTGAGCAATTTGTCAGCCAACTGGAACAAAGGTATTGGCCTGGTGACACACCTGGCCTAGCAGAGGCTGGTTTTGAAAGATGGATACGCACCAATCTAGAAAGGCATGGGATGGAGGTCCGTCAAGTTCAGCTTTCCAGAGGTCCTGTTGCAAATATTAACACTAATTCTGAAACTTTATCGTCATTGCAGCACATACGGGCAAAAGTGCTGGCACCGTTAGAGGAAGTAGGTCTAATCCGCTTTTTGAACGATACAGCAACCAGTCAGCCTTGGGTGATAGTTGAAAAATTAATGATTAGACCGGGAAGAAATGCGAGAGTCGAGATGGACCTCATGACCGTGTTTAAAATAAGAGATGGCGCAGGATGAGCGTTGACCTAGAGCATCATATGATCGCGTTTCTGAAAGACTTAAAAGACCATATGACATCAATCCTTATTGTCTCATGCTCTATTGCCCTCGGAGTAGTGGCTGCAATTTTTGGACTTGTAAGTTCAGGAAGCAACTCAGACCTTAACAGCTCTTGGCAGCTTCCTGCGCGAGCAACTCTAAATATCCAGCCTGACATCGACACAATGCTAGCTGCACCTCTATTCGGAGGCGAGCCACTGAGCATATCCACACCAGTGGAGGAAACGGTTGAGGCTTCACTTGATGGGGACCGATGGCAACTATTGGGCATTGTGAGCAGGGGAAAACAATGGAACGCCGTGACCCTCAACTTAGTGACCGGCAAGCTAAATCTCTATGAAACGGGAGACACTCTGCCAGGGGGCGAAGTGTTAACTATGATTGCAGAAAATGAGATAAAATTTGAAAAACAAAACCAGAGCATGCGTATCGCACTTTTTGGTGGCGGCGAAAGTTTGGAGTTGGACTGATGAATTTACTACCTAGAAATTCGGTTAAACCGTCCGCAATCTTACTATCTATATTTTTAATCTCTGGATGCACGACATTCCCTCGAACTCCAATGACTACCCCTCTCTTTACAGAGAAGGACACAAAGGCCACAGATGTTGAGTCCGCCCAACTCTCGGGCCCTACCGCTGGTCGCGAGAAATTATTAGCCGAACCCGGTTTAATGACGCCAATTGGCAGGAATGCAGGCGCACCCGTTGTTAGCAATCAACCCCCATCCTTAACCGGACAAAACATAAGTATTAACTTCGAAGGCGTAGCCCTTCCCGCATTTATAAACACTGTCTTCGGTGAACTACTTAATTTAACATTTGAGATAGACAGCGCAGTGCTGTCCAGAGAACAGCTCGTCACACTGCGTACTGCAGAACCAGCAACACCTGACTCTTTCTATCAACTTGTTACGCAAGTTTTAGCAAATTACGGCATCAGTATTGCTTATCAAAATGGTGTCTATCGCGTCATTGAAAATGCGCAGGCCCAAACAGAAATCCCCCGTATCATAAGATCTCGTGCGTTTTCAAATGTCCCGGGCGACATGAGGCCTGTATTTTACTATGCAACCGTTGATAACATCCGCGTTCAAACGATGCAGAACTGGCTCAGCCTTACCCTTAGAGGAAGGCTGGATATTATCATTGTTCCATTTTCAAATGCTTTAATTTTACTCGGCACCGGTGAGGACATTGCGGCTGCACTAGATTTGATAGAAATATTAGACCAACCAACACTAGCCGGCAGCAGGAGTTTAAAGATATCACCAGCTTATTGGAGTGTTGACCGGCTTACCACGCAACTCTTAGAAGTTCTTCAAGCAGAGGGTTACTCAGTTGAACGAGGTTCTAACTCTATTGCGTCCATCAAACTTATACCTGTGCAAGCACTTAACACTATCATAGTCTTCGCCACCAGTGAGCAAAACTTGCGGCATGTCACCAACTGGGCGGCTGAATTAGATCAGCCTGGACAAACAATTAACACTAGTGGTGTATTTTATCATCAGATCAGGAACACGAATGCTGAAGAAGTTGCCGCTCTTATAAGCCAAGTTCTAGGGACTAGCGGAGAAGGCACTGTAACAGACGGTGAGCAAACAACTGTGCAAGCCGTCAACAATTCTGTCGTGGTCGACACCTCAAGAAACGCCATTATTTTCCAAGGCACTGCAGAGCAATATTCTCAGTTCAGGTCTTTAGCGGATCAAATGGACAAAGCGCCCTACGAAGTACTCATAGAGGCAACTGTTGCAGAGGTAACTTTAGATCAAGGTCAGTCATTAGGTGCCGTATTAAATTTTGATGATTCTGCATCTGCATCAAACTCTTTTACAATTGAGTCTAGCGAGGGCCTCGCCGTTAATCTAATTCGCGATAATGGAAGTTTCACGGCTTCACTTAATGCTGCTGCAGATGAAAGCAGGGTCTCTATTTTATCCAGCCCGAGACTGGTTGCCGCCAGCGGCAAAACTGCGACAATGCAAGTTGGAACTCAGGTGCCAATCATTACAACACAGCAAACTGCACCAGACGGATCTACAAATGGGACCAGCAACATACTGCAACAAGTTCAATATCGTAACACCGGGGTGGTGCTGACGATTTCCCCCATCGTAAATTCCAGTCAGCGCGTTGAGCTAACAATTCAACAGGAAGTAAGTGATGCACAAGCCAATGATACATCTGGCATACAAAGCCCCTTAATACTTACACGGGGTTTTTCAACCACTTTATCAATCGACGATGGTGAAACAGTTTTACTGGCGGGACTGATTTCAGAAAATTTCAGCAAAGGAAATAATGGGATTCCATATCTGAAAGATATTCCTTTGTTGGGCAATCTGTTTAAGAATCAGTCGCAGGGTCTAAATAGGACAGAGCTAATCGTCTTACTTACCCCTTATATAATCGATAATCGAGATACGTCACGATTGGTACGTGATGCATTCAGATCACAGCTCGGAGAGCTGGAAAATTCCTATCCACAGAACCCTGAAGAAGAATGATGCATATAACTATGGATACCCAAGAAATTCTGAAGCCGGTGAGAGCTCTATTACTAATATCATGCGTTTTCGCACTTGCCGCATGCACAACATACCGAACGTCGGAACAAACTCGGGACTATTGGTATCCGAATGACTCGTACCATAGCACGCTTACTGCTGAGCAGCTGGAAGACTTAGGCAAAGCCGGATCTGACGAGGCTCTAATAGACTTAGCAATTCGCTACATGAGTGGAGACAGATTAGAACGTAATCAATCTAAAGGCATTGAGATTTTAGAAGATGTTTCGTCTCGCGGAGACCCAAGAGCACAGTACTTCCTTGGGTCTGCCTATCTTCTAGAAGCTGGCGCCCCCCTCTCTCATGAGGATGCGATACATTGGATGGAAAAGTCTGCCAAAGGAGGTTATGACCTAGGTCAGTATTGGTATGCTTTTATGTTATCTAGGGGACAAGGCGTTCAATCTATTGATTGGGAATCTGCTATACCGTGGTTCAGAAAAGCAGCGCTGCAAGGTCATCCCGATGCTCAGTTCAGCTTGGCTGAGGCTTATGATAACTGTAAAGGTGGATTAGACCGTGATTTCTCCAAGGCTGCAAAATGGTATCGAAAAGCTTATTTAGAAGGAAATAGTGTGCTCGCGAACTTCAATCTTCGGCGCCTAATTGATTTAGGTCTCATAGAATGGCAGGAAGGTGACCCAGGTACACGTCCGACTAAATTCGCAGAGATGGGCGACGACTATTATCAACCATGCCCAGATGGCCAGAAAGATCCCATTTTTAACTAAAGGTCAGGGTGAAGAAATCGAGCAATTCAAAGACTTATAAATATGACCACACAAATTGAGCTTGCAATCACTATAGGTGTTTTGGTTCTAGAAATCGGACTGCTTGGCCTTTGCTATTATAGAGCGAAACAACCACCAGATCCGTTAAACCCACGAATTCTAAATTATGGGTTACTCATGGTCATATTGGCGTTGTTGTTCTTAGCGACACTTGCACATGTGATAACCTTACTAACAGGAACGCAGGTTCAGCCTAGGCGTCGACGAGGGATGTAAGTGAAACGCTAATAGAATTCCCCCCAAAACGCACAAGTTTTACCCTGAAGCGTTAAAAATAACACCGTACAGATTGCGTTATTGAGCTGAGAACTGTTGTTGCAATCTTTGATACTCGGGGTTATCTGGATCAAGTTTCACAGCTATTTTAATAAACTCGTGCGCATTGGCAATCTGCTTCTTCTCGGCTTCCACGAGAGCCAAACCATAATAAACCTGGGGGAAGTCTTTTGTGCGTTCAAGTGCATAATTTAGGTACTTGCCCGCGATCTCGAATTGGTTGCTAAAAATAGCGCTTAACCCAGCATTCACATGATACTTAATTTGATCTGGTGCTATTTCCGCCGCTTGATGATATGCCTTCAGAGCCTCAGGAAATTTCTGTATGTTCTGATAAGTATCACCTAACGCTGCGAAGACATCTTCACGCCCAGGATCAATTTCTCCAGCCTTAATAAAAGATGTAATCGCGTCATCTATCCGTCCTGTAACAAGATAACTATGACCTAGGACATGATGGTATTCAGAAACCGATGGATCAGCTTCAATTGAAGCTTCCAAATAGCTTATGCCATCTTCAAATTGACTGCGCTGACAAGCAAGAACCCCTAAAAGTTTCAGAACTTCTGCATTTTTGGGCTCGTCGACAAGAATATTCAAATAAGCCTCTTCTGCTTGATCAAACTGTTCTGCCTGATGCAAGCCTAGGGCCTCCTCTAATTTTTCTTGGCTCATTTTACTTTACCTTTATGTATACCAGCCCATCCCATTTAAAATAAAAACGAGCTAAGAGACTGAAAATTCAAGATTACCTAGTGTTCTAGTCAACCGGCGCGAATGGTTCAAATGAAAAAGTTATTGCTTATTTTCCAGGTTGAGATGTGTCGACAAGCCTGGAGACTTGATTACCTGTGAAATACGGTTAAAATCTGGGGTGTGGTGATTTGAAGACCGGATTGCGGCCACGTTAAATAAATCGCTAAAAAGGTCGAGGGCTCTGCCCCCGCCTCAACCGGTCGGGGGTTTTTTATTGTCTAAAAGGGCACACAATGACCATCGATTATGAGAGCCAACGCAATTGGCAGCCGCAAACTCAGGCCGTTCGCGGGGCAACAGTCCGCAGCCAATTTGATGAAACCAGTGAAGCCATTTTCTTGAATTCTGGCTATGTATACAAGACCGCCGAGGAAGCTGAGTCTGCTTTTAACCAAGAAATTGAACGCTATGTTTACTCTCGGTTTAGAAACCCAACGGTAACGATGTTCGAGCAACGCCTCGCATTGCTCGAAGGTGCCGAAGATTGCCGCGCAACAAGTAGTGGGATGGCTGCTGTCTTTGCAGCACTTGCAAGCCACTTAAGTGCGGGTGACCGCTTGGTTGCGTCGCGGGCCCTATTCGGCTCGTGTCAGTATATCTGCACTGAATTATTGCCACGCATGGGTGTCATCACAGAGATCGTTGATGGTCGGGATATTGATCAATGGAGAACAGCACTCGCTACACCCGCACATGCGGTTTTTCTTGAGTCTCCATCCAACCCTGGACTTGAAATTATCGACTTGGCGCAGGTTTGCGAGCTCGCTCACACAGCTGGTGCAACTGTGTTTGTTGACAATGTATTTGCTACAGCCGAGCTACAAAAACCCCTAGAGTTAGGTGCTGATGTCATTATTTACTCAGCAACCAAGCATATTGACGGACAAGGCCGGTGCCTCGGCGGCGCAGTTCTGGGAACGAAATCTTTTGTAGAAGATACACTGACGCCATTCATCCGCCACACGGGTCCCTCACTGAGTCCGTTTAACGCTTGGGTGTTGTTGAAGGGATTAGAAACGCTCTCGCTGCGTCTAGATCGCCATTGCGACTCAGCACTAGAAATAGCAACGTATCTCTCACGCAAATCGGAATTCACTAAGGTGCTTTATCCAGGATTGTCATCACATCCGCAACATCACCTTGCGATGCAGCAAATGAAACGTGGCGGAACGGTCGTTGCTTTCGAATTGGCAGGCGGAAAAGAAAGCGCATTTAAGTTTTTGAACAAGCTTAAAGTGATCGATATCTCAAACAACCTTGGGGATGCGAAAAGTCTCATCTGTCATCCAGCGACAACAACCCATCAACGTCTGACCGATGATGAAAAAGAAACTGTCGGCATAACACCCGGTTTTCTACGTTTTTCAGTGGGATTAGAGTCCGTTCAAGATATTATCGCAGATATTAGCCAAGCCTTGTCAGCTTGACTGTTGGATTTGGTCGTGGGCAGCTTTAAATTAGCATTAAACTTTGATTGATTTGAGATGTACGAAAAAACAACACGTGAAATAAGAATCAAAGTTCAACCTTTTTATCTGGATGAACAGTCAGAACCGGAGGAAGAACGTTACGTATGGGCTTATAGGGTCAATATAGAAAATATAGGGGATGAGACGGTCCAACTCATGAATAGACACTGGCGTATAACTGACCAGTTGGGGCGATTGCAGGAAGTAAAAGGTGCTGGAGTTGTAGGAGAGCAGCCTATTCTCAACCCAGGCGAATCTTACGAGTACACAAGCGGTACACCGCTCCCTACACCATCAGGCATTATGGTTGGAACTTACGAAATGGAAAGCTCTGCCGGGGAGCGCTTTAACGTAGAGATTCCAGCATTTTCCCTTGATAGCCCATACGATTCTGCGTCCGTCAACTAGGATTACTGATCCGACAAGTTGGCGACTTCGTAACAAGAGCGTAAAAGAAAAGTTCTTAACAGCAGATTTGTGGGCTTCGGCGGTCCGAAGGGAGCAAAAATGAAAAAAATCCACTTAGGATCAATGGACAAAATACCTAAAGACCATGGCGAAAACAAAGTCACGGCCGACCGGCCGACTCGCGGGGAGGCCGAGGCCGCTGTTCGAACTCTGATCCGATGGGCTGGTGACGATCCAACACGAGAAGGGCTTCTTGCAACACCTGATAGGGTGGCACGGTCCTATGAAGAGTTTTTTGCGGGATACTGGCAAGATCCAGAGGCAATTTTGCGAACAACTTTTGAAGAGACAGAGGGCTACGATGAAATGGTTGTCCTCACTGGTATCGATTACGAGTCTCATTGCGAGCACCACATGGTTCCTATCATTGGAAAAGCTCACGTCGCGTATTTGCCAGACAATAAAGTCGTCGGTATTTCAAAACTTGCACGTCTCGTCGATGCGTATGCAAAACGCTTGCAAATCCAAGAAAAGATGACGGCACAAATTGCAAACACAATCAACGACGTCCTTACTCCTAAAGGTGTCGCCGTTGTCATCGAAGGCAACCATGAATGCATGAGCACTCGAGGCGTTCACAAACCTGATGTAACAATGGTGACAAGCACTATGCTCGGAGCATTCCGCGACGATGCATCGACCCGAAGAGAGTTCCTTGCTTTTATAGGGAAGTAAGCGCTGTACACTTCAATATTTGATGCGCTGTTTAGCGCTGAGGGCTTTTGAGTTCGTTTCACCTCCTCTATGCTCTGAATTGCTGATAAACATCAGCTTACTGTCTTTCGATACGGCAGATAATCGGGGCTGAGTTGCCATGACGTACATCGTTATAGACTTTCGGCCTGTATTTCTCGTCATCGGGCTGCTTCTCATTATTCTCGCGTTGGGAATGGGAATTCCTGCTATCGTTGATCTCAGCATTGGAAACCCAGACTGGACAGCTTTCGCAACAGCCGGTGCCTTCACTCTGTTTGTCGGCACAGCGACTGTTATGACAACGCGGACAGGCGAGGTTACTCTTACCTTGCGACAAGCATTTTTATTAACAACATTGTCTTGGATTGTCTTACCTGCTTTTGCCTCGCTGCCATTTATGATTTCTGATTATCGGTTAAACTTCACCGATGCCTTTTTTGAAGCTATGTCGGGTATCACCACGACTGGCGCAACTGTAATTACCAATTTAGACGATGCGCCTCCGGGTCTTTTGTTATGGCGCGGCATTCTTCAATGGTTGGGCGGCCTTGGGATTATTATTATGGCGCTGACCATACTGCCTATGTTGAAGGTCGGCGGCATGCAAATGTTCAAAGTAGAGGGGTTCGAGGCACAAGAAAAAGTATTGCCTCGTGCCACGCAAGTTGCTGCAGCTCTTGTTATCGTCTTTGTTTTTCTAACTGCTTTGTGGGCGCTGCTATACTGGCTTGCAGGCATGGACACATTGGACGCAGCAGTACATGCCATGACAACCATCGCAACAGGCGGGTATTCTAATCATGATGCCTCTATGGGCTACTTTGATAGCGGATTAATTGATGCATTAGCGATTATAGGAATGGTTGTCGGCGGCATTCCCTTTCTACTTTATGTTCAGGTAATTCGTGGTCGCAGCAGTGCATTGTGGAACGACAGCCAAGTCAGGTGGTTTATCAGCACAGTTATCACTTTTGTTGGGCTTGTAACGGTTTATCTTGTCATCACAGACACCTACGAACCCGTTCTTGCGTTGCGGTTTGCAGCGTTTAACACTGTTTCCGTTATTACTGGCACAGGCTTCGCCACAGCTGACTTCAGCCTTTGGGGGGGCTTTGTCGTCGTTGTCCTATTTATGCTTATGTTTATTGGGGGTTGCGCTGGCTCGACGACCTGCGGCATCAAGGTGTTCCGTTTTCAAGTGCTTTTCGAAGTGGCGCGCGTCCAATTACGACAGCTTTTGGAACCACACGGTGTGTTTACGCCCTACTATAACGGCAGATCAATTGACGAATCCGTTGCAGCATCCGTTATGGGGTTCTTCTATTTGTATGCCCTGACCGTCTGCGTCCTTGGTGTGGCGCTCGCGGCCCTTGGTCTTGATTTCATTACAGCAATATCTGGCGCGGCCAGCGCGGTCTCAAATGTAGGCCCCGGACTAGGACCTATTATTGGTCCAGCGGGTACGTATGCCACCTTACCTGATGCAGCAAAATGGTTGCTCGCACTCGGCATGTTGCTTGGACGTTTGGAACTCTACACAGTCTTGGTTCTTGTTTTACCGCGGTTTTGGCGCGGTTAATTTAGCACCCTTCTCGCATCTAATCTGGGTCCAAATCATTCAGAACAAATTTAAGAGAAAAACGGTAATGAGGTGGGCTAAGTAATTAAGTTTCAGAATCCGCAGCAGCATTTTCTGCTACAGCACTTAGTTCTTGCTCGGAAAAATCGAAATCGATCTCACAGAATTCGCACCTCATCGATACCTTTCCATTTTCCGACATAGACATAATCTCATCCATAGGAAATGACGCCAGGATTTTTGCCGATCTATCACGGGTGCAACGACAGCCAACCATAAGGGGACGCGAATCTAGTATGCGGCCTCCGACCGTGCCAAATAAGCGGGCTAAAACGTCTTCTTCTGACAAAGCTGAACTGAGCAATTCTTGTTCTGAAACACTACTCAGCAAAATGACGGCTGTTCTCCATGCATCTTCTTCAGTTTCTGTAGGAGCTTTACCGCCTTCTGATGGCATACGCTGAACAAGTATGGCAGATACTTGCCAAGGGGACGATTGATCGCCCGGGTCAGAGCGGCCTGCAACAATCTTAATGGCGGTTTCAAGCTGCTCAGACTGTTGAAAATACTGATGCACACAGTCTCCTATAGAACTCCCAGCAAGTTCTATAATACCTTGATAACGATCAGTATCCGGGCCCTGGTCTACGGTAAAAGCGATGTGCCCTGTTCCCATAAGATGCAGCAGCGAAGGTTGTTCACCCTCTTCAACGTTTTCAGTAGGCAGTTGATCGGCATGAAACTTTGCACACCCTCGCATGGCTCTTTCGCTGGTAATGTCTGTGACCAAGGTATGAATTGGTCCGTTCCCTTGGATTTGGAGCGTAAAAGAACCATTAAACTTCAATCCATCAGCAAGAGCTGCGGATGCAGCCATCGCTTCACCCAAGATTTTTAGCACCGCATCTGGATAATCGTGAGCTTTTAAAATCGTTTCTGCAACGCCATTGAGCCTTACCAGCCTGCCTCGAACTGCACCGTCATAGAGCAGAAATGGCTGGCTAACTCCTGGTCGGCTTGTGGATAGGCCCGCAGTCATAGAAAAGCCCTCACCCAAGACACCACATCAGGATACCTTTTTGGGCGTGCATCCGATTCTCGGCTTCATCCCACACAACAGACCAACGTCCGTCAATCACGTCATCAAGGACTTCGTCTCCTCGATGAGCCGGTAAACAGTGCATAAATATAGCATCAGATTTAGCGAGATTCATCAGATCAGGCGTCACACGATACGGTGTTAAAGCCTCAACACGACCATCCGCCTCATCATGCATAGACACCCAGGTATCGGTCACAACACAATCAGCCTGGTCTACAGCTTCTGTTGGATCATCCGTAACTTGCACATCCGCACCAGCCTCTAAAGCCCATTTCAGTATAGTCCGTTCAGGCCTTAGACTGTCTGGACAAGCGAGCCGAAGCTTAAAGCCGAACTGCGCTGCTGCCTGGATGAAACTGTTAGAAACATTATTGCCATCTCCAGTCCATGCCACCACTTGATTGGCGACGGGGCCTCGGTGTTGCTCAATAGTCATCACATCGGCCATCAGCTGGCAAGGATGGGTCAAGTCAGTTAAACCATTAATAACAGGAACGGTTGCATGGTGCGCCAACTCAGCCAACTTAGCCGGATCATCGGTCCGCAACATAATCGCATCTACGAATCTCGATAAAACGCGGGCTGTGTCGGCAATTGACTCTCCGTGACCAAATTGGGTTTCAGATTGTGAGAGCATAACGACTTCTCCGCCGAGCTGCCGCATACCCACCTCAAATGACACACGCGTGCGGGTTGATGGTTTCTCAAACATCATGGCAAGTGTCTTACCGGCGAGGGGTCTGGTTAGCTTTCCTTTCACAAAATCTTGTCTCAAAGACTTACCAAGATTTAGAATCTGACGAAGAGTTTCCTTGTCGATCACATCTAGGTCGAGAAAATGCTTAATATCTTGAGCCATGTTACGTCGCCAAATATTGAGCAGCAGAGGTTAACTTAGTTAACGCCAAGTCTATCTCTTCAAAAGAAACGGTTAACGGAGGCAATAAGCGTACAACATTGTCACCCGCAATAACCGTCAACATTTCTTCCTCAAGAAGCCGGTTCACAAGATCACCATTAGGAACACAACACTTCAGACCCAGCATTAAGCCGCGCCCTCGAACCTCTTCAAAAACACTTGGATAATTCGTAATGAGATTGTTAAGGCCGGACAACAACTTCTGCGACGCTGCTGATACATGGCTCAAAAAGCCAGGCTCAGTCATTACATCTAGAACCGCATTTGCTGCGGCCATAGCCAATGGGTTTCCGCCAAAAGTAGATCCATGGGTTCCTGGTGTCATATACTTTGCCGCATCAGCCGTGGCTAAACAGGCCCCAACGGGGAAACCACCACCAAGTGCCTTGGCCAGCGTCATAATGTCTGGTGCAATCCCCGACTTTTGGTAGGCGAACAAATCACCTGTGCGGCCCATGCCGCATTGCACTTCATCATAGATCAGCAGCAACCCAAACTCATCGGCCATTGCACGCAACCCAGCCAGATATTCATCTGTAGCAACCGCTAAACCGCCTTCTCCTTGTATAGGCTCAACCAAAACCGCTGCCGTTTCAGCAGTCACAGCAGCCCGGGCTTCGTTCAAATTACCAAAAGGAGTGTGGTCAAATGCATCGATCACCGGTCCGAAACCATCAAGATGCTTGGCTTGCCCACCAGCAGCGATCGTGGCTAGGGTCCGGCCATGGAAAGCATTGTTCGCTGTAATCACACGATATCTGTTCGGTTCACCGCCGGCCTGATGATATCGCCGTGCTATCTTGATCGCACACTCGAGAGCCTCAGCCCCAGAGTTGCAGAAGAACGCCGTGTCGGCAAAAGACAGGCCGACCAAACGCGCAGCCAACTTTTCTTGGCCATCAATCCGGTAGAGGTTTGAGCAGTGCCAAAATTTTCCGGCCTGTTCCTGCAAGGATGCAACCAAATGTGGGTGTGCATGACCTAGTGCATTGACCGCGATACCACTGTTAAAATCGAGAAAACGTCGACCGTCAGATGCAATGAGCCAGGAGCCCTCTCCCCGCTCAAACATGAGATCGGTTCTTGCATAAGTGGACATTACGGTCGCCGGCGACATGACACGGTCCTTACATAAGGTTTAAAACACAGTACCCCGCGCACTGACCGGTCCGCGGGGCACAAACATTTAACGATGGCCCATTCATCACGTTTCAAAGCCGTGAAAAATAGAAGGGCGGCCCTCAGACCGCCCTATTTCTGCGGTTTTATCGTCGCAGACCCTATGTTGTCAATCTTTGAGCCATAAATACCGATAACCGCAAATTTAGGCTTTCAGCTTGTAGCCGCTCTTTAAGATCATATAAGTCCCAGCCAAGGTGGCAAAAGCCGTGAGCCCCGTAACGACAATACCAAGCCCGACTTGGGTGGAGTCCTGCCCCAAGAAGCCGTACCGGAAGCCATCAATGGCATAAAAAAACGGATTGTATTGGCAGATGAAGCGAAGCCCCTCAGGCAACCGGTCAATGGTATAAAAGGTACCAGACAGAAAAGTCAGCGGCGTAATGATGAAGTTGGTCACCGCAGCCATATGATCAAATTTATCGGCCCAGACTGCACCGATGATACCTGCGCACGCCATAAACGTGGCCCCCATTAAAGCATGGTAGACAATCAAAAATGGATTGTGAACATGAACCTCAGCAAAAAAGGCCATCGCAAAAAGCGCTGATAATCCAACTACAAGGCCACGGGTCACAGCGCCAAGTGTCCAAGCGACCGTCAACTCAATAGCACTGAGCGGTGGCATCAACACATCAACGATATTGCCCTGTACTTTGGCAACCAAAATGGATGATGACGTATTGGCAAACGCATTTTGAACAATGGCCATCATAACTAGGCCTGGGACCAGAAAATCGTTAAAAGGCACACCGGCTACTGGCTGGCGATCAAAAGCAAACGTGAAAATAATCAGAAATAATAGAGTAGTGACCATAGGGGCTGCAATTGTTTGAGTCGCGACTTTGGTAAAGCGCCGCACCTCCTTCATGTAGAGTTCCCACATGCCACGCCAGTTTACCGCACCCACATCGCGCGGAAGGGGAATCGAGAATTGCCTGTTTTTCGTTGTATCTGTCACGTCTCACCTCGTGCCTCTTGCTACCGGTTGGTTTAGGCTCCACAACTAAAGATATCAAGGGGCCGTGCATGCCAAAAAACGCGGATCAATCTGGCAACAGCAAAGAAAAGAGCGGAAAACCGGAACGTAAGGTCCCGCGTCGCATCACTAAAGATCGGTTGCGCAATATCGCCCTCTATCATCTGGAGCGGTTCGCCACCAACGCTGAGAACTTACGCCGCGTTTTGTATCGGCGAACCCTGAAGGCCGCGCGCCATCATGATACCAACCTAGAGGAAGCGAAAACCTGGATTAATGAAGTCGTCGGTGCCTTAGTAAGATCGGGCGCAATCAACGATCAAGAATACGCCAATGCCAAGACGTTGACTTTAATACGCCGTGGACAATCTCCGAGAAAAATACAGGCTTATCTTTCCTCAAAAGGTCTCGACAACGATACAATAAAACGAGCTTCGGATATCGCGTCTGAGAGCATCGTAGACCCGGATATGGAAGCGGCCTATGCTTATGCCCTGCGGCGAAAATTTGGTCCTTACCGGACAACGACTCCCTCATCTGAGCAAAAACAGAAAGAACTCGCTGCACTTGGAAGAGCCGGTTTTCGCTATGACGTGGCACGTAGGATTGTTGATGCGACTGATGAAGACAAAATGGAATAGGAACTCTGCAGTTTAGTCAGGCTTTATTTTTGCGGCTTGCTAAAACAGAATCTTCCGTACTTATACGAACATGCAACAGCGCAGCATTAAGAACAGAGAATACCAAGGCGATTTCCCACCCATCGAACACGAGAGGCAGAAGGGCAATTTCACAGACAACAACCACGTAATTCGGGTGACGCACGAAACGATAGGGACCAGACATAACAAGAGGGGCCGAAGGCACAGTAATAATTCGTGTAGTCCAATAGCGCCCGAGCGTCCGCAGCACCCATAATCGACCAGCCTGCAACAAGATATATAAGCCTAACAGAAGCCAGTTTGGTTCAGCGCCGGTCGAAACCACCCAAATCAGTAAACTCACCAACCAGGCAGAATGGAGTATGAGAAAAAACTTATAGTGTTCCGCACCATGCTCCTCGCCCCCCTGCAATAGCAATGCGGCCGTATTTGATCGGTCGAGAAAAAGCTCCCCGATACGTTGCGCTGTAACCAGTGCTAAAATCAAGTAACTTGCCCACTCCATCGCGTGCGACCTCAGTACAAATCAAGCAGGGCAAAGGCGGCGGTAAAGCCTGGGCCGAGAGCTGTCATCAGATGTCGACCCCTATCCTGTGAGTCTAAAGCCCGTTTGAGCACCGCCAGCACCGTAACCGCAGACATATTCCCGTATGCTTTAAGAATAGCCCGCGCGTGCTGGAGCGCTTGCGGGTCCAAATCAAACGCGTGCTCTAAGGCACTCAAAACTTTATCGCCGCCCGGATGACACAGCACACCTGCCAGGCCCGATAAATCGAGATCATATTTCGACAGAAAATGATCCGTAACTGGCCGCAACTTCTGACTAACAAGATTTGGAATGGTGCGTGAAAACACAACTCCCAAGCCATCATCCTCAACGCGCCACCCCATAACATCACGTGTATTTGGCCATGTGTGCTCTGCCCAACCTTGAAGTTCAGCTTTTGGTTTTGCTCCGGAGTCTAGACTCGAGCTCGCGGTACGCATCAAAACCGCTGCGGCACCGTCGCCAAAGATTGCGGTGCCGATAAAATTGGCTTTGCTAAGATCAGATGAGCGAAACGTCAGCCCACAGAGTTCCACGCAAAGAAAAAGCACCCATTGATCTGTAAGGCTTTGAGACACTGCGGCAGCCCTGGAGAGACCGATCACCCCGCCAGCGCACCCTAAACCAAAAATAGGAAGCCGTTGTGTATTGGGTAACAACCCCAAAGGTTCCTGAATCAACACATCTAAACTTGGCGTTACAACGCCGGTGCTCGACACAACCACAGTCGCCGCAACATTAGTTGACTCCACACCGGCCTGATCAAGGCAAGACCGCCCTGCGTCCTGCAATAAGGTTGTGGCATTTTCTTCATAGAGCTGCGTGCGCTCAGGCCACCCATGAGGTTCCAAATACCAATCTAATGGAACGCAAGAGTGACGTGTTTCAACGCCAGCATTACCATAGGCAGATGCCATTCTGCGAAAATAGTCTGGCTCTTCACCAAAAATCCTAGCGGCCTGTGCTTGTACTTCTGCCTGACGCATAACGTAAGGTGGGTAGGCCGTGCCGACTGCATAGATCTGAGTTACAGATGAAGTGCTCATAATCATTGCAGGCTAGCAGAGCCAACGCGCTATGAATGCATTTTCGGGTGAAAAGAGTCTTTTAGAACCGCTGTTCACGCAACTTTGATGAAATCAGCCACAGCTTTGGACCAAGCCTCAGGCTGCTCATCCACAATATCATGGGTGCCGCCCTCTAACTCCATAAAAGCCATATCTGGCCTCAGGTCTCTCGCACGGCAACTTAGGTGATAAATATCATCCCCTGTATTGGTGAGAATCAGAGTCGGCGTTTTGAGCCCCATAAAAGCTTCTGTAATGTCATACTCGTACGCTGCCTTATGACCATACCAGAACGTTTCCCCGGCCCACAGCGTCTGCAAAACATTACGATGCATAGCCTCGAGGTCGCTCCACCCTTCTGTCGCGGCCATGCGTGCGTTCCATCTCTTTTTCAGATGACTCCCGTCCGCTTCTATTGTCATCGGACCAGGGGCTTTCACACGTGACTCTCGCTCCTCTTGGCTGAAGACCGGTGGGCCGTTAAGAACAACGGACTTAACCTTTTCAGGGTTTCGATAAGCGAATTCGCAAACATTCGCCGCACCCGTGTGATGCCCCAACACATGCGCTGACTGTAATCCAAGAGCCTCAAGAACGGGAGCGAACGCAGTTGCATAGTCTTGAACAGAAGGCCGCGTTTTAGGAACATCAGAGCATCCGAACCCTGGCGTATCAACACCAATAGCGCAAATGCCATGCGCCGCCAGAAACGGATATGCCTTGTTAAACATATTGGAAGAACTCGGCGATTGATGGGACAAGAGAAGCGGAACACCCTGCCCTATCACCTGATAGTGAATCTGCCCAGTCAGACCATTGGTGTAAGCGCGGCGTGGTTTCACGGCGTAAGTTCCTCGGCAACCCACCATCCATAAAAAATCATACGTTACCTTCTAACGCATGCTTGGCCACCCAGTGGGACCAACGCTCAGCCTCTTCGAAAATGATGTGAAATGTACCGCCTTCGATTTCCGTGTACCTAAAATCGGGTCTTAACTCTCTCAAATAGGGCATTTTCTTATGGAGAACATCGCCTGAATTGGAGAGGATCACAGTCGGCACCTCAAGAGACTGATAATCTTTTTCCATGTCATATTTAAAAGCGGCATGATGCCCGAACCACTCTTTAGGCCCAGCCCAAAAGAACTGCACCAGTGACCAATGAATAGCCTCCGGCGTTGCTGAACCACCTGAGACTGAGTTTGCCAACGCCCAACGATCTGTCAAATGACTGCCATCTTCACGTGGTGTCTGATCAAAGTGCGGCTTTGCTAGACGTTCAGCGCGGGCTTCTTCAGAATAGATTGGTACACCATGCAACAGCAGCTTCACCAGCTTATCTGGATGATTGATAGCATAAGCTGTCGCGATAGATGCGCCAGTGTGATGGCCCAACATAATTGTTTGCTCGATGTTGAGAGCGTCGAGCGTCACAGCCAAAGATTCTGCGTAATCCTGCACCGTTGGCGGTGTATCTGGCCCATCGGACATGCCAAATCCTGGTGTATCAACCGCAATGCATCTCAAACCATGCTCAACGAGATACGGCATCGCATTCTTGAACTGCAAAGACGACCACGCTGTCTGATGCAGCAACACAATTGGCGGAGCTTGGTGATCACCAAATTCGCGCACATGAACTTGGCCCATAGGTCCATCGATGTAATATTTTTTCATGAAGTCAGCATACGCGCCAGATTGAGTTGTCCAAATAAAAATAATGGAATGGTGTTCGTTTTGCGGATGCGCGAATTCTTACGCAACTAGAAATCAAGAGACTCAATCCGCAGGGAATGGAAATGGTTTAGGCTCCAGATCTTCAGGGATTGCCCCTGCCCCTGCAATAGCCTGCGGTCCCAACGCAGGCTCAAGCTCATTATTAAGATAGATAACAGCGGCTGGCCGGTCTTCGGCGTCACAGGCCGCCCAGGACACCCAGAGACCCGCATTACGGTCATATAAAATAAGGTCAGGATGTGGTTGCGCTTGAAGCACCGTATTTCGCAGATCTGTTGTGTGTCCGACAAAAACCCACTGTGGCCGAACACCTCCATGCCAAAATGCTAGCAGGCCCCCGCCCTCTGGCATGGCTTGAATTGCGTCGTGATCCATGTGCAGGAGTCTTGGAAAGGAGCCTCCACTCGGTAACCATGTTTCTCTCGCTGACTTTAGGGTCAAAGACTCAGCGAGCTTATTAGAAAGTTTTGTGACCAGCCCCTTAAGCGCCACTTTTTACCTCTACCTCTTCAGATTTAAGCCGTAATTGATGTGCGAGCCATATATTGAGTCCAACAACAATTATGCCGCTAAATACAACATCACTTAGAAAATGAGCCCCTTCAGCCATACGTGTTATCCCCATCAGCGCCCCAAGAACCAAACCTGATACAAATACAACGGCCCGGCTTTCTTTAGGAACTAGAAAGGCGAATGCCGTTGCCCAAAAAGCGAGTGCCGCATGCCCAGACACGAAAGAACAGTTCCGCGTGCAAGCATCAGACAACCATAGCGCTGGTGTAAACACATCTTGACCACCAAAAGCCATGATATCGCGTGGACGGGCCCGCCCGACATACACTTTGAGTACACTTTCAACGATAAGCCCCGGCCCCAAGGCCAACGTCAAAATAAGATAGAGTATTTTTCGACCTGTTAAGCTCCAGATATATTGCTTAAAAAGCCGCCCAGCGGTCCACAAGGCAATACTGAACAATAGCGCGCCTATAATAAGGGGGGGAACACCACTGCGTGCAAACTGCATGAGATTGGTTCGCTTAACCCATAAGGAAGTCGCAGTATCAAAAAACAAACTGCTCGCCCATATGTCGATCACAGGAAAAAAAACCAGCAAAACTGCCAAGGCAACAGTTGTTTTCCACGGATGCGTCCAAATCATACTGAAGCCAGGAACAGTCATCTGTCATAGCCTTGGAAATCAACGAGGAGATAAGCGTTTAACCGCAACACATCACCAGAATAAGCCCGGGATCTAAACGTCGCGATCAACTGCGACTCAGAAAATGACGTTGCTGCATAATCAGGCTGATCATGTCGAATAATGTAAAGAAAATTCTGGCCGATAGAGTCATCAATACGTGTCGTCATTTCGTAATGATTATTCTGTTGGTCTTTTGGATTCCACATCACAGAATCGAACGGGTGAGGCTGAACATAGTAAAGCAGTTCCGACATCACTTTTCGATCATCAAACAACAGTGTCACCTTAGGCAGGTCACGACGCAATTCCTCAACCCAGTCGCCAGCGTGGTCCCAGCCCCGCATGCGCCGTGCTGGATCCAAATCAGGTGTGATAGAGATATCGAAGGTCCGAACAAGTAAATCAAAGTTATAGAACGCAGCCGCGGCCATAACGTGCAGTGCTAAAGACCCTTTGAGCAAATTTAATTTCTGCATCCGTAACACTTCGCCGACGACGAACACCGTAGCTGCAATATACGCAGTTGCGGCCCAGTTGGCATGCGCACGAGTCAAAAACGCCTCAGCAAATATTAAGGCAATAACGGGTATAGAAAACGCCAGTAAAAGCCTCTGAGAATCCGAAACACTATCACCAGATCGAGCCTTTATGATCAAACGGAAAACCAGCGCGATAAAAACCGCAAAAAGAATTGGACCGAACACTGCAAACTGACTGGCCAGAAACTCTATGGCTTTAAGGGGATTAACTAGATCCTCCCCAATGTTGATGTTTTCTCCCGTGTGCCGATAACTGGGAAATCCGTTGGACCAATTCCACCACAAGTTTGGGAGATATATGAAGAGTCCGAGCAATACAGCCGCCCAAAATTTGGGCCGCCGCCAAAATACAGCTTGCGTCTCTTGCGACTGGCTTTGAAGGCGAGGCTGGCGTGTGACTGCCAACACCGTAAGGCCCAGAAAAAAGAAGACCATGGCGTACTTGCTAAGAAGCCCGAAGCCGAGTGCCATCCCGAACAACAGCCACCAGTTCCATGATTTAGATGTTTCAGCTTTGATAAAAGCCAGGAAGGCCAAAGCCCAGAAAAACAGCAGGAAGACGTCTGTCGAGATGATAACGGCAGACAAGCTAACACCAGGAAGTGTTGCATAGGTCGCCGCAGCCCAGAACCCAGAGCGGCCAGAATACAGCGTCCGGCCGATCATAAACACAACCATAGCCGTCGCACCATGCACCAACGGTGCCGCCACTCTTACGCAGCCTTCGCCATCCCCGCATAACGCCGTCGTTCCGGCGATTACCCACGCAATGACAGGGGGTTTAGAAAAATATCCAAACGCGAGATCCTGAGCCCACGTCCAATATTGCGCCTCGTCAAAAAATAATGGAATGGATGAGGAAAAGACGACAAGCACACGAAACAATGTAACGGCTAAAACAACTGCAAATGCTATCGTCGCCCAAGTCGGATGATTCTCATCCGCCGATGGCTTTGGTGTCATACGCTCTAGCCGTCTTCGCGATGAAATAAATATGTTGTGCCGAGGAGAGCCGCAACAGCTGTGGGTGCCCATGCCGCCAATGGAAGTGGCAAAATCGCAGACAGACCCAGGGCATACGTAAGCCTTGAAAAAAAGTACAACATGAACCCTGCGCCCAAACCAGCAAGCCCGCGACGCGTCCACCCCCCAAGTCGATTGTTCGTGGTCAGGTAGAACGCGGACGCAACCAGCACCATAGCGCAGAACATAAAGGGTGAGGCCAACAGGGAATGCCAATATAGCCGATGTGGACGGGTCGCAAATCCAGCATCTTCAGAAAACTTGATAAACTGAGGCAACTCCCAAAAAGACATTGTTTCTGGCGCTGCGAAACTCTCCTGAACTTGATCAATAGAAATAGTCGTCGGCAGAAAGAGCTCAGCATGAAAGATAGAACTAACTCCTGGGGCGCTTTCCCAGACTTGGTCTAACCTGAAAAAACCCTCAAGCAACTGACCCTTTTGTGCCTCAAACCGGCGTATAAAGCGATCCGCTTTGTCCAGTTCAAAAAGGCTCACCTCGGTGATGAAAAGGACGTTCCCGTCTTGGCGAACACTTCGGGCATGCACCACCGCTTGCTTATCATCTGAACTTTCTCGTAGCCATAACCCTCCCACACCAATGTTAAGTGTATTGGAACGTTTAAAAAATAACTCATCCTTTAGCTGCTCATAGGTTTGATACAAACTTGCAGAAAAAGGGTTAATGACCATGAGGTTAAAAACACCCATTGCCGCGACAAGAAACAAAGTAGGTGCTAAAAACTGCCAGACCGAAACACCAGCAGATCGCATAACAACCAACTCGGAATTGCGCGCCAATCTAAACAGGGCGAACATCATCCCGATCATCACAGCAAATGGCAGAACATCCTGAAGCGTATGAGGGAGCTTTAAGGCCGCCAACCCGACCAGCATGCCCAACCCCAAGTCTTCAGCGGTCACAGACCGTCGCACCAATTCAATAAGGTCGAACAGCATGATCAAGCCCATCACCACCAGCAAAACGCTCGCAAACGCGACGATGAACTGCCAGCCGATGTATATTGATAAAGTAGGGTAGAGCCTGTTCAAGAGTCTTGGCCTATCTTACAAACGAACATATCCTCACCATACGTTAAATCTCGTGTCCCGTGAACGGGTGAGAAAACCCATACCCCGCGCACGGGCCTTGGCAAACCAAATCGGGTCAATCTGATGGTCAAACTCAATAAAATATACACGCGCACCGGCGATGAGGGTGAAACAGGCCTTGGGGATGGGTCCCGTCTTCCAAAACATGCTTTACGTGTCTCCGCCTATGGGGACGTTGACGAAGCCAATGCGGTGATAGGCATAGCCTTAAGCGAACTCAAAACAAGTAGCTCAAACCCTAAAATTGCCGCGACCTTATTGCGTATTCAAAACGACCTGTTCGATCTAGGTGCAGACTTATGTGTTCCGGAACAAGATGGTGAAGAACCCGGCACATGTTTACGCATCACTCAAGCGCAGATTGAGGCTTTAGAAACTGATATTGATAACCTCAACGAATCTCTATCGCCTTTGACCTCATTTGTATTGCCAAGCGGAACCGTCTCAGCGGCTCACCTTCATCACGCCCGCACGGTTGTGCGACGTGCAGAACGCATGATGACGGCTCTCGCGGCAGAAGAACCTGTAAATACCGCTGCGATGAAATACATAAACCGCTTGTCTGACCTCCTTTTCGTCATGGCGCGGGTCGTGAATCTGGCAGAGGGTGGAGACGTGCTCTGGCGACCAGGCGGTGAACGTTGAACTGAATCCCGCAAGTGTGCCGATATCGCAATAAAGCAGGCTCAATACCCTATAATTGTTAGGTTTTAAGCCCTTAAAGGCATGCTGCATTGCAACAATTGGGCGTTGACTAACCCCTGCCAAAGGATTAGGTGTTTACCCCTTTTTTGGGTGCTGATGTGGCTAAATCAAGTCACATTAGCCTCTAAGTTGCTTAATTTTTCGCCATTACAAACGGAACCGAAAATATGAAGGTCCTGGTCGCCGTCAAACGAGTGGTCGATTACAACGTCAAAGTTCGTGTTAAAGCGGATAATTCAGGCGTTGAACTCGCCAACGTCAAAATGTCTATGAACCCTTTTGACGAGATTGCTGTCGAAGAAGCCGTTCGCCTCAAGGAAGCCGGAACGGTTGAAGAAATTGTTGCCGTTAGCATGGGCGTTCAACAGTGTCAGGAAACCATTCGCACGGCGCTTGCCATGGGGGCAGACCGAGGGATTTTGGTTCACACCGATGATGAATTGCAGCCACTCGCGGTCGCAAAACTGCTCAAGGCTTTGGTCGAGAAAGAAAGCCCTGATCTTGTCGTGGTGGGGAAACAGGCGATCGACGATGACGCCAATCAGACTGGCCAAATGCTGGCTGCGTTATTGGGATGGCCACAAGGAACTTTTGCGTCAAAAGTGGAGTTGTCTGACGGCACGGCCACAGTCACTCGAGAGGTTGACGGTGGACTAGAAACAGTGGCTCTCACAATGCCGTGTGTCGTGACGACTGACTTGCGCCTCAATGAACCCCGCTATGCCTCACTTCCGAACATCATGAAGGCCAAGAAAAAGCCTATCGATACAATCACGCCAGAAGACCTGGGCGTGGATACAACACCACGCATCACAACGTTAAAAGTGGAAGAGCCTGCAAAACGATCTGGCGGCGTTAAAGTTGCCGATGTCACAGAGCTTGTCGACAAACTCCGCAACGAAGCGAAGGTGATCTCATGACCAGCCTTGTCATAGCTGAACACGATAACAAAGACCTCAAACCTTCAACGCTGACCACAATAACAGCTGCAAGTCAGATCGGTGGCGATATTCATATTCTGATTGCAGGGTCAAACTGCGCTGCGGTTGCAGAACAAGCGGCCAAGATTGTCGGCGTAAGCGCCATCAAAGTGGCTGATGATGCCCAATACGAGCATCAACTTGGCGAACCTGTGGCAGCCTTAATAAAAAGTGTTGCTGGCGATTACAGCCATATTCTGGCACCAGCCACAACGTTTGGTAAAAACTTTATGCCACGCGTTTCTGCGCTGCTGGACGTTGCACAGATATCAGACATCTCAGCCGTCGTTTCGGCAGATACCTTTATTCGCCCAATCTACGCTGGCAACGCAATGGCCACCGTACAAAGTAAAGACAAAACTATCCTGATTACTGTGCGCGGCTCAACCTTCGACAAAGCGGCGGCAGAAGGCGGTACCGCAGCTATTGAAAGCGTTTCAGCGGCAGAAGACCCAAAAATTTCGACATTTGTAGGTCAGGAATTATCGAAATCAGAACGGCCTGAGTTGACCTCAGCAGGAATAGTTATTTCCGGCGGCCGCGGCGTCGGTAGTTCAGAGAACTTCGCAATTATCGAAACACTTGCAGACAAACTTGGCGCTGCTGTAGGTGCCTCACGGGCTGCAGTGGATGCCGGATATGTCCCCAACGATTATCAGGTCGGTCAGACCGGAAAAATTGTCGCACCTGACCTCTACATTGCCATCGGCATTTCTGGCGCGATCCAGCACCTTGCCGGGATGAAAGACAGTAAAGTTATTGTCGCAATCAACAAAGACGAGGAAGCGCCCATTTTCCAGATCGCCGACTATGGACTGGTAGGCGATTTGTTCGACGTGGTTCCACAACTCTCTGACGCTCTCTAATTTAAGCTCCCCTGAAGGAAAACAAGATGAACGATGATAGCGGCCGTGCTTCGCAGGCCAGAAAGGATGAAAGCAGAGTGTCCAAATCTGATTACGAAATCAAAACCATTGGCATTATCGGTGCTGGCCAAATGGGAAGCGGCATTGCACACGTCAGTGCACTGGCTGGGTACAATGTTAAAGTCTTTGATATCAGCGAAGACCAACTTAAGAATGCGCTGTCGGGCATAGATAATAATATTTCCCGGCAAGTAGCAAAAGGTCGCGTCACTGAAGAAGCCAAAAAAGATGCGCTGGCCAAAATTACGACGGGGACTGCACTGGAGTTCATGGCCGATGCTGATCTGGTCATCGAAGCCGCGACAGAGCGTGAAGACGTTAAACACAAAATTTTTAAAGACATCTGTCCGATCTTGAAAAGTGATGCAATCCTTTGCTCCAACACCTCTTCAATTTCAATCACAAGACTCGGCGCAGGAACGGACCGTCCAGAACGGTTCATGGGCCTTCACTTCATGAACCCGGTTCCAGTAATGAAACTGGTCGAACTTATTCGCGGCATTGCAACGGCAGAAGACACCTTCTCAACAGTGCGCGGAGTAGCAGAGAGACTGGGCAAACAGACTGTTTCATCTGAAGACTTCCCGGCCTTTATCGTTAACCGCATTCTTATCCCGATGATTAACGAAGGAATTTACACCTTGTATGAGGGTGTTGGGTCCGTATCAGCCATTGACACAGCTATGAAGCTCGGGGCCAACCATCCGATGGGCCCATTGGAATTGGCTGACTTTATTGGCCTCGACACCTGCCTGTCGATTATGTCTGTACTGTATGAAGGGCTGGCTGACTCCAAATACCGCCCCTGCCCGCTTCTGGTAAAATACGTCGAAGCAGGCTGGCTGGGCCGTAAATCCGGCAAAGGCTTCTACGATTATTCCGGCGACGAGCCTGTGCCAACCCGCTAATTCAAATGCAGCATAACTAAGCGTAGATGCTTACTATGAACGGCCTCCACTGCAATGGAGGCCGTTCTTGTTTTTGGACTGATATTTTTAGCTAGGGGATACAGACATCCTGTGCATGACTTAACGTTAGGTATCCGGCCTTATATTCTGCTGACAGCGCTGTGCTTGGCTTTGTCTCTACCAGGCATTTCCACTTTGCCTCCGACTGACAGAGACGAAGCCCGCTTTATGCAGGCAACGAAGCAGATGTTGGAAACCGGCGACATGGTCAACATCCGTTTTCAGGACGAGCCTCGCACTAAAAAACCAGTGGGCATTCACTGGTTACAATATGCATCGGTGAAGTTGCTTTCTGAGGAACAACTAAACACGGCATGGATGTACCGAGTCCCGTCTGTCATCTCGTATTGGTTAGCCGTGATCTGTGTATTCTTGCTCGGATGCAAACTCTTTAATGGTGCTCATGGAAGACGGGCCGGACTGATCGCAGCCAGCCTAACCGCTTGCACTTTACTCACGATCGTTGAAGCGCATCTCGCCAAGACAGACGCCACCCTTCTGCTCACAGTTGTCCTCGCACACATGGGTCTGGCACAATTTTATCTGGCGACACCTGTATGCAGACCAAGAATAAGCGCCTTCTTTTTGCTCTGGGGCGGCATCGGCGGGGGGGTGCTGATTAAAGGTCCAGTGATCGTAGCGATTGTGCTAGCCACAGCCTTGGCGTTGTCCGCAGCTGATAAAAATTTCAGGTGGCTCCGCATTACACGTCCACTAATTGGTCTTTTGTTCGCGATAGCATTCATTCTGCCGTGGACAATTGCCGCGTCAATGAGTGGAGATGGGAACGTTATCCTAACATCCTTAGCTGAAGACTTTTTCCCGAAGCTCATTAGCCCTTCAGAAGGGCACGGCGCATTCCCAGGCACGCATTTACTTTTGTCGCCCATAACGCTTTGGCCCGCATCCTTGATCATTCTTCCTGGATTGGTTTTGGCGTGGCAGCAACGTCATACACCGGCAATCCGTTTTGCCCTCGCCTGGGCTGGGGCCACTTGGCTCATGTTTGAATTGGTGCCGACCAAGCTCCCGCATTACATCTTGCCCATCGTACCCGCCTTGGCCCTGGCCACCGCTGGAGCAATATCCAACAGCACGGCCAAGGCAGCGCGCTGGGGAGCTGTACTCTGGACGATTGTGACGGTCCTCCTGGTTGGCGGCACCCTATGGGCGTCAGCGACCTATACAGGCTCCATCACCATTACAGTCGTCTTCGCAGCATGCCTGCTGAGCATTCTATATGTCTTATGGAGTCATAAAGCCGATAAGCTTCTTCTTGTGCCCGTTACAGCAATTGTCTCCAGCGCTATGTTGTTGGGTGGCATTCTACCCAACTTGACTGACCTGGCTTTAAGTCCGCGCCTTGCAACGGTGATTGCACAGCACCGCCACAGCAGCCAAACCCCTGTCGTGCTGACACAATTTCAAGAGCCTTCGGCTGTATTTTTGCTTGGCACCAACACAATCATTACTCGCGTCGACAGTGCGGCTGATCAACTGACAAACATGCCAGATGCCCTAGCCGTCATTTCAAACTCTCAACGCGACCTGATGACCGAAGCTTTATTCGCGAATCAAAGAGAGCTTGTTCCCCTAGACAGCATAGCTGGCTACAACTATTCAAAAGGCAGATCAGAAACGCTTTTAATTATTCGCAGCACCGGTTTAGCAGTACCGTAATGAATTCAGCACTTAAACTTTTATCCCCTGACCTGAAACGCCTGGGATTCTGGTTTTTGTGGGTCACGGCAGTGTCGCTGCCTTTCATCCTCTTTTGGGACAAGCCCTTAGCGTGGTACTTTGAAGAGCAATTAGACAGAAGCATCCACAAGCTCATGGGTGACGTCACTGAAGCCGCCAACAGTGCAATCTGGTTTGGCATCGCTTTGATTGGTTTAGCGGCCTGTCTCGTCTTAGCTCGCAGAGCCAAAAACGCCGAAACCGCTTTAACACTCAAGAGGCATGCCAGATCGTGGGGCTTTATGATCATTTCAATGGCAACCGCAGCAATCGTGATTAACGCCCTAAAGCTCATTACTGGGCGGTATCGGCCACGCTACTTGTTTAATGACAATGTCTTCGGGTTTGAGCCATTTGGGGTTGCTCTGAAAATGGCCAGCTTTCCATCGGGCCATGCGCAATCCATCTGGTCTGCCATGGTCGCCTTGTCTTTTCTGACTCCGCGTTACACGGTTGCTTACGTAACAGTCGCCCTTACCGTCAGCATGAGTCGCTTTTTAACCGCCGTACATTTTGTTAGCGATGTTATTATGAGTGCGTTTATCAGCGTAGCGGTCGCTATGTTGCTGCGGCGTTGGTTTGAACGAAATGGTCAGTCGGTTCAGTTAAATCAGCACTAGTCTTTTGGGCTTATCATTTGGGCAAACAGATCTCTAAACTCAGGAGCATCCCATTCAGCCGTTCCTTCTAATCTGGCAACTTCGCGGCCGTCCGATCCAATAATAAGGGTGGTTGGCAATCCCCGGACCTTAGCTTCACGAGCAAAAGTGCTGCCATCAGACACATAAAGATCCAAGTTAAACCAACCGTTTTTTTCAATAAATGGCTGAGCAACACGCGCGCCCTCACGGTCCTGGGATAAGGCAATCACATGAAACCCATCACCACCCAAGTCGGCTTCTAAAGCATCAAGCGTGGGCATTTCACGAATACAGGGCGCGCACCAGGTCGCCCATAAATTCACGACCAACAGCTTCCCAGCGAAATCTGAGAGACGAATATCTGTGCCATTGCCGTCTTGAAAAGCGGTCTCAGGGGCGGCCAGCGGCTCCTCATGCCATTTTAGCTTGTCGATTCCCGACTCTGCGGCTCTGGACATAGGCGCAGACACGATGGTAAGCACCGCCATTAGCGCAAGTGCGGCGATGCTGTGCACCGAAACTTTAGAAACCTTCGGCATTTACTCGTCCTTCTAAACTGCCACATATGGCAAGAGGTGACTCATGACCAGCCAGATTTGGGGCGGTCGGTTCTCCGGCGGTCCGTCCGACATAATGGAAGCAATTAATGCGTCGATCGACTTCGATCAGCGCCTTGCCAAGCAAGACATCAGGGGCTCCCGGGCGCACTGCGCCATGCTGGTCGCCCAAGGCATCCTGTCCAAAGAAGATGGCAACGCCATTATGGATGGACTTCTGAAGATTGAAAAAGACATAAGCGACGGAAGCTTCACGTTCAAGCGCTCCTTAGAAGACATTCACATGAATATCGAAGCTCGACTGAGCCAACTGATAGGTGAGCCAGCCGGGCGTCTGCATACAGCGCGCTCCAGAAATGACCAAGTTGCGACAGATTTCAGGCTTTGGGTTCGGGCAGCCATCGACACCTTAGATGATCAGCTAAAAGCCCTTCAGGCGGCTCTCATTGACAAAGCAGAAGCCCATGCGGGTACGATCATGCCTGGTTTTACGCACCTTCAAGCCGCCCAGCCCGTCACCTTTGGGCATCATTTGCTGGCCTATGTTGAGATGATTGGCCGCGACCGGGGACGCTTTCAGGATGCCAGAACGCGGCTGAACGAGTGTCCGCTTGGCGCTGGCGCGCTGGCGGGAACGTCGTTTCCGCTTGATAGAGAGCGCACGGCTAAAGATCTTGATTTTGCACGCCCCATGGCTAACTCTCTGGACGCTGTTTCAGACAGAGACTTCGCCCTGGAATTTCTGTCTGCAGCGTCGATCCTGTCGGTCCACCTTTCGCGACTGGCTGAAGAACTGGTGATCTGGGCGAGTGCACAGTTCAGATTTGTGTCCTTTACGGATGCTTTCTCGACTGGCAGCTCAATGATGCCGCAAAAACGTAATCCGGATGCGGCGGAGTTGGTACGCGGCAAAGTCGGGCGCGTGGTTGGCGCCATGAACGGCCTACTAATGGTCGTCAAAGGGCTGCCGCTGACCTACTCGAAAGATATGCAGGAAGATAAAGAACCCGTTTTCGACACATTCGATACTTTGGAACTTTGTGTCGCTGCCACCACAGGCATGATCGGTGATATACGCGTCCACAAAGACGCAATGCGGCTGGCCGCAGGAGCCGGATATACAACCGCAACAGACCTTGCCGATTGGTTGGTCAGAGAGAAAGGCGTTGCTTTCAGAGACTCACACCACATTGCTGGTGAAGTCGTAAAAGTCGCTGAGACGAAACAATGTGACCTGGAAGACCTCACGGCAGAGGATTTGGCTGCCGTTGATGAACGGCTGACAGCAGATGCGCTTGGGATTTTATCCGTAGAATCATCGGTCAACAGTCGCACAAGTTACGGCGGCACGAGTCCCGTTAACGTCAAAGCACAAATTGAGAACGCCAGAACGCGTTTCCTGACAGGAGAGGTAAAATGACTCGCTTTAATTGGTCAGCGCTCTTAACCGCGATTGTGCTCATCCTCTGCACGGTGGGACTATCGGCCTGTGGAAAGAAAAGCGCTCTCACACCCCCGCCAGATTCGGAGTATCCGAAGCAATATCCGCGCCAGTAAGCAGCTAGGCTAGAACATATGCACCATTTCCAATATCGCGGCGGTATCCTTCATGCAGAAGGCGTCGCGATACCTGATATAGCGGCTTCGGTCGGCACACCGTTTTACTGTTACTCGTCAGCAACGCTTACCCGCCATTATCGTGTCTTTACCGATGCCCTTAAGGGACTGGACACCATGGTGTGTTTTTCCGCAAAAGCGAATGGCAATCTTGCTGTTTTGAAATTGCTCGGTGATCTTGGAGCAGGCTGTGATGTGGTCTCTGGCGGTGAATTTAAGCGTGCCCTCGCCGCCGGTATCCCCGCAGAAAAAATTGTGTTCTCCGGCGTTGGCAAAACAAAAGAAGAGTTGGCCTTTGCTGTCGAGAATGGCGTTGGCCAAATTAACGTGGAATCAGAATCAGAACTGAACCACCTCAACACCATCTCGTTTGCATTGGGAAAGCGGACACCAATCGCCTTGCGGGTTAATCCTGACATTCACGCAGAAACCCACGACAAAATTTCAACCGGTCGAAAAGAAGACAAGTTTGGTGTTGCCTGGGAAGATGCACCGAAACTTTATGCCATTGCCAATGACCTCCCCGGCCTCGATGTCCGCGGTGTTGCGGTCCATATTGGCTCACAAATCACAAACCTCGCCCCCTTCGAGGCAGCGTTTGCAAAAGTCGCGGGCTTGGTCACGAATTTACGGGACCTGGGCATTGATATCCGCACGGTCGATCTGGGCGGCGGCCTTGGCGTTCCTTACAAGCGAGACAACGACACCCCCCCCAGCCCGGAAGAATACGGCCAAGTGGTGCGCCGGACCGTTGGGGATTTGGGGTGTAAAATTCTATTCGAGCCCGGTCGGGTGATTGCAGCAAACGCAGGTATTCTGGTTACCAAAGTCATTTACCTTAAGCACGGCGAAACCAAAGAATTTGTGATTGTTGACGCCGCCATGAACGACCTCATACGACCAGCCATGTACGATGCCCATCATGATGTTCTGCCGGTCACTGAACCATCGGCGGGAGCCCCTGTTACTAATATGGATATTGTAGGGCCAATCTGTGAAACTGGAGACCGATTCGTCCGCGACACTCGTTTATCGCTGCCAAACGAAGGGGACCTCATCGCCTTCACGGCTGCTGGCGCATATGGCGCTGTCATGTCATCGACCTATAATGCCAGGCCTCTTGTTCCCGAAGTGCTGGTCAAAGAGGCAGAGTTTGCGGTGGTCCGCCGCCGTCCGCCCGTCGAAGACCTCTGGGCTTTGGAGAGTCTCCCGGACTGGGCAACGGAGAATTCCTGAGTTTAATGCCACCTGGGAATTGAACCGTCGGTCGGCTCGGGCCTACACTGGCGCATGACCCAAGATTGGAAACAATTACTGCAACTGCGGCGGCTGATCAGTCGGCGTCTATCATTGGCACGCATGAGCCTGCTGATAGAACGCCTCAGCGCAGCCCTCTGTGTTCCTGTCTTCGTCATCGGCATATTTATCGCCGTCGGCTTGTTTGATCTCCTCCCCCTGCTCCCGAGTATCGCTCATGGCCTTGTTTTGGTGGCCGCCACCAGCGCAATTTTATGGTCAGGTTATATTGGACTTTCAAAATTTTCCTGGCCAACGGCGTTAGAGGCGCGTCACGCTCTTGAAAGCTCGTCTGGTGTTGATCATCGCCCACTGACGGCGTGGGACGACAACCTCAGCTACAAAGCTGGCCGCAGCCAGAACCGGCTTTGGATGGCGCACCGGTTGCGCATGCGTCCTTTGATTGAGCGTTTAAAAGCACCTTTCCCACGTTCGGTCTTTGCGTTACGAGACCACTACGCCCTGCGCAGCATTGTCGTGATCTTATGTGTTGTTGGAGTCATCTCAGCGCGAGACGATATCGCGCCACGTTTTATCCGTGCGCTAAATCCAGCACTTGCCTCAGATACCGGACCTGTGGATGTCAAGGTTTGGTTGACTCCTCCTGCATATACGAACCGGCCGCCAATCCTACTTGATCCGGCGATGGAAAAAGCTTCAGCCACGGCCATCACCGTGCCAGTCGGCACCACTGCCCTGGCCGTTGTGACGGGAACCAAACGCCCGACGCGATTGGTCGTTGAAGACACAGTCGTCGAGTTGCTCTCAATGGATGACTCCAGCCTGCGGTATGAAGGCCCGTTACCTAGCGGCGAACGCTTGGATGTCAAACAATCAGGTAAAACGCTCGCGTCATGGGATTTAAATCCCATAGAAGATGCACACCCAACAATCTCAATTACAGAAACGCCACAGGAAACCGGTCGTTCCCGTCTCAGTATCCGCTATGCAGCCCAAGACGACTATGGCGTTGCCTCCGTCAACGGTCGTATAGAGCGACCGCTTGAGACACGCGCTTACGCAAAAAACTGGGCGACAGGTTTTTCCATTTCAGTTCCCCCGCTCTCAACAACAGAAGTGAACCACCTCTCTTTTCACGACCTAACGGCGCACCCGTGGGCAGGCGAAACTGTGAACCTCGCGCTTACGGCAACAGATGCCGCAGGACAAACTGGTGTTAGTGACACGGTAGAGTTTCGTCTGCCGGAGAGGACGTTCTCGCACCTGGTAGCCGCTACAATTATTCAGTACCGCAAAGACCTCATCAACGATCCCTCAACCGCGCGCATGGCAGCGCGAGCCTTGAGCCGATTGATGGAGGTTCCTGAAGGATATGGGGGAGATGTCATTGCCCATTTGGCAATGGCCAGTGCCAAAAACCGCCTCAACCTCCAAGATGCAACAGACGTATTAGACGGCGTCATCGATCTAATGTGGCAAGCCGCAATCCGTATGGAAGATGGTGCCATGGCGGTCGCAGAACAAGCTCTGGATGCTGCTGAAGAGGCCCTGAGCGAAGCCATTGAGAATGGCGCATCTCCAGAAGAAATAAGTCGCCTTATAGAACGGCTCCAACGCGCTTTGGTCGAGTACTATCAGGCTCTGGCTGAAAAAATGCCAGAAGGCAGTTTTCCCCTGAGCGACCAGGGTGAATTACAAACAATGGGATCGGAAGACCTCGCGCAAATGATGGAACAGTTGCGTGAACTCTCACAATTGGGCGCAGAAGAAGCCGCAAAAGAGATGCTGACTGATTTGCGCAATATGCTCGAAACTTTGCGAAATGCTGCGCTGTCACCCATGACCAATCCCGACCTGGAAGCGGCACGTCAGATGATGGAAGAGCTAAAGCAGATCACGGAAGAGCAATCCGAGATGCTCAATTCATCCTTTGAGCAAGCACGCCAACGCGCATTGCAGCAGAGCCAGGAAGACTCATCTGACACACCCCAAAGCCAACCTCAGTCCGAGCAACAGAGGGAAGAGGGTGAAACGGCTCAATCCGACCCCAGCAGGGCAGAATCAGGTGAAGGTGCCGCCAAGGAGCAAGACAACCTGCGGCAGCGTTTAGGAGACCTTATGGGGCGTATGGCCGAAATGACAGGCCAAGTGCCCGGCGAGTTAGGAGATGCAGACTCTTCGATGCGGAGCGCGGAATCTGCTTTGCGCGAAGAATCTTGGCGGCAAGCCTCAGATGCCCAGGCCCAGGCTCTGGCCAACCTTCAGTCGGGCATGCAGAGCGCCGCTCAACAGATGATGCAAGCCTTAGCTGAACAGGGTTTAGCTGGTCTGATTCCGCTCCCTGGTCAAGGTGGTCAGCCCTTTGGAGCCCTCGGCCAAAATCTTGGCCCCGATCAGGAAGATGATCTAGAACTCCCCACGCAGCCAGATACCCGGGGACTCTCCCAAAGATCACGTGAAATATTAGACGAGATACGGCGGCGGGCCGGTCAGCGGTTGCGGCCTCAAGAGGAACGTCAATATTTACGACGCCTTCTGGAGCAGTTTTAGTCCCAATCCACTTTCAAGCTCGTTGCAGATTCAACGGGCAACTGTAACTCAATGCGGTATGGCTGCGTTGAGTTTGGATCAATCGTCGGTGAGGATGGGGCAGCAGACGTCTCCTGAACAACATTATTGTCTTTATCAATTAGCATCAATTTGACATTTGGCACCGGTTGAATATTCGGGCTCAAGTTTGTAACAAACCCAGACACAACAAGAGTCTGTACACCGCCCTTCATGATACGAACAGGCACAGGTGACGACAGCCGTAATCCTTCGGCAGACTCATCATCCAGACCAAGCGCCTCATAAACACCATTAATTCCGGGCCACAGATCACTCAATTGATCACGAGCCGCGAACAAAACACTCCCGATAAGGCCAACAACGACGGTCATCACCACTGCAGTGACGTACGCAGGGTCTAAGGGTTTACTTTTTTTGGTTGGTTTCTTTTTCTTAGGCTTATCGCGCTCGCTTTGTTCACCGTCCTCATCTTCGGCGAGAACGTCATCCTCTAGGTCGTCTTCATCATCTGAAGCGGCACTTCCCCCGAAGTCAGGGCGATCATCGTCCGGATCAACTAATTCGTCTTCATCTTCTTCATCGCCTTCTTCGCCCTCACCGCGCTCCGCCTGATGGAAAGCATCATCATCTTCGTCGTCGGCTAGATCATCGCGGTCCAACTCATCATCGTCGCCAGCACCACGCTCAGCCTGATGGAAAGAATCATCGTCATCCAAGGAGTCATCGTTTGAATCATTTTCCTCAAGACCTGCGGGGGTTTGACCTGGACCACCGCTGGCGCCACCCTCTTCGTCCTCGCCCAGCATCGACTGACCCGGACCGCCATTCGCGCCTTCCTCTGGCGCACCACCCTGGGCTCCACCTGCATGTTCGCTGCCATCCAGCATTGACACCGCGACGCCCCCAGGCGCATCGACATCACCACCCATTTGCGATTGAGCCGGTCCTCCTGGGCCGCCGACCGTTTCACCCGAGAGCAATGACCGTGCCGCTTTCCCAGGAGCTTGCACCTGCTGACCCGTTAATTGAGAAACCGCCCCCGCACCGGGACCGGACATCGGGTCCCGCCCCATCATACTTTGTCCTGGAACTGGCGGTGGCGCTGCCGCCCCCCCCATAGCGCCTGGGGCCGCTCCAGGAGCGCCACCCATAGCGCCAAGTCCTCCTGCTATAGCCGAAGCTCCCGGCATCGCTGCGGGCAGTGCACCGGGCATCCCAGGCATGCCTGGAATACCTGTTGCAGCCACGCTGGGGTCACGATCTAACCAAGAGACAGGCTTCTCCGCAGGTCCGGCAGGCGCTTCTTCACCTTTTAGGGATTTTCCTGGCGCGGGATATCCCGGCTCTTGCGCTTGAGGTGCAGCGCCCGGGCCACCGACCGCCCCTTGTTCGCCAGCATATCCGGCATCTGCACTTTGCGGCGCAGCGCCTGGACCACCAGTTGTTCCAGGCGGCCGGTCTATTGGCATAGCGCCAGCCTGGTCCTGATACTCTGGCTGTTTCTCCATCCACGAAATAGCTTCTTCACCCGTCGCGGTTGCTCCAGCTTGGTCTCGCATGGATTTACCTGCGAGTGCGGCCGCCTGCGGGCCGCCATGACGACCATCGTCACCGGAAGCGATTGAGGTCGCTTTTCCCGGCGGCGCACTCCCCGGCCCACCCGTAGCACCTTGCTCTAAAGCAGCGTTTGCGGCTGCGGCGACAGCCGCCGTATCAGGCGTGCGACTGCCTCCTCCGGGTTTTGCAGCAGCCTGTGCTTTTGGCCCTGCTGCAGCTGCATCGGTTTTTTTGGCCGCGCCCCCCATATCTTTGGAAGCGTCTTTTTTTGTCTCTGCCAACACGTCTGCAAGATCAATTTCATCAACCACAGCCGCTTGAAACCACGAATGGCCACATGTGGCGCATTTGAGACTTCTGCCTTTGCGGCCAAGCAGCTGAGTGGGAATCTCAAAACCTGCGGTACAATTTGGGCACGTGATACGCATGCAAGGTCCTGTGTTGGATACCGCTTGAGTATACCATATAAAGTGTTTTACCCAGTACACAGCTGCTGTGACCCTGGGCATTGATATTAAAACATACAGTTAAGTTATTCTTATTAAGTTAAGATAGCTGGGAAATACAGGCAGACTTAACAAGTGAAAGATAGCGAGTCACATCAGAATATGAGTCAGGCTCCAGCCGTGACACTTAATAACGTGAGCCTTCGCTACGAAGAAGGTCCGGACGTTTTAACAGGCCTTAATCTGACTCTGCAGCAAGGGGCTTTCCATTTTCTAACCGGTCCCTCCGGCGCAGGTAAAACCTCACTGCTAAAACTCCTCTACCTCGACCAGCGTCCAACCAACGGCGTTGTTCATCTTTTTGGCACGAATGTTACCGCCGCTGCACGTGGCGAGCTGCCTGCAATTCGCCGCAAAGTTGGAGTCGTATTTCAAGAGTTTCGTTTACTTGACCATCTTTCGACTTTTGACAATGTTGCTTTGCCATTGCGCGTGGCGGGGCTGTCGGAACCTGAAATCAAGAGTAATGTCACCGAGCTGTTATCCTGGGTCGGACTTGAAGATTACATGGACGCCAGCCCCCCTATTTTGTCAGGGGGGCAGAAGCAACGCGTCGCGATCGCCCGGGCTGTCGTCAACCGCCCTCGTTTGATCTTGGCTGATGAGCCAACAGGCAATGTAGACGATCAGATCGCACTGCGCTTGATGCAACTGTTTATTGAACTCAACAAACTGGGCTCCACAATCGTCATCGCAACCCATAGCGAGCAACTGGTGCAACGGTTTGGTTTTCCGCGCCTCACTTTGGCCAATGGCAACCTGACAGAGCTACCTCCATTATCGCCGCACCCCGATGCCAAGGGTCCAGTCGTGGAGAGGACCGCGCCATGATGAGTCTGAGAACTGATCTCCCCTTAGGGGGTGACAGCGCCTCTAAGTTTATTCCATGGCTCGTTGCGATCATGGTCTTTCTGGGCATCTTATCCGTCAGTGGCATGACCGTTTTTGACTCTATTCTTTCAGGCTGGTCTCGCTCCGTCACCGGCACCGTAACGGTGCAAATCCCCGCCCTTCCCGCGAGCACTGAAGAGGATGCCAATGAGGCGCGAACAGCCCGCGCACTTGACGCATTGACGGTTCTTCCCAACGTAGAGTCTGCCCGCGCACTCACAGACGAAGAAATTGACGCCCTGCTCGCGCCGTGGCTTGGTGAGGGCGCTGCAGCGGGCAACTTGCCGCTCCCAGATCTCATAGACGTTTCACTTTCAGATGATTCCGCCGACGCTATAGAGAATGTGAAGGCAGCAGTCGCCGCTGTTGTTCCAGACGCCATCATCGACGACCATAGACGGTGGTTTGAACACCTTATCGATCTGACTGAGGGGTTTAGAACTCTCACAATCGGCGTTGCGACGGTCGTGACATTAGCGCTAGCGCTCACAATTATTTACGCCACACGCGCCAGCTTGGCCGAGTTTAAAGAAGTCATCTCTGTCCTGCACTTCATTGGCGCCAAAGACATGTACGTCGCAAGCCAATTTGCTAAAAGAACGTTAGTTGCTGCGGCCAAAGGATGCGCTGGCGGCCTTACAGCAGGACTTATTGCGCTGATCATTATCGGTGTGCTGGCGAGCAATGTTGAAAGCGGATTCTTGCCTGACATTAACTTGGGACTAGCTTTCTGGCTCACATCCCCGCTGGTCGCACTTATGGCCGCAGGATTGGCAATGGTGACGGCTTATCTGACCGTACTGAGCACATTGCGGTCCATGATTTAGCCATGGCCGTAAAGACTTTTTCATTGAAGCGTATCGCCCTCACGCTAGCGGCCGCATTGGCTCTGAGTTGGCTCATCGGCCTGGTGGCCTATGGGCAACGCGTGCCTGAGGAGATAAAAGACACAACCACGGTAACAGACGCCATCGTTGTTCTGACTGGCGGAAGCGGGCGTGTCGATGAAGGTCTTGCCTTGTTAGAGCGTGGCATGTCACCGCGGCTTTTCGTATCTGGAGTCGGCCGGTCGGTGAGTATTACTGATATCTTGGAAACGAGCCCGATTAGCCAAGATAATCTTTCGAATCGCATCGCCATCGGGTCAGATGCGGAAGATACACCAGGCAATGCCTCAGAAACGTCGAAATGGGTAGAGCAAAACAACATTCATTCTATCCGGCTTGTAACGGCGGCCTACCACATGCCTCGGAGCTTGCTTGAGTTTCAGTATGCCATGCCAAACGTCCACGTGGTCGCCCATCCGGTTTTCCCGGATCAAGTCAAAGCCGATTGGTGGAAGTATCCGGGCACCACTAGTCTGCTGGCGCGAGAATACACGAAGTACATCATAGCTTACCTTAGAGTGAAACTGGGTCTGGCTCCCCTACCCCTGAGTTCAGAGCCCGGACCAGAAAAGGGAGTTACAGAGTGATAGCTCTGCGATCAACGTTGTACCTTGTCTTATTTTTAGTCTGGACCTTGAGTATCGCATTGCTTGGGCTCCCCTTCCTCGTGACCCGGTTAGGCGCGCTCTCCGTCACCCGTTTTTGGTCGCACGGTGTGGCTGCAATGGCCAAGTGGATTGTTGGGGTAAGGTTTGAAATACGGGGCCGCGAAAACCTCCCGGACGGTCCCTGCATTTTGGCAGCCCAGCATCAATCGGCCTTTGAGACCTACATGCTCTTTCTCATGTTCAAATATCCGGTGTTTATTCTTAAGCAGTCGCTTCAATGGATCCCGCTTGTCGGGTGGTACATCAAACGCGGTGGACTCATCCCCATCAACCGGGGGGCTGGGGCGAGTGCGATGCGTCAGATTTTACGGGGTGCCAACGAGGCTTTAGCGCGGGGTGAGTCATTGCTCATCTTTCCTGAAGGTACGCGGACAGCACCAGGGTATTACGAAGAATATAAGCCGGGAATTGCCGCCCTCTATGCCCACTGCGATGCACCTGTCATTCCAATGGCTCTGAACACAGCGGAAATTTGGGGGAAGACACGCCTAAAAAAGTTACCCGGCACGATCATCTTTCAAATCCTCCCCGCAATTCCAGCCGGATTAACGCGCGCTGAGTTTTTGACGGCTTTACGCACCGCAATTGAAACCGCCAGTAAAAAACTGCCCGGGCCGGATCACGCTGCCTGAGCGCCAATCATTGTTGACTATGACCTACTGACGAAGAAATCTGCACCATGTGGATAAGTCTGTGGGGAAACTCAGGCAGAACATAGCGAACGTCACCGTTTTTCAGGTTTTAACTGTGTTTTCAGACAGTTATGTGACACTACCGTCCGTTTCAGAGATGCCTTTTATTGAGAATCCCAGGCGAACTGGCGAGTCGGCCATGATAGAACCACAACAGGCCAGGAGCCCCACTTTTACGGGACTTTTTAACACTCTAGGATTAGAGTGCGCGCCCGTCAGAGTCTGCCGGAGTACCTAAGGAGCTTAAATCGTGGTCGCACTATCTGCCATTGCCAGCGAAATTTGGGACATGAAGTACCGTTTTAAGGCACCCGACGGTCAAGTTGTGGACAAAACAGTCGCGGACACCTGGCACAGAGTGGCAGAAGCCCTGGCGTCTGTCGAAAATGACCCTGCCGCCTGGGAACCGCAGTTTTATCAAACGCTTGCAGGTTACCAATTCCTGCCTGGAGGGCGGATTCTGGCCGGTGCAGGTACAAAACGAACTGTTACGCTGCACAATTGCTTTGTCATGGGCACCATTGGCGATGACATGGCGTCCATTTTTGAGAACCTGAAAGAAGCCGCCCTGACGATGCAGCAAGGGGGCGGCATTGGGTACGACTTCTCCACGCTACGCCCCAAAGGGGCACCAGTGAAAGGCGTCGGCGCGGATGCCTCTGGACCGCTATCGTTTATGGACGTGTGGGATGCCATGTGCCGCACGATCATGAGCGCCGGCTCGCGCCGTGGCGCGATGATGGCAACGATGCGTTGTGATCACCCGGATATCGAAGCCTTCATCAAGGCCAAGCAAACCCAGGGACGGTTAACGAACTTTAATCTGTCCGTTCTGGCCACAGATGACTTTATGACCGCGGTCAAAGAGGATGGCGACTGGACGCTAACCTTTGGCGGACAGGAGTATAAAACTCTGAAAGCTAAAGCATTGTGGGACAGCATGATGCGTGCCACCTACGATTACGCTGAACCCGGTGTGATCTTTATTGACCGCATCAATGCCCGAAACAATCTGGCCTATTGTGAGCAGATCGCAGCGACCAACCCTTGCGGTGAACAGCCTTTGCCACCTTACGGCACCTGTCTTCTCGGCTCGATCAATCTGGCACGTTTTGTCAGCGCACCTTTTACCGAGAACGCTCGCGTCGATGAAGATGCTCTCAGCCGTGTTGCCGCGACCGCGACCCGTATGATGGACAATGTGGTCGAAGCTTCCCGCTACCCGGTGGCAGAACAGCGCAACGAAGCGGTAAACAAGCGCCGCATCGGCCTTGGCATTACAGGTTTGGCGGATGCCCTCATTCTCTGCGGACTGACCTACGGAACGCCGGAAGCCGTGGCAGCGGCGGAACGCTGGGCGGAGATCATTTCTAATGCGGCCTACCGCGCCTCTATTGACCTTGCTAAAGAGAAAGGCGCGTTCCCGCTGTTTGAAAAGGCAGGCTATCTGGCCAGCCCCACCATTCAGGCACTGCCGCAGGATATTCGTGAGGCCATTGCCGCGCACGGCATTCGCAACGCCCTGCTGACGTCTATTGCCCCCACAGGAACAATCTCGCTGTTTGCTGACAACGTCTCTTCTGGCATTGAGCCTGTATTCAGCTTTACCTATACACGCCATGTTGTGCAGCCGGACGGCAGCCGGAAATCCCAAGAGGTCAGTGACTATGCCTATCGGATGTTCCGCGATCAGTTCGGCGAAGAAGCTGCATTACCCGATTACTTTGTCGATGCACAAACGCTACAACCCGCCGCGCATCTGGCTATGCAAGCCGCCGTGCAAAAGCATGTGGACAGCGCGATCTCAAAAACCATCAATGTTCCGGTAGACTTTCCGTTCGAGCAGTTCGCCAACGTCTACATGACAGCCTATGAAACCGGCTGTAAGGGCTGCACGACCTATAGACCGTCCGATGTGCGCGGGGCTGTGCTGGAGGTTAAGAAAGCTCAAGCGACTGAACCCGTTGCTGCACCGGTTCTCGAACATGATACGTCTCAACCGCTGGACCGACCCGATGCCATCCCGGGGCAGACCTACAAGTTGAAGTGGCCCGAGAGCGATCATGCCATTTACATCACGGTCAACGACATCCTGGTGCAAAGACCAGACGGACAACCCCTACGCCGCCCGTTTGAAGTGTTTATTAACTCCAAGAACATGGAGCACTACGCCTGGACGGTGGCTCTGACCCGCATGATCTCGGCTGTGTTCCGTCGCGGGGGCGATGTTGGATTTGTCGTGGAAGAACTCAAAGCCGTGTTTGATCCGCGCGGCGGCCAATGGATGAACGGCAGATACGTGCCGAGCTTGCTGGCCGCCATTGGTGGCGTGATTGAACAGCATATGATCGAGATCGGCTTTTTGGTCACAGAGTCGGGCGCAAGCCTGAACCTGGCTGAGAAAGAACCGGGCAATGTGGTGCGGCTCGACCGCCCGGCCCGTGATCCGCGCTTCCGGGCCTGCCCGAAATGCGGCATGTATGCGCTGATGCGTCAGGAGGGCTGTGATTCCTGCACCAGCTGCGGCTTTTCAAAGTGTAGTTAATGGGTGCAGACTATATCTGAGAAAGCAGCACAGCCTCGGAGATCAGATCAAATGTCCCCCGTTCCAGAAACCGTCCCTGAAACCTATGAAGCCCGTGTGCAAACCTCTCGGGAGCGGCGACGGCTCGCCCAGGTACGTAAATCCTTCGATGCGGGTATGACGCTGAAAGCGAACGGCAAGAGCATTGATCAGCAGTTTTTTATGGCGTGCGTGGCTTACATCAAAGAATCCATGGATCGGCTGCATGCGCAGGATCAACGCATTCACGATTTTCTGCTGCCTCATGTGACGGCGGGTGACGACCATGCCAAGACCTTAGAGGTCTTGGATGTGCGCCTGGCGAGAAGCCGCGAGGCCTTGGACGCCCTGGTCGCGGCGGCTGAGGCTTATGCGCAGGCCGACGAGGCTGGCTGGCCTGATTTTCAGGCCGCTGTGGCCGCGTTCATGGAGGTCTATATGAACATTCTCTTGAACGGCCAGCATTCCACCCTGACGTTACAGGAAGAGGTGTTTGACGAACACACCTGGGATCAAGTGGCGGGTGTCACCCCGGCAAGCCTGGCCCTGGAAGATGGATTGTATGCAAAGGTACAAGGACTGGCCCCGGAGGGTGCAGACCCGGTTTCATTTGTCGGCAGCCGACCCGCCCCAGGCGCTGGAGCGCCTGGCAAACAGGCCCCCCGCCCGTAATTCCCTTAAAGCTTATAACTCTCGTCAAGCTTATCGAGCTTGCGCCGGAAGCCCTGCCACGCCAGATCAGGCACCGGTAGGGTGTTGGTGGCCCCGCCCGCAACGGAGCCTGGACGACGGCGGCCAGAAACCTGCGCGCGGACTTTGTCTTGCGCCGCTTGAGACGGCAACCCCAGCTCAACACCCCCCGCCAATGTCATCACTTGAATGGTGCACGCCTTATGCAGGGCATGCATTTTAGAGAAGGCTGAGGCCACATTCGGCCCCAGGGTCATGAGGCCATGATTGCGCAGGATGACGCAGTTTTTATCGCCGATATGATTGATCAGGCGCTCGCGCTCGTCGGTGTCCAGGGCGATGCCTTCGAAGTCATGATAGGCGAGGTCCGCCAAGGTGCTCATGGCATCTTGGTTGAGCGGGAGCAGACCGTCTTTCTGGCCGGCGACGGCAACACCTTCGTTGGTGTGCAGATGAATGACGCAATGAGCGTCGTCCCGGGCGTTATGCACAGCGCCGTGTATGACATAGCCGCCGACGTTATAACCCAGCCCGGTTTGATCGAGCAGGATGTCGCCGTCCTGGGTGATCTTCACCAGACTTGAGGCGGTGATTTCGTCAAAAAACAGACCAAAGGGATTGATCAGATAATGGCGGTCGTTGCCCGGCAAACGCACCGAAATATGAGTGAAGATGTAGTCATTCCAGCCGAACAAGGCACAGAGCCGATAGCAAGCGGCGAGATCAACCCGGAGCGCCCACTCCTCCTCTGAGACCTGATCCCGAATACTGCGCCCCTCAACGTGCAAAGCTTCCGCCATCTCATCCTCCTTGATATTTGATCAACACGATAGCGTGGAGACTGAGACAGCGGAAGAAGCCTTGAGCGATTAGAACTTTAAGCGCGTTCCCACGGTGAAGGTGTGGGCGTTAACCCGTTTGTCAAAATTGAAGGTGGTATAAGCGCCCTGCCCGGCCAGATCCAAGCGTCCAGAGCGAGTCCAACTGTAATCAGCGGTCAAATCAAACGCCCCGGCACCATAGGCAAAACCCGCTGCAACACGGGTCCCGAACTCGGTGTCAGACCCATCAACAAGCTCGAACTCACTGGTTGTGCCCACGTTGAGCGTGCCCAGTGTGGTGGCCTCCAGATTGGCATCCATAAGCCCCACACCCACACCGATATAAGGCGTCAGAGCCGAGCCGGTAGCGAAATCATAGTAGGCCATGGCAAAGCCAGAGAGGCTGCTGTAATCAGCGTCGACGGTGCCGTTGAGACAAGGACTGCCAGACACTTCGCCACAGGGCACAAACACTTGGACGTTTTCTTGGAAGGTGCCATCCAGATCGGCTTCACCGTAGCTCACATCAAGGGCGGTCCGAAAGCCGTTGCCGAAGCCATACCCGAGGGCCCCCCCAAGGGCGAGCCCACTGCCGCCGTCGAGGTCTAAGTCCGCCGTCGCCGGGTCTGCAAAGCTCATGCCTTCGATTGACTGAAGACCGCCGTAGAGCTTGGCATACGGACCGGCGTCTTGCGCGGCGGCAAGGGAGGTCATGGCCGCCAGAGTGACAACAGCAATTGAAGAGGCTGTTGCAACGCGCTGGCGTAGGCCAAAAACTTTAGTGAAGAGAGACATGATGAAGTCCTTGTGAATAGGAGGTCGGAAACAGGCGCGAGAAAAGCCCCGAAATGAGGCAGGGTTATGGCAGTTCCAAGCCGAGTACTGCATGGCGGCTATGCAGTTGACACAAAGCATTGAGCTCTTTTCTAGCCTCCCCCTTGGTTCGAGAATTTCTTGTTGGGGCTCTCCCCCTTGGTTCGAGAATTTCTTGTTGGGGCTCTCCCCCTTGGTTCGAGAATTTCTTGTTGGGGCTCTCCCCCTTGGTTCGAGAATTTCTTGTTGGGGCTCTCCCCTGGGGTCGAGCCCATGCACGACTGGTTCCGCTCAAACGAGCCCATGCACGTATGATCGCAAGAACGAGCCCATGGAACCACCTCGGCGCACGACCTTGGAACGAGTCCCCCCTTCAAACCCAGATAAAACACCCCAGAATCGGCGGTTTTTCATAGGTTTTTTTGGTTTTTTGCACGATCGTATGCGTTGTTCTGGTTCCCCGTGCCGGAGGGGGATAAGCTCATACAGCTGGGTGAAGGAGCACAACGTCAGTGACACCGCAATTGCATAAAGTTTGGTTGTTTGGTCATCGCTGGATCGGGCTTCTGCTCGGCCTGGCCATCGCCCTGATTGGCCTATCCGGCTCGCTTTTGGTGTTTGAGGACAGCATCGATTCAGCCCTGTACCCTGAACTGCACACGGTCATTCCCACCGGCCCCGTGCAATCTTTTGACGACCTGGCCGCAGCGGCCCAAGCCGCCCACCCCAACAAGACCCTGCTGTATCTGTTGCGCAATAATGACCAACCCGAGACCTCCATCAGCGCGCTCATGACCCCGAAAAGCCGCCAGGTGCCGGGCCGCACGCAGGTGTTTATCAACCCCTATACCGGTGCCGTTCTGGGCAGCCGCCCCGAACACAACTGGCTGGGCATGGTGCATGATTTTCATGGTGAGTTTCTGGCCGGCCCCACCGGCGAACTTCTGGTGGGCGCGCTGGCCATCGTGTTGCTGTTCAGCCTGACCGGCGGGCTGGTGCTGTGGTGGCCGAAATCATCAGACGGCGCGGAATCCGGCAAAGGCCGATGGAAGCGCGCGCTGAGTGTAAAAAGCTCGGGCACCCTGAAACGCCTGCTGCGCGATGTGCATAATGTGACTGGCGCGTATTTCTTCGTGGTGCTGTTTGTCTGTTCACTGACGGCCTTGCCCCTGATCTGGCCCGAGGAAAGCAAGGTGGTGCTGAGCAAAGTGCTCGGCGAGCCGCCCGTGGAAGAGCATCGGCGCACCTCCACCCGCCCGGAGGACCTGAGTCATACTGACAACCGCATTAGCCTGGGCCAGGCGGCGATGATCGGCCAAGCGCAATCTCCCGGCCATTGGGTTAACCTGGCGCTCAACGCCTTCGGCCCAACGGGAAGCTACATGATCCGCACCCTACCAGCAGGAGAAACGGCCATGAGCGCGTCGATCACCGTATTTGTGGACAGATACTCGGGTGAAGTCATCGACACCGCCGATCCGTCGCAGCAACATATTGTGGACGCGCTGGCCAGCGATTTCGCGGGCACCATTCACAACGGCTCTATTCTGGGCCTGCCCGGTCGTTGGCTGGTGTTTGCAGGCGGACTGGCGTTTCCGATGTTGTTTGTCACCGGCCTGTTGGTGTGGTTGCGGGGCAAGTTTACCAAAGACGTGCTGACCGATCTGCGCGAGCAGCCGCAAAGCCGCACCAGCAAACCAACCCGCAAAGCCAAGGCAAGATCTCACCAAAGCCGAGACCCAAAAAGCAGAATGCCTTAGCAGATATGATTTTAATGGTGTGAAGCGGTCTACCTTGTTAGCGTGAAGGAATTCACTTTGAGCATATCCAAAAATCCAACCAGCTAAGGAGACGACTGATGCAAAAATCGTTTACGGCTGCGACCACACTGTTTCTCACCGCGTTCACCTTTGCAGCCTCGGCCTGGGGCCACGCCCTGAGTGTCGATAAGGATGCCCCCGCCGGAGGCTGGCATCTGGTGCAGATTGGCATTCCCCATGGCTGCGCGGGCAGCGCCACCACCGGCATGCGTATTCGTATTCCCGACGACATTTTCATGGTGCGCCCCGAAGTGAAAGCCGGATGGGAGTTGAGCATGAACATGCGCGAGATGGACCCGCCGGTTACATCGGAGGGCGTGACTTATACAAAGTCGGTCGATGAAATTATCTGGCGCGGTGGAACCCTCGGTGATCTGGAATTCGACCGCTTTAATTTTTTGGCCCTGATGCCGCGCAAAGAAAACGCAACCATTTACTTCCTGACGATTCAGGAATGCGCTGAAGGCGAAAACAAATGGGTGGAAGTGCCGGAAGGGGACCGCAGCTGGGGATCGTATAAGCACCCCGCGCCCTTCGTGACGACCGGTACTCTGCCGGTGCGTCGCGCGGCCGCCTCGGCCGAATAAAACGCTCCTCGTGTCTGTTCTGCCGCCGGTCGTGCGCTTAAGTGCGCTCGGCGGCGATCAGGACGAACGTTGGAGGGATTGGGAATAATGACCTATGCCGCCCCGTCACTCTGTTGGCCTTGAGCCGCTAAGCAGTGGCTTTGGCCCCCAGGTGTTCAACCTTAGTGATCCAGCCCGGACTCTTCTTCTTACTGGCGCGTTTGACGGAACCGAATTGCAGGATGTTCTTGGGCTTCAGCAAATAGAATAGAAATACCTAACTTTTGTCGCCCTCGGGTTTATGCCATGGGGCCAGGGTTGGGAGTGCCGGCAGAGTTTAACCCTGGATGCTTCGCCGGGATCGCCACAGGCGACCCGAGGACAGGCTCCACAAGCCCGGGCATGACAAGCAAGCCGAGATATCTGCGCCTTGATGCACAACGCAGTCACCGCTTTTCGCTTCACTCTATGCTAACCTGCCCTGCCCCTCTTAACCACGGCCCTCCCTTGCTTCGCCCCCCAATGAAGCGTACTGCTTAAGCTGGAATTTAACCTAGACCGTTCGCGTGAAATATCACGCACAGCACCCCGGTAGAGCTAATCCTTAGCGCTGGCCCGGATGCACTTTTAAAGGACACCCTCATGGGCAAAGGCGATAATCAACGCAGCAACAAAGAAGCCAAAAAGCCGAAGAAAGAAAAACCAAAGGCCGTGCCCGTTGTATCGGCGAGCGCAGTGCAAAAGACATTTGCTCCGAAAGACAAAAAAGCCAAATAACGCAGAGACCGCTGTGATGAACCTGACCCGTGCTGATCTCGTTTCTTGAGGATCAGCCGGTTGGGCCCCGCATCCTGTTTAATTTGCGCAGAGCAGTGGGTATAGACAACAGCCCGGCCCAGGCCACACCCGAGACCAGCACCAGACTGGTAAACAGCAGGCCAGACATTTCGCCGATGGGCGTGCCAGTGGGTGTGCCGGTGGGCGTGCCGGTCAACGCACTGACGATGATAAACGGAAACATCAGAACATTGGCCAACAGGGGTGAGACCTGCAAGCCAACAAACAGCCCGATAAACGGTGCCAACAGGCCAAACAGAAATTTCAAAGCCAGCGCGCGATAAGAACTGTGGGACATGTTCTGTTCCTCAACAGGGCAAGCGCAGGATCTGAAACGCCCCGCGTTAAACCTCGTCTGCGTAAGCGGCTGAGTCGTAGGCTTGGGTGTCTTCCAAGGCATTTAACCAACACTCGGAGCCAATGACCTCAAACTTCATAGCGTCGTCACTGACTCTGTTCGTGCGCACAATCCAGACGATTTCAGAGGCGTTAGGAAACGACGTGCCTTTGAGTTCGTCGCCATACAAGCGATGAAGCACCGCGTGGTCATCCATGCCATCGGCCAACAGCCGTACCAAAAACGACTCATTGGGGGACGGCACGAGAAGCGCCCGCGCGGCCGCATTGGCGGCAGTAACCTCTAGCTCAACGCGCACGGCATCAGGCTTGGGAAACGCGCGGGGAAAAGCGGCATAGAGCAAACTGCCCGCGTTGAACATGCGTTCATGCAGGGCAGAGTCCGCATATTCTTCCCACAGCTTTTCATCCTGCATTTCATTGGACAGATTACGGCACTGACCATCACGCAAGACGTCGCCCATATCGTGCTTCAGCACCAGATAAGCGGCGTCTTCGGGCGTGAGGTCCTGCATGGACATTAGACACATCTCGCGCAGGTCATCATCGCTGAGACCCGCGCGGTCACCAAACTCCATCGCATCAAGCAACGCAGCATACTGCGCGGCCGTGCGCGCGCCTTCTATCTCCAGCAGGTTCGAGAAACTGAGCACGCGCACATGAAACTTGGGTGTCATACAGGGGGGCTCAAGCCGCCGCGCATTTGATACAGGTTGTGGCGTAGGGCAGTGCTTCCAGCCGCTTGATGGCGATTTTTTCGTCGCACTTCACGCATATGCCATAGGTGCCGTTTTCAATTTTGGCGAGCGCCTGCTTGATTTGCTGAATTTCGGCCATGGTCAAAGCGCCAACGCCTTCGAGCACTTCGTCATTTTCCGATTCAACGGCGTTTTCGGACCAATTGGCGGCGGGCGGCTCGCTGAGATCGGCGTCGATGTCCTCGGCGCGTTCATACAACTCGGCCAGCTTTGCTTCTAATTGGGCTTTGATTTTTTGAATTTCAGGCATTGAACTCTCCAATTTCTAATAGGGCCTCAGGATAGCGCAGATTCGCATAGGATTATACGCAGGAAAAGAGACGCTAACCTCTGATAACAGGATATCGCGCTGCCGCGCTTTAGGTCTTTGATTTGCAGCAATCGGCCATTTGGCAAGAGAGGCCGGGCTTCACAAAACTTTACACTTCGCGATGTGAGAATCTGGGGCTCATCAGCTAATTATTAAGACCTTTATGACCAATGACTTCGGTTGCGTTGTCTGTAAAGCACATCAGAAGAGTTACACGAGATGGATAAGATCTTTAAGGCGGCGTTGGGTTCACGGCTAAGAAGTTTACGCCAGGACGCCGGGGTAAGCGTGAGCGATCTGGCCCAGGCTGTGAATATTGACGTATCGCACTACGCCAGTGCAGAGGCTCAAGGCGAAGGTCTGACATTTGGTCAGCTATACGATATTGCGCATTCTCTCGGCACAACGATCGACTTTGTGACAGAGGGTTTAACGGAGTAGACGGCCAACATATGCTAGGTTTGCCTATAGCCACTTCTTCCAACGGAAGAAGAGATACGGCACCACCGCTGACAATAGCATCAACGCAAGCGCCGCCGGATACCCCCAGGGCGAACTGAGTTCCGGCATCACTTTGAAGTTCATCCCGTAAATGCTGGCGATCAGAGTTGGTGGCAGAAAAACCGTCGCCGCAATCGACAGAATTTTAGTCACCCGGCTTTGCTCTAACGTCAGAAGGCCGAGCACTGCACTGAGCAAGAAGGCGCGTTGCGACGCAATGAAGGATGCATACTCGGAGATATCGGTGACGTCGCGGCGGAGATCTGTGAGCACGCGCTGAATGTCTTCCTCTCCAAACCACGCATTACCCACATAATCAATCAATAGTCCCACGTTCAGCAAGCTCTCGCGCGCTTTGGCGTTGACATCGCTGTTGCGGCCAATGCTGGAGACCGTTGTTTGGAACTCGGCAGAAGAGATGGGATCGTTGCTGCGATCGGCAAACACACGCTTGGAGCCTTCGTACATGGAGGCGCCGTTGGCCTGCACATACTCGGATAACCGATTGATAAAGGCCGTCAGCAGACCAAGAAACACATGGCGTCCATCACTGAGGTTGTGCGGGCGTTCCGCACAGGCCGTGGCATAGCGGGAAATGGGTAAGGGCTCGGAGGTGCGCAGGGTCACCAGTCGTGTTTTGGAAACTACGAACGTGAGATCGTCGATGAAGGGATAGAGTTCTTCATCCCGCGCCAGCACCGCAGCGGTTAAAACCACGCAATTGCCATCTTGATAAGAGCGATCGGCTGGGGCGAGGAGCTTGGTGTCTTCGCTGGTGGGCAAAAAGATGCCCAAAAGCCCCTCGACCTGGGCTATTTCTGCGCCTGAGGGATTGAAAAGATCAATCCACAGGGCGTCCGTCAGAGCGTTTTGAGACGGGCTGTTTTCAACAACCACAAGCCGGTCATCGTGTTTTTTATACAAGGTCATCATGGCGGCGTTTTCTCTCTTCGATCCAAACTATACCGCAAAAAAATCGCGCACGCCCACAGCAGCACAAAAGTTGTGACCAGCAGTTCTAGTTCAATCATCGGGGGCGCCTTTAAGGGGTTAGGACTGGGGTCGGGTTTCCGCCAACGCCCAGATGCTGGCCAAGCCAATGACCGTCAGCACCATCATATAAACAGCGACCGGCCAATAGGCACCACCTGTCATGGCCAGAAGTGCGGTCGAGACAAAGGGCGCGATGCCGCCGCCAAACACCTGCCCCACCTGATAGCCCAAAGAGGCAGCGGTGTAGCGCACGTTGGACACAAACAACTCGGCAAAAAAGGCGGCGATGGGTCCATACAAGGCCCCGAAGGCAAACAAACCAAGGCTGAGGGCACCCCAGATAACGAGGGGCTCACCGGTGTTGACCATCCAGAACAAGGGGAACGCGTAGAGCAGCATGAAAATACCGCCGCCGAACAACACCGGGCGTCTGCCGACCACATCGGACAGCGCGGCAAAGCCAACGCAGGCAAAGATTTGAACGCCGGAGGCAAGCAGCACGCCCGTCAACATCACTTCGCGTGGCACGCCCAAGGTGCCCGTGCCATAGGACAGCATGAACGAGATGATGATGTAATAGGGCCCACTGACGAGAACGAAGACGCCGGTGGCGAGCAGGATTTGCTTCCAATACTGGGAGACGGCGCGGATGACAGGGGCTTTCTCGACCGCGCTTTGTTCACGGATTTTCTGGAACTCGGGCGTCTCATCAATCTTCATGCGAATGTAGAGGCCCACCAGCACTGGCAGGATGCTGAGGATGAACGGGATACGCCAGCCCCAGACCAGGAACTGATCGCCGCTGATGGCGATGCAGATGCTGAGCATAGCTGTCGCGATGAGGAACCCAAACGGCACGGCGGCTTGTGGCAAACTGCCCCAAAACCCGCGACGGTTTTCAGGCGCATATTCCACCACCATCAAGATCGCGCCGCCCCATTCACCGCCATAGGCCAGACCCTGGATAAACCGCAGCAGTGTCAGGAGAATGGGCGCCCAAACCCCAATCTGGGCATAGGTCGGCAAAAACCCGATGAGCATGGTGGCCACGCCCATAACCATCAGGGTCAGCACCAGCATGGGTTTGCGACCGATTTTATCGCCGTAATGGCCCGCAACAATACCGCCGATGGGCCGCGCGATGAATCCCACGGTAAAAGTGGAATAGGCCAGCAACGTGCCGATGATCGGATCTTCGGTGACGGGAAAGAACAACTGCCCAAAGACCAAGGCCGCCGCACTGGCATAAAGAAGGAAGTCGTAGCCTTCCAAAGCTGTTCCGATAAAACTTGCGCCTGCGACCCGTTTCATGTGGCTTTCCCCCGCCCCGAGCGTATTTGAGGGATACAGTTCACCATATCCTGCGAGAATGGGCCAGTGTTGGCTTAGGCCCAGGCTGTTAGCACCAAAAAATTGCTGGATTACGCCAGCGGCTTTTTGTCGTCGGACAAAACTTTGATCTCGCGTTGCGGGAATGGAATTTCGATATCGTTTTCCTTCAGCGCCATCCAAATCATCAGCAGGAGGTCTGCGCCGACGCGGTTGGGACCGTCATCAACCCCTTCCATCCAGAACTCCACAAGAATGTTGATTCCTGAGTCCCCGAAACTGGCAATTTCAGCGTCCGGACGCTCTTCAATAGGCACATCATCGCCACTTAAAACCCGCGGATGACTGGCAACGACTTCCCGTAAAATATCAAACATTTTGGGCAGGTCGGTTTTATACGCCACACTAAACTCAATGGGATAGCGTTGCTTTTGATTGAAGTGGGTCCAGTTGGTGAAAGAGGTGGTGATGAAAGATTCATTCGGCACCATGATGTCTTTGCCATCGTAGGTCTCAAGAATCGCAGACCGCATGCTGAGTTCGCGAATGGTACCACCCCGGCCATCTTCAAGCTGAATGTAATCGCCAATGGTAATCGAGCGGTCCAGCAGAATGATAATACCAGACACAAAGTTTGCCGCGATCTGCTGCAGACCGAAGCCAAGGCCAACACCCAGCGCGCCACCAAACACCGTGAGGGCTGTGAGATTGATCCCGACGACCTGGAGCAACATTAAGAAGATGATTGCGAACAGCGAGATCTCGAATAATTTGGCGAGCACTTCTCGGGTGCCGACGTCCATTTTTTCGTTGTTGCGGATGACACGCTTACCGGTATCGTTTGAGATCCGGCCCAGCCAAAATAAGATAAACCCAAACAACAATGTGCGGCCCAGAGCCAGCGCGGAGATGCGAATATCGCCCGCATGAAATGCTACGCCGTCTAGATATAGGGTGACGTCATCCAACCATCCCACGACATAAAGAACGGCAAGGGGTACGCCAATCCACGTGACGATGAGCTTGATGGTGGAACTTGTGACAAATGTCGAAATGATTTGATAGAGCAGGAATATAACCGCCCAGCCTTGAGCAAGACGAGGCACCCACCCCTGCTGAACCACGTCTTCGCTAATCTGAATGGCCACGCCAAGAAAAACGATATTAAAGACTGGGAAAACCAACTCTCCCGCCTTGTACAAAGCGAGACGAATATCGTAAATCGGACCTTGCTCAGGCGTGTCCCTAAACATACGAACCCGCGCCCGAATGCCTGTCGCAACAAGATAGGCCAACGCAATGGCTGCGAGGGCGAAGCTGACCTGTGCATAGAACGTCACACTGAAGATCCAGCCAACAACGATATCCCAAGTTTGTTGCAGCCGGACGTTTAAATCTTCCACCCTGTCATCCCATTAATTTTACATAAGGTCAGAACACCACAACCCTAAAAGAGCCTAGGTCTGTTTGGGGTTTGGGAGCAAGCCTGATAAACCTTAATTTCATCTGCTGCACAGACGTAAAATCCTCGGTTGTACAGAATCAGACGTTCATACTAAGGCCGAGGTGTTGTAAGTACGCCCAAAGACATAAACAACCTGAGGCACGCAAACACATGGACCATCTCGCGACCTTCATAAACCGCGACAACATGATTGATCTGGCCGCGTCAGCACTGCTGATCTTCGCGTTATTGGTGATTCGGTTTTTGGTGAACGGCCTGATCAAGCGCAACACGCGCGCCAGCAGCGCAGAACGGCGGCGCTGGCTATCAGCCGTAAAAACCACCACTTTTTTGCTGATCGGTTTTGGCTTGATTGTGATCTGGTCCAACGCCCTTTCAACCTTCGCATTATCATTAACCGCGTTTGCGGTGGCCATCGTCATCGCAACAAAAGAACTCATTCTTTGTTTATCCGGTGCGGTCATCCGCACAAGCCTGGATAACGTTGACGTTGGCGACTGGATAGAAATTGACGGAGTTGGCGCGGAGGTCGCGCAAAACGCACTCCTTACAACCACCCTCCTGGTGGTTGATCTTCATGGGGGAACCTACGCCTACACGGGCCGCAAACTGACACTGCCCAACAGCGTCTTTTTAACCAGTAAAGTTTTTCATATTCCAAAAGGCAGTTTTATCACCCACGACTTTAAAGTCACGCTTGAGAACAACATCGCCCTGAGCGCACGCATTGACGTTGCTGAAGCCGCTTTAACAGAGGCGTGCCTCCCTTTTGCTGAGCAAATTAAATCAGAACTTATGAAACTGAGGAAACGTATTGATGTTGATATCGAGGGCGACGGCGCCTCGGTTAAATTGATCACCAGTGACTTGGGCAAACCTGCGCTGTTGTTTAGCTTGCTCTGCCCAAAGGATGAGGCGTTGAACATTCAGCAAGCCGTGACCAAGAAAATCTTATTCTCTGCGGTCACCGAGCCTGATGCTGTTTCTATCGTCACCGTTGATCAAGCCTGAGCGATAGGAGATACGGGCCAGTTCAGACGCTACAACGGTGAGCTTATTCCCTGCGAGCTTGCATAAGAAAACCCCGCCCTGGGTTTTTCCAGGACGGGGTTGGACTTTTATTTTTCTTGATTTTATCGGTCTTCTTTAACAACGTTGATCTGCTATTGCAGAGCTTCACCCAGTTCAGCCCGGACCTTCTGACGTAGAACGTCAATGGCGACGCGTGAACCTTTCATCTGAGTATGCCAGAACGTCCATCCGTTGCAGGCCGGCGCGCCTTGAACGGCGGCACCAACTTGGTGAATAGAGCCTCTGTGCTGATCTGAAATGAGCGTACCGTCTGCTCTTACTTTTGCGGCGTGACGTCCGGCAATGTCTGTGAGAACGGTGCCAGGCGGCAGGAGTCCGCGCTCCACGACCGAGCCGAACGGTATGCGCGGTTGAGAGCGCTTGGACGGCGTATCGAGAAGGGTTTTGTCTTCGATTTCTTTGAGACCTTTGAGACGCTGACGCGCACCTTTGATATAAGTTTCATCGCGTTCTATTCCTATGTACGAACGGCCCATCTGCTTCGCGACAGCCCCCGTGGTGCCGGTTCCAAAGAAAGGATCGAGCACAACATCCCCTGTTTTTGTGGCGGCCAGAATGATGCGATAGAGCAAACTTTCGGGCTTTTGCGTTGGATGGAGCTTTGAGCCCTCTTCGCCCTTTAAACGCTCAGCACCCGTGCACAATGGCAGGGACCAGTCAGAGCGCATCTGCAAACCTTCATTGAGGTTTTTCATGGCGTCGTAATTGAAGGTGTATCGGGCTTCTTTGGATTTTGCGCACCAGATCATGGTTTCATGAGCGTTGGTAAACCGCGTGCCACGGAAGTTTGGCATCGGGTTGGTTTTGCGCCAAATCACATCGTTCAGAAGCCAGTAGCCGATATCTTGCAGGGCCGTACCAACGCGAAAAATATTGTGGTAGCTGCCGATCACCCACAAAGACCCGCTGTCTTTAAGAACACGGCGTGCCGCCGTCAGCCAAGCGCGGCTGAAATCATCATAGGCTTTAAAATTATCAAACTGATCCCAGGCATCATCAACCCCATCAACACGGCTGTTGTCGGGTCGTTGAAGATCGCCGCCAAGCTGCAAGTTGTAAGGAGGATCAGCAAAAATCAGATCGACTGAGTTTTCAGGTAAACTGTTCATCACCTCGACGCAGTCGCCGCCGTAAATAACATTGGTTTTTAACGTCTCAGCGCTCGCAACCTTAGATGAGGCACCAGCGGCGCTCTTTGTCTTTGATTTAGATTTTGTCATGAAACATGCATCCCCGAAACTTGGAGCGGTGCCGTCCCCTTTGGACAGCCCCCCAAGCAAAATCCCCACGATTGACAGCCTCTTTGGCGGGCTGCCTGTTTATGACTCTCACAATGGAATCAATGGGTTAGAGAATGATTAACAAGATATCCACAGGATCTAGGCAACTGCGGGACGCTTTGTCCACATATGGGAGTCGCCGAGTCGATGAGCGCTAGATGTGGGTGATTTAGAGAAAATCCTGATTAAATTTTTCTGGTGATATGAGCAGGTTTTTCTAACGCTGTACGACTGAATGCTTCAGCGCGGCGCGGATGGGCGCGAAGGATTTGCGGTGATGAGGAGTCACACCGAGGCGTTCCAAACCTGCTCTATGGCCAGCGGTGCCATAGCCTTGATTTGTCTCCCAGCCATAACCTGGAAAGTCTTTTGCAAGATTTGTCATGAGCCGATCGCGTGTGACTTTCGCAACAATTGACCCCGCCGCAATCGACAGGCTCCGGCTATCGCCTTTCACGATGGTGCGAACGGCACAGGGTAAATCGGGGGCTTTGTTGCCATCAACCAACGCGAGGTCGACAGAACACTTGAGATTTTTGAACGCGCGCGCCATGGCAAGGAACGTGGCCTGTAAAATATTGAGGCTGTCTATTTCTTCTACCGACGCCAAGCCGACACCGAGAATGACAGCAGAGCTTTGGAACAACTCTTTATAGAGCACCTCACGTCGAATCGCGCTGAGGGCTTTTGAATCATCCAATCCATGCAGCAAAGACTCTGGAAGTGTCTCGCGGTTGAGGATAGCTGCCCCCGCAACAACAGGACCTGCCCATGGTCCCCGGCCCGCTTCATCAATACCAGCAACGATGCCCAGGACTTCACATTCTAAAGAGAAGTCAGGCATTGGACAGAAGCTGCGTCTTCCACATCAAGATTTGTGAACGTGATTCTTCACTAAAGTCCATGAGGCTTACCCATCTCCAAGATGGTCACAACGCGCCACCCAGAGTCTTCGCGCCGAATAACGTATGTGGAATTGATAACATTTACCGTCTTCCCATCTGCTTGCGAGAGCTCCCACCTGAGCCGGGTTGTCGCAAAGTGATCAGACAACTGGGTAATTGAGTAATCGGCCAGTATCAGTGAGGCAATGCCCCGAGATGCCAAGCTGTCGAACAATCCTTGGAGCTCTTCTTGCTGCTGGGCGTTCCCCCGCATGACACGCGAGGGGCCGGCAAAAGGAATACTGGTGACTTCCTCATGGTAAAAGCTTGCCACCGCTTCTGCCGACATGGCTGCCGAGGCCACCGCATACAGTGTCACAAAATCCTGTGGTGTGGCCGGAACCAGAGCTTGCCCGGCTGCCGTAACGCGTGTTGGGGATGACAGCAAGAGCGCAACAACACAAACCCTCCATAGGTTTTGGAGCCGCTTTTTACTGCCCGTTTTTGTGGGAATCGTTGACGCAACGTTTTGCAAAGCCATGTCTTTATTCTATCCTCTTAATCTTCCTTTGGTGAATGATTTGGAACCACCGTTTTCTTTTTACGGCGCCGCCAGTTCCAGACACGCCACCTTTTGACGCCGCGCATTTTAAGCTGAACGGCCGCGCTGATTTCCGGACCAAAGGCGATATCTAAGGTTTCATGCAATGTCGGAATCTGACGCCGTGCCACGGCATCCAAACGGTGTGCCACCAACAACCACAGCGGACTGAAAGCCAGGCTGAGCACCGTGACCGCAATCATCATGCGGGCCCCATCTTGATCCAGAATGCCGCGCTCCGCACTTAAGGTTGCCAGCAAGAAGGAAAACTCGCCAATTTGCGCGAGAACAACGCCGACTTGGACCGAACGGGGCCAGGACTGCCCCATAAGCCGGAGTGCGCCAATATTAACGATGGCCTTGATGACCGTCACCAGCAGGAGAAGTGTAAGAACAAGCAGCAAGTTGTTCCAGAGATAGGTCAAATCCACCAGGAGGCCGATGGACAAAAAGAAAACCATCAACAACACGGCTTGCACGGGGTGAGTATGACGAATGACGTTTTCTCTTAATGTTGAGGAGCCAATCACAACACCCGCAAGGAATGCGCCATAAGCAGGCGACAACCCCATCACTCCGCTGAGTGTCGCCGCACCAAAACAAACGGCGAGTCCGATAAGCGGACCGAGATCAACATGACTGGTTAAGCGTTCGGGTACGGGAATATTGATTTGACGGTGCGTCAGTATCCAGAACAGCCCCGCCATAAAGACAATGGAGCCCACAACACTGGCCGCCCCGGAGACGCTCATGACCCCATCAGACAGAACAGCAAGCACCAACATCATGGGGACGACGGCAATGTCTTGGGCGATCAACACACCAACGGCAATACGACCCGTTGTCGTGGTGAGTTCGCCCGATTGCTCGAGCATTTTAATCACGACCGCTGTGGACGAAAGCGCAAAGGCAAAACCGGCGAGTATGGCGAGCGGAAAACTCCAACCCAGCAGCGCCATCAGACCGAGCCCCATGCCAATACCAGCGCCAACCTGAATGACCAACGTCCCGACCGCGACGGTCCAGGAGTCCATAAAGCGCCGGAGATCAAGCTCGGCGCCAACAATAAACAGGAGCATCAAAACGCCAAGCTCTGCCAGCAGCGCAACACCCTCGCGGTCTTCAACCAAGCCTAAGCCAGACGGCCCTAACACCACACCGGCGAGGATATAGCCAAGCACAGCCGGTTGACGCAGCCTCACCATGCCCAAGCCCAGCAACAAGGCGGCCAGAATGACCGTCGTCACACCTAAAATGCCCGGTTCAGTATGCATGAGGCCCTTTAAGTTGCTGCCAAAGACGCTTCAAAGTAATGATGTAGCATGAATGGTGCCGTGAAACTGAATCAAGATGCATAACTCAGAAACGCCAACCCTTTCCGTTGTTCTTCCCACATTGAATGCAGCAGCAACATTAGAGACCTGTTTGTCGGCGCTGCATGCGTGGTCGGATACCTTGCAACTGATTGTCGTCGATGGCGGATCAAAAGATGACACCGTGAAGATTGCCCACGCAGCTGGCGCGACGATATTGCCGGCCGAGAAAGGCCGTGGTGCGCAACTCGCCCGGGGTGGCGTGGCAGCAACACGCCAATGGGTGCTGTTTCTCCATGCCGACACCGTTTTGAGCGATGACTGGGTGGGCGAAGTTCAGACATATATTTCCAAACCAGCGCAGACCGCGAAGGCCGCAGCGTTTCGGTTTGCGTTGGATGACGGCTCCCCGTCTGCACGGCGCATTGAACGGATGGTCGCGTGGCGCTGCCGCAGATTGGGTTTACCTTACGGAGACCAAGGTCTACTGATCCGTAAAGACCTTTACGACGAGATTGGCGGATACCGGCCCCTGCCCCTGATGGAAGACGTTGACCTCGTGCGACGAATCGGGCGGCGCGGTATTCATATGTTTGAGGCACGCGCTGTGACCTCAGCAGAGCGGTATCGCAAGAACGGGTGGTGGGCGCGGCCATCGCGGAATTTGTTCTGCCTGTTTATTTATATGTGTGGTGTGCCACCGCGCTGGATTGCAAAGCTCTACGGATGACCAGGGGGGTTCTCATGGTCATGGCGCGGGCCCCAAGATTGGGGGCCGTAAAATCCCGATTAGCCCGTGATATCGGCGTTCTGGATGCCTGGCGGTTTTACCGCACCACGCTTGCGGCAACGGTGCGGCATCTGAGAAGCCCCAGCGAATGGCGCACCGTTCTACAAATTACCCCAGACCGGGAGCGGAGCACCAAGGGCCAATGGCCCAAAACGAGCGCGATCCTGAAACAAGGACGCGGCGATCTTGGAATGCGCATGGAACGCGGCCTTACGGCCTTTGGACGTGGCGTGCCGGTCGTGCTGATTGGCAGCGATATCCCAAACGTGACCAACGATCATATTCGCAGCGCGTTCAAAGCTCTGGGGCACGCAGATGTTGTGTTCGGACCTGCAACCGATGGCGGCTACTGGCTGGTTGGGTTTGCCAATCGACGCATAACAAGACACCCGTTTCACAGCGTGCGCTGGTCCTCACCGGATGCGCTCAAGGATACGGTGATAAATTTACAGCAGCTTAAGACCGCGACGATTAGCACGTTGAGCGATGTGGATGACGGTAATAGCTACGAACGTTGGCGCTATTTTTCCCTTAAGCGCGGGATCAACTCAACAAAGTTGCAGGGCGTGTGACGAACATCCAACTGGTATTTCAGAATTTCATCCCAGCCATCCTTGACCGCACCATTTGAACCCGGCAGCGCGAACAAATAGGTGCCCCGCGCGACGCCTGCGGTGGCGCGGGATTGCACCGTTGATGTGCCGATCGATTTCAAACTCACCCAGCGAAACAATTCACCAAAACCCGGGATTTCTTTTTCACAAACTTCAGCAAAGGCTTCCGGCGTGACGTCGCGACCTGTCAGGCCGGTGCCGCCATTGGTGATCACAACGTCCACATTGGGGTCATCAATCCACGCATTGAGTTGCGCGACGATATTAGGCACCTCGTCTTTGACGATGAGACGGCCAGCCAAGTGATGGCCGGCCTCTGTCAGACGATCTGCCAGTATTTTGCCCGACGTGTCAGTTTCTAACGTCCGACTATCGGTGATCGTGAGAACACCGATGTTAATGGGAACAAAAGGTTTGGTTTCATCAATTCCAGGCATGGGAGCTGTCTTTATTGAGGTGAGTGGAGCATATCAGTGCATAGACTCTGGAAACAATCATGGACCAGGATTGCTGTCCAGTCTGGCCTTCACAGCAAGAAGGTCGCGCCATGCGAATCGTTTTTGCTGGGGGGAGCGCAACAGATACGCCGGATGGAAGGTGGCGATGATGGGAACCGGAACCTCTAACCCAGGAAGCGTGAGTTCATCCCATCGACCGCGCAGCCGCGTAATACCCTCGGTGCGATTGAGTAAGGTTTTGGCGGAGAGCCCCCCCACTGTCAAAATCACCTGGGGTTTGATGAGTTCGATGTGGCGCATGAGAAACGGCAGGCACATGCCGACTTCTTCCGGCGTCGGCGTGCGGTTGCCGGGAGGCCGCCACGGCACAACATTGGTGATGTAGGCATTCTCACGGGTGTAGCCGATGGACTCGAGCATTAAATCCAGTAACTTGCCCGAAACACCCACAAAGGGAAGACCTTGCCGGTCTTCATCGCTGCCGGGCGCTTCGCCGATCACCATCAGGCGGCCTTCGGGGTTGCCATCTGCAAAAACGGTGTTCTTGGCCGTCGATTTAAGCGCACAGCCCTCGAAAGCCTGCACCGCAGCCCGGAGAGCGTCCAGCGTGGTTGCCGCTTGGGCCGCCTGTGCTGCAGAAACGCCTTCCTTAGAGGATCGCACGGGGATGGTGGCCGCGCGACCGCCTCCAGAAGCTGCTGGTTGAGCGGGGCGAGCGGATTGAGCGGCCTGTCCGCGCCCGGTGTCACGCGCAGGATTAGCGGCCTGGAAGGCTGATGTAACAGGGGGTTGAGCTGGGGGGGGGTGGCTTTTGGCGGCGAGCTTAGACAGGGCATAGCGATCAACGGGCGCGCTGCCAATCGTTTCATCCACCCCAACATCCAGATAGAAACGGAGCATCTGTTCTGGAGTTAAGGGATTTTGTTGAAGGTTCTCGCTCATATCCATAGGCTTAGCATGGACCAGACCCCGCCCAAACGGCTATGTTCGCCTCAAATTAAGAGATTTACCAAAAAGGACTGACGTGATGAACGGCGCGGCGACTGAACGAGAAGCGATGGAATTCGACGTGGTGATCGTGGGGGGAGGCCCTGCGGGGCTTTCGGCGGCCATCAGGCTGAAACAACTCGCCGCAGAGAAAGAGCAAGAGCTATCTGTCTGTGTCCTTGAAAAAGGATCAGAGATTGGCGCGCATATTCTGTCGGGCGCGGTGATTGACCCCATTGCCTTAAATGAGCTGATCCCAGACTGGAAAGAAAAAGGCGCACCGCTGAAGACTGAGGTTAAAGACGACCGGTTTCTATTTTTGACAAAATCCGGCGGGTTTGGGGTTCCGAATTTCCTGATGCCGCCGCTGATGAACAACCATGGCAATTATATCGTCAGCCTGGGGAATGTCTGTCGGTGGTTGGCAGAACAAGCAGAAGCTTTAGAAGTTGAAATTTATCCTGGGTTTGCCGGCTCAGAAGTTTTGTATGCGGACGATGGGTCTGTGCGGGGCGTTGCAACCGGCGATATGGGCATTGGCCGCGACGGTGATCACACAGCAAGCTACGAACCCGGCATCGAACTTATTGGCAAGTATACCCTGATCGCTGAAGGGGTGAGAGGTTCGTTGGCCAAAGAACTTATCGCCAAATTTAATCTGGACGCTGACAGCGACGTGCCGAAATTTGGCATTGGCCTCAAAGAACTCTGGGAAGTTAAACCTGAGAATCATGTATTGGGGCAAGTTACCCATACCATGGGCTGGCCGCTCTCGAGCGATACGGGCGGTGGATCGTTTATCTACCACCTGGAAGACCATCAGGTGTCAATCGGATTTGTGGTGCATCTGAACTACAAAAACCCGCATCTGTCGCCATTTGACGAATTTCAACGCTTTAAGCATCACCCCAAAATCAAAGCCGTGTTGGAGGGTGGACGCCGAATCTCTTACGGCGCGCGCGCCATCACCGAGGGTGGGTTTCAATCGGTGCCGAAGCTGACATTTGCTGGAGGGGCGCTTATTGGGTGCTCGGCCGGGTTCGTGAACCTGCCGCGAATCAAAGGCAGCCACAACGCCATGAAGTCCGGCATGCTTGCCGCAGAGGCTGCCTTCGAGGCTGTAACAGCCGGACGCAGTGGCGATGAGCTGACAGCCTACGCGACAGCCTACAAAAACTCATGGATTCACAAAGACCTGAAGCGCGTGCGCAACGTCAAACCGCTGTGGAGCAAGCTCGGCACCTTTGCCGGTTTGATACTGGGTGGCCTCGACATGTGGATGAACAATCTGGGCCTCGGCTTGCCATTCACCCTGAAGCACGGCAAACGCGATTCTGACACATTGATGACTGCCGCGAACGCGCAGCCAATTGACTATCCGAAACCGGATGGTGTCATTTCATTTGATAAGTTGAGTTCCGTCTTTATTTCCAACACCAACCACGAAGAAAACCAGCCTGTTCATCTGAAACTAAAAGACCCCTCGGTGCCGATTGCAAAAAATCTGCCGCAATGGGACGAACCGGCCCAACGGTATTGCCCGGCCGGTGTCTACGAAGTGGTGGATAAGGATCAAGGGCACGGAAAACGGTTCCAGATCAACGCCCAAAACTGTGTCCATTGCAAAACTTGCGACATCAAAGACCCCAGTCAAAATATCAACTGGGTTGTACCTCAGGGTGGTGGTGGCCCCAATTACCCAAATATGTAGAGCGTGATCAGATCGAACTGGCTAAACTCAGTCTTGCTTGACCAGATTCTGGCCCGCATAACGAAATAGTGACAAAGCACTTGTCGATTACGGCTTTTTTCTACTGGCGATTGCCAGTTAGAATAGGTGCATGAGTAAAATGAGTACATCTGCTATTTCTTCTAATGACTTATCATCACGCTCGCCATGGCTTGTAGCCATTTTGGCGGTGGGGTTTTTAGCTGTGCCGTCCCACGCTGACGCAGAGCAGGCAAGTCTGGCGGGCTTATATCTCTCAGCCCGGCATGCGCAAATGTCGGCTGATCCGGCAGCAGCTGCCGCATTTTATGATCAGGCCCTTAAAATAGACCCTGGCAATCGCGGCATGACCTTCAATGCCTATTTTCAGAAGGCGCAAGCTGGAGATATTGAGGGGGCCTTGCCATATGCCGCCGCCGCCTACGCTGACCGACCGAGTTTATCGGTTGCTCCTCTGTTGATCGCCATTGATCATTACAGCAAAGGACGCTTCGAAGAAGCAAACGACTTGATTGAGCGTATCTCAGGCCGCAGTAACGTTGGTCTCGCCCTGCCCCTCCTGCGCACATGGTCGCGCGCACCGCTCAACCCCCCTGCGGAAGCCTTGGCTTCACTTGCGCCCTACGAAGGACGCGCCGAATGGCGTGTTCTTGCCGCAACAATGTCGGCCCTTGTGAATGAATACTACGGCCAGACCGACGCGGCATTGGTCTATTATCGGGCACTGGCCAGTCAGATTGAATCTCATCCGCTTTCAGTTTTACGCCTGGTCTCAGGGGCTTTTCATCGCCTCGGGCACAGCGATGAGGCTGTTGCAGCCGTTGCACAGTTCCGTGAGACACGCGGCGAATCAGCTTTATGGTCAGGCTATCTGGCGCAATATGAAGACCCGGAGAAAGCACCGCCGGCGGTCACGGCACAGGTCGGGATGGCTGAAGCGCTCTACGCCATTACCAGAATACGTATGGCCAGTGCCCGGCGGGCCTCCGGTCTGCAACTCGGACTCGTTTACGCGCACATGGCGCTCTACCTAAACCCAGACCTTGATAGTTTGCGCCGCGAAGTCGCGGACGCCATGTCAATCCGTGGGCAGTATGACTCTGCCAATATGATGCTGAACGCCATAAAGCCAAATGACCCTGGATACCTCATTGCCCGACTGCGACTGGCTGAGAATCTTGAGCGCCAAAGCAAGACCGAAGACGCCATATCACTTTTGGAAGAGTTAGCGCGTCTGCGACCAACCTTGCCAGAACCGCTGATTACGTTGGGGGATATTCTTCGCAACCGCGAACGCTTTGACGAAGCCGTTGCGACCTATGATCGGGCCTTTAGCCGCTATCCAAATGGAGAACCCACAAGCTGGGCTTTGTACTACACCCGCGGCATGGCCTTAGAACGGGCGCAGAATTGGAAACGCGCAGAAGCAGATTTTAAGAGGGCCCTGGAGTTATCACCGGAACAGGCCCAAGTACTAAATTATCTGGGCTATTCTTGGCTTGATCAGGGCAAAAATGTTGCTGAAGCACGGCGCATGATCGAAACGGCGGTGAGCTTGCAGCCAGAAGACGGCTTCATCATCGATAGCCTCGGTTGGGCGATGTACCTGATGGGCGAATATGAAGACGCCGTTGTTCAATTGGAGCGGGCGGTGACCATCAGCACCTCAGATCCAACAATTAATGAGCACCTGGGCGACGCGTATTGGCAAGTCGGGCGGGAAAACGAAGCCCGCTTTCAATGGCGACGCGCCTTATCTCTTGAGCCGGACAGCGAGCAAGCCGAACAACTGCGCGACAAGCTGCAACGTGGCATTGCACGCAACTGACTCCAGATCATGACGGTGATATTGCGGCTCTCTGCTGCAGCAAAAGTAAATCTATCTTTGCATATCACCGGACGCCGCAGCGACGGATATCATTATTTAGACTCGCTCATTGGGTTCACCAACGTCTGTGACCTTCTGACAGTTTCACGGTCTGATGACATTACCCTCAAGGTAACGGGACCAAACGGAAGTGCCATTGAGGCCGATGATCGTAATCTGGTTGTCCGTGCCGCCAAACTCGTTCAGAAACATTTCGGTATCTCCTCAGGCGCAGCTTTCACATTGGAAAAAAACACGCCAGTCGCAGCGGGCATGGGCGGTGGGTCGGCTGATGCAGCGGCGGCCGTAACCGCCTGCCTCGCGCTTTGGGGCACACCGGACTCAAAACCGATTACGGATCAGATTCTCGCTGATGAACTCGGAGCCGATGTTCCAGTTTGCCGCTATGGTCGCGCGGCTCATATCAGCGGCATTGGTGAAACCATTACACCTGCGTTGAACTGGCCAGATGCCTGGTTGGTTTTGGTAAACCCAAATATCACGTTATCGACAAAAGAGGTCTTTTCCGCCTTTGATGGTGAGTTTGATTTAGCATGTGACCGCACATTCAAAGGCCGAAGTTTTGATGAATTTGTTGGTTTTTTATTCGCTCAACAAAACAGCCTCACCACACCAGCCTGTTTGATCGCGCCACAGATTAAATCTGTGCTTGAGGCTCTAGAGAAGGTGAGCGGATGTGCCCTAGCCAGGATGAGCGGCTCGGGACCAACCTGTTTCGGTCTGTTTGAAACCCAAGACCTGGCTGAAACTGCGGCAGAGGAACTGGGCCGACACCAGACTGAGTGGTGGGTAAAATCAACGCCTTTACGGGTCACAACCCAAGCCCTGGAAGCGCCACATTTGTGAAAGCCACGCCCCTCGCGCGGTCGTGACTTGAATCCACCAGCCGGTTGGCTAATCTCTCCATCATGAAAATTTTGTACTCTTATACCTTGTTGCTTGGCCTCGTTCTAAGCGCGGGCTCTAGCGTCAGTGTTGCTCAACCCATAACCCAGGCAACAGTTTCAACGGAGCGCATTACTGCCACCCTGATGACCGAACGCCCTGTGGTTGCCCCGGGGGAAAGCCTTTGGGTGGGCCTCAAAATGGAAATCGCCGAGGGATGGCACACCTATTGGGTGAACCCAGGAGACTCCGGCCTGGCAGCGATGATTGATTGGAGCCTGGCTCCCGGATTAGATGTTGGTCCCATTCAATGGCCAACGCCAGAGCGTCAGCCCTATGGCACGCTGATGAATTTTGGCTACAGCAATGAAGTCACGCTGCTGGCAAGACTCTCGGTCGCTGATGACGCTCCGATGGGCGATGCAATGCTGTTTGCACGGGCGACATGGCTGGTGTGTGCCGACATTTGTATTCCGGAAGATGGATCGTTTTCTATCCCGATTACAGTTGATCCGTCAGCGCCAAAAGCCTCCACCCTAGATGGCGCGCACTTAATGTCTGTCGCATCGACACTCCCGGAGCCTGTACCTGGCCCGATCAGCGCCACGTCTGACGGGGAAGCACTAACGATCACCGCAAACTGGCCAAGCGTTCCGGATGGGGAAATTGTCCTCTTCCCTTATGCCACCTATCTGATGGACAACACAGCACCGCAAAATGTGACGGTAACCCCTGATGGTTTTCGGCTCAGCGTTGCCACTGTGCCTGACCCTGATCAACCGGACACGTTAGGCGGGCTGATTACGATTGGTTCGGGAGATACTATACGCGCGTTCGCGTTTGAAAATGCGCCAATGACAATTGGAGCCACTCCAGCACCGATGATGGCAGCAACAGCTGACATGAGCTTTCTGCTCGCCATCGCCTTTGCCTTCTTAGGCGGCATCCTCCTCAACCTCATGCCCTGCGTTTTGCCCGTGCTTTCCATGAAGGCTTTGGCGATCGTGAAACATGGCGGTGATGGCAACATCAAACGTGACACTCTAGCTTACACGGTCGGGGTGATGGCCTCCTTTGCTGTTTTGGTTGTTGTGCTGCTTGCCCTAAAAGCCGGAGGTGATCGCCTCGGGTGGGGATTCCAATTACAGTCTCCTGGTTTTGTAACGATTCTGGCCTACATCATGCTGGCCGTGGGCCTCAGCTTATCGGGCGTGTTTAACATCGGCAGCGGCCTGATGGGTGTTGGCGGAGGTTGGATTAAAGGCGACGGCCCGGTGAGCTCGTTCCTAACGGGCGTGTTGGCCGCCGTTGTTGCAACGCCGTGCACTGCACCGTTGATGGCCCCTGCAATTGGATACGCGTTAACCCAGCCACCGCTTGTTGTGTTCGCTGTTTTTCAAAGCTTGGCCATAGGGCTGGCCGCGCCCTTTCTCTTGATTGGGTTCGTGCCCGCTTTTGCCCGCGCATTGCCAAAACCAGGGGCTTGGATGGAGACATTCAAGCAAGCACTGGCTTTTCCCATGTACGCCGCAGCCGCATGGCTGGTGTGGGTTGTCGCGCAACAAGCAGACCCCATGGGACTGGCCGCGACAATGGCCGGACTCATTCTCATTGCCTTTACCGCATGGCTGTTTGGACGGGCACCGGCGGAAGGTCGTGGGCGGCTTTTGGGAATAGGGTTCGCCACTGTTGCCGTTATTGGTGCCATTGCCCTGGCCAGTGTTCCTCAGCCACCGACCGCAGGGGCCACTACGGCACACAGCGCCGACGCCAATTGGGAAGCCTTTACACCCGCGCGTTTGGAGGAACTCCAAGAAAACGGAACGCCTGTGTTTATTAATTTCACCGCCGCATGGTGCATTACCTGCCTGGTAAATGAGCGTGCCGTTATTTCTACAGAAGCCGTACGCGCGGCCCTGGAAGACGAGGGCGTGGCTTACCTCAAGGCAGATTGGACCAATAGAGACCCTGCCATCACCGCAAAACTAGAATCCTTCGGCCGCTCGGGCGTTCCGCTTTATGTGCTATATGACAAAAATGGAACCGCGAAGCTGCAACCGCAGGTATTGACGCCTGGCGCCTTCATTGAGGCTCTTGAAAGCCTTTAAAAACCGCCAGAAAATCAGGCTGATACCACCCAAAATTTAAGGCTTCAGAAGCGTTGCGAAGGAAAGCGGTTTCCCTTATGGTCCCCCGGAATTCCTGGTGGGGCGTGGCCAAGTGGTAAGGCACCGGTTTTTGGTATCGGCATTCGCAGGTTCGAATCCTGCCGCCCCAGCCAACCAGTCTCAGGGTTAGATAGACTTCTCTCCCCTCTCCCACATTGTCTAAACAGTTCAAACGGTTACGGGCTCGTCGCCTGCGATTGATGCCCAATATCGGCACATGGAGAGGCCAATACTGGCCCATATATCCGGTTTCTCTCCCAGACATTTTGTTCGCGTCCCCTTATTGCAGGGGAACATCCAATAGTGCAGCTCGGAACAGCAAAACGCCTCCCGAAGGAGGCACTATATACAAACCGAACCTGATCAGAATTATGAAGTGGCGAAGCCGAGGGTTTTTCTCTGACCGTCCCAATCCACCGGCATGGGTTTGATCAGGTCGTAAAGGCTGAGGGACCTGGGCTGAGTCCCATCCAAGATAGACTCAACAATGTCGGGTGCTAGGAAAGCCAACCTGAGAAGACGAGCAACATATCGGCGGTTCATGTTCAAACGCTGACTCAACTCATGCAGCGACTTCACTTCGCCGGACTGAAGTTTTGCGAACCAGTCATGGGCTTTGACGATAGCCGTGATCATCGCCGCGTGAGGTGACGGCTGGTCATCGTTGGTCATTGTACCAGGTAGAACAATGACCTTCTCGGACCCGTTCTTCTTTATGACGACCGGAACTTTAATTTCAAGAAGCTCCACTGGTTCCATTTCGTCACCATTGAGGTCGATACCTTCTTCGCTCTCCCAGAGCCTGTTCTGACACACGCAATCCAGAACCCTTTCAGATACCTCAATCCCCACCTCAGTATTTCCAACAGTGACCCGCTGTACAATCAGCCTTATCAGTTCACTCTGCTTGCCCGCTTCCAGAGTTGGCCAGATGGCGCCAAGGCCTTTAAGAGCCTCATTACTGCCAATGACCTGCTCAACCTGCTCTCTGACCAATGCCTCAATGTCATGAGCGGGGATGCGAGTGATGGATCCAGCCTCGCTCTTACGCTGCTGGGTAAGCGCCTGACTCACATAGTAACGATAGCGCCTCCCTTTCTTGTTGGCGTGAGATGGGCTCATATGATTGCCCCGATCATCGAACAGCAGGCCTCTCAACAGACTAGGCTGCCGGTGATTGAGTCCCTTCTCATGGTGAGTGGCGTTCTGTTTCAGGAGATTCTTTACCCGGCTCCATGTCTCAGCATTGATGATGGCCTCATGTTCTCCTGGATATGCGTTTCCCTTATGAACGGCATCACCGACGTAGAGGCGGTTCCTGAGGATGTAGTAGAGCGCACCTCGTTTAAACGGCTTGCCGCCGTAAGTTTTGTTGGAACTGCTGGTCCACTGCTTTGAGCGATAGCCGTTTTGTTCGAGTTCCGCTTTAAGCGTACTGACGCTTTTGAGCTCCAGATACCGTTTGAAGATATGCCGGACGGTCTTGGCCTCGGCGTCGTTGACAATGAGCTTGCGATCAATGATGTCGTAACCCAGCGGCGGGTGTCCGCCCATCCAGATGCCTTTCTTGCGAGAGGCTTCGACCTTGTCCCGGATACGTTCACCGGTGACCTCTCTCTCAAACTGGGCAAAGGACAAAAGCACGTTCAGGGTCAGCCGTCCCATGGAGGACGTGGTGTTAAACTGCTGGGTGACGGAGACAAACGACACCCCATGCGCATCGAACAACTCGACCAGCTTGGCGAAATCTGAGAGGGAGCGGGTCAGGCGGTCGACCTTGTAAACCACCACCACGTTGATATTACCATCGGCAATATCCTCCAGCAGCTGCTTTAACCCCGGGCGCTCCGTATTGCCACCTGAGAAGCCCCCATCATTGTATTGGTCTTTGATCAGCACCCAGCCTTCATGCTGCTGGCTTTTGATATAAGCTTCTGAGGACTCCCGCTGGGCATCCAGTGAGTTGAACTCCTGCTCGAGACCATTCTCAGAGGACTTGCGGGTATAGACCGCGCATCTAATCTGGGACTTGGACTCACGCGACATGGCGCACCTGAGTATTTCTGCCTGCCCCCTTGAGACCGAAGAACAAGGGCCCCGACCAGCGGGTGCCGGTGATGTCTGTGGCGATCTGGGAGAGACTGTCATAGGTGCGACCGTCAAAGGCAAAACCTGTCTCAAGGATCATGACCTCAAAGCGTTTGCCCTGCCACTCCCGCACCAGCTTGGTCCCTGCCCTGAGGGATGGCGCTGGGCCAGGGCTATACTCAGGGTCAGCAGCCATGGCCTTGGTCATCTGCGCCAGGCGGCGTTTGATTTTAGCTTTAAGGCCCCCAAGCGCCTCGACTTGTGCGTGATGGGCTAAAGCCCGATGCAGAAAATCTCGGCTTGCGTTTTTAGGTGGTTGCGACTTGAAGGTTTCTGACCATCGGGTTTGAAGTTCCGGCGTGTCGCAATTGGCTAAAGCTTTTATTCTCTTTTCTAAGGTGTCGTTCATAACTGGTCTCCTCTCCCCCCATGCATGCTTCCGGGGGGAGAGAATGCCAGTCTTTTTTTCAGCTATTATATATGATTATCATCTTATTTTTGAGGTCTATATCAGGTGCCTCCTACTTCTCCTCGGCATCGACTTTACGCCCGGCAGCGATCATCAATTCGATTAACTCTTCTCTTGTTCTATGCACCTCTTCCGCACGCATAGACTCAGCGGGTAGTGCATCCAAAATCCACTGTAGAGTCTTGTAGTCACCGTTAAGAGCCTTGTTCAACATCGACCTGGCTAGCAACTTGAGCACTTTCTCCTTTCTGACTTCACCATCAATTTTCACCGTCTTGTTTTCGGATAACATGTCAACGAGATACTCAACAAACCCTTGGGGCTTTTTTCGTCCTCGTCCTTTCAAATTTCCCGACTGCCCCGGCTTGAACTGATGCTCTTTGGGAGGCTTGCGATAACCAACCTCGTAGCCGTCATCGTCTCCATTCTTATTGGTCATGACACACCTCCGCTCGGTCTCGGAATGACTCCTTCGTGTGCTCTTCTGTCGCTGTGTCTCCCGTATAGGCCTCCCATCGGCGAATGATCACGTCAGCGTATTTCGGGTCCAACTCCATGAGCCTGGCATTTCGGCCAACGCGTTCTGCAGCGATGAGAGTACTGCCACTACCCCCAAAGGGATCGAGGACAATGTCGCCACGATTGGAGCAATCTAAAAGTGCGTCACAGATCATCTGAACGGGCTTAACCGTCGGATGCATCTCCAGATCTTCGGTCCGGCTTTCTCCGAAACTGCTGGCCCCGGCGTAGTCCCATACGTTGGTGCGATACCGGCCTTTCTGGCCGAGCTTGAAGTTGTTGATATGTGGTTTGGCTCCATTCTTAAGGACAAACACAAACTCGTGTTTTGACCGATAAAACGAACCCATGCCGCCGTTGGTCTTATTCCAGACGCATACATTCTTGACCTCACTGTATATATCGTGAGCCGCATCCATGAGTTCCTGCATGTGACGCCAGTCCATACAGATATAGTGGATAGAGCCCTTTGTGCTCCACCCCACCAACTCGTAGAACACGCTTTCAAGAAAGGTAGTGAACTCATCCTGGCTCATCTCACCAGATGCCATCATAAATTCACCATGGATTTTAGAGCCTAGTCCGCTGACATTCCCCTTAATGGGCACGTTGTAGGGTGGGTCCGTGAAGACAATCTTTGCTAACGAACCGTCCATGAGCTTTTGGTAGGCGCTGAATTGAGTTGCGTCACCAACGTAAAGCCTGTGCCGCCCCAAGATCCAAAGGTCTCCAGGCCGAGAGATTATGGTTTTTTCTACCGGCGGGACTTGTTCTTCCAATGTTTGATCAGAAGCCTGACCAGAAATCGGTGAGACAAGCATATCTATCTCGGCCATATCGAACCCGGTAACGGTAAGGTCAAAGTCGAGTTCTAAATCGTCAAGATGTTCAAGTTCCGCGCCGAGCAGCTCCATATCCCAGCCCGCGAGCTCAGCGATACGGTTGTCAGCGATGATATAGGCCCGTTTCTGTGAGTCGGTTAGATCACTTACACAGATCGTTGGAACCTGTTTTAGTCCAAGTAACTTTGCCGCTGCCAAACGACCATGCCCAGCAATGATGAAACCATTTTCGTCAATAAGTATTGGGACAATAAATCCGAACGTCTGAATACTGTCTGCGATTATATGGATTTGGCTTGCGCTATGTGTGCGAGGGTTCTCCTTTGATGGCTTTATGTGAGTGATGTTTCTGTGGACGATTTGATCTTTGGCACGCGGAATGCGTGACGTCTGGGATGCACGTGGCATAACCCGTCTCCTTTTGTCTAATAAGTTGTATGATTCTTCACCGCGTCCCGCGGACCATGTGAAGCTACACAGACAAAATCATCCCGAAGATGTCTTGGAGGCAGGTCATCCCGACCTGGGCAGTCGCTGGTAAGTGACTTTTTACCATACTGGTTCAGATTTGTGTCAATACCCTAATCGGGTTATTTGGATGGTTGATTTTTTCGAGCCGAAATTTCTCTCACACGTCCCTCACCATTGACCCATAGCAATTCGATTCCTAAAGCCGTCAACGCGTTAATGATCGGTTTGACGGTGTTTCGAAAACCAACTGAGTCTGGAAAAGCCAGGAATACCCTGCTTTTGGGTCCACCATGATCATTCAACATCTTTGCCCCGGTGTAAAACGCTTGCGCGACACGGTTTAAGATCTGTTTGGGGTTGAACTCCTCGCCATGCCGGGGCGATCCTTTCCGGGTACTCGTGCCGCCTTTGGCTTCAATGTACCAGGTTTCTTCGCCTCGGCTGGCAATGATATCGACCCCCTTCTCCTTGGTCGTCAGTGCTTGATCCACAGTAAAACCCTCAGAGCGCAGCCATTCAGCCAGGGCCGTTACAATCGCGTTTTCATCAAGAACGGTATCTATATCCGGCAACTACTTATCCTTTTTTGGGATAATCCTGAAACCGGATTAGCTCTGTTGGCGCTATGGATCAAGTCCCCGCGCCAAAATGAAGAAATCTGTATACAGCCGAGCTCAGAAGGTTCTGCGGGAAAGTCTTGTGGCGGCGCGGAAAGAAGCGGGCCTCACCCAACAAGAACTGGCCGACAGACTTGGTAAACCCCAGTCATTCGTGGCGAAGTATGAGGGTGGTGAGCGACGATTAGATGTCGTGGAGTTCGCTCAAGTCGCAGCCGAAATTGGTTGTGATGCCGTAAAGGCCTTTAAGAAAGTTGCTGAAGCAGTAGATTGAATGAATCAGATTTGGTTATGCAGATCTCGCACCGACTTATAGAGCCGACTCTTCTTGTGGGTTGATGATATAGTAAACATCCCCTTATAGTGGTGACTAGTCTTAATGAGCGTCTAGGAAGATGATATGTCGCGTTCCGACTTAATGTATGACGCGCTTAAGCGGTCAGAAGGTGTGGCTTTTGCGCTTTGGTTTTTCTTCGGAATTATTGGTGCCCACCGCTTCTATCTAAAGAGGACCATGTCCGGAATTCTCATGCTGATCCTGACCTGCACCGTATTTGGAATGGTCATTACCGGGGTTTGGTGGATCATCGACGCATTCCTAATCATAGGCATGACCAAAGAATACAACCTCAAAGTAATCGATAACATCGATAGTAATAAAAGTGGTGAGCGAATAGAGCCAGTTCTCTAAAGGAGTATCTATGACAATAGATCCAATTTTTCCAAAGTATTGCTCGGCGTAATCTGCTTCAGGACACTATGAGGTAAAAGATTGTTAAGTCTTCGGCTGATCGACCATGAACTGCCAGAATCTCTTCCATTAGAGTCGATAGGGCATCGTCATGATTGACAAGCCAGTGCCATTAACACGGCATTTTTCGTCGGTTCCAAGGACTGAAGCTGACTCAGATGAACAAGAGTTACAGTCGTTCTGGGGTGATCTGAAGCGCACCGGCTGGAACGAACTAGAAAAAGAGTTTCGCTGTGTCATTCTCGCCGAAGCTGGAGCGGGTAAAACCAACGAGATGGAAGCCCGAGCCAGACGTATGGCAGAACAGGGTCACGCTGCTTTCTTTATCAGGATCGAGGCTATTGAAGGTGGCTTCGAGAACGCGTTCGAAGTTGGCAATGCCAACGCGCTTGATCAATGGATGAAATCACAAGAAGAGGCTTGGTTCTTCCTCGATTCAGTTGATGAAGCTAGACTGGATAATCCGAAGGCATTCGAGAAAGCGATTCGACACTTTGCGGCTCGCATTAAAGATGCTCAGCACCGGGCACACATCTTCATTTCCAGCCGTCCCTACGCATGGCGAGCCGTTTCGGACCGGGAACTGTTGGAAAAACTCCTGCCTTTCAAGAAGCCGAAATTGGAAGTTGCTGAAGGCGAGGAAGAAGATTTTGAAGAAGAAGCCCCTAAGGAGAAAGAAAAATCCAAAAGTGCGCTCGAGGTCTATTTTCTTGATCCACTCAACGAGAAAGATATCCGTTTCTTCGCCGAGCATCGCGGCGCACAGAATATTGATAGACTCATCGATGATCTAGAACGCGCAAACCTTATGTCACTGGCAGCAAGGCCCTTCGACCTTGATGGCATTCTTGCGAAATGGGAAATAGATCAGAATCTAGACGGTCGCCTCGAGCTATTGCGACATAGTATCGATATCCGCCTGGACGAGATCGACCCATCTCGTGCTCAACTCCAACCTTTGAGTCGCGAAAAAGCGAAGCAAGGCGCACAAATACTCGCCGCTTCTGTCATCTTGACGGGTGAGCCAGGTATTCGCGTTCCTGACACGACACATTCTGAGGTAGGCATCAATGCAGAGTCCCTTCTTGGAGATTGGAGTCCGCCTGAAGTAAAGGCTCTGCTCGAACGCGCGCTCTTCAATGATGCTTTGTACGGCTTGGTAAGGTTTCGGCATCGAGAAGTGCGAGAATTACTCGCCGCGGAATGGTTCTACGAGCTATTGAAAAGTACCAACTCGCGCCACGCCATTGAATCTCTGTTCTTCCGAACGCAATACGGCCAAGAAGTGATCACTCCTAGACTTCGGCCCATATTGCCCTGGCTTTTGCTGTTTGATGATGCAATCAGGCAAAGGGGGGTTGGGATTTCGCCTGAGATTGCAGTCGAAGGTGGCGACGCCGCACGCTTACCCATTGAAGTAAGGCAGGGGCTTCTTGTCAATATCGTCAAACGGATCGCAGCTGATGAGGATGCGGGGTCCGCAGGCGACAACAGCGCGATCGCGCGAATTGCTCAGAGTGACCTGACCGATGAGACGTTCCGCCTCATTACGGACAATATAGATAGCGATGATGCCATCTTCTTCCTTGGCCGTCTCGTCTGGCAAGGAGAGATGACTGAGTGTGTTTCCGTCCTTTCACCAATTGCCATTAACCCAAAACGCGATATTTATGCGCGCATCGCAGCTACGCGCGCCGTAATGACATGCGGTTCTCAGAGACAAAAAGATGAGTTATGGCAAAACCTGATAAGTTCACCGGAACCGTTTCCTCGAAGATTGTTAGCAGAGGTCATTGTTAACGCCGAACCGAATGTCGGATCCGTCAGATTTCTTCTCTCGTCAATTGAGAGGCTGGAAGCGTACGAACGCTTTAACGTTACTGGTTTGAGTCAAGCTCTTCATAGTTTCATCGACCGCCTACCGACGAGTGACATTTCTGATGTAAATGCCCCGCTAGAGGCCATTGTCAAAGGGTTGAACGACTACCTTGGACGTGAACCTTATATCGAGCGTGGTGAATGTCATGTTTCGGAGGAGTTCGCGTGGCTGATCGGGCCAGCGACTCATGCAGTTGAACGTGCGGCTTCTGTGCGATCCGAATCAGCCTTGAGGCCCGAGGCTCTGTCAATCTTATTAGGTGAACCAGCCTTGCGCTTCTGGCGTGGTGAGAAATATGACGATTACAAAGATCAGCTCACGGAGCTTGTCCCCAGTTGGCACGATCTGAATGATCAATTGTTTTGGCGCAGTGTGGAGCAAGCTCGCGACCATTTTTTGGCAAGCAGTGGAAGCCGACTGACTGACCATTGGCGGGTTCAATGGATGGGTCACTTCTGGAGGTTTGGTCCGGACCGTTTCAAAGATATTGTCGGCTTCGTCGAAACTCGGAATCTTCAAGATGATAAGTTGGTATCGCTATCGCTCGCGCATGGAGTTTTTGTTGAAGCCGGTCGACCTTCAGATTTGCTCGACGAACTGAAACAAGCGGTCCAAGGAAACTCTGTACTCGAGACACACTTAGAATCTCTCTTAAACCCAGAAGTCTCCGCATCTGAACGCAAATGGCAGAAGTCGGAAGAGAAGCGGAAAAGAAGACAAAAAAGGGAAGAAGCTAAACGAGACAAGAATAGAGCCGACTGGATCAAACAGCTCAAAGCAGATCCAGATATCATACGCCAACCACACGGACTAGAACCGGGTCAATTCAGTAATCATCAATTGTGGTTGCTCAACGAAGTCGAAAATAGTGACTTTCGGTCAACCCGCCGTGGCGGCTTCAACTGGGAAGTATTGCGTAACGATTTCGGAGAAGAAGTAGCGCATGCGTATCGGGATGCTGCGCTTGCCCATTGGCGGAGCTTCACACCGGGTCTGCGTTCGGAAGGAGACGACACTAGTTCGATACCGTATTCACTTATCTTCGCGATGGCGGGGCTTGAGATTGAATCCCGTGAGAGTGACGATTTTCCTACTCATCTAAGTGATTCAGAAATTCGTCATGCTCTTAGATACATTGTTTGGGATCTAAATGGTTTCCCCAGTTGGCTTGACCAAGTGAATCGATCCCGACCGGGCTTAGTGCTCGACGCGGTGCTCACTGAATTGCAATGGGAACTCGAAAACACCGAGAACGGAAAGCCTGAACATTACATTCTGAACGATCTTGTCTACAGCGCTCCTTGGCTTCATAGGTCACTTGCCCCCTGGTTGCTTAATTGGTTGGAGACTCATGACGTTCAGGACGGGGACGTCTTGCGTTACTGCATGAATATTGTTGCTGCTGGTGGCGCCAACGCAGACCGTATTGCTAAGCTAGCGCAGAGCAAGATTGGTAGTGAATCTACTAGCGACCTTGGGTCAACTTGGTTCGCACTTTGGGTTGACGCTGATTCAGAGAACGCTATTCCTGCGGTGGAGAACTGGTTAGACTCTTTGCAGCCGGAGGAGGGCTCAAAAGAGGCGCAGCTGTTTATCACGAAGCTGATGGGCTCACGTCATTCGACCAGTTTAGGTGATGGGCATGGCAGCTTCCGCTCCACAGAGCATCTGAAATCACTTTATGTTCTCATGCACCGATTCGTACGTGCTGAGGAAGACATCGAGCGTGCTGGAAAGGGCGTCTATCATCCGGGCCTGCGAGATGACGCACAGGAAGCGCGGAACAGGCTATTCGGTCTTTTGTCTGAGATACCGGGCAAGCAAACCTATGTTGCGCTTGCTGAGCTCGCGAACAACCATCCAGACTCCAGTTATAGACCGTGGATGAAAAAACGCGCCTATAAGCGCGCCGAGGCAGATGCGGATCTTAAACCTTGGTCCGTGCAGCAAGTCAGAGAATTTCACATCCACCAAGTACGAACTCCAGAAACGCATCGACAACTTTTCGATCTCACTAGAAACCGTTTGATAGACCTCAGAAGTTGGCTCGAACGCGGTAATAACAGCCCTTACAAGACTTGGCAGAGAGCCGATGACGAGCCAGAAATGCGAAACCTTATTGCAGGTTGGCTCAACGATCAGTCATCAGGTCGCTATAACTGCGCTCAAGAAAATGAGCTTTCCAACCGCCAGCGGCCTGATATCTGGACTCAAGCACCACACGTCGTTTCACCAGTTCCTATTGAACTAAAGCTGCTCGACCAAGGGTGGTCAGGCCCCAAACTCTGCGAGCGCCTGCGCAATCAACTCGCAGGTGACTACCTTCGAGAGACGACGGCTGGTTGCGGTATTTTTCTGTTGGTTTGGCAAGGCCGCTCTACTCAGTCCAAGTGGCTGATTGGGAAGAAGCGGGTTGGAATCACTGAGCTTGAGGATGCGCTGGGAGGATATTGGGATTCCATCTCAGGAAGCTTCCCGGGAGTTCAAGCGATCGAAGTGATAGTGATCAACCTTACCGTTAGGGGCACAAAGTCAATCAGTTGAGCTTCCTTAAATCAGATGCCGGTGGTGCTCTTAATTGAGACAACCCACCTGCAGAAACAACCTTGATTTTCGAGAATAACAAGTGCCTAGGGCTCAATAAGTTAGCTATTCACCTAAACACCTTTTAGACCATAGAAGGTGATAGATAGTTGCATTGTAATCCAAGGAGTTCTTGATCCTATGTCTTCATTAGACGCATTTGGCGAGTATGCCGTCTCTTTTTTTGGATGTACTAGGCTTCCGGTCTCTAATTGTAGAGGCGGAGCAGGATCACGGGACTCAACAGTCTTTTATTGACCAAAAGAACGTGATTGAACATCACGTACGGCATGATAACGAAAATTTACACTCAAGCGTTCCAAGTATCGTCGCTCCCGGGTACCTAAGAGAACTAAAACGCCCAACTTCCGAGTATACCTGCGCGCCTCTTTCTTCTACTCAACGAAACCCGTAAGAGGTGAACTACTCAGCCCACCAACGTCGTTTTTACGCATTAGCAATCGTTGGGTGATAATGATTAAAATGAAAGGCTGGGCAGCCTTTAGACGTATCCCAGTAGCCTTTTTCTGGGAATGGAATTGCCACCACTATAAAGGCGGAGTCGCAGGAATAGTGCCCAAAACAAGGTGACCGGACAACGAGTATGATAGACGATCCGTTTTCTGAATTGGAGCGTGCTCGTAGAGCACTTCTCATTGCGCACTCCCCTCTCAACGAGATGATGGAGCGGATCAACGCTGACACAAGCCTGCAAGTTATGTTCGAGAACATAGAAGCTGAAAGGCGAAGAGCCATGGAGATAACGGCTCCGTTTCAAGAGCGACTACACGACGCTCTCACTGCGGTAACACTTGGCCTTCCAAAAGACTTACTAAGCGCAATTGATCATATTAGTGAATTTCAAAACACTTATACCCTCCCAGATATTAACGAAACGATCTCGGCAATTACTGATAGTGGGCCAGGGAGCTTAGTAGCCGCCCTCGCCAACCATAACTTTCCTACTTTGGACTATACGGAAGCCTTAATCGGTTTGAGCTCCCCTTGGATGGCACTCGACGATCCATTGACATCCATCACAGGACTTCGTGATCTTCAGGAACTCGGCCAAGCATTGAGAGCAATACCTGCTTTTGATGATCACTTGACCGACGCCTTAAGACTCGATCTTGGGGATTGGAGCCACGAGGTAAATTGGCCACAAAACATATTCCAAGACCCTTTGGCACGGCATGATTTTTATGTTGCGCAAGGCATGAATCCGTCATTAACGGCTTTTCCGAGCGATGCTTTTAACCAAAGCCTGAGGATTGCGGGACTTGGCAATCCTTTATTGCACGATCTTGGACAAATTGAGGGTCTACGAAGTGAAGAGGTAGAGCTAGAGGATCCAGATGAGCTAGAACCCGGCTTTAGGCGAACGAACGGAGCACATGATCAGTTGATGCGCTTTGAAACGTACATGCGCCAATTTATCGAAGAACAGATGAGTGCCGTATACGGAGCTGCTTGGATCAAAACCCAAGTTCCAGGGGACCTAAGAAAAAAGTGGCAAAAAAAACGCCAGGCTGCCATGGACATGGGAGCGACAGAAAAACCTCTGATCACTTATGCCGATTTTACGGACTATGTGAAAATTATAACCCGCAAGGATAACTGGAACGCGCTATTCAAGCATTTCTTTAAGAACCCCGAATCGGTTCATGAGTCATTTCGCAGATTATACCCCATTCGTATCTGCACAATGCATGCGCGAATCATTACACAAGACGATGTCCTTTACCTCCGTGTTGAAGTAAAGCGAATGCTTTCTGCTATGGGGATAGAAGTATAGTGAGGACAGTGTTGGGGAATTAAACTCTATCTACAACCGCTTACTATCTTGATAAATCTAAGTAGATCACTTGCGCCACTCACTTAGAACAGTCACCCTCCCTGCCCTATTGCGCACTGCAAACTCCTCATAATCAAACCTTATGCGACCGATTTGTAGGTTCAAATCGGGAGGGCGCTCAAATCTCAACTTGCAAACGAAAGACGGCCGCCCCGTGGGGGCGGCCGATCTTCGTGACCTTGCATCGCAAGTTGAGATGGTTGCGGGGGCACGCAACCAACTTTATTTGCTTTTTTTTGTTTACGGGCTCACGCCGCCTGAAAACCGCACAAAGCCGGTACTCTCCGCATGGTGAGTAATCAGTCCTCTTCGTCCTCATCTTCGGGCTCTGTATCAATCGAGATGTTCTGAACACGGCCCGAGCGGTAGCGAAGTTTCGATCCGAGCATCCAGACTCTCTGAACTTTGCCTGACGCGGCCAGGGAAACCAGCATTGCCATATGCTCGATCGGAACGAAGACATAGGCGGTCAATGTGTCTTCGTACGCTCCGAGAGATCCAATCGCTGTTGGTGGCTCCCGCCATTTTTCCTCGCCCATGCCGTTTCTGGCGCTGAGGGTTAGTCTCGCCCTGCTGTATTTGCTGCCTTCCGGCTCCATCAAATCGCCGGAGAATGTGAGCGTGGCGATATCGCTATAAGGCCCGTCATCGAACTGACTCTTCGGGTCGCTGATACGGAAGCCGTAATGGCAATTCCAATCTGTGACCTGAACCACATAATGGACCGGTTCATCCTTTGGCTTGCGCGCACGGCGGTTCCGCTTTTTGGGCGGGGAAGCCTTGCCGGACTTATCCTTACTATCGCTCATTCAATATGCCGCGCGAGGGATCGAAGCCGGAGGGCCGAAACCCAAATCTAGGGGGTTCGGTTCACGAGAGCCCGGTCCGAAAGGACGCGCCCCTTATCTTGATAAACCGAGTTGCCACTTGATCGGCTCATTGATCCTAATCTCGGTTCACATTTGGCCTAAGCGCTCAGCCAGCAAAAGACGCCCAAGCTTGACTGCCGCAGCTTGAACGCATGGCAAAAGGTTCGTTTTCTCCAGCAGATTCAAAATTTCTACTGTTGGGGCGTTGGTAGCCTCGTGCTCTCTCAGCGTCGCTGCTACCCGCTGCTCATAATATTCTGAATAAAACCCATCCCTACCGAGATAAAACATGGTTTCTAAATCAGCCAATGCCTCTGGACTCAGCCGCGCTTCAATCGCCTCTAAAGCTGCCTTACGTTTATTTGAAGACTCCTTCATCCCCTCGAATCTACGAGGATCAAAGTAATCAAGCCCTTCATCATCAGGCTGATGGGCAGGGTGAATGCGCCGCCACTCTTCAATGACAAAAACGACATCGTCATCCGTCAAATATAGAAGCGGGGTTTCAACTCCCAAAACCGCATTCATTTCTCGCGACTTCTGTATCTGATCCAATGCGACGGAAAACTGCTTATTTCCGAACCCAAACCGCTCGTTCACTTGCGACTTGATCTCATCGAACTCATCGCTCATCCACGCATCGCGCTTTGGCAATAGCTTGGCGATGGTCATGAGATCAGTTCTGGAACAACGATTTGTGAATGACCCCGTTGACCGCTCATCAACAAATTCAAGCGTTCGGTACTTCAATGCTGTGAGCAGTTTTTGTAGTTTGTGCAGGCTACTTCGAATTAACTTCAGATTGGCAATCGCATAGTTTCTGAGGCTTGGATCATCATCTCTGTTTTGATGATATCTCAATTCTTGGCCGTCATTATCGATCTGCGACAGGCTATCAATATAGGGACGCAAATCTTCGATAGTTTTGCGCAAACTTTCGTCGCCAACCGCGCCTTCATGCAGGTGGTTCCAATAGTCTCTTATGTTGTGGCTTAACTTACGTCCATCATCTTTCAAAACACCGGCTTGAATAAGGCGGTCATCCGCAAATTTTAGAGAAAGTTCGAGGGCGTGCCGAGCGTTGTATAAAATGGGTAAAACCAATGTATCGCGTTTGCCGAATAGCTCCTTTTCGATAATGGCGTCAGCAAGTTCTATCGCAGCCTCGATATACCCATCCATATAATTCTCTCCATGGCCTTGCACGCCAATGCAGGCGTTCCAGGTGCCATCAAAGATACGCTTAAAAAATGGGTCATTTTCATACGGATCAGGATCAATCATTCGTCCGTCACCTTCATTTCTGCCGCAGCAAATAACTGGAGCATTCTCCCGACCTCGGTCGCAGCAAGGGTCGTTGTTAGCTGCAATTGAATTTCCGTCACCATTTCACGGAACGTCAATATCGTGACCGGATTCCCGCCGATTGCTTGACGGAAGGGCTCATGTGCCTCCCAAACGCCTTTATCTCCTGAAAGTCGAGTAACGGCTGTGACATAGGTGAAGCTGCCGGAGCCCGTAGCATCCCTCACGGCTTTCAAGAAGGCCTCGGACCATTTGGGAACCGTGAGTTCGCGAAAGGCTTGCCAGGCTTTGCGCCCTCGCCTCACCTTGTCGTTGATAATTGCATCCAACTCGGACGCCGGATTGAAACCCTGCTGCCAGCTCTTGCAACTGACCACCATGACCTTTCGCCCTCCCTCGATGAGGGGGTGATAACCGATCACGTCGATATCGCTGTGGTTTGAGTCTTGATTGGTAATGAAGTCGGGATGATCTTTTCGCGGTAGAAATTTGAGGTTGTGCTGAACGAAATAGCCTTTGTGGACGAGATACTCCTCCACAATCTGTTCCAAAATATCTTCTTTGGTTGCCATATCAGATCATCCTCAATTTTATTCCTGTACTAGCGGCACAATCGTCAGCTGCTCCTCTATGGCATCAACGACGGCAGCGCCGAGCGGAAGGTTCCCTTTCTCTCGCTGCCAGTGTTCATGAAAGCGAGCGACCGTTTCACGCGCCGTATCGAGCACCAGCTTTTCAGGTAATCGCGCTTTCGCCGCCAGGTGCGAGAGCTCATCCGCTGAATATTCGTCAAACCGCTTGGTACGGCTCACATTGAGTGCCGCGCCATTGTCCCGGATGTACGGAATCGTCGAGACGAAGTCATAGGCGGGGGCAAGGGCGGCATGCCGCCGGTCGGGATAGATCAGGGACCAGTTCTTGAGATGCATGTCGGCATTGCCGATCAGCGTATTGAAGGTCAAGCGACGTATGAACTCGGCGATATCGGTTTTCTGTGCCTCTGCACCGATCACCGAAGCGATGTTTCGTGCATTTCCGACTTTGTATTTTCTGTCGGGATAAACGCCAAACACCTGCGCGAAGTCCTCGATATGGACGGACTCCTCATCAGGCAATCGGTCAAAGCGCTCGATGGCGAGTGCCTGCCCTTCGAGAGCGCCAATACCCTCAGGGAGGTTTTGGATTTCATCGAGATCGATCAAACGCACCGGGGGCACATTGATCCCGACAAGACGGGCAAGCGTCATCATCGAGAATTCGTTCTCTGGAACGCCTGCGAACTCACGCGAGGGCAATTTCACGATCCACGACCCGCCAACACCTTTGGCCGGGATTGTCAGGCCGCCGCTGGCTTCATTGATCGCGGAAAACTTAAGCTGCACACCAGCGAGTGAGAAGCGAAGAGCATTCTCATGCCGGTCATCATCATCATGATCATCGCCGTCATGATCATCGACATCATAAGGCCATTCTTCTCCATCGGCGGGAACGATCGTGATCGCCCCAGGCAGATCGCGGCCAAGAACCCATAGCAGGAAAAATTCACGCTCGGGGTTTACGCCTGCCCGCTCGGCGAGATAATCCCGCATGTGCCCTTCGGGAAGCAGATTGGCAAAGAACGGCATGACCCGTGTTTGCGTCGGCTTGAAGCCGGTGATCAATTCGCCGAACTGATCCTTGAAGCCCAGCCCGAGAACAGGCCGGTTCTCATTTGCGATATAGTCATCATTGAAAGCGAAAAGAATCCGGTCCCCGCCAACCCGGGTGAGCGTACCGACCGGCTGACCGTAAAGCAGGACATCGAGGACGCTTACATCAGCCATGATCGTCCTCATCAAGACTGTAGGCCGGACGAATGGCCTCACGGCTCTCTCCTAGTCTGCCGTGAGCGATATGGTTCCGGAGATTTTTTATCTCCTGAAGATATTGGCGGATGGTGCCCCAGTCTTCCGGCGTCATTTTGAGACTCTTGAACGCGGATGTCGCATTCCGGATGGCTTCAAGATCGGATTTCGACAGTCTGAAATGCTCCAACTCGCGCAGCATGCGGCTGTACTGTTCGAACTCGCTTCGCGGCATGGCCTGTTCGGGCAGGCTATTGACGACATGCCTCAACTGCGTCAGTTCGCGATCTGCCCGTTTTTGGATTCTCGCTTCGTTGTCATCTCCTGCGGCGCTGCGCACGATCGCTTGAACGGCAGGAAGTGATTTTCGGGGAACAAGCGTCAATTCCAGGTCGAGCGCGCGTGCAAGCTCGACGAGACTGGAGAGCCTTAGATTGACGGTGCCGTTCTCGATCTTGGAGATATGCCCCTGCGGTACGCCGGACCTCGCGCTCAACTCACGCTGGCTCAGCCCCCGTGCCTCGCGGGCCATGCGCAGGGTATCTGCTATTTCTTCAATCGCATAACTCATTTTGATACATCATTATATATTATTATCATTCAACGATATATTTTAGTATATCTAATCTATCGACAACTTGCAACTAATTGATATATTTTTATATATCAATAATTAGAATTGATATACTTTTATATATCATTTCGTCAAGCAAGCAAAACAGCGGCTTCATCGGCGCGCTGAAGCAGATAGTCCCGCAAATCAGCAAGGAGCGCCCGCTCGCCCCCTTCCGCCACCGCGATCAGGTCATTGGCCTGTTCGATGGCCTTATGAAGAGTAAGCCAGGGGACGACAGCATCGTCCCCCATCAGACGACGCGCGATGGCAAGCCCGTACTCTCGCCGCGATGCATCACTCATAACATCGGGAGCCTCGACAAATATCAATCTCTGACCAAGAGAGCGCAGCCGGTCATCCGCCAACTGCGCAACAAGGTCCGGACGCGCAGTCCAATCTAGTTCGTGGAACCTGTTCATTACGGCCTGATCGGCATTTCCGGCAAATCCATCGTAAATCTGCTCTTCGACATGAGGAGAGGGTTCGCGCTCATCCCGGGTTGCAAGAAATGCATTGATCAGCCGCCCGGCGAAGCCTCGATCTCTCACCTGTGCTGCACGGGCGCGCAACACATCTAACTCCGGCGAATATAGTTTCAATGCATCCGGCGCATCGTCATAGGCGAGGACAACGGGGCTCGCGTTTGTTCGCATCGCGCGGACCGGTTTGGGACGCTCTCCCAACCGGGAGGCAAGATCGTCATCGGACAACCCCGCCAGTTCATCGGGGTCGATATCGAGATTAAAAACCAGTAGCTCCGATCCATTATCAGGATTTGAACCGATCGTGGTCACCATCCAGGAATAGGGCTTACCGAAGAAGAAGTCTGTAAGCGAGAACACCTCTTCCTCTTGGGCGAAATCTGCCACGGCAGCTTTTTGCGCGAAACGCACGAAGTTCGACCAATATTCCGGAGCCCGATCCGCGACGGCGCGACATAAATGAATGGTGGCTTCAACATCACCCATCGCGTCATGAGCGGCTGTATGATTAAAACCATTGGCTGGAGCCAGGCGGTCAAGCTTGAACACCTGCTTTCCGTTATCATCAACAGGTATTTCGAGAGTTTCAGGGCTGAAGCGCGCAACGGCCTGAACAATACGCAGACTATCGCTCCGGCAATTGCCATTCGTGTTGGTCAGATAAGGTGCGTGCAGAGTTTTATAGAGTGCCTGGCGCAGAAGATGCTCGTCAAAACCGAGTGAATTGTGGCCGATAAAAATGGCAGGCGACCACTCCTCAAGTTTTGCCCGGATCGCACGAACCATCTCGTAGTGACTGGGAAGGGTTGGATCAGTGAGCTGCTCGACCGTCACTCCCGTAACCAGCATCGCGCCGGGTGCAGGAACAACATAGGGCAATAACCGGCACCTGATTTCGAAGCGCTCAATTTTATTGAACTCATAGTCTGTCTTGATCGCACCGAACTGCAAAATCTGGTCGAAAGCAGTGTTCGTCCCGGTCGTTTCGGTATCGTAAAAAACGAAGCTCAAGGATCACACTCCCGCAGCAAACATCATGCGAACAGATTGCCCAGCCTAAAACGCATTGCTGACGCGCTGACTTTGTACTCTTTCGCGAGAGCGCTGACCGCCCCCTCGTCATCTATATCGAAGGACTGGCCATCGAGCGATCGCACTAGAAAGTCAGCGGGCATCAGAATTTCGGCAGCAAATAAGTTTGCTTCAACCTCCATTTCATTGACGCCTGTCGAAGAGACCGCATCACGCATCAACATCGGGAAATCCTTATCGACGTGAATTTCCTTCGTGATCTCGGCACGGTGCAATAGAAGATGCCCGACCTCATGCGCGATCGTGAAGCGCTGCCTATTCGGGTGATGGAGGGCATTGACCCCGATAATCGGCGTCCCGTCCTTGACGTAGACCATCCCCGACAATTCATCATCAAGCGGCGAAAACCTGACCTGCGCTTCAAGTCTCTTGGCAATGCGCTCGACAGGCACCGGGGCACTGGTCATGTCGTATTCATTAAGGATTGCTGCTGCCCGCTGCTGAATGGCTTTTCTTTTTTGTGGTGTCATGCGCCCTCCCTTTCCGGATTAATATCTGAGCTGTCGAGGACGCCGCCCACCAGATTCAAAACTTCACGACGTTGCTTTTCGGTCAATCCCTCGCCCGAGAGCGGCAACTCGCTGGCAGATATTCCGGCAACCGAATCACGCTCCGGCGCAATGAGCAATTGCGCAGGCGATTCGAGATTTAGAGCCTCCGCGACAGCAAAAAGATGGTGTACGAGCACCTGCTGCCGTCCGGCTTCAATGTTTGCGAGAGAAGCTCTTGAAATTCCGACCGCCTTTGCGAGTCGGTCCTGAGTCCAACCAAGAGACTTTCTCAAGCTTCTGATTCTATTGCCTAAATTTTTGTAGATTTGATCGGCGCCCATACTCCTTAGTAACACAAACACAGATCATGTCAATCTCATAAACGTATTTGTTTGTTTTGTAAACATCTTTTTTGTTGGTTTATTTGACATTTTAAGATTCGTGTGAGACGATTTGAATCATAAAGGGTGCCAAGGGGGCACGCCTGATAGACGAGATGGATCTCAAGAATGAGAGCGCATGAAGAAACCAGACCGGGTGATCCCGGTGTCGAGGCCATCCTCGACGACATCATTGATCTCGACGAATACGCCCGCGAAGGCAAGGCCCCACCGCTGGCGCGTGGCTATCGCATCAAGATCAATGGTGATTCCTATGTCGTCCATGACCCTATTGTTACGGGCCGTGAAATTCTGACGCTGGCGGGCCTGATTCCGGCAGAAGACTACACATTGCGTGTGAAGTTCACGGGTGAGCGACCGCAAAAAGTTGGCCTCGATGAAGAGCTCGATCTTCGTCATCGCGGCGTCGAGAAATTCAAGGCCCTGCCGCGAGACCAGACCGAGGGTTAAGCCATGAAGAACCGTCGTGATTTTGACCTTTTGCCTGAAGACGAGGAATTTCTCGATCACTATGGGCTTCACTGGGAGACCATTATCGATGGCTCCCAGTGGGTCTTGATCCACGATTTTCCTGTTCCGGATGGGTACAACCACCCCACCGTTACCGTCGCGATCCGCCTGGAGACCGGTTATCCCGATACGCCACTGGATATGGTCTATTTCTTTCCGGCGCTGGCGCGGACGGACGGGCGTGCGATTAAGGCGGCGGACGTGCAGCAAAAGATTGACGGCAAAACTTTCCAGAGGTGGTCCAGGCACCGCACATACGCGAACCCTTGGAAGGTTGGCTTCGATAATCTCGGAACACACATCATTCTTGTCGAGGACTGGCTGGATCGGGAGTTTGAAAAATGTCCCGCATAGACAGCCGCCCCGTCACTTTATCGCTGACGGGTGACCAACATAATTCATTAAAAAGTTTCTTGTTTCCGGGCGATGGCAAGGAATCCGTTGCCATTCTGCTTTGCAGTCAGCGCGACGGTGATCGCCGCCTCAGATTACTGTTGCGCGAAATCCATCCGATACCGGAAAGCGCTTATACCAGTCGGACGCCAATGCGCGTGACCTGGCAAACGGAGAGCATTGAGTCGCTGCTCGATCGCGCCGTTGCCGAAGGCCTGTCCGTGATCAAGGTCCACTCGCATCCATCCGGCTATCCGGAATTCTCGGCCTGTGACGATGAAAGCGACGAAAAACTTCTTCCCGCGCTAAAGGGCTGGGTGGAAGCCGACATTCCACACGGGAGCGTCGTGATGTTACCAGATGGCGAGATGTTCGGACGCGTTTGGGGCCGTGATAAGTGTTTTGAGCCGATCGACTGCATCAACGTCGTCGGTGATGACCTGCACTATTGGTATAGCGGGCCGAACGAAGAAGCCCTTCCTGGATTTGTTGCGTCGCACGCGCAGGCCTTCGATGTCGGCACGATCGAGCGACTGCAACGGCTATCATTTGCTGTGATCGGGGCCTCGGGCACAGGCAGCCCTACAGTTGAACAATTGATGCGGCTCGGCGCGGGCGAAATCGTGACCGTCGATGACGACGTCATGGAGGACAGGAACGTCAACCGGATACTGAACTCCACATCCGAAGATGCTGAGCTACATCGCCCGAAGGTCGATGTCATTGGCGATGCCATCAATCGCGCTGGCCTCGGAACGCGTGTTATCCGGTTGAACGGCAATCTATGGGACCCTGACATTGTTCGCGCGGTTGCGGAATGTGATGTCGTTTTCGGCTGTATGGACAGTATCGACGGGCGGTATCTCCTGAACACACTCGCGACCTTTTATATCATGCCCTATTTCGATATTGGCGTGCGTCTGGATACGGTTCGCGACGGACCGAAGAAAGGCAAAATCCGGGAAGTTTGCGGCACTGTAAATTATCTCCAGCCCGGACGCTCCAGTCTGATGAGCCGGGGCTTGTTCACGATGAAGCAGGTTGCGGCTGCGGGGCTGAGGCGGAATGACCCTTCCGCTCATGAGCGACAGGTAAAGGACGGCTACATTGCGGGCGCGGAGAACCACAGGCCTGCCGTGATCAGCGTCAACATGTTTGCCTCATCATTGGCTTTGAACGAGTTTCTGGCGCGCCTTCATCCATATCGGGAAGAGCCGAACAGCGAATATGCGGCGGTCGAGTTCAGTCTCGCCAGTATGGAGCTAATCCCTGATCCGGAAAAAGGTCAGTGCGACATCCTCTCGCGCCATGTCGGCAAGGGAGACGTGACACCCTTGCTTCGCCAAATGGCACTGGCCGAAAGGCTGGTCGCATGACGTGGCTGAGAAACATCTTATCGCGATGGCGAACAGCTCTTTATCACTGGTTCGTTCCGCCATATCGAACGAAGGTCGTCGAGGAATCGCTACCGGAGACGCTTGATCGAAAAACGCTCTACATCGTTGAAGAGGACGGCTTTCAAGAACAGGCTGCGATGTTCTGCCCTTGTGGGTGCAAACGAGTGCTGCACATGAACCTCATCCCGGATGAACGGCCCTGCTGGACGGTGGCTCGCCATGATAACGGCACCGCGACACTTCATCCTTCTGTCTGGCGAAAGAAGGATTGCGGATCGCATTTCTGGTTCCGGAACGGACGGGTTATCTGGTGTTAACATCAAGCGATCACTAAGGCTGCAAATGCCTGAGCGGCGTTGTCAGAGGAAAAACGGCTTGAGCTGCCGGTCTACGCCTTTTAGCGTCCTAGAATGAAGAATCCATTCCGTTATTTTAAGACTTCGCCCGAGATCATTCGCTTGGCCGTGATGATGTATGTCCGATTTCCACTTTCATTGCGGCAGGTCGAGGACCTCCTTCATGAACGAGGGATAGACATAAGTTACGAGACAGTTCGATTCTGGTGGAACCGGTTCGGACCTTTATTTGCGGCTGAAGTACGAAAGAAGCGTTCTGCTCAGATTACATCCCATACTCAATGGCGGTGGCATCTTGACGAAGTGTTTGTGAAGATTGGTGGTGAAAGCCATTACTTATGGCGAGCCGTCGATCATGAAGGAGAGGTATTAGAATCCTTCGTTACCAAGACACGAGATCGTAAAGCCGCCATGACATTTCTTAGAAAAGTTATGAGACGGTATGGCCGTCCCAAGGTCATTGTGACAGACAAACTCCGTTCCTATCGCGCGGCGATGAAGCAAATTGGAATTGAGGGTCGCCAAGAAACTGGCCGGTGGCTCAATAATCGAGCGGAAAACTCACACCAACCATATCGACGACGAGAACGAGCGATGGCAAAATTCAGGAGCACGAAATCACTTCAGAAATTTGTCTCGATTCACGCTTCAATTCACAACCACTTCAACAAAAAACGACATCTAAACAACGCCAATACCTTCAAAACTAGTCGTGCAGCTGCTCTGCACGAATGGCGCCAACTTACAGGTTGAGGATAGCAACAGCATAAATTTTGCGCGGATCAAGAGTTTACTCTGACAAAGCTATCAACTTCGCTATTTTGTTAAGGCGGTTGAACTCAGAAATATCGGCCGAGCAGCAGAAGCACTAAATGTCTCGCAGCCAGCCGTCAGCCGCAGCATCAGGGCACTTCAGGAAGAAGTTGGAGAGACCTTGCTCGATAGAACGCCTACTGGCGTTAATCCAACAATCGCCGGACGGCGCATGTTTTTTCATGCCAAGAGCATTCTCAGCCAGGCCCGCAACGCCGCTACTGAAATAGCTTCACTGGCAGGCTCTAAGAAGAGCGAAATCTCATTGGGTATTTCCGAGAATTTGGAAACCGCGGTCATCCCGCTACTACTTCGGAGACTAAAAATTATGTTACCGGATTTGTTGATGACGATTGACCGGGATCACCCTCGTTCAATTGCCGACAAAATACGCTCGGGAACAATCGATTTTGGAATTGGATCTCATGTAAGCGACCCGAACGACCCTGACTTGTTATATGAGACTGTGTTCACAGAACCTTATGTTTTGGTTTCAAGGCCCGGCCACCCACTAGCGAAAAAGAAGCGGGTGTCTCTAAAAGATGTTGGTACCTACGACTGGGTCATATCGAGGTCTACGGAAGAAATGGGGCATGTTAGGTCTCCATATTTTAATTACTATTTTTCAAGAAAAGGGGTGAAGAGCCCCGAAGTCGTGGTAGCCACAAACTCTTTTTCAGTCATGCGCAGTTGTATTGTTGAAACGGACACGATAGCGATACTGCCAAAGCTTTTCATAGCCGACGATTTGGCAAGCGGTCACCTTGTCGGACTTGGGCTCAAAGAAATTCAGCTGGTAGTGGATTTGGGATTTATTTTTTCGCGCCATCGCGAAATGAGTGATGTCCACATACAGGTGTGCGAAATTATAAGGTCAGTATTGAATGAATGTGCAATAGCTAATTAGTGGAGAAGAAATGGTGACCTGTCTCTTCTTTTCACCTCATCCGCCTTCGGGAACCAGCTGTCCCTTCTTTTTACCTCATCCGCCGATATTCGTGATGCAGGCCATCAAAATGGGGGCTCTTAACGATGGCGCCGTGGCGTTCAATCGGTCTTGAGGACGGTGAGTCTTTCTCTAACGAGAGGTGAGTACGAGCACGATTGTAGTATTCGGCATAGTTCTTCAACGTCCAGCGTAAGTGGGCCTCACCAAAGATGAGCATATGGTCCAGGCATTCTCTGCGGATTGAACCGATAACACGCTCAACATATCCATTTTGCCAAGGCGATCTGTAAGCAGCGGGGCGATCTCTGATACCCATACCGTCTAATCGACGTTTAAATACTTTGCCGTAGCTGGCGTCTCGGTCACGCACGAGATATTGCGGGGTAGCTTCCCAGGGAAACGCCTGACTGACTTGATTGGCAATCCACTCCGCTGTCGGATGATAGGTCGCATTGGTCCAGACCAGTTCTCGCCGCTTCAGGTTAAGGATCGCGATTCCATAGAGAAGCTTGAACCCCACCGTGGGAACAACAAACAGATCTACCGCCGCGATTGCATCTTTGAGGTTCTGAATGAATGTCTGCCAGCTCTGTCCGCTAGGTCTGTAGACTCTTGAAAGGTATTTACTGATCGTAGATTGCGATACGTCAAAGCCGAGCTTGAGCAGCTCGCCGTGGATACGTGGCGCACCCCAAAGAAGGTTTCCCGCGCCATTGTTTTGATGAGGTGGCGGAGTTCTTTATCAATGACTGGCCGTCCGCCTGGATTATGGGACTTCCAGCGCCAAAGTGCTCTAAACCCATACCTATGCCACCTTAAGACCGTCTCAGGCTTTACAATGACAATTGCGTCAAGGACTTAAAAGACAGATCATTGAGAGCCAGCTCAAAAACATCCGATCCAGGCGAAAGACCCTGACACGCCCCGGATGCTCCGCCTCAAAACCGAGACCTGATGCCTCAGCACGACATTCTCTGCAGCAAGACGCTTCGGCGTCTTACTCAGGGCCAAGATTACCAGAAAGAAAAGTGTCACGAATTGGATCATCCCAATCTCGATTACAGATGATCCATGACTACTTCAAGTGGATGAGATTTACGTTAGGGATAGTGTTAATGAGGCCCTCTAAGTCTCAAACCGCTCAGCAAACCTATCAAGTATACCTCTTTTCACCACGCCTGGTATGCGCGATACGTTCTCTGTTTTATTTCCGGTCAGGTGCACGAACAATTGGGTGGGGTCGCCCTCGGGCGCTCCGTACCATTTGTACTCCGTCATTTTTTGTATAACTGAGTAATCGCGCCGCGTATCAATTGCACGAAGATTGGGGTCCATAAGTTCATCAGTTTTAACGGTCCAAAACCCGACATCGCAACGTGGTTGATGCGGTCCGTCGAATTGTGATGAGCCCAAAAAAGTGTATGTAATTTCATCATCGCTGTCGATGTAGTGTTGAGAAAAGTCCGAGTCGCGGTCCCACTGTTGCGTATAAAAATCAGGATTGAAGCCCGGCACTGCATAGGACTGGCCCATCCGAAAAACAATGCGGTCCGCGTAGTGGAGCGTCGGTGGCTCAATCATTTTGCCCGTGTAAGGGTTCCGGATTTTTGCGACAGGGGAGAAGTCTCGGGGGTCAAAATGCGTTGTGGTGAATGTTCCCCACACAGTGTAATCGTGCTCACCAAAATCAACGTCCCAGCTTGGGTCCGGTGGCGTAAAAAAAAGTTTCCCGAGCTTCATTCTGCCGAGGAAAGGATAGGCAGGTTTCCCTGGGGGACATATCAATATCCAGCCGTATTGGGCAAACCATGAATACGTTCCGGCGAGGTTCGCTTGTGCTTTCGCGAAGGCAAAGAAATTGTCGTGGGTGCTGGATAAGTCGAAATTACCGGTTTTTTCCGGTACCCAGCGAGGTAGATCAAAAACCTCTTTGGGGTGAGACTTGGGACGTGCATGCTCACTGGCGGTTTGCTGGATTAACGTGTCCTCTTCCGGTTCACTGCTATAAGCGTCAGGAGCATTCAACAAAAACGACGAAGCACCAATCATCCCTAGCCCACCGAGGGCGGAGCGGCGGCTTATAATGTTCAACGGATGAGATATTTGGTCTTTAACAGGTGAACCGGCGCATCCGCTCTGATCTTGATGGAACTCCGTTTTTTTGCTCATTGTTTGCTCCTCCATGGTGCTCTTGTTCTGCCACGCGTCAGGCTACATTCGAGGCTTAACGGTAGCGAAGAATGTGGGAGAGCCGAGATGCTGTCCAATAAAAGCCCTTTCGACTTCAATCAGGAAACCTGATGGGACTGTGTTATTGAGACTTGTGCTGGAATATCTGGGCACGCCAAGCGGGCCAAATTTGGAAGCTTTGCATTCAGCTGCCGAGTACAGATGCGGCGGCGCGCAGTTTATCGACCAACAACTGAGCGCTCTTATTCAGAAGCGCTGATTGTCGGGTTGCAATGCCTGCGGTACTTATGAATGGCATGTTCGGCGCTTTGACAACAGACAGAACGCCTGATTTCAAGTCGTCCTTTATCCAATGGGTTGGCAGGAAGCCGATGAAGTACTGCTGACGAATTAAACTTCTCAGCATGTTGAGTGACGATGTTCTCACCCGGTTTGCCGGTGTACTTAGCCCTGACTGAGCGAAATACGTCACCAAAAAGGACTCCATAAGTGGATGATTCAAAACCACCCACGGTTCATCCGCCAACTGCTCCAGCTTTACGAACTTCTTCCGTACAATAGGGTTTGCCGCACCGGCAACTAAGACAGATGAGGTTTCACACAAGTCCTCAAAATTTATCTGGCGCAAATCGATTGTCTCGTCTCGGGTGGTCACGATCATATCGATCGAACCCTCGTCCAGCTGCGCGGCCATGTCCTCAAATAATCCGACTTTGACTGATGCCTGAAAACTCAAATTATATCTTGCCGCATTCGACACAGCTTGATCAACCAGGAAATTGCTAAAGAGACTGGCTATACCAACGCGAACCTCTCCCCAGCCTCCGTCTTTAGTCGCCTGGATTTCCTTTTTTGCTGTCTGAACTGAATTGAGGATCAGAGTGGCATGGCGGTACAGCGTGTCGCCATGCTTTGTTAGCTCCACGCCCTGTGGAGTGCGGTCGAACAGCGCTACACCCAAAGCATCCTCGAGCAGATGTACACTCCGGGTTAACGCGGGTTGTGATATGTTCAGTCCACGGGCGGCTTTAGTAAAGCTGCCATGGCTTGCTACACCGACGAAATGATTAAGCTGCCGGATATCCATTTCGCTGATGCCCCTATTCCCTCGCGTAAAGACGTTTAGGCCGTCAGAGAGTATTATAGAGACGCGTGCGCATCTACGCGTAAATGAAATTGAGCTTCAATAAATCCATTGGGGAGCGTGGCGAAAATGCCACGTCTCAATGCCCACTAATCTGGACGTTTAGTCATTGGTCGTGACGGTCGCGCCCCTCCGCCAGACAACGGGGAACAGTTCTTCGGGCGGCGGCTTTCCGCGTTCCATCAACGGATTACTATCGAACGGAGCTAGCATCGTAAGTGGGTTTGGATTCCAAACGACATCACTACCAACCCAACGTATGGTGAAGGCGAGACGCCGGCCGCCATCATCACTTGTGCGCGGAAGGGCCGCGTGAATGGTCTTTGGATGGATTAGCAGAATATCACCAGCTTTAGCCGTCCAAACACGAATATCCGCATCTGGATCCTCAGCTTGTGCCATTAACGCACTCCACGGGCGGTAGTCAGAAGGAAGGTCCACATTCTGAGGAGAGTACGGAGAATGGTAGCGATGCTTGTCCTTATGCGATCCTGCTAAGGTGATGAGAGGAGAATTATCTTCGTCGACGTTTGTTAATCCAATCCACAAAGACGGCAGATGTTCGCCTTGTAGGCTGAACGTGCTTTCGTCGGTATGCCAGGGCGTGGCCGTCTTGCTCGAAGAGCCCACTTTCGAAAAAGTACCGTCCAACCAAATTCTTAGACTGTCCGCACCGATCAAATCAGCAACGATGTCAGGAAGATTGGTACTGAATAACCAGTCCTTGATTGAAGGCACACGGGGCATGACGTTGATGATCCGGACATAGCCGTCGTGATCCTCAATCTCTATGTCTAAGAAGACCGGGTCATCTTCTGAGCGTTGCGGCATTTTACCACTGCGCACACGTTCAATAACATCATCAATGATTTTCGTGAGTTGCCCCACTTTCTCAGCGGTAACAGCGCCAGGAACATGGACCGTCCCAACGTCTTGATAACTCTTCTTCTGTGCGTCGGTAATATTAGCCATTGTCTACTTCATCAGTTCGTTAGCGCGTTCTCGGTTCAACTTTTGTGCGGCCACTACGGGTGTTGCGCGATGCAGATATGCTGCGGCCGCTTAGTTTTCTCAGTCATATCCCTACACAGGCGCATCCAGCCATTTACGCAATTCATCGCTCCATAAGCGCCAGTACGGCTCGGGTGTAAATGGGTGATAAATGTTCGTGATTTGTGGCAGTTCAACGTAACTGGCGTTCTTGAGTAAACGTTCATAAGCAGTGCGCGTAACGTCGAACTCTCCATCTACTGGATTGAGCACCAGGGTGGGGACCGTAAGTTCCGGAAGGCGCTCTTCAAGGGGGTATGTCCAAACAGCGCCGTAGACGTTCCACCAAGGATTGACCAGGAGCCGAATATTTTCAGAGAAGGTTTTAGCGGCATCTTCTATGGTCACATCATCGTCTCGCGTTTCCATCGTCGAAACCCAAGCGTATTCAACTTTGTCTTCGCTGATTGGTTCACCCCAAGGAACGTTGTCGAAACGCACTTTACGCTGCTCACGCGTACGTAGCGGTATGCCGCTCAGAATGATACGGCGGATCAGATCCGGATGCTTAAGAGACAGCTCAGTCGCAAGGACTGAGCCCGTGTGAAACCCAAAAATATCCACCTTACTAGCGCCAGCCCCAACTCCAGCGCTGCCATAGCCAAGCCCTCGAATACTGTCGGCAATAATCTGCGCTAGCTCGGTCATATCTGAGGGCTGATCAATTGGGTCTGACCCCCCATAACCCGGCATGTCGAATGCGACCGCGATCCTATCGCGCCCCATTTCTTTGATCATGTATTCAAAAATTTGTCCTGACTTGCCATTTGGGTGAAGAAAAATGATGGGCGTTTTCGGCTTAACATCAGTCTGCGGAGTAGCGCGGTAATAATGGACTTGCCCAGAGCGCGTATCGACATATCCACGTTTATATTCAGCCTGCGCAATCTGACTCACCACAAAACTGAAGCAGATCGCCAAGATGGCAACGATCAAACCGTTTGGTGTCGCTTGAGAAATCATATGTCGATCTTGCACTTATGCAAACTCATCCAGGTATTAAGAGACGAAAACCAGCTAGAATTTCCGCACATCCGTACACTCAATACAAATACAGAAACCTGATAGCGGTATCATGAAATTCTGCCTTTTCGCTGTCAGGGTGAAACGTCATGACTAAGGTGGCTTTGACTGGCTATTGAGAAGGAAGGGCACCGGAATGCCGACACCTGGCCTGGAGATTAAACACACATCCCAAGAACGAGCGCGGCAAGGATTCGTAAATGCGTTGCGTTCTCATGTTTTAAACAACGTCGCCGATCATATGAAAGTAGTATTCGAACAGAGGGTAAGACCTGAAATGGAAAAATCCCTGGAACGCCCGCCTAAGTCCGGCGAAGAAATTCACAAAGCTATGAAATCCGAGCCGATCTTCAAATTCTATTCGGCACTCCGCATGAATGCGCAAGAAATGTGCTGGCGATCAGTAATACCAGGAATCGAACGAGACATGCATGACCTGAATGACCGGGCCCAGGCACTCAGCTGCACTAATGGCACATGCAATGGATCTTTGAACCTTGATCCAACATTCGAAGTACCCTGGTATGTCTCTGAATTGGACATTCACCTCATGCCGGGAAACTACCATGAAGAACACGTCCGTGATGACGTGACTCAAGCGGCTATCTACGAACAGGGCTTCGAAGTCTTTTCCATGGGACTTTTGGGCAAACGGAATGATGACATCGCAAGCTCGATCGCGCTGTTCATAAATACAAAGTTTCCGAACCTCGACCCCAAATGTATTGTTGATGTGGGGTGCCTCGTGGGGCATTCAACCTTACCGTGGAAACAACAATATCCTGATGCCGAGGTACACGGGATTGATGTTGCCGCACCGGCGCTTCGTTATGCCCACGCACGTGCACAATCATACGGGGTCGACGCCCATTTCCACCAGATGAGCTGTGAGAACATCCAATTTAAGGACGAAAGCTTTGACATCGTATTCTCAAGTATGCTGCTCCACGAAATGCCGCCAAAGAGTGTTGAAACGGCGATGGCTGAAATGGTCAGGCTTCTAAAGCCGGGTGGCCTCTTGCTGCACTACGAACTGCCGCCGAACTCCAAGACAGATCCCTACGACAGCTTCTACCTTGATTGGGATAGCTACTATAATAAGGAGCCCTTCTATAAATCAGTACGCGACATGGATTTCGAGCACCTTCTGGCCAACGCCGGGGTCAGCCGGGAAAGGCAGTTATGCTTTCTCGTGCCCAGCGTTATGTCTTTCGGTCGAGACGAGACTATCAAGGCTGCGCGCAACCCCACTGAAGATGGAATGGACCATCGCTTAAGCCGTTTGGTTAGAGGAATGCGGTGGTATACGTTTGGTGGGTGGAAGCCAGGCAACAGTAAATAACTTCTGCTTCTTCGTCACGCTGAGCGCATCTTAATCAGCTTTTCTTCACTCAAGTCGTATCGCACGAGAAAAATCAGACTGATTACATACAACACACTGGGAACAACTGCCGCACCCAGATATATGGCGGCTATGGCACTTTCCGGTTGCTTGATATCAAGACCGCTTGTCCCTGACTGAAAGCCAAATTGATCGAGAAGCAGCAGTATTATGCTGGGTCCGATGGCGTAGGACAGCTTTTCGATCGTAGTATAGAAGGCGGCTATTATACCTTCGCGTCTGATGCCGGTCCTGAGAAAATCAAACTCAATAACATCCGGGAGCATCGCAGGCCCCATGGCAAGTACGCCAGCTCCAAAAAAGCCCAAGACCATTCCGCGAATGAATAGGTGAGAGAGAGGATCGTCGCTGGATGCGAATAGCCATGTTAGCGCGACAAGAGCATAACAAGTTACGCACACCATGTAGACAAGGCGCTTATCGGATCTCTTGGACACAAAATTCCAGAATGGCAAGGCGGCCAGGACAGCGACTGAAGTTGCCATCAGGTACGCAGATGTAATCTGATAATCGACCTGTAAGATGACGACGTTAAAATAAACGCCCGTTGCACTGATCGACGTAAACCCAACTAACTGGCAGAGTTTTGCTCCGAGTAGCAATAGCAAAGGTCGATTTTGGAATGCGGTTTGCACTTGCTCGCCAATAGAATAGGAGTGCGTGGTTACTGCCGTTTGATTCGCATACGCCGTACCGACGAAACAGAAGACCGAAGTAATGATCACGACAAGCGCAAATACTAAGCCCACCAAACTATGGGCTTGTAGGTCATTTCCTAACCATTGAACCAATGCGAATGACCCAGTCGCAAGTAAGCTACCAATCATCACAAAAGTCATTCTGTATGTCATAAGTACAGTGCGACCGTGATAACTCTGTGTCATCTCCGCTGGCATTGCTAAATACGGAATATTGAAAACGGTATAGCCTGAGTACAAGAGCAACAAAACGAGCAACATGTACACGACAAGCGACGTTTGACTTTCAAAATCAGGCGGAGTGAATAACAGGGCAAAACCGATGGCACTCAATATTCCTCCTATTAAAAGGTAAGGCCTACGGCGTCCCCAACGCGATTTTGTTCGATCACTCACGATACCCATCAATGGATCGGTGACCATGTCATACAGTTTAGAAGCTAGAAAAAGCAAAGCGACTGTGCTGGCATTAATGCCGAGAAAGTTCGTCATAAACGGAGCGAGAAGCCCAGCAGACGTATTAAGCACAACAGCCATACCGAGCGCTCCAACACCGAAGCCAATGCCCGTCTTGAATGACTCCAATGACGAAGATGGGATTGAAGTGATGGTCTCAGCAGCACTCATACAAAACCTTGCTCACGCACATTCTCTGCACTCTTATTGATGGATATACTTGGATGCGCGGCTTACATATGGAAAGGGATAAGACCCTATAGGCATCCCGAATCTTTCAATGTCGACAAAACCGACGACTACACGAAGAGAACAAACTTCAAGTATGGTCAGTCCATCTTCGACTGCCAAGAACTGAGAGGTTATGTCCTCTTCAATTTCACAAAACGCGCTCGCTGCAATCTGTCCATCGTGGTCGCAATACAATTCACAACCAAGATTGATAACCCGGAACCCCGGAAGTTTATCTGCTACAGCTAAAACCCGCTGATCACGTTTATCCAAATCTTCGGCGAGGATGTCGCTAGAAAGCCCCGCGTCAGCGACTTTCTGGGCAACGGCTTCAGATTGAACGAGGAGTTGACGGGCGATTTCTCCCGCAAAATTGAGGGAGGCACGGCCAGTTTGTCGCAAAGCATAGTTCATCAAACTGGCCGTGGCTGAATGCTCAATTTAGAAATTTATGCGAGCCTCAACGCCAAACGTGCGCCGATCACCATAAACAACTGCGATTGGACGACCGTTGGTGGCAGCGTTTAAGCCAATGCCATAGTTATACGGAGTGCCGTCATTAAATAGGTTGTTGACATACGCCGTGATAGAATAACCCTCCGTCTCAGCACCAGCGCGAATATTTGCATTATGTCGCGTACCGACAAAGCCGACATTGGCCTGTGGTGTGGTTGCAAATTGACGCGATTCATACCGGTAAGTTGACCGGATTGCCCAGTTCCAATCACCCATCAGTGGCTGGACAACATCCAAATTAAGCGTTCCAGTCCAATCGCTCTGACGTGGCAATGACAAACCGGCCAAATCAAGACCAGCACGGCCTTGGTCATTGGTAATTACCCTATCAGCACACGCGGGGATGTTGCGGCATTGGCTCGGAGAGCTACCACCCGCCAAGATCGAGCCTTGTTTGAATTCCGGGTCAGTGTAGGCGATCCCACCGCGAAGGGTAACGCCATCTGCGATAAATGCGGTGACATCAAGCTCGAACCCATAGGCGCGAGCTTCGCCAGCGTTGCGGATCACGGAGCCGAGGCCATCCACAGTAAATCCGTTCAACTGTAAATCTGACAAGTCGGAGTAAAACACCGCCGCATCCAATGACAACCGATCATCTAATAATAGGGTCTTATAACCGACCTCATAGGTCCAGTTGACCTCAGGGCCGAAAATCAAATCGACCGGGTCTAACGTTGTACTCGCGTTAAATCCACCGGCCTTATTGCCTTTCGCTGCAGATACATACACGAGGCTGTCATCTGCCAGAGTATAATCGGCGGTGAAACGGAAGCTCCAGAAATTAAAGTCTGCCTCAATTCCGTCGGGTCCATCATTATCGCCGAAGAAAACTGCTAGAGATGTCCCAGACGAGTTCTGAAACTTGCTTTGATCAGTCCAACGCGCTTCTGCTGAAACCGTGAGTGCGTCTGTCGCGTCGAAATCCATAACTCCGAACAAGGAGTATTCGCGATCTTCCAAATCAACCAATTGTGCCGTATCAGGATTAAGCGGGTCACCAGGTGCAATCAACGGAAACCCTGGAACGAATCCAATCGAGTCCGGATCAAGCTCGCGGCCTGCTGGAATATTTTCGCCATTTAAAAGAAGGCTATCATTTGTCGTGGAGTCAAACTTGGCATAAAAACCGCCAAATGCCCAACGGAACGCTTCGTCTTCTGCGCTTGAAAGACGCAGTTCCTGTTGGAACGACTCGCTTTCCTGACCGTTACTGAAAAATGTTGCCAAATTGACTGGTTCAGCAGGCTGATTTGCAGTCGGAAGCAAGGAAAAAGGCTGCCCAAAACTTGATAAATCCTGATCTCGAATTTCTTTCCGCTTGTTATCAAGATATGTGGTCTGAGATTTCAAGGTGTAGGATCCAATTTCAATGTTGGTATCCAGGGTACCTATGAATGTCTCACGATCGTTACCAAACTGATCAAAGCTCGGGTTCGTCGCCAGCGTCTGATTCTTCGTCTCATTAGTAAAGTTTGGCACCTTGCCGCAAATTACTGGCTGAACGGCTCCGGGAGCCGCGCCGCAGTTGCCGTCAGCAAATACTCGGGCTGGCAGATCATAGCGGTCATCAGAATAAAGCAGATTGGCAAAAATATTAACCGTCTCGGCCGGGTCGAATTCAAGACCAAGCTGAATAGCGCGTTTTTTGTAGCCGCCAAAGTCAGTGCCAGTGGTGTCGTCCTCCCACGTGCCGCCAAAATCATCGAAACGACCTGCGAGGCGCAAACCAAACACACCCTCGACAACCTGGCCGCTGACAGAGGCTTGGGCTCCGTAACGCCCATCCGAGCCAGCAATGACTTGGGCATACCCTCCAAGCTCGTCAGAAGGACGCTTGGTCACATAATTGATCACACCAGAAAATGCGTTGCGTCCGTAAAGTGCGCTCACCGGCCCCTTAACGATCTCAATCCGCTCAACATCAAGAAACGTCACATCCACAATATTGGGGTCAGGGAGAAAAGCTCCGTTGTAGAACACAGACACGTTGTTCTCAGCGAACCCGCCCGCGGTCAGGTTCGTAAGACCCCGGATCGTTGGAAAATTAAGTGTCCCCGCGCCAAATTCGCTGAGTGTCAGCGCCGGTGTTAAGTTGACGATATCGCGAAAATTATACACGCCCCGCTCGGCAATCGTGTTGCTGGTAATTGCAGTAATGGAAAGTGGAACTTCCCGCAAAGACTCATCGCGTTTACGGGCGGTAACCGTGATTTCCTCAATAGCGAACTGAGCCGCCACTTCTGCGGTCATAACACTTATCAACGAAAGTGCTGTTGCGCCGAACAACGAAGCCCGGCCCAAATATGGAAATTTTTTCATTGTCATTCCTCCCCTTGGGCGCCGTGTGGGCGCTGGAAATGGTCTAATTCGCGCCAATCGCGTCCATTTATTTGAGGAAAATAGTTGTGCTCATGTTTGCTTGACGGCGCAAATATAGATACCTGATTCCTACATACCGAGCGGTTATAGGGACAAAAACATGAGCTTTTGTCGCCCTTCCACCGGTAGACTTATACCGTCATCAGATATCGGTATTAGAGTTGGCCCTTTGAAAGCTGAACTATCGCCGCTAATGGAACTGACCATGAAGGGACTGGGGCGGTATGGCCAAGATACTCATCACCGGGGCGCACGGACGCACAGGTCGATCTGTTGTGAGCGCCATTGCGCAGCGCGGCGGGTCCGTGCGAGCGTTTTTACGCTCAGAAGTGCAATGGCCTGTATTGAAAGACCTCGGAGCGTCCGATTACGCCATCGGCGATCTTGAGGATAGCCTCGCGCTACAGGCAGCGGTCAAGGGATGTGAGGCCGTGGTTCATATCGGCCCGCCAATGCACCCGAGAGAAGTGGAAATTACTAAGTCCCTCGTCAAGTCCTCGTTAGATCAAGGCGTCGGCCATTTAGTCTATTATTCGGTTATGCACACCCTGCGCCGTGAAGTGCGGCATCATCGGCTGAAGTTGGATGCAGAAGAGGCAATTGTGGAGTCGGGCATGCCCTACACGATACTTCAGCCGATCCGTTATATGCAGCACCTTGAGCCGATATGGGCAAAGTTACTGGATACCGGAGTCCATGCCATGCCGTTCAATACGAAGGTCAAATTCAATGTGGTTGACCTTAAAGATCTTGCGGAAGTCACCGCCATCGTCGCTACAAATCCTGCACTTCATACTTACGCCATCTATGAGCTGGCCGGGCCTGAGGCGCTCAGCCAGTCTGACATGGCAGGCATTATTTCACGTATCCTCGGCAGACCGATAACGGCTATGCAGGTCTCCCTAGAAGATTTGGAAGCCAAAGCACGTAAAAATGGAGCTGATGATGATCGCGTCGAGCAAATGAAGGTCATGAATCAACACTATGATCGGTATGGTTTTCTCGGGAACTCAAACATTCTGCGATGGATTTTGGGTCGAGAACCAAGCGGGTACGAAGATTATGTAAGACGCATCGCAAAACACGGCAACCGTGCCTGATTAAAACTCAAGCTGATGCTAAGTAGGTGGCAAGTAGGCCGCCATCAGATGATCGGATCACATGAAGACACATCATTTTGAAAAATGACCTCTTAGAAGCAGGAGACAAAATTGAACGTGTTTAAGGACCCTGTGGTTATCGTCGGCGCGGGACCAGTAGGATGCGTACTCGCGTACGCGCTCGCCAAAAACGGAATACCTTCAGTGCTGCTCGAGCAGGAGAGCGATCTCAGGGAAGATCTACGTGCCTCAACCTTTCATCCGCCGACTCTCGATATGCTGGATGATCTTGACTTAGTAGAAGAGCTTTTATCTCTCGGCCTTATTTGCCCGAAATTTCAGTTTCGGGACAGACGAACCGAACGATATGCCGAGTTTGACCTAGACGTTTTGAAAGAGGAAACACAGCACCCCTACCGCGCACAAGTCGAGCAGTTTCGTCTGACAAGGTTGATATGTGAGCGCTTAAAACGTGAACCTTTAATTGATGTGTTGTTCGGTCACAAAGTTATTCAGGTCGATCAAGAGGACATCTGCGTTAGACTAGAAATTGAAACCTCTGAAGGACTGAAGAGACTCTCAGCCTCTTATGTCGTGGGCACAGATGGCGGCCCAAGTATTGTCCGGCGGAGTGCCCATATAGACTTTCCAGGATTCACCTATCCAGAGAAGTTCATCGTAGTGAGCACGGCTTACCCGCTAGAGAACCACCTAAAAGGCCTGTCCTACGTCAATTACATCGCAGACCCAGGCGAATGGATGACGATCATTCGGTGCAACAATCTGTGGCGATTGTCCGTTCCTGCAGATCCGAGCCAGAGTGACGATGCCCTCTTACAAGAAAGCAACGTCCAAAGGATCATGCGGGATCTAACTCAAACCCAAGATCCCATAGAAATTGCACATAGAAATATTTACGCCGTGAATCAGAGAGTTGCAGAGACTTATCGTAAGGGACGGGTATTGCTCGCTGGTGATGCGGCTCACGTCAACAATCCACTCGGCGGGATGGGCATGAACGGCGGGATTCATGATGCCGTTAACCTAGGTGAGAAGCTTGTCGCCATAAGAGACGGAGCCAATGACTCTGTACTTGACGTTTACGACAGACAACGCCGCATTGTTGCCACCAAATTTGTTCAAGAACAATCCATCCGCAATAAGGAAGACTTGGAGAACAAAGATAAAGCGCAACATGAAGCCAAGTTATTGCATCTGATGGATGTCGCCGCGGACCCGGCTTTAGCCAAAGATTATCTTTTGTCCTCATCCATGATTAACGTCGTTCGAGAATCCTATTCAATAGATTGAGTTTATGCTCATCCCATACGAAAACTTCATCCGTTTGAGGTTTTCGTAACAAGGCCTTTATAACTTCCCTGATCTAGCAAAATATTTCCCTGTTATTGTTCTAAAATTCCCTGTTCTTTATTTAGGGAACTGTGCCCTAGAACCCAGGTAATACAAGGGGTACAGACAATAGATTCCCGCAATTACGGCCAAAAAATGAACTTTTCCCTGTAAATTCCCTGTTTAACAGGGAAATCGCATGAGAAGAGTCCGCCAGTGACTGCGCACACAGCCAACCAGTCTCAGGGTTAGAGAGACTTCTCTCCCCTTTCCCACATTGTCTAAAGAGTTCAAACGCTTACGGGCCAGCTGGACTTTTGTGTCGCCGGCTTTGTCAGAGTAAACTCCTGATCCGTGCAAAATTCATATTGTCGCTATCCTCAACCTGTAAGTTGACGCCATTCAGCCAGCGCGGTGACACGATTGAGCTTGAAGATTTGGCGGCTGGCTAGATGACGTCCTTGGTTGAAATGATTGTGAACCGAAGCGTGGATCGAAGTGAATTTCTGAAGTGATGCGGTACTCCTAAACTTCCCCATAGCTTGTTCCCGTCGTCGGAACGGCTGATGTGAGTTCTCAGCTCGATTATTGAGCCATCGACCAGTTTCCTGGCGATCCGCAATTCCAATTTGCTTCATTGCCGCTCGATAGGAACGAAGTTTGTCCGTCACAATGACTTTTGGGAGACCATATTGCTTCATGGCCCTACGTAGAAACGATAGGGCAGCCTTGCGATTCCTCTTCCTCGTAACAAAGGACTCAAGCACTTCACCTTCATGATCGACTGCACGCCATAGGTAATGGTTTTCGCCACCAATTTTTACAAATACCTCATCAAGGTGCCAACGCCATTGAGTATGGTGCATCAACTGAGCAGAGCGCTTCTTTTGTATCTCAGCCGCAAACAATGGCCCGAAACGATTCCACCAATAACGGACCGTCTCGTGACTGATGTCTATGCCTCGTTCATGGAGCAGGTCTTCGACCTGTCGCAATGAAAGTGGAAAACGGACATACATCATCACGGCCAAGCGGATGATCTCGGGCGATGTCTTGAAATAACGGAATGGATTTTTCATCCAAAGAGGTTAATGGGCGCTAATACCCCAGCTCAAGGTATTTTCCTCTGACACTGCCCTTCGACAAAGGCCTGGGCATCGCGGGCAGCCAGTAGCATATCTAACAGGAAGGCAGCGTCACGATCACTTTGAACGTCAGGGCTTCTGTGCTCTTTCGGTGACTGAGATCCTGGCGCACCACCACCGGGCGGGGCCGGTTTCGACTCATCAGCCATGGATGGCTTGGGCTCCAGCGAGAATGGCGTTGCGGCGAATATGATTTCGGCTAGACTCGACGGCTTCACGTTCGACAAGATCTACAGGACGACCGAGCAGCGCTTCCAGCGCGTCCTTGAAGTTGATGAAGACAGCCAGATCATTGCGAGTCTCCGGCTCAAAGGTGACGAGAAAATCTGCGTCGCTGTGTTCGGTATCGAAGTCATTTCCGCGTGCGGCTGAGCCAAATACCTCGAACCGTGCAACGCCAAACTGGCGGCAAAGAGCGATCAAATCTGATCGTTTAGCGGCAATATCAGCGTGCATAATTATTCCATGAATTTCGACTTATACGACAATTGAACTTAACACGTTTTGATCCGAACAGTGACGTTTTCCAGAACTTCATTCGCGGCAATTTGCATTCCCTGCTCTTTAACAAACATTCCCTGATCCCTTTAATATCGTTCCCTGTTCTTTGTTTAGGGAATTTGGGTCCTAATGCCAGCGTTTCCGCGGCGTTTACCGCCTCAATTCACGTAAAATTGTCCAAAAATCAAAATTTTCCCTGTTAATTCCCTGTTTAACAGGGAAATCGTATGAGAAAGGTTCGCTGGTGACTGCGCACACAGCCAACCAGTCTCTGGGTTAGAGAGACCTCTCTCCCCTCGGCATTGTCATGTGTGGATGGCGTCAACTTACAGGTTGAGGATAGCAACAGCATGAATTTTGCACGCATCAGGAGTTTACTCAGACAAAGCCCTTTAGACTCTAAATATCTCTGAAAGCCGGGCATAAGCCCCCTTGCCTACACGCGCTAGCGGGTTGAACGCTTTCACATCAATTCGCAACTGACCTTTCACGTCGAATGCGCCTACATCATCACGTACCCAAAGACGGCTGATTTCAGCAAACACCAAAATTTGTTCGGTGTTCCCAACACGTGTGAACTGGCGAGCAATGCAACCCATAGACACTGGCGCTGCTGCCACACGTGGAACTGACCAGTCCCAGTCACTCAAAGCGATATCAAACTTTTTGACTTCACTCTCGCCTGCAGGCAAATCTTCAGATGAATTTTGCATGTCCTTAGCTTGGTCTACAGACGCTAAACTGATGACGCACTCAGGATTATTTTTCAAATTACGATGCGTATCTTTGATCTTTCCAGCCATACCATCACCAATTGAAAACATGACCATCGGTGGGTCACTGGTGATGCCATTAAAATAAGAAAAGGGTCCAAGGTTCCAACGTTCGGCGCCATATTCCTTGCCGTTATCGCTTAATACCCAGGCAATCGGGCGAGGAATAATAATTTGGCTAAATAGTGCATAGGCATCACTCTCGGAGAGACCTTGCAGTTCGACGTCCATTTATTTTCAAACTCCTATTTCTTTGATTTTTCAGGCAACGTGAGTGATGTAAGTCACTACGTAGCAGAGTTGAGTCATTGTCAGAGGAAAACGGCTTGAGTCACCCGTGAGCGTGTCTTAGCGTCTTCGGATCAAAAATCAATTTAAATATTCCAAAGCATCGCATATGACGTTTAGGATAGTCCTGATGATCTACATTTGATCACCGCTTATTTCAAGCGGATGGGGTTTTCGAAAAGCGTAGCCTCAGTAAGCGGTAGAAGTCGCTCACCTAGAAGATGACCGAATGTAAGTCCTGGTGTGACCGACATCCCGCCGCGGTAAGAGCTTCCTTAGAACGCGGCTATTGCCAGCATTTCATCAGCAGCATAAAGATTATCAAACGGTAAATCGCTTTGTCCTAAGATCCATAGCTCGCGAGGTCTTTGAGCTTGGAAGAAACGAAGTACTGCTTGGTCATATGCTCCCTCAGGATATAACCAAGCTGTTCCAGCGAATGTATGTATCGATTTGCTGCGCCACACGAAATATTAGTGGCTCGTGCTACTTCCGATACTGTTAGGCCATTGCCTCTGCATATGGCTTCCAGTATCGCAAATACTCGGTTAATTTCATCTAGATTGAGGATTTTTACCATTACACTAATTCCTCAAGAGCTTGTGCATGGTGCATGATGATTAAGATATTTCATCAAGAGCCCTGCATCACTCACCCATCCGCGCTTTAATTGCAGATTGATTAACAAGGCGGATCAGATTTTAAGGTGTCGCTTCTTTCGGATTTCAGCGGCAAATCAAGGTCCGGAACGGTTTCATCGTAACAGACAGTCTCGTAATTAATGTAGACACATTCATTTAGCAGAGTCTCAACTTACCCCAGAACAGCCAGAATCGAACAAGCCTTGTTAAGGTCTGCTGTACAATATCAGGTGGAATCTTGAAATATTTGATTGGACTTTTTCATCAGAGACCACCAAAGAGCATTACGCTTTATTTCAAGAAGTATATTCACCTGGCAACGCCATGGCCTCTTTTATCTTGAAATAACGAGAGAATAGTAATCGTCTAACTATAGTATCATCAAAATGTTGAGGCTCAATTTATGCGAACCGTTCTTGCCACAGTGCTTAGTGTTAGTCTTTTGTCTTTTCCCGTGTTTGCTGAGACCCCAGTGGGTAATGACGTCTATGTGATGGCAAACTCAACATTGCCGTCTATTGCCATGGCCGCATGGAATGACGGTGATAAAGTTAAATTTGCTGCCCGTGCGGATACCGCGAACGCGCCGAACAACGCTGTTACATATACAGCGAAGCAGGTGGTTTGGCCAACAGGCCGTGTGCGCGTCATGACTTTCAATAAGGACAACGGCGGCGTCTTACATCCCATTACCGATGAAACCCTTCTTTATGTGCTTGAAGGTAAGGCAGAGGTTGGAGTCGGTGATCAAACTGCTTCACTGGTGGCCGGCGACGTCGTCAGCTTCCCGTCTGGGGCGCTTCGTAATTCTGGCGACGCTTCGGATGCGACTATCGTTACATGGAACGTGCCAAGTCTGACGGGAGAGAACACACCCACCCATGTCAAAGGTGCTGACGTTCAAGAAGGCGGTGGTGGTGCGATCACTCTCAAGCGCTACACGTTTCCTGGCAACTCTGTGCGCGCCGTAAAATTGGCAGCTGGCGGAAGCACCAACCCAAACAGCGCAAAGACCGATTCCATGATCTATGTCACTGGCGGTCCGATGACGTTTTTTCAGAATGGCCTTGAATTTATTGTAAATAAAGGGGATTTCATTCGTGAGGTTGCAGACGCAACTCATAATTGGATCGTACAAGAGAACTCGGGGTTCGTCACAACGAGTGGCTTACCGCTTGACATGTCAGGCATCAATCCGGACGAAGCCACTGATATTCCACCACAGCAGTAATTGGTCGGTCAAAATATAAAAATAAGCGGTTGCGATCTAACGCGCGAGATTCTGAATTAGCGTCTCCTGCAGGATCGCAACCCAACCGCCCCTGATGTCCGAGCCAGTGCCGAATTTATCGCCGTAGGTATCTCCTGGCATGCGATCACCCTTAAAGGTTGATACTGGCTGCCCGAGATATGTCCATTGCCAGCGGCCATCTTCCGTTGGCGCTGTTGCCCAATTACCTATTGAGCTGTTTTTCTCGGGCGCAATGATGGGATCCCAGTTCTCAGCAACGCACGCTTCATCACACGTAGTTAAACGGATCGTCTCCCAATCACCTAATAAGTAGTAAAGGGTCATGTGATCAGACGTAGCCATCACTGGGCCTATGTCGGTTTCCTGAAACGTAACCCATTCCGGTATGCCGGGCGCGTCTTGAAGAACCATGACCGTCCACCCACCATCTGCGTCTAAGCCGTTGCGGTCGTCGGCGTTAAAGTCACCAGCATAGGTGAAAAGCGGTTTCTGCTTATAAGTCCATTGGGGCAGACCATCTGCGCTCTGGGATATTGTCCAATCATCGCTAACCGGCCCAGCTAGCCAAGGCGCTTCCACTGGCTTCCATTGTGTGAGGCAAACTCCCTCACACTCTGATTCTGGCCCAGTGTAAATAGTATGACCATTTAGAATGGCGAGTGTTTGCCCGAGGACTGTTGGTTTGATCATTACATTGGGTGGCGTTTCAATCGCTTCATATAGTACGTCCCAAGACCCGGACGCTTTCTCACCAACCATCGTGCCTGGAACCGTATCTTTGACATACCGGTAGACAGGCTCACCGCGATACGCCCATTGCAGGGAACCGTCAGGCCGAGCAATCAGCTCCCAATCACCTTGAGGTTTTGCGTCTTCGCTTGCAATTACAGGTGGCCAAGTGCTTGCACATTCGTCGACACAGGTGGACGTGCCTGGCTGCTCACTATCCCGTTTATAAGTATAGAGCGTGAGCCCATCAGCGGTTACGAAGAGTCGTCCACCTCCTAAATCTCTCGCACCAATTTCTGAAGGAAGCGGTTGGTCTGCTGCTAATGCCAGCATGGGCACGGACGCAAGTGCGCCAATCAAACTAAGAAGCTTAGAGTGGGTCATAAATTAACTAGACTAAAATTTCAGAAATGGTCTTGGTGGTTTCCAGAGAACCGGTTCCCCAGCGCTCTACCGGTATGCCCATGACTTGCATGGCCGTCAGACCTATTCGCGTTATCGGGTCGCCATTGCCAGTGATATGCATACCTGTCTTGAGTCGACCGCCAGCTCTACCGATCATCATCACCGGAATGTTGTCAACAGAATGAACTCGGGAATTGCCGGTGTCTGAATTTGCGAAGATTAGGGTGTTATCGAGCAGAGTACCGTCGCCTTCACGAATATCCTTAAAGGCTTGGATGAAGGTCGCGAGGGCCATCATGCTTGTAACGTGAAGCTCAGCAACTTCACGTTGATACCCTAGACTAGCATCGATTGGCTCTTCATGGGTCAGCGTATGATGAGTGAAAGACTCACCCCTGCGGCGCAACAGCGACAGTGCCTGCGAATACAGCATGTTAAATACGCGCGTCTGATTACAAGCCAGTGCCATGACCAGAATATCTGTCAGTAATTTGTGATTGTTCTGCGCCACCTCAATCTCGATACCCAGAACCTCATCTTCCGGCGGCGGCGTTGGAATGCCGCAGGCTTCGGAGACATCAGGTTTTTCCATCTGAAGAGCAAGTTGATGCTCGAGTTGACGAATAGACGTGAAATATTCATCCATGCGAGCCCTGTCCGCTGCGCCTAGAGTGCGCAGGAAGTCTTTGCTTTCCTCGTGCACGGCGGACAGCACGCTGCTGCGCACCATAACGCTCGGCGCGGGTTTGAAATCAGCTTGATTGGGGTCTACAAATCCTGCTCCGAATACGCGCTGATAAAACGCCAGCGGTGATACGTCAGCAGCATTCCGACTGGTAGAGTTCCTGAAGGTATAACTGTCCCGCGCGCTGCCCGTGCTTGAAAGATCAAGCGACCGGAAGCGGGAATCGCCGCCAATTTGATCGGCAATAATCACGTCTAATGTCGGCTGCGGCGTATCACCAAATGAGCGAGGCACAGTTCCTGTCTTCGCTGCGACCCATCCGGTAAAGTGTACCGCACTAGGACGACCATCAAGCGGCGTATTGAACGCATTGAAATAATTCAGGTCGTTGACGTACGGTGTCAACGGTTGGGTTTCCTCAAGAAATGTGATCTCAGATTTACCATCCATAGCGATACCGCGGCCTGGTGTATGTCCCAAACCCCAGAACCAAGAACCAAAACGCACCGGGATCGGCGCGCCCGAAGCTAACGCGGTGCCGTTCTCATTAAGAAAACAATCTAGGAAAGGCAGTCCTAGGGCAACGGCTGAGCCACCAACGGTACCCCGAAGGAAAGAGCGACGACTTACGGTCATAAGTTAGTCTCCTTGGCAGAGGCAGCACGTGCGTCTGCGGTTGTCGTACCCAAGAAAGGCGGGGTAACGCGGTAGAAAGCATCGCTTAACACCATCTCTCGCAACAGGTCAGGAATCTTGTAGCCTGTTTGGGCAAATTTTTCTTCAAGATAAGCCATCCATTGCCGTTCCGCAGGCACAGGCGAACGGCCAGTGCCATAAGCGTATAGCCGGTTGGTGACACAAGCCGGCGCAGATGGATTCTGGCGCAACGCCTCACCAAGGCCAACCGCATCGTTGTAGGAAATTCCGTCTAACTCGCCTGTTGTGTCTATAACAACGCCGTTCTCCATCGTTCGCAGTTGCCCTGCACCATCAAATGTTTCCATAGCCAGACCGATTGGATCCATCAACTTATGGCATCCGGCACAACTGGCTTCCTCGTTGTGAGCAGAGAGGCGTTGGCGGGCAGTGCGATTGACTGCATTGGCATCGTCGTTGAAGTCTGAGAAGTCGACATCGCCTGGCGGCTCCGGAATCTTTTGACACAGCAAGTGTTCGCGCACGGCCTGCCCCCGCAATGTCGGCGAACTTTTTCCAGGATGGGAAAACAAAGCCTGAAAACTCAAATGGGTGTGTATGCCAGCCCAGGCGCTACCCTCAGGAAACTCATATGGCAACCAGCCATCGGGGTTATCGACTGGGACACGATAAATTGGACCAAGAGCACCGCTGATGAAGGTTTTGCGGGAGGTGAATATATCCCTGTAATCCGTTTCTTCCTCAAGCAGCAAATGTGTCAAAGTCCGCAATGTTTGTTCTTTGGCATCCTCCGCCACATCAAGAATGAAAGCGGAATAGATAATCGGATCCTTTTCCAGGATGTCAAAGCGCTCAAATTCCAGCATATCCTCAAAGAATGCTGCCACCCCTTGCTCAACACGCGGAGAAGCCATCATCCGGTTGAATTGCTTTTCCAGACCATCTTTCGTGTCCAAATCACCTGCGGCGGCAGCATCAAGCAGAGCCATATCAGGCGTCGTATTCCACAACAGAAAACTCAGTCGCGACGCTTTAGAATAGGCGTCAAGCTGGTAAAGACCGTCTTGATCTGGTTCGGCAATCTCGTTGACGTACAAAAACTTTGGCGACACCATCATACCGCTAAGGCCATAAGCTAGGCCTTGATAAAAATCGCCGAGCGCCTCAGCTCCAGAGCCTGAGAGGCTAGTGTAAAGGCTCTGCTCAGTATCCGAGAGAGGCCGTCGAAAGAGGAAACGACCGACCGAAGACACAAACTTTTCCGCACATGCATCATCGCGGGTGTTTTTGGAGACTGGCGCACAGGGCAACAGAACCGCACGATTTTTCTCATCGACCACTTGTAAGGAGATGGAACGGGCTAAAGCCTCGTAGCGCTCTAAAGCTGCCGGCGTGACCGTCGCGCTACTGGCACCCAATGCCAACAGGCCATCAATCCGTTCTAATGGATCGAACCTACCAGCAACGATAATGTTGCCGCCAAATATGTCGCGAATAGTATTGCGATACTGTTGTTCGGTCAGGCGCCGAAGTTGTGGCTCACTGCCCTCGGTTAACGGTTCACTCTCGCCGCATGCGCTAAGCATAAGAGCTAGCGCGAACAAAAGGACAGCACTAATTGATCGGTTTAAATGAGTCATCATTGCTCTAAAATTCTACTCGTCACGCACAGCAAGTTGTGTGGCGTAGGGTTCTGTTGTTATCTCTGACGTCTTAGAATCATCCTCCTTAGGGCGAACAATAAAAGCTGGGATTGCCTCTATAGTGTAAGATGACGACAGCGCTGTGCACTCCCCCGTTTCGGGGTCTGGATATCCATCCGCAAGCTCATGGGCTGCCACATACATCGCCGGGCAACTGAACTGTCCAGTCACGGCCAGATAGCCGCCCTTGCGAAAGTAGCTCCAAAAATTCTCGACGTCGCGATAACCAGCGATAATACCCTTAGCCCGGTCTTCAGTCGCTTCAAGATCCAATTCCATACGCATATCGCGCAAGTGAATCTCAGAATGAGCAAGATTGCCATAGTACGGCAGGAATGCCTCTATTGGATCCGTGGACAATACACCATCAACAATGCGGCCTTTGGCAGCATTACCATAGCCCGGTATGTCATGAACTCGATAACTGGCGTATGCTAAAACATTACCCTGGGTGTCCTTCGGAAAAATGTCATTGGCACGGTACATCCGCACGGTAACATCGTCATCATTACGTCTGTCATCTACGTCGCTAACTTCAATGAGGATGATCCCCTGAGATGTATCTATAAGTTCGCCATTTGCGTTGGTTTCAACATATCCGCTGTCGCGCCAGCCAAAGGTGCAGCCCAGTAGACGGTACATTTGATTGTCGACCCCGGGTTTTCCGTCCGGGGTGGTGAAGTTCTTGTGGCTACATGTTTTGGGAGTTGCACCACCGTCTAATAAACCATCCAAATTCATGCCGTAAGAAATATCGCCCTCGACAACCTTGTGCGGTGGATCTTCTACGATGGTCGGGAAAGCGCAAACGTCCTCGCCGTTGGGGCCACGCTTTGCGGACATTGCGCGGCGAGTGCCCGTGACGGGTTCGATCTCGCCGCCGTCGGTGAGTTCATCACGTATCCCTGGCTCTAGGCTCTTCCACCAGATTTCATCATTTCCGATGGCCAAACCTCGAGGGCATTCCTCCATGTATTTGGTCTCGTAGACCGACGTGTAAAACGACACTACGACCAAACCAATGGTGCGTTCCGTGTCCACATCTGCAACAGTGGGCATGGAAAAGCTTGTTCCAAGCGCTAGCGCTCCGATTGCTGATAACGTTTTTAATTTCATATCTTTTTTCATGACGTCCCAAATTTCTGCTCGCAAGCGGATTGCGCGGCTCACTCTCGCACAGATTCCGATTATTAGAAGCACATCATGCTTAAATGATTGGCGAATTCAAAACCCGTTTCGCAAGCATGGCCACCAGTCGCACTCTCGATGCCTTCATTTCAAGGCGATCATCCTTGAGGAACGCAGTCACCACCGAACCTTTAGTCACTAGACGAACATGTCAAGCTAAAATAGCTCAGTTTGCAGCCTATATTCAGTCAACTCACCTGACCTCGCTGGACATTGAGAATACCTGTCGTCTATGTCCGTTACAGTTAATAACTCGCGATATCGTCCGGAGAGTTTTTCCATGGTTTTTAAGCGCCTTATCGCTTCAATCGCCCTGTATGGTGCTCTGCTGCCTAATATTTCTAATGCGGCTCCTGATTATGCCGGCACAGAAGGACCTCCGATAAAATTCCGCACAACCCTGTCAGCTGATGAACAGAGTGCACCGACGGAAAGTCCAGGTTTGGGAGTAGCCGAATTCATTCTAGATCGACCGACTCAGCGGCTTGATTGGACTATTACCTATACCACACTGACTTCAAATGCGGTCGCCGCTCATATTCATGGGCCACAAACCCCCGGTGGTAATGCGGGCGTTCTCGTAGATTTGGCACCGGAGGGCATGACAAGCCCGTTGACCGGCTCCGTTATGCTGAATGATGGCGAACTTGAGTACCTCCTCACCGGACGCCTGTATGTGAATATCCACTCTGCGAAATACCCAGCTGGAGAGCTTAGAGGCCAAATTATGCGAGTACGTCCCGAGTAAGTCATTAAGGTCTTATGTTTTCAGTGGCGCATCGATGTTCGCACGGCGCGCACGGGAATATAACAAAGTGGCTGTTACGCCAATAAAAGAGTACGAATAGTCATAATAAAACCTGGAAATTTAAAAGGGCTTGGCCGTCAATTTGGCGGAAGTAATAATATGATGTCACGGCAGAACCAGACAAAAACGCAGTTTCTTCCAGAGCTAGCCTTATCGGCCTTCGTTCTGGTTTGCCTAGCAGCGCCGGATGCGAGTGCTGCAGATACGCTGCGCAACCGAACACTTGGCTTTGTCATCAAGGACTGGATGCCCGCAGTCTATGAAACCAAGTTTATGGACGAGTGTCCCGCTGGTTTAAACATTAGCAACGACGAAATTTGGTGGCGCAGCCTGTCCAAGACAGAGCGCAGCGAGCTCACCCAGGATGGGTTAATCACTACTCTGGACCGCTGGTTCAACGCTGTACGCCGCGGTCCTAACGGTGAAGACGTCTGTATCAATCCAGAAGTCATTACAGATGACCCGCCACTGCTGACTGTAGAAGGCCCAACCTCGTTTGGCGTTAACCTGGATGGCAATACGGACGGTAGCGCGACGCCAAAATCTTGCCGTCATGAAAACTTCACCAGCCCAGACGGCGCTCCCGGTATCGATAATCAGCTCTACCGACTGATCGGCTGCGTCTACGGTTTCCGTGACCAGGGCGTCATAGAAATCAACGCCAACGAGATGCGTCGCACCAGCGGCCTGGCGATGATTCTCATCGAAATCACAGATGTCGATGACGCCCGCAATGATGACGACGTTACGGTGACTTTTTATCGGTCAATAGATCAATTTCCCTTAGATAGTTCTGGTCAAGTATTGCCGTTTTCCAGCTATCGTGTCGATTACAAGGACGACGGGCCGCGATACGGAGACAGTATAAAAGGCTCCATTGTTAACGGTGTTCTAGAGGCTGGCTCTGGGGACGTCCGTTTGCCTTATTACGGCAACTACAACTATTTGCATCCGGTGATCCGCGATATGCAGATTAAGCTAGAGATTGCGGAAGACGGCACCACTGCCAAAGGGTCCGTTGCAGGATACTATGACCTTGAGCAGTACCTGTATCACACTGGCGGGCTTGGCCCTGTGATTTCTACAGGTAATTTCAGTTGTCCGGCGTTCTTTGAGGCGGCCAAAAAACTAGCCGATGGCTACCCCGACCCAGAGACAGGAGAATGCACTCACATTTCATCGGCTTTTGAGGTCGATGCCTATGCAGCATTTGTGGTGCACCCGGAACAGTCAAACGAAATGGAAACTGCCGAAAAGTGAGTCTGTTGCATAACGGACGTTGCTAAGATTTCAGGGGATACATGTTGATATCTAAAATGAAACGTTATTTCTGCCAAACCGGGTGTTTTGTGGTCGCTGCGTTAGCTCTGTCCGCGTGCGGAGAGAGTGAGCCACTAACCGGTGGCGCACCAGCTGAAATGCGACGCTTGACCGTAGAGCAATACCAAAACGTAATCCACGACGTATTCGGTGAGCACATTGAGATCGCCAGCCGATTTGATCCACTGGTTCGCACCGATGGTCTGTTTGCGGTTGGTGCCAGTAACGCCTTGATCACGCCGTCTGGCTTTGAAAAGTTTTACAACATCGCACGGTCCGTAGCGAGCCAAGTGGTGAACGACGATAACCGCCTTACACTTGTGCCCTGCACACCAGTTGATGCCTCAGGTGCAGATGAAGTTTGTAGCCGTCAGTTCTTTGCTGAGGCCGGTAGATATCTTTACCGTCGGCCTTTGACCGAATCTGAAATGGAAACCGCCGTCTCATCCGCCAACCAGGTTGCGGATCAGTTCGGTGATTTCTACACGGGTATCGAATTTGGCCTAACCGGGCTGCTCATTACGCCCAGTTTTTTATACATTATCGACGAGACCGAACCTGATTCATCTTCGCCGAGCGGTTTGCGCCTAACCAGTTACGCAAAGGCGGCTCGCTTAAGCTTTCTTTTATGGAATTCGGCGCCGGACGAAATGCTACTGAAGGCCGCTGAATCAGGCGACTTGCATACGGAAAAAGGCTTGGAGCGTCAGGTCGAGCGTATGATGGAATCCCATTTCCTGGCCCGAGGCGTAAGCGCTTTCTTCGAAGATTTTCTAGACTTAGAGAAATTTGAGACCCTCGAAAAAGACACTATCATTTACCCGGCTTACACCATCAAAACAGCGGAAAGCGCTAAAGAACAACTCCTGCATACTATTGTCGATCACACGGTTAATCGCGATGCGCCATACCCGGAAATCTTTACGACGCGGCATACCTTCTTAGATGCTCATCTCGGACGTGTTTACCAACTGCCTGTAAGTCGGCCAGACGGCGGCTGGGAACCCTATGAATTTGCCGAAGATGACGTCCGGGCGGGCATTCTGAGTCAGATCGGTTTTCTTGCTTTATACTCCCATCCGGGGCGCAGCTCAGCAACGCTTCGTGGCAAAGCGGTGCGCGAATTGCTGCTGTGCCAGAAAGTGCCAGACCCACCCGGCGATGTAGACTTCTCCTTATTCAATGATCCCAACGCCCCTAGTCGTACAGCGCGAGATCGGCTTACGGCGCATTCAACAGTGCCATCCTGTGCAGGTTGCCACAAGTTAACTGACCCGATTGGCCTAGGCTTTGAACAATTTGATGGGATTGGTCAATTCAGAGTAGCCGAACAAGGCGCGATCATTGACGTCTCTGGCGATCTAGATGGGGATGAGTTCACCGATGCCAAGTCTTTAGCTCAAGCTATGCATGACAGCCCTTCGGTGCCAGCTTGTTTAACCAATCAGTTGTATTCCTATGCCGTTGGCCGTGCACCGGCTCGCGATGAAAGGGAATTCGTCCGCTATTTAGAAACCGGTTTCGCCAAATCTGGATACAGCGTGAAAAATCTTCTTAGCGACATCGCCACCAGCGACGCCTTTTATGTGATTTCTCAGCCCAAGAACACGGCGGAGGGTGAGCGGTCAGCTTCCCTTGACGTTTCGATCAAACAGGAGCGTGGTTCATGAGCATTCTACTTCCCAGCAAACAATCTCGTCGGCAAGTTCTGCGCACTATGATGGGAGGCGGTGTCGTTTCCCTGACACTGCCATTTCTCGATTGCTTTCTAAACACCAATGGCTCAGCTCTGGCCAGTGGTGCACCGATGCCGACGCGCTTCGGCACTTGGTATTGGGGTATGGGCCACACACCTGATCGGGCCGTAAAAGCCAAGACGGCATCCGGCCCCGGTATAGAATTTCTCGAAGAAACCAAAGCGCTGATCCCACATAAGGATAAGTTGAACTACTTTGGTAACTTCAACATGCCTCTGGATGGCCGGTCTAATTACACACACTTCTCTGGGTGGGTTGCCAATCGCACCGGCTCAGCACCCGAGGCCGGTGGCGACATCCCTGCGCCAACTTTGGATCTTTTGATCGCCGATGAAATCGGTAAGGGTACGAGATTCCGCACGCTCGACGTCAGCAGCGTAGGTATCGCGCGCGAAAACTACAGCGCTCGCAACACCTACAACCGGGCAGCCGCAGAGGTTGATCCAGTTGCCTTATTTGATCGCATTTACGGACCAGAGTTTGCCGACCCAAACAAGGCGGACTTCAAACCCGACCCAGACGTTCGGTTACGTAAAAGTGTGCTGTCGGCTTTCACTGAAGAGACCAAGGATTACATGAAAACCTTGGGTGCCGCTGACAAGCAAAGAATGGACCAATACTTCACCTCAATTCGTGAGATTGAAAATCAATTGGCCCTGCAATTGAAGAAGCCGGAACCGAACAAAGCTTGTGTTGTGCCGGAGCGGCCGGGTGAACTGGGTCCTCAAGAAGTTGTTAGAGTCCGCGAAATGGATTCCGTCATCGAGACCCACAAAGTCATGACTAAAATTCTAGCTATGGCTGTGGCCTGCAACCAGACTAACGTGTTTAACATGGTGTTCACTGACAACTTTGCCAACGTGCGACGGGTCGGCGAAACCTACACGCACCATCTATTGACCCACGAGGAGGCCATTGATGCCGACCGTGGCTATCAACCTTTGACCTATTGGTTTAATGAGAAGTCTATGGAAGGTATGGCGACATTTATCGACATCATCGAAAGTATTCCGGAAGGCGATGGTACTTTGCTCGATAATTGTCTGATCTTCGCATCTTCTGAGACAAACTATGCCCGATTGCACACCATCGACGGGGTACCAGTATATCTTATTGGCGGTGCTGGCGGTCGTATGAAGCAGGGCATGTATCTGGCGGGTGGTGGCGACCCGATCACACGGGTTGGGCTAACAGCCATGCAAATCATGGGTGTACCCGTTCAGACCTGGGGGACAAAGTCTCTGCAAACTTCCAAGACGATTTCAGAAATTCTAGTTTAGACTCATCAGAAGTATAGATTGCCGTTGCAAGAAGATATGGAAAGGCTCGATTAATGAAGATTTCTGCGCGGCTGTGCGCTATTATGGTTCTGGCTGCTGCGCCGATCTTCTGCCTTGCACTGGCACCAGCGATTGCCATGGCAGAAGTGCCTGCACCGAAAGCTCCAGACGCATTCATACTAGTAAAAAAAGGCCACGGCTGGGTCATCACAGACACTGAGCAGATGACTCTGTACACTTCTAAGAGAGATATACAGACCGGCAAATCAAGTTGTGTCGAAGACTGCGCGACGGCTTGGCCTCCTTACTTAGCTGCTGACACATCGAGAACGGGCGACGGATGGTCCGTGTTCACTCGGGAAGATGGCAGCAAGCAATGGGCATATAAAGATAAACCGCTTTACCGTTATAGTGTGGACCAAGGCCCTGGCGATACATACGGTGAAGGGATTGGTCTGCTCTGGGATATTTCCTTCATAGAAATCCCCAAGCCCCCAGGCATTCGCATCAATAGCACGCTCATCGGGTATGTTGCTGCGGATCAGCATCAGAAAACCTTGTACGCCCCTCAAGGCGATTTAAATGCTGAGTCATTGTGTATAAATAATGCCTGTTTTGAAGAATGGGACCCCGTGGTTGCTCCGAGTATAGCCCGTTCAATTGGTGACTGGTCAGTGATCACCCGTGACGACGGCTTAAAGCAATGGGCATACCAAGATCGGCCATTGTACCGGTACTCTAATGATGTCTTAAACGGAGAATTTGCAGGACATAACGTTACCTTTGACGACCAGGGTAATGTTATGCAGGCCATGGTTCTTGAGCCACGACCGCCCTACCCAGATTGGGTTACAGTCCAAGACACTGACGCTGGCGAAATGCTCGCCGACGAAAACTATAATACTATCTATACGTGGGACCCTAGCCGCCTCTTCGCACGATTACGTAACACGATCCCAGAATGTGGTGCGGAATGCCTCGACGAAGAATGGGTGGCAAAGTATGCAAACGCTAATGATGTCGCCCCTGGCGGTAATTGGGCTATTATGGAGTTGTCTGATGGTCGTAGGCAGTGGGCCTACAAAGGTCGGCACCTATTCACCAACACACGTGATAAGACCCAAGGTTCATTCCTGGGGTATCGTCACGGTGGCAATCGTGCAGTAAATGTGATTATGCATTCTGGAGACGCATTGCAGGGCACACTGCGGCAGCCGTGACCACCTGCTTAAGTCTTGAAGACGTTCATCTAAATGTGACAATCCGTGATATTATCTCGTAAATTACGCTGAGGTTGGCCATGAGAAAAAATGCAAAACTTAATCGACGTACCATCGTCAAACTTGGTGTTCAGATACCGTTTGCGGTATCTGCGGTAAGCATACTGAGCGCTTGCGACAATGGCGAAGAGATCGCGCTGTGCGCAGACCCCAACAGCTTGAGCTTTGGTGAAAACAGCATCCGTCAGGCTAACAAATATACGGAAGCATCGCCCGAGCCAGAAAAAAATTGCCTAAACTGTGCATTTTTCACGCCACAGCCTGCTGGGCCGGATGGAGAAGTGCCCCACTGTGGCGATTGCAGTATCTTCGAAGGTTTAGCAAGTAAAAACGGCTACTGTGAGTCCTGGAGCACCAAAGACACTGGACAGGGTTAAAGCCCCGTCAGCGCTGTTTGCTCACGTCAGCTTCAGTCACCGGGCCACCGCGGTTGCCCCAATTCGACCTTAGATAAGTGCTTAACAGTGCGATCTCATCATCATCCAGCTTGTTTCCGAACGCATCCATGCTTTTCCATGCACCCGGTGGTGATGCCATAGGTACTTCAGCGCCGTAAATAATGACGTTTATCAGCGAGGCGGGATCTTCTGCCTGAACAACAGCGCTCCCTGCTAATGGGGGACCTATACTTGGATCACCAAGGCCCGTCGGCAAATGACAGGTTCCGCAATGAATCGTGTAGACTAGCTCTCCCGCTCTAAAGTCACTATCGCTCATCTTATGCTCAGGTGACCGCACAATTGGTGGCAGACTCTTAAGATAAATGGCCATGGCACGCACATCGCTATCACTGAGTTGCGATGTACTCAGAGAGATGACTTCATTCATTGGGCCGAACGACCCACCCATGCTGCCGTGGCCCGTCTTAAGATAAGAGGTGATATCATCTTCAGACCAGGCCGCTAACCCGTCTGATGCAGAGGTCAAGTTGACAGCCGACCAAGGTCGGATTTTATCGTCGGTTACTTTATCGTTATACGTGCCCCCACTTAGCATTTGGTCTTTTTTCAGACCCCCCAACGCGTTGCGTGGCGTGTGGCAGGTGCCACAGTGGCTGAGCCCTTGAACCAGATAGGCACCACGGTTCCATTCCTCCGATTGTGAATCATCGACCTCAAAACGCTCATTGTCTAAATACAAGGCATTCCAAATGCTTAGTAAGCTGCGCTGATTAAAGGGGAAGCCCATGTCATTATCAGGCGGCGTAAAGGATGATGAAGCCGTTGATTTCAAAAAGGCATATAAGTCTTTTAAGTCTTGCTCCGAGACCTTAGTGAAGGATGGATACGGGAATGCTGGATAAAGGTTTGATCCGTCCGCGGACTTGCCCTCACGCATAGCGCGAATGAATTGAGCTTCTGTCCATGCGCCAATACCTGCAACCTCGTCCGACGTAATATTTGTCGAATAGATTACACCAAAGTCAGTGTGAAAAGTCACTCCGCCAGCTAAAGAGTCCCCACCGTCACGCGTATGGCAGGCCATACAATTGCCAGCCGTTGCGAGGTACAACCCACGTTGAATCGGATCATCGCTATCGGCCATAGCTTGTATGATGATGGAATCTGAATCCTGTGCAGACACAGGCGCTGCAAACACAAGCGCAGTGAAAGCGGATAAAGTCCATAATGAGAGTGTCAGAGATTTCGCAAACACACCGTTATTCATGCGGTATCCTTTAGTTCTGATTCTGTAACCATCTATCGGCTGTTAACCTTAAAGCAAGCAATCGCTCTCCATTAAGATGACCACCTTTTGGTCGCAATATTTTTTACCGGCTTTTTTGCTCTCCATGAGTCTAAATCAAATATAAAAATTGTGGTTACATTTGAGAGAGTATCTAGTTACGTGGACCAACATCCACTTGCCCGCGAATTTCGCCATATGGCCAGCGCTCAGTGGTGATGTTCACGTATGTCCACCCGGCAAGCAGATATTGAACTTCTGCTTCAGTGACAACGGTAGACCCTTTTAATGGGCTAACAATTCCACTCGGTGCTAAATCAACAAACGCCAATCCGTTTGCACCCGGCTGCGCAGGTCCATGCAAGCTGGCAGCGATCGGGCGGGAGATCAAATCTGTGAAGCTAACGTTCCAAGTTAAAGTCAAAGTTGTTAGATCAAGTTCAAGGTCAGCCGTTCCAACTGCATCGCTTTCTGTAAGCCGCGTCTGATTCCAAGCCGACAGGTCAGTATGAAACTCACGGGATGTCATTTGTGCATGCGCTGGCGGTCCCGCAAAAAATGCGAATGACAGAGTTACGAGTATAGTAGTTCGAAGATTCATTTGGCACCCACTTGAGCGTTTGAGGCAGTTACATGAGCCATTGACGTTTCCTTATTCCGAAAAGTTGCGCGGCTTACCCAAGCCACCGATAACAATTGAGCCGAACAATAAAATCACGATTGCCCCATACAAAGCTACTTCATAACTACCGAAAATATCGAACGACATCCCGACCGCAAGAGGCCCCACCGCTGCTCCAAGATAAAAAACTGATAACTGACTACCATAGATCTTACCGTACGCTTTCAATCCGAAAAAACGGCTAACTAGAAAGGCTACTAGATCAATTTCCGCTGCTGCGGATAAACCAAGTGTAATAACAGCAATTAAAAACACCCAAGAGGGTGCGCTATCGAGCGTTAGTAAAAAGCAGCCTGCCGCCGTTGCCGAGAATAATAAGGCAGCCACTAATGGGGCTCTGAAGTGATCAATTAGGAACCCGACGCCGATACGGCCAAATAGGACAGCAAACCCTAAAACACCGGCAATCTTTGCTGCATCCATCGCAGACATATCTCTGTCAATCAAAAGAGGAATTAGATTGATCAGCAATCCAGCAATAATTGCCGAAATAAAGAAGAAACCAATGGCGATCTTCCAAAACACAACGGTCTTATAACTTTCTTGAAACGTGAGACCGGCATGCCCACTTTGATGACCTGTTGTTGAGGCTTGTACAACTGAGTCATCCGATTGTTTTGCTTGAGCAGCAGACGGAGCATGGTCATTAAATAGCAAAGCAATTAGTGGCAGTGCAATTACCATAATTATTGCGCTGATACCCAAATATCCTGCTTGCCAGCCGAAACTCTCAATCAACGCGGTCGCGACACCTGGTCCAACAATACCCGCTAAACCAGAACCCGCTAGCGCTAGACCTAACGCCAATCCACGCCCCTTATCGAACCAAAGGTTAACTGCGCGCGTCCAAACGACGGGCGTCGTTCCGCCGCCAACGATCGACATCATTAGCCACATGGCATAAAAGAATGCGATCCCTCCACCCAGCTGCGTTAGTGATGCATAGCCAACGCACAAGCAAGCCATTGAAATCAACCCCACTCGCTTTGCGCCGTATCGATCGACAATCGTGCCAACTATTGGTGCGGTGAAGACCGTACCCAAAAGGAGAAAGCTTGCCGCGGTCGATACTTCACCTCGAGTCCAACCGAAGGCATCCACGAGTGGAATGACAAACACGCCAAACGTATAAAAAGCGAAGCCGCTTAAGCCGAACCCATTCCCGATCGAACATGCGAGTAACGTTCGCCAGCCGCGTTGGAACTCTTGTTTTGTAGATAACATTGTGGATATTCCCCCTCAAAACCCCAAACCCTTGCGGCAAGGGATCATTGTCACGAAACTGGCACGCTGACAGCTTTTCGATATATTTGTCCACATTGTGAGCATTGTTAATGCTTTCATTTTCGTATTGAAAAGTTGCAGATGTGGCGGGCTGAATATTCGTATGGCGAACCAAATCGGCCTATCCTGCCTCATTGAGAATGAAGATCGCGTATTATTCGAAGATGATACACCCTACTGCTTCTCAAATAACGTGCTCCATCTTAAAAAAGAAAACTGATTGAGCTAAAATTAACGTTTAAGGATGAACAACAGAAATGACTGATGCACGAGCGTGGCGACGGAAATTTGGTGTCATGGGGCCGTCGACCAACACCATAGTCCAGCCTGATTTTGATGACCTTCGCGTTCCAGGTGTCACAAATCACTACAGCAGAATTTTGGTCAAAGACGGAACCATTGAGAGTGATGAGCAATTCATGGCGTTGACGCGAGGGATCGCAGACAACGTAATCGACGCCGTGAGGAGCGTGATGACCTGTGCACCTGACTATCTTGTTATGGGAATGTCAGCTGTCACTTTTTACGGGGGTGCGAAAGGCGCAGATGAATTTTTAGATCGCATCGAATCCGAATCTAAAATTAAAGCGTCAATTGGATCACATTCCTGCGTTGCCGCATTAAAGGCATACGGTGGTATCAAACGTATTTCATTTGTATCGCCGTACTACCCATCAGCGAATGCGGAAGTTAAACAATTTTTCCTAGACCACGGTTTTGAGACTGTTCGAGAAACATGTCTGCAGTGTCCAAGTGCCATCGCCATTTCTGAAGTGCAAGAAGATCAATTGGTTGATGTTTTACAAGAACTTGATGGACCCGACGTTGACGCAATTGTTCAAGTCGGCACGAACATGAGCATGATGCGATTGGCAGGATTTGCTGAAACTTGGCTGAGAAAGCCTGTGATTTCCATTAATGCTGCGACATACTGGCATGCGCTGCGCGCAAACGGCATCGCTGACAAAGTGCAGGGCTTTGGAAGGCTGCTCGAGGACTTTTAGTAATTTCCTGACGTGATCTCCGACACTATTTAAACTCGTAGTCTACAGTGCCTTCGAACGTCACGTTGAGGGTAATAACGGGCACACGACTAGGCGCGAAAGCAGAATGGTGTAACGCACGCCCATCTACGTAGATACCATCACCGGCAGCAAGACGGCAGGTCGTTCCGTCCTGCTGCGTAATTTCTGCATGACCTTGCATGCACCAGACGATGCGTGGACTATTGGTCAAATGCATTTCGGTTGGCCCACCCGGAAATGGCTCTCCAGGCTGGCTGATGGCAATTCCCCAGTATTTTGCATCTTGTTTTTCTGAAATCCACTCGGTGTCACTCACCTGGATAAGCGGAACCTCGGTTTCGATTGTGATGGACCGGTCATTTTTATCCATCTCCATTGCACACAGCTTCATGGTGGGACTCCCTTTTATTCCTGTCGGTACCCGGTGCCAGACACTGTGTCCGGAGACCGCTGCAAGTTATAGCGAGGCTGAGAGGGATTAAACGGCATATCGGTCGCGATAAATTCAGAATCCTCCAAAATTTCCCAGTAACCGCTTTTGGCATCTTCCTCGCGAATCGCATCGCCAGCCTTAACCATATAATCAATACCGTCTTCCGTACGCTTCATACGCCCTTTGTTGATATAAATGAGGATATCGCGCCCATTGGTTGCCGGAGTGGTGCGACCGCCAGCCTCAAGCACTGCCCGTCGGAATGAGTTTCCATCGCCAACATAGCGTTTAACTGTAAATTTAGCCGCACCATCGGGTGCACTTAGAATTGCATCGTGATCAGTTGCTGTTGTCGGAGCGTCGCCATCCATCCATTGAGCGATGGCCATAACATTGAGTCCTTCACTCCGAACGACTTTTGCCTCGGGTGCTTCACTATTATTTGCAACAATGTACGTCAGAATCACCGTTTCACCGTCTGGATTTGGATTGCGCAAAATACCCGACGGGAGAAACACGGCATCCCCAGCATTGACCGTCACAGGCTTGCCTGCCACCCCAACCGTGGCCGAACCTTTAAGCATATAGAGTTGTGTCTCAAATGTGATTTGATGAATGACGGGCCCGGAATCCCATTTCAGCACACGGAGCGAGCCCATCGGGAAATTGAATTCCTGAGCCGAATAATGGCTTGCACCATCTGGTGCCGTTGCGACGGCGTCCCCTTCGGCAGTGAACACCCGGTCATATACTGGCCCATCCGCTTTCAGCACCGGAAGATTCCATTCAGCAGTACGATATATAGGCGCATTAGCCGACGGGATATGAATTAAACGTGCGTCCTGAGCCGAAGCCGAAGATATTGTCAACTCTGCAAGCATCATAAGCGAAGCGATAATTGGGGTTCTCATACGACGAAGTCTCCCAGGTTATCCATAGCGATGATCAGAACTTGGCAATGTTCATGACCGAGTATGCGAGTACAATGACCCTGACCCGACGTATCTTGTAAAAGAATCATGTCACCGCGTGACAAATAGCGTTTCTCACCGTTGCTCACGGTTAGCTCCATTCGCCCAGACATGACAGAAACAAACTGAATGTCATCAACGGTTTTAAAGTCGACATAATGGCCTGGCAAATACTTAGCGGCTTGCCAGTGCTTAACTCCCTGGCTGGCAGCACCAACGCGTCGCTCATTCCCGGATTGGGGAAGATCAACTTCGCCTAAACAACTATGGCCGTGATCATCTACGTAAATGCTGGGAAACAGCATATTCTAACGCCCCCTATTCCATCAACTGTCATGAAATTCCAAGAATGATCTTCAACGTTCTCAGATGCTGACGAAGATTAGAAGCAGCGTTTCCCACTGGTTCGGCTGGCGAATAGTGACCGCCCAAGGATTTGGATCGAAACTGGAACTGTTTCCAAGACTTGAGCTTTTCTGTTTAATCAACATAGTCCACAATGAATTCTATAAAACTGCCTGAATTTCGGAGAATTTGAGCCATGCGATTAGTGACCTTACTTGCTGTTTCGACCGCCGCTCTTGTGCCCTCTCCTTCCAGTTTGGCTAGGGCACAAACGTCTGAGCAACTGACAACCGTCGAAATCGTCGTCCCCGGTTCTGTAATTCAGGCGATTGAGGGAATAGACATTGGACCCGATGGAATGATTTATGGGACGAGCATTCATGCCCAAGCTGTCTATCGTATCGATCCCGATACTGGTTTCGTAACGGTCGCTGTCCCCTCACCTTATGGTGAGTCTGATGATGTCGCGGTTGGCCCGAAAGGGACGCCTGTAGAAGGGGTTCTCGCCTGGACAGCGCAAACCACTGGCGAAATTCGTATTCAACGCCCTGGTGGCATGCCGGAAGTGCTCATGTCCGACGTTCCCCGTGTCAATCCTATTGCCTTCAATAAAGAGGGGCGACTATTCACCGCTCAATCTGGCGCAGGTGAAAATGCCCTATGGGAATTGGATGTGATCGGTAATAAGCCGCCAAGGTTGGTCGCGAAAAATAAGGGGCGGCTTAACGGTTTCGGTTTTGGTCCCGACGGTAGGCTCTACGCTCCTCATTTCGGCACAAATGAACTGTTCGCAATCGACGTCGACACAGGGGAATTTGAGGTCATAGCGGAAGGTGTGGGAACAACGGCTGCCACAAAAACAGATGCGAATGGAGACGTCTGGAATGTTGACTATGTGACAGGTGACTTATGGGTGACAGATATGAAGTCGGGCGAATCTCGAATCTTCGCCAACTTCCCGCCTCCCCTCGACAATCTAACATTCGATAAGAATGGCGTAATTTATATGGCTGACCTCGCAGTTAGCGGCATAACGGCGTTCGATCCTAAAACGAAAGAGAGTTGGATCGTGACTGCTGGATCGTTCACAGTGCCGCTCGGTATGGCGTTAACAACCCTGAACGGCGAAGAATCAATTTTGATCACTGATCCATTCGGATATCGCTTTCTTAATCCTCATACTTCAGAGATTACCCGTGAACCCGAAATGTGGAGCTTGGGTGGGTCATCAGCTGCAGCCGCTAATGAAGACTTTATTGTTACGACGTACGCAAATTTTAATGCCGTCAGAAAGATAAATCGTCAGACCAATAAGGTTGCGTTTTTGTCTCGGGAGATCAACGCTCCCCGCGGCGTTGTGTTAACCAGCAATGGTGATGCAATCATCGCAGATGCATCAAGCGGGAAACTTCTGCGTCTTGTAGAAGATGGATTTGAAGACGTGGCTACGGGACTAAACGAACCCGTTGGAGTCCTGTTGGAAAATGATAGTTCGGTTCTCGTGACAGAGATCGGGTCTGGCACCGTTAGCCGCATTGATTTAGCGTCCGGCCAACGCACAGAGCTAATACAAGGCTTGATTAGCCCTCGCGGTCTAGCTGCGTTACCGGATGGACGCATTGTCGTTGTCGAACCCGCCAGAGGTGAAGTAATCGCAATAGACCTTTTAACTGGCGAACGCTCTGTATTGGCGCACGGACTGCCGATCTCTTTGGATAAGCATCACTTACCCGACAATACACCACTCGGGATTACCGTTGATCATTCAGGAGCAATTTTTGTCAGTTGTGGCGGCGACAATAGCATCGTCAAGATCACACTAAACCAATAGTTAAATATTACTTCCAATGCATTGGACATCGTCATGCGTGGATAGCTCCGTTTCTGCAAAGATTTTTGAATGTGTAGTAATTGGTGCGGGATGAGGTTATCTATGCGGCCTGTTGACGCAGCTTTGGTGACAACTGATCCTGATGAAGTCCGTCTGCGGACTCTCAATCAGAGGATCGAGTTTTAAACTCTGACCATATCATTCAAGTGGAAGGAAATGCGGGTTCTACCATGCCGCTTTCCCAGGCGGAGTATTTTTCCATCACATGCAAAAACCGATCCGACTCAAGAATATTTTGCAGCCAGTTTTGGGCACCAGACAAATCTAGTGCATTGAACCATTTACGGTCATTATTTGCAAACTGCCGAATGAACGGCGAGATTGCTGCATCAGCAAATGTAAAATTATTGCCGCATAGATAATCGGCTTTCAACAGTCGCGCGTTCAGTTTTTTCAGAAATGCCAAACCTTGTGTGCGATAAAAAAGTGGGTCTGGATTTTCATAGCGCGTTGGATATTTATATCGGTCCAGAGCGTCCTTAAACGGCCCGTCATTTTCGGCAATCAGGGCACTAATATCATTGGGATCATTATTCAGAGGCGCAAGCCATCCCTCCGGATCGCTGCGGCCGAGCGCCCAACGCATAATTTCAAGGCTTTCCTCAACAACCCGGTCATCGGGTAATACCATTACTGGCACGGTACCCTTCGGCGAAACCGCAATCATTTCAGGCGGTTTATTACGCAACACGACCTCACGCAACGCGCATCTCTGGCCGCTCACAGCAATCGCCATACGCGCCCGTATCGCATAGGGGCAGCGCCGAAAGGAATACAGAACAGGCAACTCGCCTGACATTCTGTTCACTCTAGTCATCAACAGCAGTTGATTCTTTCACGACCTCAAACGTCGCCCCCACGTGCATCTCGCCCCGTTTCTCAGCCAGCTTGATTTGAGCCTGTCGGGTGGCATAGCGTTCGCGCTGACTATCGGTACGTTGGTCGATACACCGGTCACATGACACGCCGACAACAAAGTGCGAGGACAAGCGCCCGGCGGCGCTAACCGGCCATCGGCATGCGTGGCAAAGTTCATATTCGCCAAGCTCCAAGTCATGCTTCACAGACACCCGATAATCAAAGACGAAGCACTCACCACGCCAAGCACTTTCTGCTTCAGGAACATTCTCTAAATATTTTAAGATGCCCCCTTTTAGGTGGAAAACATCCTCAATGCCACGCTCTTTCAAGAATGACGTTGCCTTCTCGCAGCGGATACCACCTGTGCAGAACATCGCAATCTTTTTATGCTCGAATTCAGCATGATGCTCTTCTAGCCATTTCGGAAGATCACTGAAACTCGCCGTCCTTGGATTGATCGCGCCCTCAAATGTGCCCATCTCTACTTCGAAGTTGTTGCGCGTATCGATGACAATTGTGTCCGGATCAGCAATGAGATTATTCCAATCTTCAGGCGCAACATAAGTGCCAACGTTTGCCAACGGATCGACACCGGACACTTTCATAGCGACGATTTCTTTCTTCAGGCGGATCTTGAGACGATAAAAGGGCATACTATCAGCATGAGATTCTTTATGCTCTAGATGCATAGAATTTGGCAATCCGCGCAGAATCTCTAATGCAGAATCGATTGCCCTTCGCGAACCAGCCAGCGTTCCATTAACGCCCTCAGGTGCCAACAAGACCGTCCCTTTCAGATCATGCGCCGAGAGTTGCGCCAGCAAAGTCTCACGCAATGCTGCCGGATCTTCGAAGGGAGTGAAATGATAAAATGCGGCCACTACGATATCTGTCATAGAAGCTAATATATGTGACAAACTCACAAGATAAAATGCTGTCTTAGATTTATTAGTCCTATGAGGTAAAATTAAGACTTAAAATCTATGTATACGAGGCTCAACCGTCTCATCCTGATGATGGCACATACGGCCAACCACCCAGAAACCTAGAGACAATTTTATCGCCTCACCTGCATTGCCTAATGCGTTCAAGCCGACATGCCTTAGTTGCGTTGACTATACCATTAATACTTCTCAGCATATTGTTCTAAACAGGAGACGTTCATGCTCTGCATGTAGGCGTCTCCGAAAATAAAGGCAAACGAGGTCTCAGCCGCGTCACGCCCCATGCCAATACGGACAAATTGGTTCACATCAACTTTATGTGTTGGATCCAAAAGGTGCCAGCCATCAGCGATCCATACTTCAAGTAGGGCATGAAAATCGGGTGGATCAAGGCCAACCGCGTACCCACTCACAAACCTGGCAGGTATTGCAACGGCGCGGCAAAAGGAAATTGCAAGATGGGTGAAATCCCGGCAAACACCAGCGCGTGACTTGAACGTATCAAAGGCAGTGGTCATAGACCCCGTACTACCAAGAACATAGTGAATGTTATTATGAACCCATTCACAGATAGCTTCCACCTGCGACAGACCTCGCGGAAACCTCGAAAACTCTTGTTGAGCAAATATCTGGAGTTGTTCCGACTGGCAATAACGACTGGGAAACAGGTAGGTCAACATATCGAGAGGAAGACTGCTCGGTAACGCCGCAAATTGATGGTTCGATGGATTTTGGGACTGTGGAGTCGTCATAACAGTAGCGTCGAACTGCACGCTCAATGATGTTTGTCCATGGCAACACAGACGATGGTAACGATTGCCATGCACTTGCTCAACGTATTCATCCATTGGAATATTAGGAGCAACCGATATATTCTCAGTACCGATGTACTGTGTAGAACAACGCGCAGGTGTCACATTAAAAATGAAGGTCGTCTCATCGCGAACCTCATAGTCGAGCCTACACCCCACTTGAAATGATCTCCGTTCGACCTGGTCTCCGTCTCTTACTAAGTTTGACATTTGACCCTTTGTGCATAATGCCTTTGACGAATTCCAGCTCATCTCAAGCGCAGCGAGAACTCCAGAGCCTGCCCAACTAAATCCCCGATCAGTTTATTCTGGAATTTTAAACTGTGCGGCAGGCAAACGGCTTTAGCCCTTTAGAAAACCTTATCAGCTCAACTGCTGCGCTACAAAATATGTATGAGCTGCACTGATCCTCAGCTTTAAGGAAATCAAACCCCAGAGCTAAGGTGTTGTGTGGTTTATGGCTCAGTTATTGAGCAAAGTGGCCCAAAAGCTGAATTTTTTTCTCTGTAAATTTCGAGTTTAACAGGACAATGACATGATTGACTCAGCGGTGACTGCGGACAGTGCCAACTGCTTTAGAGCAATCCGCCATAGACTCTTTACTCTATTATGCAATTTTAAATTTTTATTTTAAGAATATAACTCCCTGTTGTGCAAAAAACTCTTCTGACAGTGCCATTGATTCCATTGACGTTGAGTATTAGCCACGCATAATTTAAAGAGGATAAAAAAAGTTAGTTCTTGGGGGAAAATTCTTTGGCGAAACGCCTTAAAGTTGCGATCGTCGGGTCTGGCCCCGCTGGTCTGAGTGCTGCCGCGCACGCCGCCAAGATTGGGATGAGTCACGTATTACTTGAACGTGCCGATCATGCCTCAGATACGATTTACAAATACCAAAAGGGCAAGTTTGTCATGGCCACGCCTGACATTTTGCCTTTGCGCTCGGACTTGTCCTTCCGTGCTGGCCAGCGGGAAGACGTTCTTGCGGCGTGGGATGAGGGCCTCGACTTCTATGGGACCAAAATCCGTTACAATTCTGATGTTGTAAAAGTCGAGCGCGATGCTGACCATTTCAAGGTAATGGTTGCCGACGGCAGCGTTGTTGAGGCAGAAAACGTCATTCTGTCTATCGGTTTGCAGGGCAATATTAACACCTTGCGGTGTGAGGGGGGTGACCTCCCTCTTGTGCAATACCAATTAGACGATCCGGACGAATATGAAGGCGAAACGATTGTCGTTGTCGGCGCTGGTGATGCTGCCATTGAAAATGCGGTTGCTCTTGCCAAACAAAACACTGTTTTCATCGTCAACCGGCGTGCTGAATTTGCCCGCGCCAAACAAGGCAACCTGACTCTTATTAACGGCGCAATCGATAAAGGCCAGGTGCAGTGCTATTTCGAGTCAAACCCGGTCCGTGTTGAACCGGACGGTATCGTGCTTGAGACACCAGACGGCGAACTCACCGTCAAATGCAATCGCATTATTGCCCGTCTGGGCGCCTCCCCGCCGCGCCGGTTTGTCGAAGCCTGCGGTGTACAGTTTCCGAGTGACGATCCCAAGGTTTTGCCAGAAGTAAGCCCGACCTATGAGTCAAATGTCCCCGGGCTTTATATTGTGGGCGCCCTTGCCGGATACCCGCTGATCAAACAAGCCATGAACCAGGGCTATGAGGTCACCGCCTATATTAATGGCGACGACATCCCTCCGGCTGACGAACCGCTGCTGATCGAGAAGTTTTCAGTCATGGGCGACGTCGAAGTTGATGACGTGCTCTCAGCAATTCGCAAGACCATTCCTGTGTTCTCAGAACTCAACACTTTGTTGCTGCGTGAGACCATGCTGGAATCGCAAATTCATGCCTTCAAAGAAGGGGAAACCATTTTTGAACGCAATGATTATTCCAGCACGTTCTACACGATCTTTACGGGCCAGGTCGGCATCCAAATCAATCAAAATGACCCGAGCCAAGTTGTTAAGCTGCGCGAGGGTGAGTTCTTCGGTGAAATGGGACTGATCTCGGGCCGGCGGCGAACAGCGACGGTTGTTGCTGTAACGGATTGCGTTGTCTTCGAAACACCAAGACGCACAATGTTGAAGTTGATTCAATCTGTGCAGAGCGTGAAGCGGGCGTTGGATAAAACCTCAATTCTGAGGCAGATCCAGATGCATATGACTCCTGGAGTCCCGGCAAGCGATCTGGAAGAACTGGTGGAAACGGCTGAAATCCAAAACTTCAAGGCGGGCGAAACCATATTTGCTCAAGGCGAAGTTGGCAATCATATGCACCTGATTCGGTCTGGTTCGTGTACGGTTTCAAGCCGTATCGGTGGACGAGACGTCGTGTTGAGCTATGTGCCATCCGGCAATTATATCGGCGAAATGGCGCTCCTCTCTGACATGCCGCGCTCGGCAACAGTTCGCGCCGCCAATAGTACAGAAACCATTTGCTTGTCCGGCGACGCCTTTAACAAGGTAATGAATGATAACATTGCGATACGAAGCAGTATTGAAGCAAAATTTAGAAACCGCCTTCGCCAAAATGAACAGATGGAGTCGCGCCCTGAAGCAGGCAACATTATTCAATTTCTTATTGAACAAGGCGTTGGTGAAGCGACTGATGTTTTACTTATAGATGAGACCCTCTGCGTCCACTGTGACAATTGCGAAAAAGCATGCGCCGAAACCCACGGCGGTTTGTCTCGGTTAGACCGTGAAGCGGGGCCATCGTTTGCGTCCATTCACGTCCCCACCTCGTGCCGCCACTGTCAGCATCCTCACTGCATGGCCGATTGCCCACCTGATGCGATTCATCGCGCCCCTGACGGTGAGGTTTATATTGATGACAGTTGCATCGGCTGCGGCAATTGTGAAAGCGCTTGTCCTTATGGTGTTATTCAGCTCGCCTCTCCGCCAGAAGCGAAATCAAACTTATTTTCATGGCTGCTGTTTGGTCGCGGACCGGCCCCAGGAGACGAAGTCTCATTTGAAGCAGACATGCACATGGCTGACAGCAACACGCCAACTCAAAAGAAAAACGGCATGGCCAAAAAAGCTGTAAAGTGTGATATGTGCAAGGACTTAGCTGGCGGAGCCGCGTGCGTGAATGCCTGCCCGACCGGCGCGGCAGCCCGGGTCAGCCCGGAAAAATTCATGAACCTTGCCACGTTGAATCGATAGGGATCGTCGGCACATGCATGAGTCCCTTCTTATCTATCGAAACCTTCGTTACTTGAAGGTATCGCTCCTACTCGTGATCATCACGGGTGCGCTGTACGTTATGCATTCCCCCGTTGGCAGTCCAAACGGGGGAACCTGGCTTGGCTACACGCTTGGCGTTGTTGCCGCCGGCATTATGATATGGCTCGCCTGGTATGGCGTTCGCCGCCGGGCCTATGGAAACGCTGCAATTCGCATGGAAGATTGGGCCTCTGCCCATATCTATTTAGGCGTGGCCCTTGTCGTTGTTTCCACATTCCACAGCGGATTTCAGTTCGGGATTAACATCCACACCCTGCTCTACTTCTTAATGCTTATAGTCGTCTTAAGTGGTGCCGTTGGTTTGTACTTCTATATGCGCTTTCCCCGTTTACTCTCGGAGAACAGACGCGGGCTGACCACCGAGATGATGTTAAGCCAAATCGCAGAATTAGACCGCGAGCTTAACAGCATCGCTTTAAAGGTTGAGGATCAAACGGGGCAAGCCGCACTCAATGCCGTGCAAAACACCATAATCGGTGGAAACCTGTTTCAGCAGCTCTCTATAAATCATCCCGACTGCGCAACACGTAAGGCAAGAAAGCTTATTGAACAGTCTGATGGTTCTTCCGACGAGGCAACGCGACGCAAGCTATTAACGCGATTGACAAAAAAGGAAGGGCTTTTGCGCCGTATTCGACAAGATATAAGGCTTCGTTGCCTTTTGAAGATATGGCTTTACGTTCACGTCCCCTTCACATTTGCAACCCTGGCGGCGCTGATTGCCCATGTGGTTGTTGTCTTTTATTACTGGTAGATCACTGTGAAGACTCTTATCCGACATGGCACAAGAAGAAGCCGCGGTGACATCGCTATTCGAGAAGAATGGATTGAATGTGATTCCATTCTGTTTGGACGCAGCACGGCCTGTGACGTTAAACTTGTCGACCCACGCGTTCTGCTGGAACATGCCCGCATCACGGTGCGATCTGACGCAATTTATATAGAATCCCTAAATAACGGCCCACTTTCCGTTAATGACAATCTCGTTGATCTGGCCAAAATCACCGAGCGTGATGAAATCAATATTGGGCCGTTCAAAGTCACCGTCGAACCGAAGAACGCTGACAGCGATATAACGGTCACGGTTGAACTTATCAGCGAACTCGGAGACGAGCTGGAAAACCTGAAAGCGACTGCAAAAACTGAAATTGCTACAGTTGGCCTCAGCAAAAGGGCTTGGTCTTGGGCCGCATTCGTCACTGTGCTGGTCGCGCTTCTGGTCGGACCTATGGTTGCATCCTGGTTTATGCCCGAAGCTGTTGTGAATGTTGAGCAAGCCAGCACCTTTGATGCTGCGTTACGTCCGACAGCATTCTGGACAAGCGGATCAATATCTGGCGCGCATAAATTTTTTGGTGAAAGTTGTGACGTTTGCCATGAGAAGCCGTTTATTCCCGTACAAGACGCGGCCTGCGTCGCTTGCCATCAGGCTATAGAGCATCACACAAACCCTGTTCTTTTTCCGACCGCTTCGTTTGAAGGCGTTAAATGCCAGAGTTGCCATAAAGAGCATCAAGGCAATCAAACCGTTGCTCGCAATGATCAAGGTTTCTGTGTTGACTGCCATGCCAATCTGACAGACCAGGAAAGCTCAACCACACTCAGAAATGTGCGCGACTTTGGCTCCGACCATCCTGAATTCAAACCCTCGGTGATTGTCGATGCCGCGTTTCATGTGATGTCAAACGAAAGGATTATCGGCACCTCTGAGCCACCGGTTGAAAATTCAGGGCTTAAGTTTTCACATGCAGACCACCTGAGAGACGCCGGCGTCCAACACCCAAAACGAGGCATTATCGACTTGGGCTGCCGCGACTGCCATGTATCCGACGAAGGCAACGTTTCCATGCTGCCAATCAGTTTTGATCGTCATTGCCATCAATGTCACACCCTAAGCTTTGACGTTCAATTACCGGGCCGCGAATTGTTACACGGCCAGCCAGAAGAATTGTTTATGCAAGTCTCTGATATTTACAATGCAGCCGCACTGCGCGGCGGATATGAAGAACCAGATGCACCCATGGTCATCAGGCGCCTGCCCGGCAGCCCTTTAAAAGAGGAAGATCGCGCCGCTGCACGGAATTGGGCTGACGAAAAATCAGCGGAGATTCTGAATGGCCGTTTTGGCAAAGGGCAGTGCAACGAGTGCCATGAAATCGCCGAAAATACATCAACGGGCATATGGACCGTCGAACCGGTGTACATCACTGAACAATGGTACCCCAAGGCGAATTTCGACCATGGCAGTCATAGCGATGTTGGGTGCCGTACCTGTCATGACGTCGAACCATCAACGGTTTCATCTGACGTTCTCATGCCCGCTATTGCCACATGCCAAAGCTGTCATGGCGGCGAAGTGGCCTCAAACCGGGTGCCTTCTACATGCGTGACCTGCCACGATTTTCACACCCATGGCATGCCACCTCTAAAGCCCTTGCAGAGCACCGCAATCCCAGGATGGGATGGTCACGCCCCCACCCGGCAAAGCAGCATTTCAACAATGATCGGCGTGTCGCACTGATGCGCCGCCTGACTTACATTCTTCTCTTTGGTCTGATGTGGACACAGGGTGCCCATGCAGAAACCTTATCGCTGTCATATGACGGAACGTTCCTGGGCCGGGTTAAGGCGACAGATATCGCTTCGTCCCTGCAAATAACAATCAACCTTGATGAAGATTTGCCTGTATCAACCCATGTCATGGCACGATTTCAGAACAATACGCCCTACCAGCGCCTGCCCGGTGGCGAGTGGCAATCCTGGAGTGAGACCAGGTCTGCGCTTGTTGATGCGGGTTTCGTTGCCAGCGATGACGGCACACTGACCTTTGAGATTGTTGATGAAGCCGTGTCACTCGGCTTTTTCCCGGTCGTGTTCACAGTGGCCTACACATTGGAAAACGGGCGTCTGAAGTCGGGCTACATGGTGATTGATCAATGATCCTTCGGTTTATTCATGCAACCGCTTTTGCGGCGTCGCTGTTCTCGAGCAGCCTGGCCTTTGGTCAATTCTTAACGCAAGCAGACGTTGATCAAATCGTATCTCAAGCCGTGGCAGAAGCCTCGGCCCACATCGCCGATGATGCGGTGATTGCCGTCGTTGATCGCCTGGGCAATGTGCTTGGTGTTTACGCCATGGACCCGACAGCCATACCTGACGTCACTATTTCCTCAGGGCGCGGCATCCCGGTGGGGAATGGTCTGGAGGGACTATCACTGCCGGTCACGCCGCTGGCAGCCATATCTAAGGCCCTCACCGGCGCTTACTTGTCGTCATCGGGCAACGCCTTCACCACACGCACGGCCAGCCAGATTGTCCAGGAGAACTTTAATCCCGGCGAACGTGGACAGCCCGGCGGCCCGCTGTTCGGCGTCCAGTTCAGTCAGTTGCCGTGCTCTGACATGATGCGGTTCGGCGAAGCGTTGGGCGGCGGACCGCGACGCTCGCCGCTCGGCTTATCTGCGGACCCCGGGGGCCTGCCGCTTTACAAAAATGGTCGGGTTGTCGGGGGCGTCGGTGTTCTTGCCGATGGCCTTTATGGCCTGGACCTGTCCGTCGCTGATTTCGACCGCGATCTTGATGAAATGATTGCCATCGCTGCCCAGCAAGGCTTTGAGCCGCCGGAAGATATAAAAGGCCACCGGATTACCGTTGAAGGCAAGTCGTTCCGTTATTCAGATGTAGACGCCCGCTTCCTCAGGACCAGAGGGTCAACGGCAGCTTTAGACCTGATGAATTATATCGCCGTCGCAGGATACACGCCGGCCGGCCGCCGGGCTGGCCTTGAATACGGCGCAGACGCCTCAGGCATTACCTTAAGCGCCGATATTATGGTGCCCGGACAAGACGTTTTCGTCCTCAGTGATGGTAACGGGGCCAATCGCTATACACCGCGTGACAGCCTGGCGCCTGTGCCGCTTGCCGGGGGATTGTCCGCTGACGAGGTCAGAATACTCTTAACTGAAGCCTTAAAAATCGCATTCAGGGCACGCGCACAAATCCGCCGTCCCCTCGGCAGCCATGCCCAGGTGTCCGTGTCTATTGTTGACTCTGAAGCCAATATTCTCGCCATTGCGCGCACACCTGATGCACCGATCTTCGGCACGGATGTTTCTTTACAAAAAGCCCGCACCGCAACGTTCGCGTCCCGTCCCACAACAGCCTCCGAATTATCTGCTGTGCCTGCGGTAGAGCTTCTGCCGGGCGTTCTAACAATCCCGCCGCTGAGCAGCTATGTCGAAGCGGTGCAATCCTTTGTCGGGCCGACAGCGCTGGCCGACGGCACCGCGTTTGCCGACCGCTCCGGCGGCAACCTGTCGCGCCCCTTCTATCCCGACGGCATCAACGGCAACCCGAATGGCCCGTTCTCTGTTCCCTTTGATGTCTGGAGCCCGTTCAATACCGGTCTGCAATTGGACCTGGTTCTGCCAGATATTGTTGCCCGGCTTGATGGCAGCCCGCCGCCGCCCCAAGGCTGCACCGCTCTGCCACAGTCTGGGGCCGCCCCGGGTCCGATGCCAGCACGCTTGGCAAACGGGTTACAGATCTTTCCAGGGAGTGTTCCCATTTTTCGTGACGGCGTTGTCATCGGCGGCATCGGCGTCTCTGGCGACGGCATCGACCAGGACGATATGATTTCGTTCCTCGGACTGCACAATGCCGGAGACGTGCTCAACACGGGTGTCGGAAATGCGCCGCCCGAGCAACGTGCTGATACTTTGTTGGTGGGGGGTGTGTACCTGCGCTACGTCAACTGTCCCTTTTCTCCGTTTCTAGGTTCAAGAGAGCAGGCTGTATGCGCTGGAAAATAAATTTATCGACATGCGGCTTTCTGCTGGGCTTGATCGCCATTGCCGCAGACGGCACTGCGCAACCCGAGGCTGCCAGTGCGGGACTGGAGTCAAGCGGACCGGAGTCAAGCGGACCGGAGTCCGTCGCACCGGTCGTTGAGGACAATGAAGAGCTCGCTCAAGAACGCCGCCGCCCCGGCAGGGAAGAAAAGCGCCCTCTGCCAGAAATTGATCCATCCGCCGTTCCTCCACCGGCACGCAGTTTGCCGCGAGAGACTTTGCCGGTGCCGGACCGGTGGCGTCTTGTGGAAGCCATTGGCGTTAATGAGCGTTGGTGGGATCCCTATAACCAGAACACCCTTAAAGGGGATCGCCCCCTGTTCGATGACTGGTTTCTCAACCTTGTCGTCATATCAGATACTGTCTTAGAACCGCGCGGCATTCCAACGCCCGTGGGGCCGCAGGGCGGTGCCCGGCCCGGATCAATTGATCTGTTCGGCCAAACAGATCAAACCATATTCAATCAGAATCTAATTACGTCTGTCTCTTTCATCAAAGGAGACACGGCTTTTAAGCCACCCGATTGGGAAATTCGCCTCACCCCGGTTTTGAATTACAACCACGTCTGGGCGGATGAAAATCGAGCCCTGCTGATCAATCCGGCGCAAGGCGACACGCGCGAAGACGGTCACATTGCTTTGCAAGAAGCGTTTGTCGATTACCACCTGCGCAACGTGTCTGACCGATACGACTTTGATTCAATCCGCGTCGGCATTCAACCGGTGACACTCGATTTCCGCGGGTTTCTTTTCCAGGATCAGCAACTTGGCATCCGCCTCTTTGGCACGCGGGACAATAATATCTGGCAGTACAACGCGGGCTGGTTCCGGCGTCTGGAAAAAGACACCAACTCCGGGCTCAACGATATTGGTGAGCGCATCCGCGATGATGATGTCATTTTCGCAAACGTCTATCGTCAGGATTGGCCGGTCATTGGCTATACCGTGCAGGGAATTGTTGCCCACAACCGCAACCGCGAAGGCAACGATGATCTGTATTTTAACGAAAATGGATTTCTAGAGCGCCCGGCCTCTTTGGGAACCGAGCGCGGTTTTAATTATGACGTGACCTATTTTGGCTTTAACGGTGATGGTCACTTTGGCCGATTCAACCTCACCCACGCCGCCTACCTCGCACGAGGAAGCATATCGGCCAACAGCTTCACATCTTTTTTTGAAGAAGAGAAAGCCGATATTGAATCTTGGTTTGTAGCTGTTGAGCCGTCCATTGATTTTGATTGGATACGTCTGAGAGCACAGGGTCTGTACGCCTCTGGCGACAAAGACCCGTTTGACGACAAGGCGCAAGGTTTCGATGCCATTTTCGAGAACCCACAATTCGCCGGGGCAGACACGAGCTATTGGATACGCCAACCTGTCCCGCTGATTGGCGGCGGTGGCGTTGTGTTGTCGGGGCGCAACGGCCTCCTCAACTCGCTACGCTCGTCAAAAGAACAGGGGCAGTCTAATTTCCTGAATCCCGGAACGGTGCTTCTTGGGGTCGGGGCTGACTTCGATGTGCTGCCCGAACTCCGTGTCTTTGCCAACATCAACCACATAAGTTTTGCGGAGTCGCCTATCGTAGAGGTCGCTCGCAACCAACCCCTGACATCTAAATCTATCGGTTGGGATACGTCCGTCTCTTTGCTCTACAGGCCTAAATTCACGCAGAACATCGTACTGAGAGCCTCCGGGGCCGTGTTGTCGGGTGGTGATGCGTTTGAAGAGCTGTTTGCGACCGACCGCAGCGGCGACAAATTTTATTCCGTACTGTTTAATTTGATCCTCACTTACTAAGGTCAAGTATGCGTTTTTGTCTCACAGCCGTTTTTCTTATTGTCGCAGGATTTGCCCATGCTGCTGATGGAGAGAAGCCGCGCTCTGTCACTTATCCTTACTATCCTCCGGCGCCTCAGTTTCAAACGTGGGACCAAGCCGATGCAATGAGCTCAGGCTGCGTGACGTGCCACACCAACTCTGACCAGAAGACAATGCACATCAGTGAGGCTGTTGTGCTCGGATGTGCCGATTGCCATGGCGGCGATCCAAGCGTCCGCGCCCCTGCAAATGCCATGAAGGGTGTCCCGGCCTATCGCGCGGCGCAGGAAAAGGCACATGTGCAACCGCTCTATCCGGAAACCTGGCATTACCCGCATAGTGCTAACCCCGAACGCACATACACTTTGCTGAATAAGGAAAGCCCGGAATATGTCCGCTTTATCAACCCGTCAGACTATCGCGTCGCGCGTACAGCCTGCGGATCATGCCATCTTCCCGTAATTCAGGCGGCAGAGCGCAGCTTGATGGCCACAGGTGCCATGCTGTGGGGGGGTGCTGCTTATAACAATGGGATTTTACCCTACAAAAACTACATTCTTGGCGCGGCCTACACCCATGAAGGTGATCCCGCGACAATTAAGAGTCCGGGTCAGGTTGATCCGTGGATGACAGAAGAACGAGGTATCCTGCCTCAACTTTACCCCTTACCTGCCTGGGAAGTTATCCCACCCGGTGATGTCTTTCGCGTGTTTGAGCGGGGTGGCCGCAACGTCCTAAACATCTTCCCTGAAATCGGCCTGCCCAATGTCGGAACACTGGTCGGCAGTTTACAACGTCTTGAAGAACCGGGTCGCCCTGATATCCGCCAGTCTAACCGTGGTCCCGGAACCGGGCTACGCATCGCGGTGCCAGTCATCAATATTCACAAGACCCGACTCAATGACCCGTTCACCTGGTTCTTAGGCACCAATGATCAGCCGGGCGACTACAGATCTTCCGGATGCGCATCGTGCCATGTCGTTTATGCCAATGATCGTGAACCGGACCACTCTGGCCCCTATGCCAAGTACGGCCACATGGGCGAAAGCGCGAGTGTCGACCCGGTCATCCCCAAAGGAGAGTCGGGACATCCTATTCAACACGTCTTCACACGGGCCATCCCGACCAGCCAATGCATGGTCTGCCATATGCATCAACCCAACATTTTCGTGAATTCCATGCTGGGCTACACCATGTGGGATTACGAAGCCGATGCCCCGGCGATGTGGCCTGAAGAACAGCAATATCCGACAAGCGCTGAAATGCTCGAGATTTTGGAACGTAACCCTGAAGAGGCTGCCATTCGCGGCAAATGGGGTGATGTTGATTTCTTGCGCACCGTATGGGATCGCAATCCTGAACTCAAAAACACACAATTTGCAGATTACCATGGTCACGGGTGGAACTTCCGTGCGGTATTTAAGAAAGACCGTAAGGGCAACCTGTTAGACGATGTTGGCGATATGATCGCCCATGACGATCCCGACAAATGGGAAAAAGCCGTTCATATGAAATCCATTCATGTCGAGCTCGGCATGCATTGCGTCGACTGTCACTTTTCCCAGGACGCCCACGGCAATGGCTATATTCATGGTGAGGTCGCAAACGCTATCGAAATTCGATGCAACGATTGCCACGGCGACGCAGACACCTACCCGACCCTGCGCACATCCGGACCGGCCGCACGGCCCGGTGGCTCTGACCTCAGTGTGATGCGGGTGATGGATGGCAAAAAGCGGTTTGAGTGGCGCGGAACCCAATGTGATTTGCCAGAAACAACAGCACGCGATTGCGAACTCATTCAACGCTCATCCTTAGACCCGGATTTAGAGTGGACACTAAGCCTGGTCAAAGACTCGGTTAACCCTCGCCACGACACATACAACCCCAAGGCGGCCAGGGCGAAGCTCGTAAGCAACGACACATCGAAAATGGACTGGGGTTTAGGTGTTCCGCAGCAAAGCCGGGCGCATGATACCGAAGAAATGGAGTGTTACACCTGCCACCTGTCGTGGACGACCTCTTGCGCCGGGTGTCACTTGCCCATTCAAGCCAACTGGAAAACGGAACGCCACCATTACGAGGGCGGTGAAACACGCAACTTCGCCACCTATAACCCGCAAGTGGTGCGCGATCAGATGTTCCAATTGGGAATTCATCAGACCACCAAGGGCAACACCATCGCTCCGATACGCTCAACCTCTGCTCTGATCTTGTCCTCAACCAACATCAACCGCGAAAAGATATACATACAGCAGCCGCCCATCTCTTCAGCCGGGTATTCAAGTCAGGCCTTCGCTCCTCACTTTCCACATACTGTGCGAAAGACCGAAAGCAAAACATGCTCCGACTGTCATTTGTCAGAAGACAACGACAACAACGCGATCATGGCGCAGCTGCTGTTGCACGGCACTAACTTCGTCAACTTTGTCGGTTACAACGCATGGATCGGGGGGGACGGTGGCATTGAGGCTGTTCGCGTCACCGAATGGGACGAGCCGCAAGCCGTTATCGGCAGTTATCTGCACCGTTATGCCTACCCAGATTGGTTCCAAGATCATCAGGATCGTGGACGCAAACTCTACGAAAGCTATACCCATAGCAGCGGCACGGTTGGCTGCCTGCAATTGCGGGGGGAATACCTGTTCACAGCAGGCGGCGCAGACGGGATGAAAGTCTACGATGTGGCATCCATCGCCAACAAAGGCGTTTCCCAACGCATCATCACAGCCCCTTTCAGCCCGCTGGGTCAGGACACCGAGGTCTCGTCACAGAACGCGACTTGCATCGCTTTACCAACCAATCAGCCGATCGCCCCGACGCGGATGAACAGTGATCCGGCCACACGCGAGCTGATGATTGAGGTCAACCAAGAGCAGCCCATTCATCCGCTTTATTCCTATGCTTTTGTGACCGATGCATCGGAAGGGCTTATCGTTGTTAACGTCGACACTTTGGCCGATGGCGAGCCGCGCAATAATCATTTGACGCGTGCCCTGACCTGGAACCCCGGCGGTGCCCTGGCCGGCGCAAAACACATCACCCTGGCCGGAGAACTCGCCTACATCAGTGGTGACTTCGGGGTCGCGGTGGTGAACCTTGAACAGCCCCTGAAACCTGAGCTTGTCACCGTCATCCCCTTTGACGGTGCCCGCTCAACAGCGTTGCAATTCCGTTATCTCTACGTTGCTGATCAAGATGGTTTTCACGTCGTTGATGTCACCAACCCGCGGGCTCCACAGGTCTTGCAGGACGCCTCTGTTGCCCTGACAGATGCCAAACGCATCTATCTGGCGCGCACCTTTGCGTATGTGGCCGCCGGTCGCGACGGACTGGTGATCATTGATATTGAACAACCCGATACACCAAAACTATATGAAACGTTCACCGCAGACGGGCAAATTAACGATGCCCAGGATGTGATCGTCGGCTCGACCAATGCCTCGCTGTTTGCCTATGTGGCTGACGGAAAAAATGGACTTAAGGTCGTGCAACTGACCTCGCCCGACAGTCAGCCTGGTTTTTATGGCTTCAGCCCAGACCCCAAGCCCGAGCTGATTGCATGGTATCCAACATCAAAACCGGCGACGGCGCTGTCCAAGGGCTTAGACCGCGACAGAGGTGTCGATGAGTCAGGCAACCAGATTGCTGTCTTCGGGCGTCTTGGGTCCAGGCCCTTCACACAAGAGGAACAGCAGAAACTCTATCTGAACGACCGCGGCAATCCTTGGTTTGTCTCAGACGAGATTGACTTGGACACCTTTATTGACGCGGTATCAGAATTAAATCTGCCCAATCTGCCGCAAGAGCAAGTCTCAAATAAGAGACCTTAGGGTCCACAGGAACAGGACCGCCTACGAAAGCTAGAGCGACGGCATCGCCCGTTGCAGGTTTTGCAAAGCTGCGAGGAACTGACGCGGATTGTATTCTTCGTCTTTTTCGATTGCCGCATAGCAATCGTTCAAGACCCCGGAGAGTTCAATGTACTGAGCTCGGGAAATCATTTTATCATCCACCATGGTCTGCAGCATTGCAGAGGCCGCCATCGTCGCCTGTTCGGCGGCAGCATAATCCACATACTCGCCGGACAGTCCCTCGTTCATCAGTCCAACCAGCAAGGCCTTTGTGTCCGCTGCTGTGAAGGTGTAGGCCGCAAGTTGATCAATCACCCCCTGGGTCGCTTCCTTAAGCTCTCCGGCAGCTTTGATCACAGCGTCATAACCTTGCAGTGAGGCTTGATGCAGGGCCTTGGACTTGACGGCGAGGTTGCTGGCCATCTCCGGATCAACCCGCTTTAGGAGAACCTGCATCATGATCAGATTGGCATCATAAATGCGCGGAATACCCGGGCCAATTTCGTGACTGTCGCGCGGCACCCACCTCACATTAGACATCGGGTGGTGGCAGGCATGACAATCAAAAAAGACAAGTTCAGGGAAAATACCATCCCGGTTACGTTTGGGATCAAGCATCGCCTCTAACAGCGAGTCCACAGCAACAGCCTGGCCGATAGCCCAGACCTGAACACTCGAAATATTGCCCTTACGGGACTTATAATCCTCGTCCACTTCAAAATGGCCTGGCTGCGTCCATGTGTACGTGTCGAGTTCAAACGCCAGACGGGGGTGACCCGCGCCCATAATGCGGTGCGTGATAAAACGGTCCTTGGTGCCAAAATGACACGACAGGCATAGCTTTGCGCGCGCGACCGGATCTTCACTCGGGTATAAACCTGCGGCGAGATTAGCGGCATGATTTGCTTCGCCGGAAATATGACGCCCCAACCAGTTTACGGCGCCGCCATGACAGGCCTCACACCCCACTCCATCTGAAATTTGGAAGCCTTTGGCTCGCCGCTCAACCGGGACATTGTCAGCATGGCAGTCGAGACACAGATCCGCATCTTCCGCACGGCCCAGACCAAGGTTCTGGGCGATGCGCTGCGACTCATCTGTCAGCAGGGTTTTGTAGGCCCCGGAATGCGGGTCTTCTTCTTCCCACAGGATGTATTCGTTTTGCAGCACCGTTGAATTGGTCCACGGCTCCAATGCCCCATGGCAACTGGAACCGGCGCAAGAGGCCACACCCAGGTGGACTTCGTCTGAAACGAATGGAATTTCCCGAGAATTCTGAGCGAACGCAGGGTTTAACAAGAAAACAGCATAAAAAGCCGACGTGATGGCAAAAAACTTCTTAGACACGAATTCCCCCCGGGTCACTGTCTATGGGCAATTACAAAAGAACGTATACGAGGCTCAGTCTCAAGGAAATACTCCTTTTTTGAGTCTAACCCAGTTCATATTGCCGTTGTCGCCGCGTTGTACTCGAAAAGACCAACCGACTCTTCATTACGATGTTTCGCTTTATTGTATTTTTCTGTCTCTTTGTCTTCCAGTCGCAGTCCCTTGGCTCGGGATTCCAGTTGAACAAATGCTGTGCGG
>JAVKEJ010000059.1:0-33620 GCA_040221475.1 Rhodospirillaceae bacterium | reverse complement strand
GCTGCGGTGTCAGAAGCAGGTCGGCATACTGGCTGGCGCCCGCGGCATCGACCAGGCCTTCGGCCATTGCCTGCATGGCTTGTTGGTAGCCCCCCGCGAAAAAGACGCGGCCGAAAAATTCCTCCGCTGCGCCGGGACCTTTAACCAGCCCGGCCTCTACGAATTCGGCGAGCGGATAGAGATAGCCCGATTCCGAGATCGGATCGGCAAAGGCGATGTCGCGTCCGCGCAGGTCTGCGAGCGCGCCGATACCGCTGTCGCGCCGCACGAAAATGCGGCCCGTATAATTCGGCGCGTCGCGGTAGACCTCGGACAGGAGCGGCACGGCACCGATCTCGGCCTCGGCCAGAACGAAGGGCAGGGCGCCCATGAAGGAGATATCCGCGTCGCCGCTTCGCAGCGCCTCAACCGCCGCTGCGTGGTCGATGGTAACGAACCCCTCGACCGGGACGCCGATCTCACTGGCCAGCCAGCCGGTGATGGCCTCAATATCGCCAAGCAGCTTCTCCGGGTTCTCCTGCGGGATGAAAGCCAGCCGCAACGCAGTGTCCTGCGCGGCGAGAGGTGTCGCCAGCGACACCGCGCCCGCGCCGACCAAGGTCAGTATCGTTCTACGGGTCAGATGGACCGGCATCAGAATGCCCTCTCTTCGATTGCGTCGGCTTCGGACTTGAACGCGGTCCAGCTTGCTTCAGCGGCCTCCCAGTCTTCCACGCGGACGGCGGCGCCGACCGCGGCCAGCCGCTCGGCCAGCGCATAGACCTCGGGCCGGGCGGGGAGGTTCGACATGGTGCTGGCGTCGGCCGAAAGGTCCGCAGCCACGGTGTCGGTGAGCAGCAGGATATGCTCTGCGTCCCGCCGCGGCAGTAGCGTATCGATTGTCGAGGCGAAGGTCGTCAGTTCGGCGAATGCCAGCCGGAAAGCGGTGTTCTCGGTGTCGAAGGCTTCATAGGGCTCGTCTGCCGCGCCAACGGTCTCGAGATAAGCGGTTAGGTCGGCGCGGTCTTCCTCGGTAAGCCCAAGCGATTTCGTCTCGTCGAACCAGTCCACGACGGCGGCCAACGTCGGCAATGACCCGTCGTGGAAATAGGGGGCGGTATAGGCCGTGCCGAGCAGCGTGGGCGTGTCCAGCGCACCGGCGCGGGCCCCCTCGTAGCCCGGCGCGACTGAGCCGATGTCGTGGGCCTGCCGGTCGAGGAAGTTCGCGTCTGGCACGTGGCAACTGGCGCAGGACCGATCGCCGAGCCCGGCGAAGGGCGTATTGAAGATCTCCTCGCCGCGCCGGGCGGCCTCTTGGGTCGTGTCGGTCAGACGGCCATCAGTCGTCAGCATGGAATTCGGCAGGAAGTCGAATTCGAGCATGTAGGCGACGAGAGCGTCCATCATGAAGGGCGTCGGTTCATCCCCGCCGAACTCGTTGACAATCACGTTGCGGGTGAAATCGCGCAGGGAGGCGAAGCGGCCATCACGCCCATATGGCCCGGTGAAGCGCAGGCCACGCAGGCTGGGGATGTCAATCGGATCATCGCGCCGGTCATTGAAGATCGGGTTGAAGAAGGCGCCATCGACATCGATCGCGCCTGGCTGATGGCTGGCACCCAGAATGAAGAGTCGCTGGTTGATGTCCGACCGGTTGTGACAGGTCGAACAGGCGACCCCGAGGTCCTGCGCCGGATTGCCAAAGATTTGCGCGCTGTCGAACAGCATGTCGCCATAGGCCACCAAAGGCAGGTCGGTCTCGTCGATGCCCTGCTCCTCGAAATTGAGGACGAGGCGCTGCAGGGGATCCTGGTCGAAGATGTCGGACCCCGGGGGCAGGCTTGGCGGCACCTCGATGGCGCGGCCACTCAGGACAACAGTTTCCGGCAGCGCGCTCAGCGTCCGTCGCGGCGCGAAATCGTCAACGAGGTAATTCTCGGCGAGATAGCCGGAGATGACTTCGCGCGCGGCTTCCATGGTTTCGCGATTCGCGGGTGTGGCACCAGCACCAAGAACACCGGCGGAGCCTGTGCTGCTGTTGAGTTCCAGCCAGGCGAGGCCGATGCGTCTCGAAGCGTCGGGATCAGCAGCTGCGATACCATCCTCAAACGAGCGATAGAGTTCTCGAGCTGTCCGCACGGCCTGCTGCGCATGCGCCGGGTCTTCGGCAGCGATAGCCCGGTCCAGCTCCTCTTCGATCCTGAGCGCTACGAGTCGCGTCGCCTCGGCGAAAGCCGCCTGCCGGTCCTTGCGCGTCATGGCGTCCATGAGAGCGTCAGGCTCGATATCGCTTTCGCGGTCCAGCCACGCCACCGCACCGGTCGAGAATTCCGAACCCCGGTAGGGTGCGGTCCAAGCGGTTTCGATGTCGTCCCATAGCAGAGGCTCGAGATTTCCAAGAAAGAGCGTCAGACGGTAGGCCGCTGCCTCGGGAAGCCAAGGCGCCTCCTTGGCCGGCGTCGCGGCGACAGGTCCGGACAGGAGGAGCGCACTTGCGAGTGTGGCGAGCAGCACTCTCATAATATTTCGCATCACCACGGCCTCCAAAGTAAAAAGTTAGACATGGCTAACTTATCTACCCGAAGAAAACAAGTTGTCAATCCCGCTGTTTCGCTGCAAAGTCCGGACATGACAAAGCTGCAGTCACATGGGCGTGAGCCATTCGAAGCTGTTGACAGGGCTCCCGAGGCGCAGGCCGAAGGCTTTGCGACCGTGCGTCAGGCACATGAAAGCGAGATGGCGGAGGATTACGTCGAACTGATCGCGGAACTGATCGAGACGCGCGGGGAGGCCAGACCGGTCGAGATCGCCGAGCGGCTTGGCGTGAAGCCGCCGACCGTGACAAAGAACATCTCGCGGCTCAAGGCTGCTGGCTTGGTGCGGCGGGAACCTTACCGCGCGATATTCCTCACCGATGCCGGGCGGGAGTTGGCCGAGGCCTGCCGTCGACGCCACAGGATCGTAGTCGCGTTTCTCCTGAGCCTCGGGATCGACGAAGAGACCGCGGAACGCGATGCGGAAGGGATCGAGCATCACGTCAGCGGGACCACGTTGGAGGCGTTCGAACAAGCGCTCGTGCCTTCCCGGAGTGATACTTAACGCCGCAACAGGTTCCGCGCGAAAATGAAACAACCATCGCTAAAGTACTACACCAAAGATCGAGCAATGATCACTGCAAGCGAAAACGTACGACCAACTCATATTGCAGTGATCTGCAACTGGGACGGTGCGATAGCGACCGAGCCATGCGGGGGCTTGGCCTGCGGCTGATCATTGGCCGATCATCACCTCAGGCTGTGACAGGGCGGGCGCACAAATTGCCACATACTTGTTTCTTGCGTTGCGTCCCCCGATCAATCAAAAGACCGTCGCGACCATGACCATTCAGAAACTCGAAGCCAATTCCTTGCCAAGCGACACCTTGGCCTATGGCGGTATCGCTCTGCTTGGCGCGGTCCTCTGGGCGCTAACCACCTACATTCCGGCGCAGATACCTGCGATCCTGCCCTATGAATTCTCGTGGCTGATCTATCTCGCGGTGACGCTGTCGGGGCTCTGGTTCGCGCGCGGGCTCCGGCGGACCGCGCCGGGAGACCGCGCGAGCCGATTGCGGCAGGCGGCTTTCTGGACGGGGTTGGTGTTGCTGTGGGGCGTTACGCAGACCGGGTTCGAATATCTCGCACAGCGCATGTTCTTCACTAATCGGTTGCAGCACGTCGCCATGCATCATGTAGGCCCGGTCCTGCTGGCGCTCAGCGCGGGTGGCCCGGTGCTGCTGGCGGGAGCGCCGGAATGGTTGCGCGCGCTCTGTGCCAGCCGCTTGGTGATGCTTGTCTATCGCACGATCCAGCAGCCCGACATAGCGGTGATACTCTTCGTCGGACTGTTCTGGTTCTGGCTGATCCCGCCGGTGCATTTCGCCGCCATGCTTGACCCGGTGCTCTACCAGGTGATGAACTGGTCGATGGCGGTGGACGGCATCTTGTTCTGGGCGCTGGTACTGGACACTCGGCCCGCGCCGCCCGCGCGGTTGCGTTTCGGCTGGCGCGCTGCGCTGGCCGTGGGCGTCATGTTTCCGCAGATTGTTCTAGGCGCGCTCATCTCCTTCGCCACGGTGGACTTGTTTCCCTATTACGCATTCTGCGGGCGGTATTTCCCTTCGATCTCTGCGGTAACGGATCAGCAGATCGGCGGCATCGTCATCTGGATTCCTCCCGCGATGATGAGCGTTCTGGGCCTCTTGGTGGTGGTGCGCAACATGCGCGCCGCCGACGCAGACCTTTAGCCTTCAGGCGCTCATCACGCGGCGGATGTCGCCGGTGGCCCCAGCGATGTCGGCCTGTAGCGTATCGAAACCGGGCCATATGACGCGCGCGTCGCCTTGCGCATCGAAAACATAGACCGACTTGCCGTGCGATACATCATAGGTCAAGTCGTCCGGCTGATGTGGTTCGATCTTGTAGGTGACTTTGAGGCGCCGGGCAAGACGGGCCAGTTGGTTGGGCGTGCCGATCAGCCCGTCAACGCACGGCGTGAAGGCGGCGGCATATTCTGTCATCACCTCGGGCGTATCGCGCTCGGGGTCCACTGTAACGAAGAGTATCGACAGTTTCGCGGCGTCCTCGCCCAGCTGATCGACCACAGCGGACAGGTTGGAGAGTGTCATAGGGCAGATATCGGGGCAGAAGGTAAAGCCAAAGAACAGCGCGACGACCTGTCCTTCGTAATCGGCCTGTGTCACGTTCGTCCCGTTCTGAGCCCGGGTCATGGTGAAAGACAGGTCGGGTAAAAGCCCGCTCACATTCTCGCCATACCATCCCGCCTCGTTACAGGCGGCCAGCGGCACGACCAGTCCTGCGGCCCCCATGCGCAGGAGCAGCGCTCGGCGGGTCATCGTCGCGTCAGTACGGGCCATATATCACCAATATCGCCACGCCAAAGGCCGTTGCGAAAAATAGACCGGCAACGCACAGCAAAATCCAGAGCACCATTCGATTGCTCGATCTGGTCGTTCGCTTGAGATCGCTCGCCGTAGGGTCCGACGTCTCGGTTGCTTCGGTCCCCTCATCCATACCGGTTTGCTATATCATTTCGGCGTGTATCACAACGTGCCAAGCCGCAAGCGGGATGCGACAAGGTGCCTCGTGAACAGTTCTCGTCATGCCTGCGCATTGCGTGCTGGCGGGATGGCAACGGTCACAGTGCATACACAATCGTCACCACCGTTGTCATGACGATCAAGAACATGACCAACGCGCCCAGGGCGAGCGTCCGGCCCATGTCACGATTTGGCTTTGCAACCTTCAGACGCAACTCTTCGGCCGTTTCCGGAAATTCGAGCGCGGCCGAGTTCGAGGCGCGCGTCAGTTCGTATCGCGCATCCCAGCGACGCTCTTCCGCAGCGTTCCAGCCGTTCATGACCAGAATGATCGCGGCGATCATCACCATCGAGGATGGGACCCAGATCACGTAGCCACCAATCGTTTCGTCGGACAGGGGATCGAGCAACGCGGTTCCCGCCGTTTGGTAGGAGGCATAGAGGCTCACCTCTTTGAGTGTCGTCAGGGAACCCAGAAAAATGTTTGAAACGATCACCGCAAAACCGGAGATCAGCCTTGCGCCGCGCCTCGCGCCCTCAGGGGGATCTCTCGGGTCGAAGAGCATGCCGAAATACCAGATCCCTGCCAGAACCATCGCAAAATGGGCGAACACCTCGATCGCCGCGATGCGCTGCGCAAGTCCGTAAAGCAGTGGAATCTGCCAGATAAAGAGCGACGTGATGAGCGCGGCAGTGGCGGTTACCGGATGTGCCAAGAACCGCAATGCAATAGATTTTCCAAGAGCGCCGAGGTATCGACGCCACCGTCTGTTCAAACCGGCTTGCAATAATCGCCACGGCTGAGAGACCGCGATGAGTAGTGGTCCTGTAAGGCGGAGGAGAAGGTGCTCCACTTGGTGCACCGAAAAGAGGCTATGCCCCAACGAAGCCAGAGGCGCATTTGTGGCCGCGAGAATGCAGGTCAAGCCTGCGAGGAACAGGGCTTGCCGCCAAATAGAAACCGTCCCGCGAATTCGAGCGGATCGCGTGAGGCCGCGCATGTAGAACCAGCCCGCCAAGCTGACGGAAACAACGGACACTGGCGAAATCGCATATCCAAACGGGTCGAAAAGGAAGAAGTAAGTGATCATCGGCTCATGTCACCTTGTATTGTCAGCTTGTCGAAGGATACCGGTGAAAGTCGGGATGTTCCCACGGCGCCACCCCGAGCCAATGACAGATCAGTGGCCATTGCGAGATATTTGCCCTGCATCCACATTGGAAACAGGTTCTCATAGAAACGCGAGAGCGGGTGGCCGGACTGACCGGCGGGGGCGATGAAATAGGAACCGGCTTCTTCCGAAAACGACATGACCGCCTGAAAATTTGTGCCCGCGCTGGTCGCGAACGGGAGGTCATCGTCAGAAGCAAACAATGTTGCAATCAGTGTGTCGGGAGCGCCCGAAGATGGGGCTTCGAGAGACAGCAGATCGCTGATGATCCCGCTCGATCGGATTGGTGCCCACTTCATATTCAAGGCGTGTGCCTCGCCCCAGGTCCAAGCGGACGGATCGGTTCCGTAGCGATCGACAAGCCAGCCGATGGCATCATCCAGGGCCGCACGAACCTGATCCTGGCAGGTCTCGATGCGGGTAGACGGGCGGATATCGCACCAGATTGCGCTTCCTCCGCGATCTGAAAGCACCGCAAATAAGACATCGGCATTTGGCATGGCCCAGACCTTCGTCGCGGATGGAAATTCATCCTGAAGTATCCGTTTTTGCAACGCGCGCGCCCAGGCCCAGAACACGAGCGGCTCCGGTGAAAAGCGATCCATGTCGCCATTCCATCGGGCAAGTTGATTCAGAATAACGCCGCGAAGCCTATCTGCGCGGTTTTCTTCGAGAGCACCTGTGGAACCCACGAACCAGAGCTCTCTTGCCATTAGAGGAAGAAGCGCCCGCGCGGCAGCGCTGACCGTGTCGCGCTGCACCGCAATCGCGCCCTCGACCGAGAATATCGGCTGCCGCTCATCAAGAGCAGCCAGACGGGCGTCTCGAAACGATAAAGGGGTTTCGACCTCCCTGTCAGGCCAGCGAGCAAGGGTGTCTCGGTCGATCGCAAGAATCTCCAATCCGGCTGGTGCCAGGTTCATGCTTGCGTCCATGGCATCGTTCACATCGGCGGACCGCGCCAGACGGTCAAGCATCATCAGAAAATTGCCGGCCTTCGCAGCGGTGGGACTCACTGGCTCTTTAAGAGCTTTCAGTGACAGAGATCGGAACGCCCAAGCGACGCGTTCGCTGCGACCGACGACAATGAAGGGCACACCCGGCAATGTAGCCCCAATCGCGGCTCCGGTCGGGAGTTGAATATCCGCCAGGTACCATTCAGAAGGCAGCGATAAGGGGCCACGTATATCGGCGGCGAGAATTGGTGCTCCGGTAGCTGTTCTGTCTCCAGGCAACGCCCAAGCATCGAGGCTGACCTTGGGCGAGGTCACAAATAGCTCGGGCAAAAGAGGTCGATCCGACGGGATCGGTAGATCTGACAAGCCGGACAGGTCATTCTGCCGTCTCTCGGGTTGAAGATCGTTCAGAAACGCTTGGGCAAGTCTGAGACTATCGACGGGTCTCCAGGCTGCGATCATTCTCTCATCCGCGATCAACAGATCGGGTGAGCCTCTGCCGCGCCCGCCTTCGGACACCAGGCCAAGCCACGCGTTGACACCTGCGGCATATGCGTCGAGCGCTTGGGCTGTCGAAGGCTCAACTTCGATCGTCCGGTCAAGTGGCATCAAGGCTTGCGCTGCCCGCCTTGCCCTCAATAACTGGCCAAGCCTGTCCTGAGCGTGAACGAAACCAAGCGCGAAATAGGCGTCCGGAGCGGAGTCTGCAGAAATGTGCGGTATGGCCGCAGCATCTCGCAGAATATCGACTGGTCCTTCGATTCCCGCGACTCTGAAGTCCTCGTCATAGTCGGGGACGGAGGCGCGCAAAAGAAAGTAGACGACACCGGATACGGCCAGTCCTGATACAAAAACCGCCAAGAGTAAGTACAGTAATATGTTGAACAGTCGTTTCAATTCGTTGCCGGTGCCAAAGCAATCTCAAGACGTGATGCGCAAGAGGATCACCGAGGCGAAAAAAGCGAGTAGGCCGAAAGCAATACCGAAGCCTGTCGCGTACTGAAGTATATCCAGGCGGTTCCCTTTCCGCCGTTGCGCCAGATAGCCACCCCAGAGCGCCCCTCCGACAAAGCCTGCGAGCACCAGCATCACGAGTCCTCCGAATTTGATTTTTCTGAATTGAAACGTCGTCTGGCCAATCCGACGGTGAAGGCTAGGGCCCAGACCGCACAGATGAGCGCCAGCGATGTCCAATCACCGAAACGAGCGTAAGGTGTGGGCGCAAGCGCTGTCGGCAGGCTGGCATCTATGACTCCAGTTTGTCCGGTCTCGAGGCGCGCGATGATCTCTCCCTTGGCGTCGATGATCGCGGAAATCCCGGTGTTGGCCGCCCGGACTACAGGAAGCCCTTCTTCGACCGCGCGCATGCGCGCGGAGGCGAGGTGCTGCTCGGGGCCGATGGTGGTACCGAACCAGGCATCATTTGTTGCGTTGAAAATCCAGTCGGGGCGAAAAAGGTCATCGACCACGTGGCCCGGAAAGATGATCTCGTAACAGATCGCCACCGCGACCAGAGGCGCGCCAGGGATCGCCAGCGTGCGCGGCCCTGGTCCCGGCGTGAAATCGCCCAACCCTTCCGTCAGTCGTTCGATGGGCAGCCAGCCTCTCAGCGGCACATATTCGCCAAACGGAACGAGATGATGTTTTGCATATCCCGTCAGAATCTCACTGGTGCCATCGTATGCCTGAACCGTGTTGAAATATCTGGTTCCCCCATCGCCCTCCACTCGGTCAGGCGCACCTGTCAGTAGGATCCTGCCGTCTGGCAAAGCTGCAGATATCCGCGCGCGTGCCGCAGCATCTTCGTCCAGAAAACCGGGAAAGGCCGTTTCCGGCCAAAGCAGCACATCGAAACGTCCGGGTTGCGCGGACAAGCCCAGGTATTTTTCCAAGGTTCGCTCGCGGCTGCCCGGTGCCCACTTCTCGACTTGTGGCACATTGCCTTGGACGATGCGCAAGGCAACGTCTGTCGGCGGCACGTCCTGCCCTGACCGAAGCGCACCGCCAACCCAGAGACCCGTCACAGCAACGGCGAAGAGCACGAGAACAGGCGCGCGTCTCTTTGGCGCCGCCACAGTCAACACACCTGGCAATATGCCGATGAAGACCGTGAGAAAGCCCAAACCGTAGCTTCCGACCCAAGCGGCGGGTTGGCGCAGGGCAGCATAGTCGACAAGGGCATAAGCGGCAAGGTTCCAGGGAAACCCCGTCAGGATATGACCCCGCAGCCATTCCGTGACCGCCCAGCAGGTTGCAAACAGAAGGCCCGCCGCAATGCCGCCGAAAGCTCGGCGCTGCATGATGGTGGCAAAAAGCATCGCCGCCATGCCCGGGAAGATGGCAAGTCCGGCGGACAGACCCGCGACCGCCGGGATCGCCAGTGCGCCGAAACGTTCGGCATCGACGTAAAAGCTCTCGGCGATCCAGGAAATTCCAATCCCGAATTGGCCCATTCCGAAGACCCAGCCGATGAAGAAGGCAGGCGCTGTCGAAACCTGCCGGAGCACGAGAAAGAGTGCTGAGAAGGCGACTGGAACAACGATGAGCCATGAGAACGGTGGAAGGGCTAAAACCGTTAAACCGCCCGCCATAAAGCTAATCCCTGATCGCAGGGGAATGTAACGGCCACGACCCGTCAGTGGTCGCAAGCCCGCCATCATGTGCCAGTCTGAAACTTGGCGCTCAACCAAGGGGCTATGAGCAGTAGGCCCACGCCGCCAACCACGAAAACATCCGCCATGTTGAAGGCGGGCCAATGTGTGGATCCGGCATAGAAATCGAGGAAGTCCGTCACACCTCGAAACCGGATGCGATCGAGGACGTTGCCGAGCGCGCCACCGATAATCGCACCATAGGCGATAGCCTCAACTGGGTTGGCAGTGCGCAACAACATGACTGTCAACCAGCCGCAGACAGCGAGGGCCAACGCCGTAAGGCTCCACCATGGCGCTCCACCAAGCAGTCCAAACGTCACGCCATCGTTGCGCAGATAGATAAGATTGAAACCAGGGAAGACCGGAATTCCGGCGCTCAAATCTGACGCATTGGCGACGACAATTGCTTTTGTCACCTGATCGACAAGAAAAGCAGTTCCAGCCGCTATGAAACCTTGGAAATGGGTCAGTTTCATCTCATCCTCCCAGCCATACATCGAGGAACAACATGATCACGAGGCCGACTGCGAGACCGAGTGTCGCCCTGTTTTGATGGCCTGAACGGTGGGTTTCGGGAATGATTTCGTGGCTGATGACGTAGAGCATCGCCCCGGCGGCGAAGGCGAGGCCCCATGGCAACAGCGGCTGCGAGATGCTGATGATCCCAGCCCCAAGAAGCCCACCTACCGGCTCGACAAGACCTGTCAGGGCGGCAATCCCCCACGCACGGCGCCTGGAATACCCCTCACCAAGCAATGAGACCGCTACGGCGAGACCCTCGGGAGCGTTTTGCAGCCCAATGCCAATCGCAAGCGGCAAGCCACCAGACAGACCGTCAGCCCCGAACCCGACACCAACGGCGAGTCCTTCGGGGAAATTGTGGATCGTGATAGCAATGATGAAGAGCCAGACGCGGCGCAGCGAAGCGGAGTTTGGGCCTTCCCGCCCCGTCTTGAAATGCTCATGCGGCAGCCGTTCGTTCATCAGAGCGACCGCGCCCATGCCAAGCAGAATCGCGACACAAACGATGGCCGCCGGCAGAGCACCGTTGTCGAACTGTCCTTCAGCTGCGTCGAGAGCCGGGATGATCAGCGAGAAAAACGAGGCCGCGAGCATGACACCCGCTGCGAAGCCAAGCAGCAGATCGCGCGTAGCCCGGGAGGGGATGCGCCCGAAAAGAACGGGGATCGCCCCGACCGCGGTCAGCGATCCGGCGGCCAGGCTTCCAAGAAAGCCAAGGGTAATTGAGGAGAAGGGTTCCAAGCGCTGAGGTCTCGCCGATACGTCAATCAGCGGCCGAATAGCTGCTAAAGATCTCGGTCGATCCATCGCCGCGGATCAGGAACACGTCATAAGCCTCACGATCATCCTCCGGTCCCATGCCCGGCGAGCCATAGGGCATTCCCGGCACCGCCAGCCCCACTGCATCTGGACGCTCGTCCAACAAACGCTGAATGTCTGATGACGGTACATGACCTTCGATCACGTAGCCGTCGACCAAAGCCGTATGGCAGGAGACCATGCGCTGAGGCACGCCATTGTCGAGTTTGAAGCGCACAAGAGATCCCCCGAACATGTCCTCGCCTGTCGGCGCGAATCCGCTTTCCTCGAGGTGCTTCATCCAGGACAGACAACAGCCGCAGCCGTTTGTCTTCCGGACGTCAATCTGGATCGCATCGGCGACAGCTTGCGCCGCGGGAAACAAGGCCAGCGTGACTGCAAGGGCGGGAGCCAGTCGTTTCATGGATTATAGCCTTTCGGTTGTTGTTTGCACAAATTCGCTGGTGAGCCTCTCGGCCAGTAGCGAGCGTGCCTCAGCCAATCTCTCAAGTGCAGCCGTGTCATCCGCATCCCGCTCGGCCGCCTCTGCCAGTCGGTCGTCTGAGAGAGGATCGGTCGGGCGACCATCGACCAGAACCTCATAATGCAGATTTGGGCCGGTCGCGGTGCCGGTTGCACCAACGCGCCCGATCATGTCTCCGGCCATCACGCGCTGCCCTTGTTCAAGTGTGTCCGGCACCTCGCTGAGATGTGCGTATCGTGTCAGGGTGTCGGATCCATGCGCTATCTCCACCACCCGGCCATATCCACCACGACGTCCGATGAAGCTTACGCGTCCGGGCGCCGTCGCTTTCACCGGCGTACCGCTTGCCGCAGCAAAGTCGACGCCGGTGTGCATGCGCACGTTCCCATAGACTGGGTGTGTGCGACGGCCAAAGACGGAACTCAGCCGCGCTCCTTCCACCGGTTGGGCAAAGATACGCAGGACCTCTCCATCAACATAAATCGTCGCTTTACCGCTGCCGTCATCCGGCCAGACGATCTCGTAGACCGTTTCACCAAGATTCAGTGCGGCAAAGGCAAGTTCAGGCTGACCGATCCTCTCGTTTCCGTCGCGCGCTTCGCGCCAAAGAAGACGCATCGTCTCGCCACCGGAAAGTTCGCGTCGAAAATCCACTGTGCCGCCCAGCATCTGCGCCATGTCGACCGCAAAGCGCGCAGGGATGCCCGCCTTGTCCAATGCCGCGAAGACAGAGCTTTCGATCACTGCCTCGCCCGCGAACGTCACTATTTCAGGGTCTGGCTCCAATAGGCGGGTGGCAAGCTGTTCGCCGAAGGCGGTCTCAATCCGGACACCGTCTTCGACGGCGAGTTCTACGCGACGCGGCGTGCCGTCCGTTGTGGAAACCACGGTAATGACGTGACCCGGACGCAAACGGCGCAGATCATATTCCGCGCCAATCGACAAGGCGATTTCAGCGCGATCCGAAGCATCCAATCCCGCATCTGAAAGGACCGCATCAAGCGTCTGTCCCGATGCAATCTCGCGCGACCAGGTCACGAGGGGGGACTCGATAGATGGCAACGAGGTATCAGCCAGTGAGACGGGCAGGAGGGGCACCGGCTTGAACTCGAACGCGATGTCTGCCGGGGCAACTGAAGGGCGGACAGAATTGATTTCGGCAATCCGAGGCGGCGCGAGCGGATCGGGGGTCCAGAGGGTCGCTTCCGCAATCGCAGGGGGCACCGGTTCTTTGGAAAGAACGCCCGAGATGGCGATGGCGGCACCCGAAAATGCGCCTGCGACCGCCACGGCCGCCAAGACAGTTCTTATCTTCATGTTGCCCCCTCTACGTCTTCTGACAGTGCACGCCGGATCTTCGGCACTGCGAATTCTCTTGGCTCGTGATAGTCGATCATGGTGACAAGTTCACCCTTGGCATCGAACAGGAATACGCTTGCCGTATGGTTCATCGTATAGCCGCCGCCCTCAGTCGGGACGCGCTCAAATGAGGCACGAAACCCTTCTGCGGCGCGGGCAATCTGGTCTTCCGGCCCCGTCCAGCCACGAATGACCGGATGAAAATAGCCGACATATTCGGCCATGGCCTCGACCGTGTCCCGCTCCGAGTCGACCGTGATGAAGACCACGTTCATCTCTGATGCTTCGTCGCCCAGTTCCTCAAGCCAGCCGGAAATATCCGATAGGGTCGTCGGGCAGACGTCCGGGCAGTAGGTGAACCCGAAAAACACCATTGTCGGACGACCGATCAGGGTGCCAGGCCCTACCTCATTTCCCTCGTGGTCGGTCAGCCGGAACTCCATCGCCGATAGGGGCAGGGGCCGCTGCCCTTTTGGTTCAGGCGCACCGGGCCCGTCCACCCGCCACCAGCCCACGAAGAGCGTCAGGCCAAGAACGCCGGCACCGGCTGCGCCGTATAGAAGGAGCTGCCGACGTTGCATCAGCCCTCTGGTCCACGCGCGGCGATCCCGAGGATTGGGACCTCGACCGTCACCTTGCCGCCATCCGAGAAGGTCAGTGTCAGCGGGAAAGTCTCGCCTTCGGTCATCGGCTCTTGCAGCTTCATGAGCATGGCGTGCAACCCGCCCGGCTCCAATGCCACGCTTTGGCCGGGCTCAATCGTGATCTCGGCTGCAGGCGCCATGGAACGGACGCCATCGGAGTTGGTTTTCGACTCATGGATCTCGGGCATCATTGCCAGCGGTGTCGCAATTTTGGTCAGCGTAACGGCGTCTTCACCCCTGTTGCGCACGGTCATGTAGGCAGCCCCCGGACGGCTCGTGCCGATCGAGGCGCGGGACCACGCGCTCTCGACCACGACATCCTCCGAACCGGCCAGTGCAGGCGCCGACAGGCCCGTGAGTAGTAAGAGAAAGGCCAATCCCTTGATGTGTGGTAGTTTTTTCACGACGATTTCTCCTGCATCTGACCGCGTATCAACTTTGGCTGGCCGCAACTTCCGCCGCCACCAGCCGCCGTAGTTCGGCCTCACCGAACGGGTCTAGCGGTTTGGCATTTACGTAAAACGTGGGCGTTTGTCGCACGCCAACCGTTTCGACATCGGCACGGTCTTGGTTCAGCACCGCTACAACATCAGGGGCCAGCATCTGCGTCTGGGCAGCTTCGACATCCAGACCTCCGCTTGCGGCAATCTCAAGGAGCAAACCCGGCTCCGGCGCACCATGGGACGCCCATCGGGGCTGCTCTTGCAAGACCGCTTCGAGCACCGGTTCGAACACGCCCTGCATCCGCGCAGCTTCAAGAACACGGATCGCTTCCACCGAAGCGTCCCCGTGAAAGGCAGTGTACCGAATTACGACACGGACCGCATTACCGTGCTCAGCCATGATATCCTTGACCACGGGATAGAATGCGCGGCACGCCTCGCAAGCTGGATCGAAAAACTCGACAATCGTGACAGGCGCCGTCTCGGGGCCGAGGATCGGGGAATAAGGCCGGATCAGCCCATCGGCCAATTCCGGGTCGACGGGGGCGGCCTCGGCAATCGGCTCGGGGCGGGTTGCGTACCATGCGGCACCGCCGAAACCGGCGGCACCGAGCGCGAGAACGGACAGGATGAGGCCACGTCGTTTCATTCTTGTGTTTCCTTCAGTGAGAGAGCCGACAGCAGACCGATCATCGCGAAGGCGACGAACGCCATTAAAGGAATCGGAATGCCGAAGACCAGTTGATTGTCGTCCGTACAGGACGGGCCGGTCGCCGTGCAGGGCTGGATGCGTTCGGGGACCAGCCCAACATAGAGGCCCATATGCCAAAACGCGACGGCGGCACCGCCCAAGGCCAGCGCGACCCCATAGCGACCCACACGCCGGTCCTGCCACCAGAGCCCGAGCCCGAGGATGATGGCTAAGGGGAACATAAAAGCGCGCTGAAACCAGCAAAGCACACAAGGTGTCTGCCCCAGAACCTCACCGATGAAAACCACGGCAAGCGACGCGGTGAGCGCGATAATCCAGGCCAGCCCGAGGGCCGTCTCTCCGGAAAGTCGGGTCATGACGATCAGATCCTCTCTCTCAGATCGGCGAGGATCTCTTCGGCGGGCGTTCCATAGGGCCAGGAATCCGCGAAGCCTGCTTGCGTGTCGAAAAGGAACAGGTGAGATGTGTGCCCCATTGTATAGCCATCCGGCGCGCTGTCCTCTTCGATTCGTTCGAAGTAAATCGGAAAGGTTTCGGATGTCGCGGCGATCTGATCGGATGTGCCGGTTAGACCGATTATGCCCGCGTCAAAACGCGGCACGAAGTCGGCAAGAGCCATTGGGGTATCCCGTTCGGGATCGATCGTTATGAAAATCGGCTGAACCATTGCCGCCTCATCGCCCAAGCCCTCCATCACGGCCGCGACTTCGGACAGTGTGGTCGGACAGACGTCAGGGCAATTGGTGAAGCCAAAGAAGACCAGCATCCAGCGCCCTGCGAAATCTTCGTCGGTTTGGACCATGCCCCGATGATCGGTCAGTTCGAAATCAGCAAGAAACGGCGGTTCATTCTCGGCTCGGGCAAGGTCGGCACGGTAGTCGGACCATAGCAACAGCCAGATGAAAACGAACGCCGCCAAGCCCGCAAACATCCACAATACATTCTGAAGACCTGAAAGTCTCACGCCGCTCCGCCCGAAGTAATCTTTGTATTTCGTGTGAGCTTACATCCTCTAGCTACTGTAGGTTCAAGCGTGATTCCTGACCTGCGGCAGCACGTCACGCACCTGTGAAGTCAATGCTCTCTTTTCAGCGCTTCAAAACCTGCCGTCACTCAATGTTTCGCTGCTTGGTCTGACCCTACGGGCGGCCATCGCGGGAAGGCAACGGCAAGTTCCGCTAAATCCGGCGCTTCGGAAAACGGGCCTGCAGATATAAAGCTGCTACGCAGATGTACTGCAAGCCTGAGTCATTTTTTAAGGTATCAGTCTAAAATAACGCTTGAACCTACAGCGACTGCAGGAGCTACAAACAAGGCGAATCAATTGTCGGATCCTGCTCACGGCATGCACGCACAAAGTACTTCTTCCCTCTCGGTTTTCCGCGCACCCCCAACCCGTTTGCGATTCAGCGAAGCGAACACAGGCAGAAAGCGGATAATGTCGCGATATGATCTCACTAGAATGGATGAGGATCATGCTGAATTCTCCCAATGCGGAAACCTCGTCCGGCTCGGATGCAGAAGCGCTATTCAGGAGAACGCGAAATGATACCTGAGATCGGACAATTTGCACTTGTCCTGGCGCTTGCCATCGCGATTGTCCAAAGCATCCTGCCAATTGTCGGGGCAAGCATGGGGCGCCTGCTTTGGATGGAAAGTGCAAAGACGACAGCCGCGCTTCAGGTGACGTTGGTTGCAATTGCGTTTGGCGCGCTCATGCGCTCCTTTGTTGTCAGTGATTTCACGGTTCGAAACGTGGTGGAGAATTCCCACTCGCTGAAGCCGATGATCTTCAAGGTTGCAGGCACCTGGGGCAGCCACGAAGGGTCTCTACTTCTCTGGACCCTTATTCTCGTACTTTTCGGGGCTGGGGTCGCGCTGCTGGGTAGAAACATTCCGGTTGGCCTCAAAGCGCGAACTCTATCCGTTCAAGCCTGGATCAGCGTCGGTTTCCTGAGCTTCATGCTCTTTACATCCAATCCGTTCGAGCGGGTTTTCCCGCCGCCTCTGGATGGCACGGATCTTAACCCGCTTCTGCAGGACATCGGGTTGGCGATGCATCCCCCGCTCTTGTATTTTGGGTATGTCGGCTTCTCGATCGTCTTCTCCTTCGCGGTTGCGGCTTTGATAGAGGGTCGGGTGGATCCCGCATGGGCGCGTTGGGTGCGGCCTTGGACTCTGACGGCCTGGATCAGCCTCACTGCAGGGATCGCACTCGGCTCTTGGTGGGCCTATTACGAACTTGGCTGGGGCGGCTGGTGGTTTTGGGACCCGGTTGAAAACGCATCCTTCATGCCATGGCTTCTGGGCACGGCACTTCTGCACTCGGCTATTGTCACGGAAAAGCGAGATACGTTCAAAAGTTGGACCATTCTTTTGGCGATCCTGACCTTTTCGCTGTCACTTCTGGGGACATTTATCGTCCGATCCGGCATTTTGACATCCGTTCACGCGTTCGCGGTCGACCCGGCGCGCGGCGTGTACATTCTCGGCCTTCTTGGCGTGACCATTGTCGGCTCACTGACACTTTACGCATGGCGCGCGCCTCAGCTTGGATCGGGTGGCGTCTTTCGGCCAATCAGCCGCGAGGCCGGGCTTTTGCTCAACAACCTTCTGCTCGCGACCGCAACGGCGACCGTCCTTTTTGGAACACTCTATCCATTGTTTGTGGAAGCGGTGACTGAAGAAAAGATCTCTGTAGGACCACCGTATTTCAACGCGACGTTTATCCCTTTCATGCTGCCGCTCGTCATTATAATGGGAGTTGGCCCATTCCTGTCTTGGAAACGGGCCGATCTTCCCGGTATCTGGCAGCGGCTGCGCTGGGTTTTTGGTATCGCGATTGGTATTGCGGGGATCGTTTGGTACCTTCAGACAGACGGGCCCCTGCTTGCCGTGGTCTCGATAGGGGTTGCAGCCTGGGTTTTTTTTGCGACGTTGCGCGAATGGACGCTGCGCATCAAGCTCTTTAATTTACCGCTTTCACAGTCTCTGCGTCGCGCACGAAACCTGCCGCGCGCTGCGCACGGTATGACGCTCGCGCATCTTGGCGTTGCAATGCTTGTGCTTGGATTCGTAGGTTCAACTGCTTGGAAGGAAGAACGTGTTCTTTTCGCAGAACCGGGAACGACCGTAGAAATCGCCGGTTTTGAGGTAATACTTGACGGCGTCGAACGGTTGCGTGGTCCAAACTACATCGCACAACAAGGCCAGCTTCGCGTCTTGAAAGATGGACGGGAGATTACGCTTCTTCGTCCGGAGCGCAGAAGCTATCCGGTCGCGGGGACTTCAACAACCGAATCTGCAATCAGATCAACGCTCGCCGGAGATCTCTACGTCACCATCAGTGAGCCCGCGGCCGATACGGCGTCGGGCCAGTGGAATTTGCGCGTTCTCTACGAGCCACTGGTCAACTGGATATGGATCGGAGCGACGATGCTGGTGCTTGGCGGGTCCCTTTCGCTATCGGACCGCAGATTGCGGGTGGGTGCGCCGTCGCCAAAAAGCCGGTCGTCAGCGCTTCAACCGGCGGAATGATATGATGAAGAAAATCCTTCTCGCGATGCCAGCGCTGGTCGCAGTGGTCTTGGGTGGATTTTTGTTTTGGGGGCTAAACCCCGCCCGAGATCCTAACGCAATCCCTTCCGCTTTGGTCTCCGAACCAGTTCCGGACTTTGAACTTCCACCGGTAGAGGGCACGCAGACACCCGGACTGTCGGCCGCAGCCCTTCGTAGCATTGGCGAGCCGGTTTTGGTCAATGTATTCGCTTCATGGTGCGTGCCCTGTCGTGCTGAGCATGCGGTGCTAACCAGGCTTGTTGAACAAGACGGTATTCGGCTGATGGGGATTAACTACATGGACAAACCAGCAGATGCCGCAAACTGGCTGGAGGAGCTTGGCAACCCCTATGAAAGGATCGGATCAGACAGCGAGGGCCGGGTCGGTATCGAATGGGGTATTTCGGGGGTGCCTGAGACGTTTGTGATCGATGCAAACGGTATCGTAGTCTATCGCTACGTTGGCCCCATTGTGACGCCAGAGGCACAGGATGAAATTCGTGCTGCGTTGGCCGCAGCAGGTGATCAATCATGAAGAGTTGGCTCTATTCACTGGTGCTGGTGCTTGCCGCAACAACCGCGGCATGGGCTGTGGAGCCAGATGAGTTGCTGGATGATCCGGTGCTTGAGTCGCGCGCCCGGGAGCTCTCAAAGCAGCTACGCTGCGTTGTCTGCCAGAATCAGGATATCGATAGCTCAAATGCGGGTGTTGCCCGAACGATGCGCACCTTGCTGCGCGAACGTCTGATTGCAGGTGAAACAAATGACGAGATCATTGCGTTTTTCGTAGATCGATATGGTGACTTCGTCCTGTTCAGGCCGCGACTGAAACCCGCCACGTATCTGTTGTGGTTCGGACCAGTGGTTCTTTTTGCCGTTGGGATTGGCGTTGTCTTTGTCACAATCAGGCGCCGAAGCGGGGCCGTTCTTGATGGCACTGCTGATCCACTGAGCCCCGATGAAGAGCGTGAGTTCGAAGCCATTTTTCATGAAAATGAAGGACGGAGAGACCCATGATTTGGTTGGTGTTAGGCGCGATGGCATCCATCACTGTCCTTCTGTTCTTGTCCGGTCTCTATCGAACGGGTGAAGTCCTGAACAGAAAGGATGGAGCGTTGGTTATCCTCAAGGATCAGCTTTCCGAAATTGATACTGATCAAGAGCGGAATCTGATATCCGTTACCGAGGCCGACGCGGCCAGGGTTGAAATCAAACGCCGCATTCTGGCTGCCGGTCGGCTTGCGACACGTGAGTCGTCGCGCGCAAGTGGGCGAAGCACCATCTTCGCGTCCGCCATTGCCACGCCATTGGTAGCCTTCGCTCTGTATTCTCAAATCGGCTCGCCACAGATCGAAAGCCAGCCTCTGGCGTCTCGCGCATCTGAAACCCAGGAAGCCGCAAACCTCTCAGAGTTGACCCAGAGACTAAAAACCCGGCTTGAAGCAGACGAGTCTGGTGGACCAAGTGATGGTTGGGTTCTGCTCGGTCAGACCTATATGCGTATGGCTCGTTACGATGATGCCGCCGATGCATTCGAACGCGTCACTTTCCGCGACAATGCAGATATCTCAACCCTATTGCTATATGCCGAGGCCTTGATCGCAGCCGAGAACGGGATCGTGACGCCGCAAGCGGAAAGCGTGATCGAACGCGCATCGGAGATGGACCCCTATGATCCAGGCCCAATTTTCTATAGAGCCCGGATCCTCGAACAGGACGGGGTTCCAGATGAAGCGAGGACGCTTTTGATCGAGCGCCTCAAGAGAGCGGATCGCGCCTATCCGTGGATGGAACTTTTCCTTTCTGTCGCCAACCGATTGGGGGAACAGGTTGGAGAGAGCCCTGTCACCCTAGCTGATTTCTTTCCGGACTCTCGGGACGCGCGTAGGCCCGGTGCGGCCGATATCGAGGCCGCTCAGGACATGTCGGTCGAGGAACGCAGCGCTTTCGTCCGCTCCATGGTTGACCGCTTGGCGGCGCGATTGTTGGATGACCAAGACAATCTTGAAGGATGGCTTCGGCTTGCGGAGGCGTACAGTGTATTGGGTGACTTTGATGCTGCCCAGAACGCCGCTGACAATGCGCGCACCTTGGCCGAAAGCCTTCCGGAAACCGACCCTATGCGTGCCGCCGCCACGGCCCGATTGGATCGGATCAACAAATAAATTGGGGCCGCGTGGTCTCAGATACATAACAGCTTTCCCTTCACCTGAAACTAAACCACTGTAGGTTCTGCCTCCCTTGAGCAATGCAACGGCACTATGTCATCGTTTTCGGACAGCGCTGAGATTGGCAGCCGACAGTGCTTCGAGAACGGCATCCGCAGATAGTAATTCAGATAAAATGATACCTTCAGGAGCATCTGGACCGTAGACGATGTTGAGCGGAATTGCGTATCTGCTGTGCGCCTCGAGATAGGATTGGATTTTCGCGTCCGGTCGCGTCCAATCCGCGCGCATCGCAATCACGCCTTCCTCGCCAAGTGCTCCCAAAACTGGTTCACGATCCAGGACCAGGGTTTTGTTTGCTTTACAAGTGATGCACCAATCCGCAGTAACGTCCACGAAGACAGTTTTGCCCTGCGACACTTCACGCGCGATCCGGGACCGGTCGAACTCGACCCAGTAAGAAGTGATCGAGTCTGTTACATCATCGGAGCTTTTTGGCAGCAGTGCAGGGGCCGCCAACGTCATGCCCAAAACCGCAGTCATTCCCCACAGCAAACCGTTACGAGGCTGAACCTGATAGGCTCTCGCCGCCAGTACGATGAGCCCAAGACCCAGCAGCACCAGGCCTGTGAGGGTTGGCGACGTCACACCGATCAAGACCCAGCATAGCCATGCAACGGTTCCGGCAAGCAGCAATCCGAGAACGATCTTCACGCTTATCATCCAGGGTCCCGGTTTGGGCAGTCGAGACAGGAAACCAGGCCAAGCGGCAACCAGAATATATGGCAGTGCAAGCCCAATCCCCATCGCTGTGAAAACCGCAAGTATATCGCCTGCCGTGCCAGAAAGGGCGAAGGCAATGGCTGTCCCCAGCAACGGGGCGGAACAAGGCGTTGCAAGTATCGCAGCCAGAGCGCCGGTGGAGAAGTCTTCGGCATACCCCCGCCCAAAGCGGCCAGATAGCCTAACCATCCAGCTGCTGGGCAAAGAAATTTCATAAACTCCAAACAAATTTGCCGCAAAGAGTCCGACAACGAGAATGAGTGCAATCAGGAAATATGCATTCTGAAACTGCACACCCCACCCAACGGCATATCCGAGCGTCTGCAGCGCTATGACCGCCAAGGCCAGCACCCACATGAAAGCAACAGTTCCCCCAGCCGTAGCGATAAACCCCGCGCGCAATTGTGAAACGGAGCGATTCTTCATTCGGAGCGCCGATCCGAATTTGATCGATAGAACGGGCAAGACGCATGGCATTAAGTTCAGTATCAACCCTCCCAGGAAGGACAGCAAAAGAATCGGGAAAAACTGACCCCTATCTTGGCTGGTCTCGGATGAGTAAGGTGGCGCAGGTACAACGTCGGTAGTGTTCACATCATCGAATGTAACCGCGACATCCTCGTCTACGACCGTAATTCGAAGGGAGGTTTGTTCCTCGCTTAACGCGAGAATCGGGATACTTGCCCAGAGACCGGTGCGATCACTTGTAAGGCGGATGTCGGGTGCGCCGAATGCAGAGCCTGCACCAAACTCTGGAAAAAGGTCGGGATTGTTCCAGCCAGAAGGCCGCGTCATTTGAACAACCAATGCCTGATCCTGCTTCAGCGATGCGCCCGAGACCGCTATTGCACTTTCTGGCCCTGCAACAGGTACGCGAGCGGCCCATGTCGCGATATCGGTCGCGGCTTTCGCATCGACGCCCGTTCCCAATGGCACAGGGAGTGTCAATTCAAACCTTTCCGGAATGCACACATTGGAGCAGATCAGCAGATCGACGAGTCCCTTCAGCTCGGCCGCTCTATCAGAGTTCGCAAGCCGCAACTGCAATGGAAATATTACTTGTTTGGCATAGCCGAAATTTTCAATTCCGAAGGCGCGGAAACGCGTGGGTGCGGGCCAAAGCATGTCGACGGATTCAAGGTTTGTGGACCCCTCCCAATCGATCTCCGGCGGCAGGCCAACCTCGCCTGGCGACCGCCAGTACGCTTTCCATCCTTCCTCCAGTTCAATCTTCAAACCCGCCGAAAGGAACTGCGATCCTGGGGCGATTCCTGCTTCCGCGACGATCAAACGTGCCGTCAGAACTTCGGAACGATACGCATTGGATTCCAAGGCGCGAACAGGGCTTGCCACTAAAACAAGAAAGAGTGCGAGACCGACAAGCAATCCCTGATACCCTGCCAAGGTTATACGCATATTCTGACCTCTTTTTTCTTCGCGCTCAGTCTCGGGAAGTTGCTGCAACGTGCTGTTCCCGAACGCGTTGCGGTGCCGTCGACCCCTCAAACAGTGGGCACAGCTAAGGGTCCGAATTACGAGGCAACAGCGATGCTCATTTAAGCTTCCTGCAAAACAGTCTCTTTATCTGCGTCAAACACAAATTTGACCCGCTCTCCATGGTGCCGCGCTTATAGGCTAGCGCCGTTTAAAGGTTAGTCCTCAACTAACTTTTCACGGTACCTCCGTAGTTCGCCCGTCGAGTCTCGAAGCTGGTCGACAAAATAGTCAAACCACAGGAACAGCCAGATGAAAACGAACGCGGTCACGCCCGCAAGCACCCACAACACCTTTTGAAGACCTGAAAGCCTCACGCCGCTCCGCCCGAAATTGATTCTATGTTTTGTGTGCGTTTACATCCTCTAGCTACTGTAGGTTCAAGCGCGATTGTCATCGATCGGCCAACAATCACCGACCTGTGAAACTAAGGTGAAGCTTGTGATGCGCACCGCATAAAGCTACACCCACTGTAGGTAATGTGGGGAGCGGAAATGCTGACGATTGGGACGCTGGCGAAGAAGACCGGAACAAAAGTGCAGACCATCCGGTATTACGAGCAGATCGGACTTATGCCTGAGCCCGGCAGGACCGAGGGGGGCCAACGACGCTATGGCGACGCCGAACTCGACCGCCTGTCATTCGTCCGGCACGCACGGCAATTGGGATTCGCGTTGGACGCGATCCGTGAGCTCCTCGATCTCAGCGATCATCCGGGAAAGTCCTGCGCGGAGGCGGATGCAATAGCCCGTCGGCAACTCAAACAGGTCGAGCAACGATTGGCGCGGCTAGAGGCGCTGCGCACGGAATTGAAGCGGATGGTGCATGAGTGCAGCGGCGGGCAGACGGCCGATTGCCGTGTGCTGGAGGTGTTACGAGACCATTCCGAATGCCTGACCGAGCATGAAGAAATCGGCGCCTGAGCTATTTTGAGGACCGTTGATCGGAACGCAAAAAGCCCACTTTTGGTTACTCATTGGCAATTCACTAATTTGGATACCCGGAATGGCGGAGCAGAGAAACGCATCGGAAAGACACACACTCTGGATCGTGCTGGGCCTCAACATCGGGCTGGCAATCGCTTTCTTCGCCTCGGGCGCATTCGGCGATTCAAACGCGCTTATCGCCAATGGCCTCGACAATCTGTCGGACAGTTTCGTCTACGCAATCAGCCTCCTTGCGCTGCCCCGCTCCGCCAAGTGGAAGCGCGGAGCGGCAAATGTTTCGGGCGGCCTGCTGATTCTCTTTGCCCTTGGCATCCTTTATGACGCCTGGCGCCGCTACGTTGGCGGATCGGATCCTATTGGCACGATCATGATTGTTATGGCGCTGGTAGCGGCGGCCATCAACGCACTTTGCGTCTGGCTGCTGACGCGGCTTCGCGATCCTGACGTGAACATCCGAGCGGCGAATAAGTTCAGTTGGAACGACTTCGCGGCCAATCTCGGAATCGTCGTCGCAGGCGGACTCGTGGCTTGGCTCGGAACGAACTGGCCGGACCTTGTCGTGGGCGTGATTGTCGCGGGCATCGCGGCTTGGGGTGGCGTCGGAATCCTGAAAGACGCGCATGGTGAACACCACAAGGCGATGCACGATGACGATAAGGCAACCAAGGACACGGCCTGAAATTGGGGCTTGAAGCTACAGTGACTGTAGCAACTACATTCTCGCGTGAACGATTCGAGGAGATGTTCCGTGAACTCCGCCGACCCTCATTTGGCCAAAACCCGGCTGCTGGATTTTGACGCGCCTTCAATAGTAAAACTGATAGAGGAGCGCGGCTGGGCAGATCTTCCCCGCTACACCCGAATTGGGGCCATCTACGATTTCGTCCGGAACGAGATTGTCTTCGGTTACAACCGCGCCGACGATATCCCGGCGTCCGAGGTGCTCGCAGATGGCTATGGGCAATGCAACACCAAGGGCACGCTCCTCATGGCCCTGCTGCGTGGCGTCGGAATTTGTAACCGGCTGCACGGCTTCACCATCCACAAGGCGCTTCAGAGAGGCGTCGTTCCGGAACTCGTCTATCCTCTCGCGCCGTCCGAAATCTTGCATTCTTGGGTCGAGGTTGAGACGGATGAGGGGTGGGTCAATCTTGAAGGCTTCATCCTGGATACGTCTTTCCTACAGACGCTTCAGCAGGAATTCAGCTACACCGACAGCCTGTGCGGCTACGGGGTCGGAACAGAATGCTTGAGCGCCCCGCCTGTCGCTTGGACCGGACATGACACTTATATCCAAGATAATGGGATCGTCCATGATTTCGGCACCTTCGAAGCACCAGATGAATTTTACTCAGAGCACTGCCAAAGTTTCGGATTTGTACGCGACTTGCTCTATCGCCACGTGGTTCGGCACTGGATGAACGCCCGGGTGCGCGCGATCCGCCGTGGAACCTTGCCGCGGGCCTCAAGGCTCGGTCGGCCGAACCACAGCCATGAGGAGACGAACAGTGCCGCATGATCACGACCATGCTCACATCGATCCTGAATCAGGTGATCGTCGCGTCTCCATCGCAATCTGGGCCAACGGCCTTCTGACCGTCGCGCAAATCGTCGGCGGCATTCTTTCCAGCAGCCTCGCGCTGATCGCGGATGCCTTGCATAATTTCTCGGACATGGCGTCGCTGGTGATCGCCTTCGCAGCGCGCAAGATCTCTCGGCGGCCCGCGGACGAGCGCATGACCTTCGGCTATGGGCGGGTAGAAATCGTCGCAGCACTCATCAACTACACGACCCTCATCCTGATCGGCTTCTACCTGATCTACGAGGGTGGAATGCGCATGATCGACCCACCAGAAGTACAGGGCTGGACGGTGGTGATCCTGGGCGGTGTGGCACTGGTCGTCGACACGTTGACGGCACTGCTCACCTATTCAATGCAGAAAGGCAGCGTGAACATCCGTGCGCTCTTCCTGCACAACCTGTCGGACGCTTTGGCCTCCGTAGCGGTCATCATCGGCGGCTCGCTCATCCTCCTTTACGACATGCGGTGGGTCGACCCGGCGATCACCATCGGTATCGCTCTCTATATCCTCTACCTCGCCTTTACCGAGATCGGCGGTCCGATACGAACACTGATGCTCGGCAGTCCACCGGACATCGATAATGAAGCCGTCGTTGAGACGATGCGGCGTGTGGATGGTGTCGCGGACGTTCATCACGTTCATCTGTGGCAGATGCAGGAGCACGAGGCGGCTCTGGACTGTCACATCGTGCTGACAGCGGACGGGTGGAGTCAAATCGAAAAGATCAAGGCCGCGATCAAGGACCGGCTGAAGGAACATTTCAGCATCGGCCATTCCAGCCTAGAATTCGAGCACAAAGACCGCGCGCACGAAAACGCAGACCTTTACGGTCACGGCAAGCCCGAAGAAGCGGAGGAAAACCATTTTCATCGAGACACTGACAGATCATGACGACAATATTGGCCTCGCCTGCGAGGGCAAACTGAGCGAAAGTGAACTGAAGCGGATGCACGCCCTGCTTCATCAACGCCTGCCAGAGCCTAGCAAGCCCGGCTTGGTTCTCGATCTCACGAGGTTCGAAGGCTACGATGGGCCGTCCGCTCTGCTCGAAGATCTGAAGATCGACACAGCCCACAGGAATGACTTCCGCCGCGTTGCTGTGGTGGGCGAAGGGGCTTTGATGAAGTGGGGCACCAGGTTCGCCGATGTGCTGACCAAGGCCGAACTTCCCCAGCTCGACCCCTCGGAAACGGATGCGGCAATCGCTTGGACTGTTGATAGGTGAACCGATGCAGCACGTCAATTTCTGCTCCGCTGAACGCGTAAGAACGTTGGCGGCCTTGGCAGTGGCCTTCCCGCCAAAGATCGGCGAAAGTGCGCAGATTCTAGTCGGTGCCCTTACATTTCTCAGGCACAATCACTGGAAGTTCTTCATGATCGCAGGTTCAGATTCACATTAACTTGAATTGAACCTAAAGCAACTGGAGCATGCAAAAGCGGTCTATGGAAGAGGCAAAGGAACGATCAAAAATGATACGGATTTTTAATAGAAGAGCTGCTTTGCGGTCAATCATGAGCGCAGGGTTCGTAGCAGTGGCTGGCCGCGGCTTGACTCAGAATATCGCTGAGCCGGATATCGTCAGGCGGAATATCTCGTCATTTTCAGTCGACAACTGGCAAGACCATTTCGATAATTTGAAAAACGGAGCCATCCTGTGCGACACGGTCTCCAGAGCATTGCAGTTCTGGTCCGAGGACGAGCGTATTTACAAGCTGTACCCAACGAGCGTGCCCATGAGTGAAGAACTCACCCGCCGCGGATATACTCGCGTGGTCTACAAAGATCCTGCGCCGGACTGGCGCCCCACACCTTCAATGCTTGAGCGCGACCCAACCTTACCAGAATACGTGGCTCCGGGACCTGAGAATCCACTCGGCATCAGGGCGCTACGTCTGAGTTGGCAATACTACAGAATCCATGGCACTCAAGACACGCGAAAAATTGGCCGAAAATCGTCCAGCGGATGCATTGGCCTCTACAACCAACATATCGTAGAATTATTTGAGCTCGCTGCAGTCGGTACGCAGGTGAAAATCATATGACAGTGTTTCAATGATTTTGGCATAAAAATACGCGCATCTAATGTGCGCATATTCTGCTTGCCGGGTAGATCGCGATACGCCCTTCGCCGGCGTAAAAACCCATAATCTCACGATCGACAGCGCAATTGCGGATGCAAAAGCTCTGAGCGTCAATGTTTCTCACGCTACAGAAGAAAGTGTTCGCAGAGCCATTGTTCTAACACGAGAGGGACAATGGCGCCGCGAATGCGTCTGCGCTTTATGGCTCGAATTCAATCCTAGGGCCGCTCAATGGTTTCCGACATGTCTGATGGCAATACATTACGTCAATCTATGCCCGAAGAGCGATGATCTTCTGCTCGATGTCTAGGGGGAGCTACTTGACAAGTATAACGCCCGCGTGGTCATGGTTTTGATCGCTTCAAGCCAAGCACCGGTCCCGTCGAAGCGCAGCAATACCAAATCTCCCCAATTGAAGGCAGAGATTACCTGATGGTGCTGCGGTTCATGGCCACTGCTATGCAGATAAGGGGAGTTTGAGGCCATCACCTATTGACGCTTCGTCACTCTGAAACCTTTTCCCACTGATCTCAGTTCGTCCGGACCGTGCGCGATCACTTCGACAAGCCGCCAATCCTGAACAGCCATCGTACTAGATGGTTTCCCCGAAAATCAGACTATTCAATGCGGCTTATACGCATAAGTGATCGTCGATCCGCAGTTTCTCTTGAGACTAACTGAATCAGTGATTTGGTCCGGTCGTCAGAGCCTATAGATGTCCTGTTTCCCGCGTTTTATCCCCAGAATCTGTTAATAACTCTTTCGCCAGTCAACGGTCCTTGGCCTTTCTGCTTGACCTCCACCTAGAAGGAAGTTGCGAAGCGAGCGACACAAACACTAATAGTCTACCTGTTCAAACCCGTAGTTTCCTTCGAAATCCCGCCAATCAACGAAGACAGATCTGTTGGCAACGCGGGGGCAGTCGCCCCCCCAACCTTCGAGCCCCTCATGCGCGGGCGGCAGATCCGAGGGCGAAGAAACACGCCAAGAGAAGTCGCCCTGCATGCCATATCTGCCAAGATAAACGCTGGCATAGCGTCTGCACACTTCGGCCTCGCCCACTAATCTTTGAGAAGCGTAGCGCACATCGAAGACCCGAATCGAACGCACAAAATTGAATTCCGGCCCGCTGATATCGATATCCGCACGACCCTGAACCAATTGAAGCATTGTGCTGTCACCCAGCACCGCGCCCACGAATGCCGTCCCACGCGAAAAATTCGGCGTCGAAAACTCAAGAGTTGCCTCCCTAGGAGCGGATTGAAAAAGGCGAGGTTTCTCGCGCTGGTCCATGACATCGATAAGCTCCAAACCAGATCCCGAATCCCCCTCTTGCTCGAGCGTGGCGCCCATCGGGCAACGCCAAATCTGTAGCGGCGGCTCCACGGGCCACGGAGTAATTCTGCGAATGAACTCGGCGCGGGCACGTGCGCACGGTTCGGACGCCGGCCAACCACCCGAAAGACATAGAAGAATGGCACAATCAATCGGATAGCTTTGTGCTGCGGCACGATTCGCCGATATGGGCGATGTAAGTCCCGCAGCCGAGATGAAAACAATCGCAAGTTTTCTAAGTCCTGGAACCATCCGCGCGCTCCCTATTCTCGAAACAATGCGAATACTAAACATTATTATACTATTGTCACGTATAATATATTTTGAAGCGTACTTGGCACTCACCAGTGACATCGATTTCTAGTCGGGCGATGGCGGTGTTAGCAGAACCAGAGGAAGCGCAGGCCTATGATATCGACTGTGCCATCATGCTCTGCATGGCAGGCGGTTTTCCCCCTAGTGCCGTCTGCGCCCGCGCATATCGCACCATGATCCGCCGCATCACGCCTTGGCCGAGTCTGCCGCCCTTCGGGGTCTGCACTTTTGCCCATGTTCCGGTCGAATTGGGTGGGCCGGGAGGAGAGGGCGAACTCGACACCAACCTGCCGGAATACGAGTGGCTAAACCGTACTCATGTCATCTGGTTCGCAGGACGGTCCTATGAGCCACGTGACGAATCCCGGCAATGGGATTGGTCGATCAGATCTTGCGATCGCGAGAACCGGACTTGTCGGTACATTCAGCGGGTCTACGGGTCGCACACGCCTTGGCCCGCAAATTTCGTATCGGAAAGTGGCCAGGAGATCGCATATCCTACCAGTGGTGGTCTATGGCGCTTCTTTTCCCGCAGTATTATGGTCGAGTATGGCGACTACGAGGGAAACATGGGCCACTCGGAGTGGTTCTCCTACTGATCCACGCCGCCCGACGGTGTGAGTGAAACCGGCCGCACGATGACATGCGCGGCGTCGTAGCTGTCAGGGTCGACAAACTGGCGCCGGATCACGGATCCATTGTTCCAAAGGTAGTCGGTGAACACATGGGTTTCCTGCGCTCCGTCGATGATAATCCCTTCCTGAAAGGGCCAGCCCGTCTTTCTTTTCGTCATGTACCCGCGCCACTCGTACTATTCTTGTCGTTCTTTCTTGTGAGTAGGTGGACTCAAACCCGCAGCGCACGGTCTAGCTGACCCACCCCTTGATACGGCCTATTTAGATGGATAATCCAAACCTGTTGCTTTCTTTTGATTAGGGCGCAGTCAAGGCCTGCTGAGCGGAGCCTTTGCTTAGCTCAAGCGAAGCATGCTAGGTGACACAATTGAGATTGGCGTACACGGCTGGTGCCACTCTACCAAATAATTTGGGTAGTCTTTGTGCGTATTAATCAATTCTCTAGCTTTCAATTATCTTTCCGGCCTCAGCGAGATTTTTGGAGATGTGCGCATCCGGTGCGTTGATCAAATAAATTCCAAGCGCTTAGAAGACTGTGTGGTTATTTCAATAGCCAACAAAGGGGTTTTCGCGACGAAAGCTCCGCCCGTACAATGAATCAAATGTATTTATGATCGCCGAGTGTGTCGGGGTCTGGATACCCTTCTTCTGCGCAAGGTATTCAACAAAAGCCAAACCAAACGGAATGTCTTCGGTGACATATCGAGTGGCGATACTCTTTGGGCCCTTTGGAAGCCCTTTGCGTCGTTTGTTCAGTTCAGCTGTTATTTCCGAAAGAGATGAGGCGTCATCGAAGCCGAATGCGGTTCGGTAGTGACCTAAGAGAGAAGGCACTGAAGTATCGTACGATGCTGCCACTCCAACGCGCTCAGCGTCTAAGGCTTCGGAGAGGCGGGCGACTCCTGGTGTAATTCCCGCGAAGTTGCTCCAGTCTTCGCCGTTTTCAATGCGGGTGAAATTGCACAATGCGTTACCGGCGTGAACCGTCGGGTTGAGATTAGAAAACAACACCCACATACGAGACGGGGCCGCTTGGAAGGTATCGCCAAAAACACTCTGCCAGAAAGAGATTTCGTCAGTTATGTCACAGTTGGACGCAACAGCGGCTTTGCAGTTCTTTCTGATAATGCCAATGATGACTTCGGCATTCTCATTCCGCCTGCCAGTTAAGACGGTTGTGCCCAAAACGGTGACGGGATTGGTTTTCCCTACTTTATCCAACTTGGAGACTAAGTAGTCACCGCTAAGTGATAATTCTGCACTGACGAGGACTCGTTTGCCTACGCTAAGATGTACAGCCAATTGATCCATGGCCGAGCGATGAAAGTTTGCGGTCGTTGCGATGATACATGCCTCGGAGCCGGTCAAAGCCTTTTGAAGATCATGTGTGGTTTCGCAGGCAAATGAGTGCTCAAGTGCGCCTGTGGCGCGTATTGTTTGACCATTAAGATCGTTGTCACCTTTCCCTGACAGAGAAAAAAGTACCGGCTCATGACCTGTCTTGCTGAGCAGAGCGGCGTAGCCGAGCGCAATGCCTCCCGTTCCCAAAATTGCAATTCGCATATGGATCCTTTCAACTAAATTACCTTAGCAGTCTCAGCGAGACCTGTTTTTTGCAGGCTTTGACCTTGCAAGATCGCCCATTGTGATGGGGACAATTGGGTTCCTTAGTCTGTGTGAACCAATGGATACTCTTTTTTCTCCGGTGGCTTCTGCGAGGATGTTTTCGACAGAAAGTGCACACATACGACCCTGGCAAGGGCCCATACCACATCTCAAGTTGGTCTTTAGACGATTTGGGTCCGCCCCGGACGCTTTCGCGCTGTCGTAAATCTGTTTTTTTGTTACAACTTCGCATCTGCAGATTGTCGTGTCGTCGGTTGCCAAGTTTGCGCTCCCAACCGGCGGATACAGCGCGTCAATAAATGACCGAAACTTCTTTTCTCGCCCAATCGAGTTCGTGACCCACTCAGGAACCGTGCCGCCTAATAGGGTATGGGCGGCTGCAATTCCACCCAACTTGGCGGATTTTGCTCCTAGGATTCCACCTGCGTCACCCGCAACAACAATGTTATCGTTGGAAATCGGAGCCCAACATTTTTGAGTGATAGACCGGTTTAGTGCCAGCCCTGCAGCTCCGCCCGGGTTCACGTTTGGAACGACACCATCGTGTAGAAGAACAGATCTGGCGTCCAACAAGATATCCCTGCCACAATTGAATCGTACTCCCCTGACGCATTTTTCCCCGACAAGTTCAATCGAAACAGCGTTGCGATAAACTGGGATGCGAGACAAAACCCGCTTGATAAGATATCCCAGACCCTTCGACAGGTAAGCTTTACCATGCCATGCGCCAACGATGTGGCGAGAAGCCAATCCCAGGTTTTTTCTTGATTTTGGTTCAACGAAAGCTGCGATCTTCCCGCCAACTGCAAGCACCTGGGCAGCGTAGAGAAGCGGCAAAGGGCCGGTTCCGACAATGATTATTGGCCCGTCGGGTAACCCACCTCCTGCCTTGAGCAGGATTTGTGCGGCACCCACTCCTATGACACCTGGCAACGTCCAACCCGGCATTGGCATAGGTCGCTCCTGTGCACCCGTCGCCAGAACGACCTTGCCTGGTTCGAACGTTAAGGTTCCACCGCAGCCGCGCGCACTCGCCGATCCATCCGGGTCCAGGTGCCACAGCGCATGTTCCGGAAGATAATTTACCGAAGATGACAATAGGCCGTCGATCAACTCCTGACCTTCGCGGTAGCTAGAGCCTAAGGCCTTCCAGATTTCTGGTCGATGATTTCGGGTGGAATTCAGGCAGGCATAGATGTTTCCGCCTGGTTCAGGTCGATTGTCGATAAGGGTGACATGGGCACCTTTTTTCGCCGCAGTCAAGGCTGCGGATATACCGGCCGGTCCAGCACCGACCACCAGAATGTCAGTCATTTGACAGGTTCCTTTTGACTGACATGCCCTCCTTTGCAGAAGTTAAACATGCTTGGATTGAAGGGGTGCCATCAACTTCCACAAGGCACTCAAAGCAAATGCCCATCATGCAATGTGGGGCGCGTTCAGTTTGATCAACCGGATGTCGCCGAAATGGAACCAAGCCATGCCGTAGCATCAAAGCAGCGAGGTTCTCGCCGGTTTCAGCGGGATAAGATTTGCCGTCGATGGTTAGATTAATAGTCATGATTACTCCGTTTGGAGCAAAGTTAGAAGCACAAGATATAATACGCAAATACCTTCATTGGCGACAGATATTCCCTCAGGTTATAACTTATAATATAACTTTACAGAAACCCTTGCTAAAAAAATGCGATTTGACGTTATAGTAAAATGACAGTCATGTGATACGCGCAACATGGAGGCACAAATGAAGAAACTTTTGCTATCTGCCGCTCTCATGGCCTTTACGGCTACAGGAGCGGTTTCGGAAGAGGTCACTTTGGGTATCAACGCAGCAAGCGTTACCCAGCTTGATCCTCACGTATCCACAAAACTGGGAGACAAAATTGTCTTTGGAATGATGTTCAACGGTCTGGTGCGTTTTGCTCCGGGTTCGATGTCGGCCGATGAAATTGAGCCTGATCTTGCTGAGAGCTGGACCCGTTCAGACGACGGGCTAACTTGGACATTCAAACTCAAGCAAGGCGTACAATTTCACGGCGGTTATGGAGAACTGACTGCGGAAGACGTTGTTTATTCGATTGAGCGAGCTGCCGACCCAGACCGTTCGGGCGTGGCACCCGACTACGCCCAATTGTAAGCGGCGGCTGAGCCCCACGTTGTTCGACTGAGGCTTTGGTGCGAAGTCCTTTTCATCGGCTGATGAGGAGTGCGTTTCGCAATGTGTGCCAAGAATTCGTTTCTCGCTTCTCTGGGCGTCGAGATTTATGCGACGG
>JAVKEJ010000058.1:0-659988 GCA_040221475.1 Rhodospirillaceae bacterium | reverse complement strand
GGTTGCGGGTGGCACCCAAGGCCAAATGATCTAAGCTTCAACAACGACTTGAAAGGTCTGCGGCATGGTTGCGGGTGGCACACAAGGCCAAATGATCTAAGCTGGATACGTCGAACGGCATATTGACCCTTCAGTTGCGGGTGGCACCCAAGGCCAAATGATCTAAGCTCGTGACTATGCCATGATTGACCCGGTTGCAGTTGCGGGTGGCACCCAAGGCCAAATGATCTAAGCTGCGATTTCCATCAACAACAAACGGCGCGAGGTTGCGGGTGGCACCCAAGGCCAAATGATCTAAGCTTCATGGGAAGCGTTTACACTGATTGATTTGGTTGCGGGTGGCACCCAAGGCCAAATGATCTAAGCTACGGACCCGCCCTCATATGTGATTTGCCAAGTTGCGGGTGGCACCCAAGGCCAAATGATCTAAGCTTATCCTGGCCGATGAACAAATACCTCGCATGTTGCGGGTGGCACCCAAGGCCAAATGATCTAAGCTAGCAAGATACAGATATCGTCAACTAAACACGTTGCGGGTGGCACCCAAGGCCAAATGATCTAAGCTTTAGTGACGTAGCCAGCAGCATCATCGCTCGTTGCGGGTGGCACCCAAGGCCAAATGATCTAAGCTGTGAAGCAGATGAACAATATTGGTGGTCATGTTGCGGGTGGCACCCAAGGCCAAATGATCTAAGCTAGATAAGCCGCAAACATCTGATTTAAAAGGATGTTTGCGGCTTTCTTCATTTTAAAACCGATCCTTTTTGCATCAAAACAGCACCAGTTGATTGGGTTTTTCCGGTGCATTCGAACGCTTACCCTCAAAAATCCTGATGTTCTCATACTGCTTGTCGGTAATCGTCAAAATGTGGACTGACCCTTTAGGGGGGACTTTTTGCTTGATGCGTCGCTCCATGGAAGAAGCCGCATCTTTGCCGTCGAGCAATCTATAATAGACGGAAAATTGAGCCATGCCGAATCCTTCATCCAGCAAGTAATTACGAAAACCTGTTGCCGCCTTGCGTTCTATTTTCTCAGTTACGGGCAAGTCAAAGGTTACGATCATCCACAAGGTTCTGTATCCACTGATCCAGGTCTGGCGATCAATAATCATCTGGCTAGATCAATTGAGCCACTGACCGCACAGAGGCAATTTCCAAAGCTACTTTTTTTGTGCGCAGGCTTGTCACCAACGACTGTGCGAGTCTGCCAATACAATTGATTACTGGTGACAACCCGGCCTTTGTGGTCATGTCTTCTTGTAGAACAGCTGCAAGTTTCCGTTTTTCGTCCGGCCCAACCTGATCAAGTGACGTATTTGACAGACTGAGCGCAACGCCATCTACCATTGGCCGAAAGGGCTCCATTAGATCATCGATCAGCGCAAAGGCGTTCACTCGACTCTTATGATGAATGCCTAGAGAAGGGTGAAGGCCCGCGCCACAGGCTGCGCGGGCTGTTGCCGCACGCAACACAGTGTAGCCATAATTAAGATATGGATTTGCCCCCTCGCCCTGGCGTTGTCGGCGAAATTCCGCACCCATTAACGCTGGCCAATAATGCCGTGCTGCTTGCGCTTCTCTGTTGTCAGGATCGCCAGATTTAATTTGCTTAGAAATTGCGACGAGCTCGTTAATCGCCGAGCTTTCTGGGACGTAGCGTTCTAAGGCCAGTCTTTGATTTTCGACCTTTGCCTGTACAATGGTCTGCCATAGCCGTTTCCGCAGCGGTTCTGACGCTGCGATTTGATCGTGCAAGACTCCGGCCGTTTCATAGTGGTTGCCGAATGGCAGGGTGTAAGACAGCGGGTGCCAGTTTGAACCACACGTTACGATCACCGCCCGGCGCTCAGCCAATTCAACCATCAAGGCTTTTGACAATGTAATTTGCGGCCCTGCCAGAATAAGGGCGGTGATATCGTCGAGAGGCACCCGGCCTATTTCTTGGTTTTCATCCGACACTTTAAGAAAGCCACGGTGAACCGAGAGATACCGACCGACTTCGCCAACCTCGACCAGCCCCCCGATCATGAGAGCCGCGCTAACGGCAAACCACGCACACAACCATCTGGTTCAACACGCAATTTACGTAGGCCCTGCTTGCCAAGAACATTTACACCTGAAAATGTTTGGCTGCTTTCAGATAGGTTATGCGGCCTAACATCCAACCTATTATTGGTCGTGCTAAACCCGGCGACGCGCATGATTTTCCAGGTGCCCGCTTCCTCATAAGCAATTAAGTCATCCTTATAGAGGCGCGCCACGAATTTAGCGGATGGGTGGGGCTTGCGCGTTTGGGCCTCTGGCACACCATTAGGTGTTTCTGCATAAGCCCAGTAAACACCTGTCCACTCAAATTGATTCGCCTTCCACTTACCCGGCTTACCTTTCGGGCAACGCCATACGTCACAGCACACATAGGAATCTGGTTTATATCCTTTGTAACCCGCACTGCCGACCGGCTTAACTGTTTGATCTTTGACCAGAATGCGGGTTTTGTTTACGCCGCTGGCCTTGGCAAAATCGGCTAACGCTTTTTCTGGTTTTTGGTTTTCAGCCTTCGCCTTATCAATACAGGCAAGAACCTGTTCACGAAGGATGGGGTCGCGGATGACTCCGTGTTCTTTTGGGGTCAAATTCATAAGAGGTTTGCGCACCACAAGATTGTGTTCTGGTAAATCTGGGTCGCGCCGTTCTTCCGGTACAAAGCCATACGCGGTTTCCTTAAACATGGGAGCTTGCCAGCCATGATCCGGCTTATGAGCGACAACAATTTGAGGAACCCGGTCTCTTAGCGCTTTCTCGATATCTTTATCGAGATCAGGCACATCAATATGTAGGCGGTCATCTGCGCCACGCGCCGTTAAGGATGAAACAGATTGAAGAACTGACCGATCTGCCAGCGCAATAACGGCTGCATCAACTGCATGATGGCGATGGTCTGCGCGCGACTTAAAATTATCGTCGGACAGGATACCGTTAAGATGCCATTTGCCACGTAGAAGCGCCGTCAAACCGCCCCGATTTGGCACGACCTGTTCAACGCCTCTAAGGCATCCGAGATATTTTACAGCGGCTTTGGCAATATGGGCATTATCGGTCAGTTGCCTTGCGATAAAGTCGCTATCATTCTCGAACCGCGTCATGGCATCAGGGCCAAAGCGCCATGATTTTCTATGTAAGGCTTCGCCGCGCGCGCGAACCTGGTCCCAAACAACGCCATCTTTTTCAAATCGGTTGTCCGCGAACGCTTCATACGGGGTTTTGTTGCCTTTGAGACGATTGGCCCTACGGAACGCAACCGTTAAATTTGCCATTGAGTCATCCAAGGTGCGCTTGAACGGCAGGATATGCTCGATCTCCACATCACCGTTCATCAATTGCGCGAAGGAAATCGGCTTGCTTGTGAATGGGCAGCAGCGCGCCAACTCATTCTCTCCCAACTCCTCCCAAAGTTTTACTTTTTTGATGTCCATCGCGGACGGATTTGCAATGCCATGAGCCACCAGCAGCGCGCGGATTCGATCATTCTCCCGCTGATTAGCGGCTTGCCGCTTCATTTGTTCATCACGCAGCTTCTTGGTTTTTTTAAGGTCACGAGAAAGCTCGACATGGATGGCAACAGGGGCGGTGCCAAACCGCTCAATCAAAGTGTTGGTCACGCGACGCAAGGCATTGAGAGCCACATGAACAGTAGGATTGTTGATCCGGCCAAAATATTTCTCGGGGTCAGTTAAAGAATTGGCTGTCGGATCAGCACCCAGCATGGACCCCTGCAAGACTTCGCCATAGTACGGCAGCTTATCTTGATCGCCCTCAGAGGGCTTCAGCGTGAAGTCCAAAGGGATGCCATCGGCGTTTTTAATCTCGCCAACAGCTTCCCAATACAGAAGGCCCTGGTCACGTAGGACTGGGACTACAGAGTCCATGAATGCCCGCGAGACATTTGCCGTCACCCGAGACAGCTTTAAACCTGACAACGCAGTGACAACATCGGAATCGAGAGAAAAGTCCTCTCTCAGACATTTGGTCAAGACTGCTGAATCAGACTCTTTAAGCAGAATTTCAAAAATATCATCAAGCCGACCATCATCTCCCGCATCACTTTCACGGGCCTCCCATAAAGCTGCCAATATCGGATCGGAAGAAAAAGCCGCAGCAAATCTATGGGGCTTTAGACCTTTCCGTTTTACATCTTCCAAATTGAATCGTACGCATTCCGGGAATAGCACGCTGCCATCGGCACGTTTTTCTTTGCGCAAACTTTTGAATTGAACTTCCGATTTGCGTGTCAGCAAAAGAGAAAGCACAGCCCGGCGTTGCTCCGGGTCTAAAGAATGTTCTGCATGGTTTTCATCAATCCAGCGCAACGAATTTAGTTCTTGGTAGATACGAAAATCATGGCCAATTGGCGTATCTTTCCAATGACGTTGGCAATGAGGGAAAAACGTACACGCACCGCGTTCAACCGGCTTTAACGGCCATTGGAACAGGATATAGCGGTCGCGTATCTTGTCCCAATCCTCAGCCGTTAACGCATGGTGTTTTTCCTGGTTCGCCCGAATGGCATTGAATTCAGTCTCGTACATAAACCGATCAGGATACAGCTCGCTGTCACCACGAAAACGAATTCCGGCAGCATTTTTATGACGACCCTGATTTGATTTTTCTTGCTGGTAAGCATCCCATATAAACTGGCCCAAGGTGCGACCGCTAAGCTTTTCGTTTAAAGCTTCAATGCGTTCTTTGAGTTTACCTCCATCATCGTCTGAAGCTTCTATGCGATTGGATTTAAACCCACGGCGCAGCGCAAGATGAAACAGAACGCGTCCTAATTCCTCTCGCTGCAATGGCCGACTAAGGGCTTCTGTCCGTAAACGGTATGGATTGTTCTTCTCCGGGTCAGGATCATATCGTTTGGACTGAAACAGCCCTTGGCGTTCGGATGCCTCTTTTGGCATCAGATTTAGGTGCAGTAGTTCTCGCATTAAAGCGCGCAGCCTGACTTTACTACGATCCCGATTGCGCCTTACCCCACGCGCAAACCGCCTAGCAACGGCTTTACTTTCCCCTACGCGACCTTTCTCAGATGGCTCCCGACCATCTGAAAAAATATAGACACCACCATCTATCGAGTCCGTTACTTCCCAGCGTTTGTTCTGCTTCTGAACCGCAAATGCCCACCAACCCAGTGAGTTTGTTCCTAGATCAATGCCTAACCGCCACTGCATCATCATACTCCCGCTCAGCGTGTATTTCGGTTGCATCATTACAGGCTTTTTGTTACGCTTCTAGGGCTTAGATCATTTGGCCTTGGGTGCTGCTCGTTAACAAGACTCAGGTCACAAAATTGAGAGGCCCGGTTCGCCGGGCCTTTCCTTTTTCACCTTACTCAGATGTCGATTTTCGGCGGCGTTGATTAAGCCAGGCATCAAGATCAGCTTTGTCATAGATCACGATGCGCGGCCCGGCCTTAGAATACATAGGGCCGTCGCCACGCAGGCGCATTTTGGCAAGCGTGGAAGACGAGAGGCCAACATAGGCAGCTGCTTCCGGTGCGCGTAGTTTGGTAGATGTAATAAAGGCCATTGCTGACTCTCCCGCGTTGTTGAAGTACCGCGAAAAACTCTAAGGGTCGGGAGTCAGTCAGAAAATTTGTCTAGTTGAGGTTTATACACTGCGGTGGATAAAGCACGTTTAGACGACTTGACAGGCAGTTAGGCAGATGTTGCGGCATTTAGTTCTGCGCCATCCAAACGCTCTAGCCTCATAACAACCTTAGGCAACTTGAATCCTTCTGGCAGGTGCCATGTATTCTCAGGATCAAGCAGGGGTTTGTTCCTGACCTCTTGCCCAAGGGCAAAATGCGCTTCACCGGCTTGTCTGAATTTATCAGCCATCGCCATGGCGTAGGGAACGACCTCAGAGAAGTAACGGTTAAAGCTTGGGTTCTCACTGGTGGCGTCGCTTAGATAGTCCTGGATACCTTGGGGGTTGATTTGAACATCTCGCTTTAATCCATCTGACGTATCCCAGAATTGCGGCATACCCGTCACGATAGGGGCCGCTCGATTGCCCTCGGCGAAAAAGCCAACGACGAAGGGGGAGAGGTATTTGTATTTAGACCATGCGGCTTTGATGCTGGCTGGACTCGCGGGGGAGCCCTCTTGCGTGTAGCGTTGTTCGAGAATGCGCACCGCGCTTTCAACACTGGCTATTCTAGCATTATACCGACCCAGCCGAAGGACATAGGCCAGAATGTGCCCTGAAGTTATCAATCCATAGACCAGCTTGGCGGCGCTCTGTCCGATATCAAGTTTATCTGGATTTGAGTGCGCAATCAGTTGGAACGCTTCAGCGCTTAACTTTGAGCGCTTATCTGGGTTGAGTTGCACAATCCAATAAATAAACGGCCCAAACAAACCTGCTTCATTGCCTTGAATACCATCAGTCTCGCCTTTTGGATCAAGCGCAATTGTGAACAGCTTACCGAAGAGGTCTACCCAATCTCCGGGCTCGGCTTGAATTACAGGCATCGCGATTCTCTATAGCTATAAACGTTACGATGAAACGTAACGTATACGTGCGGCGATGAGTCAGAAAACCGGCGGGTGAGGCTGATTTACTTATAGCTATACGTATAGAGGGTCCTGAGTCCGAGCCGTTGTCTATATATAATATATATACAGGTCGCGGGCGGGACTGCCCTACGTACGTATACATATACTATATAGAGGGGCCGTAACGTTACGTTACGAGGTCAGTTCCCTAATATATATTAGGACCACCCTCATTACGTAACGTAACGTAGGCGATTTCTAAACACGCCGTGCTGTCTCAGAAATTTCTATATAGGTTAGGTAACGACTGCGGCTAAGCGATTGCGTCCAGCCCCTTCGTACGTACGAGGGTTAAGAGTTTTAGCGATGCCCCTGCCGGTTTTTTTTCACCTCGTTCCCACTGACTGATCAGCCCGGTCGTTACGTTAAGGTGACGTGCAAACACGGCCTGACTGACCTGCTCATGCTCACGAATTTCTCGGATTTGCTCGGGCGGTAAGGCGGCCACCGGAGTCAGGCACATACTATCGAATTTGCGCATGGTTTTCTTGTCCATCAAACCCGCGTCATGGAGGCCGGATGCAGCTTCGTGAACGGAAGCCAACACGTCACTACCATAGCTTTTTGTTTTACTTGTCATCACATATCACCTTCTTCAACGCGCCGGATTTAATAGCTTCTTTCAAATACGAATCATCGTAATCAAGCAGTGTCTTCGCTAGTTCTTTCAACGCCTTCAAATCGGTACGAGACAAATTATCCTTACGGTTTTTGGCAAAGCCGTGAACGAATACCGCTCTATCTCTAACGCGCAAGACAATTAAAGAACGGTACCCGCTAGACTTTCCTTCCCCTGGCCTAGCAATGCGCTGTTTGATCAGTCCTCCGCCTAAATCAGCATCAACTAGGCCCATTTCCGCACGTTTAACGGCTTCGCATAAATCCGCTTCCTTTATGCCCTCGCGACGATAAAAACGAACGAATGGCTTAAAAGCGTATACGTTCACAGACACCTCTATATATAATACTTAGTGCTACAATTCAATAAGCCGCTATTCCGCCGCGATGCCCGGCACGGCTGACTCGTTTTCATTGCCCGCCCGCACGGCTGGACCGCCCAGCAACCCGGCAATATGCGTTGCGGTTTCGTTGGCCGTGGCCCGCACCGGATCATCCGCCAAATGGGCGTAGATTTCTGTTGTGCGGGAATCCCGGTGGCCCAAAATCCTACCGACGATATACAAGCTGTTCCCGGCTCCCACGGCGACGGACGCGAAGCTATGGCGCAAATCATGCAAGCGCACATCTGGCAGCCCCGCTTTTGCGCGTATGCGCTCCCACGCCTTCTGCAAGCCCACCAGCGGCCCGTCAGTGGTGACGGACGGCAGCACGTACTCTGAACCGGCTAAACGGGGGAGAGCGCTCAGCAAATCAATCACCGGCTGGCCTACCGGCACGACCTTTGCGCCGGTTTTACTATCAGGCAGCCGGAGCATACCGCGTTCGAGGTCCACGTAGGACCACTTGAGCGATAAAATCTCGCCTTTGCGGCAGCCGGTGAGAGTTAGGAGCCGGATCGCAGCAACCACCCAAATCTGTTCGGTCTTTTGTTCTTCTTCGGCCAACACGTCTCCCAAAGCCGTCAATTCGGCGGTAGACAAAAACCGGGAGCGGGATTGCAGCTTGTTCAACTTCACACCGCGTCCGGGGTTAGTGTCTCGCAAACCCCGTTCCACCGCAAAACTCAGGGCTGCACACAGAACCGTTGTCGCTCTTGCTGCTGTGCCAGGACCACCACGGACGATAGCCTTGCCGCGCTTATTGCCGGTTTTCTGCACGGTGGCGGATTTACCCAACGTGACATCTGCCTGAAAACGTTGCACGTCCGCCTTGGTTAAGGAGGCCAGCTTGCGATTGCCAAGCAGCGGCTTGATATGACGGTTGATGTTGCTGCGATCCGTTTGCCAGCTGGATTGCTTTTTATCCGGCTTCATCACCGGCCCGTCTTTCAGATAGAGGTCACACACTTCAGAAAGAGTGGGGTCATTGCGCGCCACCAGCTTTTTTTCTGCCGGGTCATCGCCGTCGGCAATACCACCGAGTAGAATCCGCGCTTTCATGCGGGCTTCCTCTGGCGTCAGCACCCCATGCTTGCCCAACGTCACCCGGCGCGAGCGTCCGTTGATCCGGTATTGCACAAGATAAGACTTCCTTCCGGAAGCAAAAACACGCAGGCCAAAACCGGCTAAGTGTTCATCCCAGACGAAAAATTCCGTGCCATTTGGCTTGGCCGCATCGACTACGCGCTTGTTTAATTTGACCATTTAACCGACCTCTACAATCCGCGTGTTGACCTCTACAATCAGGCGCTACGGAAGCACTACGGAAGCACCTGGAGGCAATCCAGTGGCATTATGAGGACACATGCGGACTCACGCCGTCAAGCTAAGTCATTGATATATAGTCGTTAATCACTCTAAAGGAACACTAAGGAAAGATCGCCCTGACGCGATGGCATTGTAGAGGTCGTCGGTTCGATTCCGTCCGGCTCCACCAATTCTGGCATTCGTCTTCTCAAGAGACAGCTTAACCCTCGCGAAAGACCAGGCGTGGGTTGCTCTGCTGTCACTTCCTGCTACGCCAAGCCTTTGCTCCTCCTGCCAATTATCAGTCTTCACACGGCACTAACAGGCATTAACGTTTTGGCTTAAAAGCGTTTTCGGGTATTAAAAAAGGGGTGGAAACAAGAGGTTGCGGCTTTGGAGGTAATCTCTCGGTTCTGGGTTTGGTTATACAACCAAACCTGAGGGGAATGGAACGGATACCGTGGCGCCAACAAAAGTAGAAATGTTGAGCAACGTCACCGTGCTGATTGGTGACACCAAGGCGGCGCGCGCGTCCACGCTTGCGGATGGCTTGCGGGAATTCGGATTTGGGGAAACGATTATTGCCCTGAGTTACAAAGAGACCATCGCAAAGCTCGAGGCTGGCGGCGTCGATGTCGCTATTTTGGCAGACACCCTTGGTGGCAATGTCTTCAAACTCATTCGGGGCGTTCGGCATATGCTGGTCGGTAAAAACCCTTTCATGACGTTGTTTTGCGCCTTAGCCCCTGAACATGTAGACGGCGCAAAATTGGCTTTGCGGGCAGGTGTGGACAGTATTCTCATTCAACCTGTACCAGCAAAAGAAGTGACTGATCGCGTGCGCAAGGTCGGGCGTGGACATACCACCTACGTTGTGACCAGCGAATACATCGGCCCCGACCGGCGTGCTGCAGATCGCACCAGCGCCATTCGCCGCTTTAACGTGCCCCAAACTTTGCAAGCGAAGCTGCGTGGGCAGTCTTTGAACTACGAAGAATTTGCAAAAAAAATCGCCCCGCTCATGGAAGATATGTTGCAGACACGGCTTTATAGTCAAAGTGGCCGTCTTGCCGTCGTATGCAAAGAATTGTTAGCCGCCTATCAAAGCAGCCAGATCACGCCCTTGATCCGCGAACGGCTTATGGCGCTGGGAGATCTTCTGAAAGACGCATCGTCAACAGCAAAACAACTCAAGCAAAAAGATGTCGTAGACCTGTGCCTCTCGCTAAAGGCCAAAGTGGAAGACTTTGCAGAGCGCTACACACAACCAACGGAGCAAGACATTAACTTGCTGCGCAAACTGGCCGAAACAGTGGCCATTGCCGCAAAGACCCGCGTAGCTGTCGATTTGGATGCCGCCAATAGCGATGCTGAAACAGCCTCGCCCGCGGATGAATTAGATGAACCCGCGCTCGAAATTCAATTTATTCCTAAGGGCCAGTATTTGTTCCGCGAAGGTGAAGAAGCGAAGGCAGCTTATGTTGTCGCGGCTGGGTGTATCGGTATCTTTCGCTCGGTCGATGGAAAAACCTCACCCGTTGGGCGAATCCGCGAAGGTGAGTTTTTCGGCGAGATGGCCATATTAGATGGCTCTAACCGGCGCGCGAATGCAGTGGCACTGGAAGACACCACACTCTCGCTGGTGTCCAAAGAATTACTTGAACAGAAAATGGAGGGCAGCGATAAGCTGATCCGCAGCATTCTCCTGACATCTGTACATAATTTGCGGGATGCGCACGAAAAATACACCCAACGGGGGCGTAGTTTTCGGGACACGCTAGATAACGTAGCCATCACGAAACATATTGTTGACCGCTTCATAGATCGCACTGGCGTTGGCGATGATACAGCGAGAGCCAAGGAACTTCTGGATAAATTTGATGCTGTTTTTGCTGAGATCAAAGCCGCCAGCAAGACAGCCGGAGCTAAGGATAAGCGCCTCAACCAAGGTTTAAAAGAAGAAGACTTAAAGGAGGTTGCTGAATGAGTCAGAGAGGCTCAGGCCATCCCCAGCTATGATATTTATTTTGATTCAGAGACGCATTTTATCAGCTTTGAGCATAAAGCTGAGCGAAGGAAGAACCGTTGAATAGAAAGGAAAACTTAGGTCAGGACCGGCTCAATGTTCTTGTTGTTGAAGACAATGAGTACATGCTTGATATTATGGTCAAAGCCATGCGCCGCCTTGGGTTTGAGCAGATTCAGAAAGCCAAGAACGGCAAACAAGCCATCGAGATTCTCAAAATGACACACCCGAATATCGGCGCTGCGCGTCCGATAGATTTTGTTGTGTCTGACCTGATCATGGCACCAATTAACGGCCTCATTCTTTTGCAGTGGCTGCGGTCGTTCAAAGAATCGCCTAACCGTTTCATGCCGTTCATCATGGTGTCGGGTGCGGCAGATGCCCACCACGTGCAGGCCGCTCGCGATCAAGGCATGCACGAATTCATGGCGAAGCCGTTTTCGGTGGAAGCGATGTACAAAACCATTCAGCGTATGTTGGATAAGCCGCGTCAGTTTGTGGTCACGCAGAATTACTATGGTCCTGATCGCCGCCGCCGCAAGCTGGACCCACCCGGCGGCAGAGACCTGCGGGCTGAGGATGAAAGCCACGCAACGATTGTCTATTCAAAAGACAAAGTGGCAACACCAGAAAAGCCTAGTGATGTTTGGTTGTTCAAGCTGCCCAATTATCTCAAAGAAAAAATGGGCTCGAACGCGATGCGGCAAGAATTCATCGTACCCGATGACATTCTGGCTCAAGCGGAGTCAGCGCTGAAGCGCGAGGCTGCTGGATTTATCCATTGGGCTAAGCAGTACCTGGATAATCTGTCCAAGGAAGTTGTTGCGGCCAAAACCCTCAGCACAGACCGCCACCAGCATTTCGATGAGATCAATATCATTGCCCACGAGTTGCGCGGGCAAGGCGGTACGTTTGGCTATCCTTTGATCACCTTATTTGCCAAGTCATTATATGAAGCGACAAAGATGCCCCGTAAGGAGGATGATGCGGCTTTGGATATTGCCAAAGTTCATATCGACACCATGCGCGCTGTGATCAGAGAAGACATTCAAGGCGATGGCGGCGAAATCGGGCAACAATTGTATAAGTCATTGAAACTGGCCATCGCCAAACACGAAAAACGAGCCGGCTAAGCGGCCGACCTTTCACCCTATGCGTATTGTTTCGCTTATTGCCAGCGCAACCGAGATCATCTCGGCCCTCGGCGCACAAAACGACCTGGTGGGTCGCAGCCACGAATGTGATTGGCCCTTTGGGGTCGAAGGGTTGCCCGCCCTCACCCGAGCGCGTTTTGACACCAAACAGAACAGTTTAGAGATCGACAGAGCCGTCAAAGACATCGTCAAAGAGGGATTGTCCGTTTATGACGTAGACCATGATCTGCTCAAGTCGCTTGCACCGGATCTGATTGTCACACAGGACCAATGCGAGGTGTGCGCGGCGAGCCTGGATGATGTTGAGGCCGCGCTCTGTGAGTGGATCGAGCACGATATCAAAATCATTTCTCTGCACCCCAACACCTTGGAAGACGTTTTCGCAGATATTCACAAAGTGAGCCGGGCGATCAGTCGCGAAGGCGCTGCCGTTGAACTGACACAGCAGATGACGGAAAAGCTAGAGTCGCTTACCTCGTCTTCAACAGCATCGCAGTCAGAGCCATCGGTGTTCATGTTGGAATGGATCGAGCCAGCAATGGCCGCAGGACACTGGATACCGACCCTTGTCGAGGCGGCGGGCGGGCGCAACCTGATTACCAAAGAGGGCGAGCCCTCCCCCTATGTATCCTGGGAAGACATCTCAGACTGCGACCCAGACCTTATTGTGGTGGCTTCGTGTGGTTTTGATGTGGAACGCACCATCACAGAAATGGAAACACTACGTTCTCATGAGATATGGAACAGTCTGCGCGCTGTAAAGTCCGGAAAAGTCGCCGTGATGGACGGCAACCGTTATATCAATCGCCCCTCCCCTGCGGTGGTGGAAAGCGCCGCCATGTTGGCCGATATCATGTGGGAAGATTCACCCAAAAATGGCCCGTCCGCTTGGCGCTGGCTGGAAACCTCTTAGTCGTCTGAAATAGTCTTTGCACTCGTGACCGTCGCCCAGGGCAAGACAGCCGCCTCATCGCCATCAGTAACCCGCAAAGAGGTGATGCCATAGACCGACGAAAGCCTCGCGGGTGTCAGGACATCCTTAGGCGCACCATCAGCGGCAACGCGGCCATGATTCATCAAAATCAAACGATCGCAGAAACGTGAGGCCAGAGTCAGGTCGTGTAAAACAACCACGACCAACCTGCCGCTTTGAGCCAGGGCTTTAAGACCGCCCAGAACCTGCAAGCGATGCCCAGGGTCTAAACCTGACACAGGTTCGTCTGCCAGTATCACCTGTGGCTCACCAGCCAACACACGGGCCAGAAGAACCCGCGCCAACTCGCCGCCCGACAAAGTGGTAATGGTGCGGTCTTTGATTTCTGTGCTGTCAGTTAGTGTAAGAGCTGCGTCTATTGCCATCTGGTCATCTTCTGACAAAGAGTCCCAAGGCCCGCGATGTGGAATCCGGCCCAGCGAGACTAGACGTGCAACCGTCACTGGCCAATGCACCGCGCGAGTTTGCGAGAGGTAGCCAACGCGTTGTGCAAGGGCTGGTTTCGACCACACGGTGATATCGCACCCATCAAGCGCCATAGCTCCTTTTGAGGGTTTTAATAATCCTGCCATGGCTTTGATCAAGGTCGTTTTCCCCGCCCCGTTAGGGCCGATCAATCCAACCAACTGGCCACCGTGAGCCTTGAAAGAAACGTCATCAACAATCAACGCCTCGTCATACTGCAGACTCACGCCCATAGCCGAAAATTCAGGGAGTGTGCTCATTGCCCACTCCGTCGCAGAACATAAAGCAGATGAAAGAAGAACGGCGTTCCGATCAGTGCAGTCAGCACACCAATTTTCAATTCCAACTGAGTGTCGATCAAACGCACCCCGATATCAGCCGCCAGCATAAGCGCAGCCCCCCCCAGCAAGCTGGCGGGCAAGAGGCGGCTGGGGCGGTACCCCACAAAAGGTCGTAAAACATGTGGCACCACAAGACCGACAAAACTAATCACCCCGGTCGTTGCAACTGCCGCGCCAACAGCAAAAGCACAGCCCAAGATGGCCCGGATTTTTATAGCGGCAAGATTGAACCCTAAGGATGCCGCGGCATCTTCGCCCAAGGTCAAAGCATCAAGACAACGCCATGTAGAAAACAGCAGCACCCAACCAATACCCATGAGGGGCAACGCCAACACCAGGTGATCAAGACTGCGATCTGCGAAGGAGCCAAGAATCCAAAAAACAATTTCCAAGGCAGCATAGGGACTCGGTGCGAGATTCAAGGCCAGCGACGTCAACGCTGCGGTTAAGGCATTCAGCGCAACACCAGCTAAAATAAGCGTCAGCGGCTCCTGATTTCGCCCCCCGAGAATAAGCAATAGCGTTGTCGCAATCATCGTTCCGGCCACACCGCCCAGCGGCGTTGCCAACGCCGTACCGCCCGCAACGCCAAAATAGAAGACGATCACGGCACCGAGAGCTGCAGAGCTCGACGCCCCTAATATGAACGGTTCAGCCAACGGATTACGCAACAACCCCTGAAGCACCGCACCGGACAAACCCAACGTCGCACCGACTGTGAGCGCCAACACGGTACGCGGCAACCGGACCTCAATGAGTAAAATGCGGAAGGTTTCCGGATCTTGACCGCGCACGGTCAGAAGATCAGCGACACCACCAATGCCGAGGCGTCCGACAAACAGAGAGGTGATCGTCAGCACCAACACCAATACAGCCAGCCCTGAAAGAAGCAGCACCGGCGAAACCTCGCGAGACCCGACTGAGGACGCAGAAGATCCGACCGTCATGGTGTCCGCCGTCTATCGACAGCATCCAGCACCAAACGCGCTGCGTCCGCAAGATACGGGCCACCACAGTTGACCCAGGACTGAGGGACCGAGATCATCGGTTGATCGCCAAGAAACCTGCGCAAAGCAGGATGGTTCAAGGTTTGATTGGCTAGAGAGGGTGCCTCAGGTCGATAGAGCATGCGCACCATATGGTCGGGCTTTGCCAGCAACACCGCTTCCATGGTCACTTGACCGAAATCTCCGATTCCCAGTTGAACGGCCACGTTTTCCAAGCCTATGCGGCTCAACAACTGATCAATCAGGCTAGGCCGCCCAACCGTAAAGCCATTGGCATCCAGAATCAGCACAGACCCAAACGACCGGCCTGCTGCACGCTTTTCGAGCTTATTAAAACTCTCGTCGAGGTCATCAACCAGCCGGCGTGCGTTTTGCTCCTGGCCCAATGTCACCCCCAATTCCAAGTAAGCGTCGCGCACGCCCGCGAAATTGGGAGGAATATCCACCTCAATGATGGCGTAACCAATCCGCCGCAGCAGCACTTTAGCTGCAGTGGTTGTATAGCGGCCCGTCACAACCAGGTCAGGTTCCAGGGAGATGATTTCTTCAGCTTGACCGTGATTGAGAACAATACCGTCCGTCAAATGCGCCACCGGTGATTCATGGGGATCAGCGGTGAGAAAACTGACAGACGCAACAGTGCCAGGCTCTGCCAGCAGCAACACCATCTGGTCGGTGCAGAGGTTTGTAGAAACAATACGACGCGGCACCTCTGCGGCCCTCACGTCATGCGAGGTGACGCATAACATGATAATGACCAACAGAAGGTGACGCATCAGTGTCATCGAACTACCTCTGCCCCAGGCGCATACGCACGCCCGCGTATGCACCCACACCCGGCGATTGAAACCCAAAGACGTCCTGATAATTTTCGTCGAACACATTCTCAATGCGACCGATCAGTTGAACAGACTCATTGAGATCGAATGAGGTCGCCAACGTAGCTAAGACATAATCGTCCAGTGTCACCACCGTTTCAGGTGTCGTAAAAATAAATTCGCTGTCCTGCATTTTGCCATTGTAATTCAAACCGAGGTCTACAACCGCGCGTTCGTCATAAAACCGATAGGTGACGTTGACGCTGCCGCTGTGTTTCGGACGCCGCAACTCGCGCGCGCCCGCATCGTCTTTCGCGTCGGTATAGGTATACGATGCAGCCCAAGACAAAGCCTTCGCGGGGTCAATCCGCAGCGAAAACTCAACACCCTCACGGCTGCTGGTCCCTGCACGGTTATCCACCGTGAACGGAAAAACACCGAAGTCCGTAAAGATTTCATCTTTCAGATTGGATTCGAAGTACGTCAAAGAGAGCAACCCAAGATCATTGGCAAAGGTATAGTCGAGACCAACGTCCCAGCCCTCTGAGGACTCAGGTTGCAGATCGGGATTGCCAATAAAGAAATTTGGATCAAATCCAAACAACTCAAAGAAACTCGGCTGAGCCACGCCCGTACCATAGCTGCTTCGCAGTTTAAAACCTCTTTCGGGCAACGCCCAGGCCGCCGTTAAACGATAGGTGGTCTCATCCTTAAAACGATCGTTGTCATCAAGACGCACAGCCCCGCTGAGGAAAATTTGTTCAGCCATGGCCACGCGGTATTCAAGGGCTGCTGAAAGCTGCTCGCCGGTCTGGCTCTGGTTCACTGGACCGCCCCCCGCACCACGGTTTTCGTAAGAGAGGTCCTCGTATTCCACCAAGGCACTCACAGCATGCTCAGCCGATTCACTGGTTTGGAAGGTAAAATCGGACTGATACTCCACATCCCACTTCTGACCCTCTGAGCCAAAGCTGAACAGGCCGCCCGAAAAAGACTCGTTTTGTGTGTCTGTAACGCCTGCGCTGAGGCGTTGAGTCCAACGACCATCCAGCACCGAGAGGTCTGCTGCGGCGCGGCCATACCACCGATCAGACTCGCGCTCACCGTCAGAGTCGATAACGAAGCCTTGCGTGGGTGAACCGAACGCAAAGTCCTGTTCATCTTCTGAAGCTGAAGCGCTGACATACCGACCGGATAAAGACAGCGTCAAATTTTTTGAGGCGTTGAAAGCGGCGAACACAGACGCGGTGAGATTATCATAACCGTCTTTCTCTGATCCTGTAGGCGATGCGGAAATTCCACCAATATCTGAATATCCGATACTCCCTCTGATCGTGCCCCACGCACCGGCTGTCCCAGCATCAACGCTACCACGGGCCGTATCAAAGGAACCACCTTCGGTAAATCCATTCGCCCATGCCCCCACAAAGGCACCATCAGGTGTTTCAAGGGGCCCAGTGGTTACGTTGATCACACCGCCAATGGCCTCAGACCCCCACAGCGCACTCTGCGGGCCGCGCAAGACTTCAATCCGAGAGACACCACTGGACATGAGATGCGCGAACTCAAACTCGCCGGCATTGAACGGGTCACCCGCTTCGATGCCATCGATAACAACCAGCGTATGACTGGACTCAGCGCCACGCAGGCGTACCTGGGTGAACGCACCCGCTGGTCCAGCGCGATTAACCGCGAGACCAGGCATATCGCGGAGCAGGTCGCCGAGAAACGCCTCTTGTCGGGTTTTGATATCAGAGCCGGTCAACACATCAATTGCACTGCCAACTGAGAGGCGGGCTTGCGGTACCCGGCTGGCGGTGACGACGATTTCATCATGGATATTTGGTTTGTCAGACGCGATGGCCGTCGCTGACAACAGGCTAGCCCCCATTAAAAGTAGGCAGCTGTAGGACGTTTTAGTCACATTTAGTCTCCGTTTCGGTTCAACGCATGAGGCGTCGCCGAAAACCGGAAAAAGACCTATGGATAATGAACCCAAGACCCGCAACCAGCGCGACGACACCATCTCGTGCGCGTCACCGCTACGGTTTACCGCCCCTGTGGAACACCCCGTCCAAGGGTAGATGACGCTGTGAGGGCAGGTCTCCTGACTTGCGGGTCATCGCCATTCCACCAACCTTCCCAAGGCATAAACCTCAGTGGCATTTATGGTGGAGGGCTCGCCGCTTACAGTTGCGGGGGCAGTCTCGGTATCTCACCGAATTCCCTCTTGGCGTACCTATGCCGAAGCACAAACACGCACACCTTCACTACAGCCCTACCTACTGCGAGGATATTGCGCCGTCAAGCTGGCGGTTTTAAGGACAACACAGATAGACTGAATTCATGACACCGATTCCATCCGCTGAAGATGTTCACAAAGCTGCTGGTCGCATAGCCGGACTCGTAGCAAAAACACCGTTATTGCGCTGTGCAAAACTAGACGAGATCACAGGTGGACAGGTCTTTCTTAAAGCCGAATGCCTGCAAAACACCGGCTCGTTTAAAATTCGTGGCGCGATGAACCATCTTGCGAAGATGAGCCCTGAAGACCGCGCCAAAGGCGTGGTTGCCTGGTCGAGTGGGAATCATGCCCAGGGCGTCGCGGCCGCTGCAAAGCGCTTTAGGTCCGCCGCTAAAATTGTGATGCCCGCCGACGCTCCGCACGCAAAGATCGAAACAACGGCTGCGCTTGGCGCAGAAATCATTTTTTATGACCGGGCACGTGAAAACCGGGAAGAAATCGGCAGACGCATCGCTGCTGAAGAGGGTCGCATTATCATCCCGCCCTATGATCATGCGGATACCATCTGCGGCCAAGGCACGGTCGGTTTGGAAGCCATCGCACAGGCTGAAGCTTCAAAGGTAAGGCTTGATGACGTGTTGGTACCGGTCTCAGGCGGAGGACTGGCTGCGGGTATCGGCCTCGTCATGAAAGATCACTTTCCAAGCATTCAACTTTACGCCGTCGAGCCTGCCGGGTTTGATGATCACTGCCGATCTCTCATCTCTGGCCAACTTCAGACCAACACAACAGCAACGGCGGGGTCGCTCTGCGATGCCTTGCTCGCGCCAACACCAGGCGTGCTGACATGGCGGCTTAATCGTACTCAGATGGCAGGCGGGTACACTGTGCCCGATGACAATGTGTTGACGGCAATGGCCTTTGCCCACCGGCATCTTGGCCTACGGTTAGAGCCGGGCGGCGCGATCGCATTGGCAGCTGCCTTGTCGGGCCGACACAGCGCTCAGGGTCGCAACGTCTGCGTTATTTTATCTGGCGGTAATGTTGACGACGACACCTTCAACCGTGCGTTGGATCACCAGTTGGATGTCATATAACGATTGTCACACCAGCCCGGGTATCGTGCTAAGTGTTGTCCAGACACAGGTAAGTTGCAGTGCGGAGTGGATATGAGAGCGTTACAACAGTTTGACCACGGCGATCCGGCAAAAGTGGTAAAAATTATCGATCTGCCCGAGCCTTCACCTGCCGCAGATGAACTTGTCATTGCGATGGAAGCCTCGGCTGTGCATCTGGCCGATATTAAGCGCTTTCGTGGCGAAGAAGGATTCAAGGTTAACGACCTGCCCAGCCAACCCGGCTATGAGGGCGTCGGTCGTGTCACCAACGTTGGCGCGGACGTTACCTCCTACAAAGTTGGTGATCGGGTGTTCCCCTGGTGGGGTGCTGGGGCCTTTGCTGAAAAGGTTTGCGTCAAAGAAGATACGACCCTACCCGCCCCAGACGGCGAGGCCGATCAACTGGCGCTGATGATGGTCAACGGTATGACCTCGGTCTGCTTGCTGGAAGATTTCGCAGAGTTGAAAGAAGGCGACTGGATTCTGCAAAACGGTGCCAACTCAAGCTGTGGACGCTATCTGATCGTACTCGCCAAAGAGCGTGGCATTAAAACCTGCAACATCGTGCGGCGTGAGAGTCTATTTGATGAACTCTATGAGATAGGGGCTGATGTCTGTGTCACAGACGAAGACGATGCCGACGCGTTGGCCGCAAAAGTGAAAGCCGCAGTTGGCGGTGCTGACTTGAACATTGGGTTTGATCTAGTGGCGAGCGATGCCACAACGCGGATCGCCCGCTGCCTGAACTACGGCGGCAAGGTTGTGAATTATGGCTTCATCTCCGGTGAGCCCTGCAAACTGTCGTTCAACGACATGTTTTTCAACAACATCACCTTGACGGGCATGAGCACTGGCCGTGGTCTGGCCAAACGGGATATGGCTGAAATTCGCCGCATTTATGAAATGCTGGCCAAAAAAATTGGCACGGGCGAGCTAAAAGCCGCGATTGCAGGCACCTACACCCTCGATCAGTTTGCCGACGCGTTTGCCCATGCCCAGCGCAGTGGGGATGATCGTAAAGGCAAGGTGATCCTGCATCCCAACGGCTAAGTCTTTCGCTATAGTGGAAGCATGAAAGCGCTTCAGCAAATTGGTTATGGCGATCCGAAAGACGCCTTGCGGTTGGTTGACGTGCCAGACCCAGAGCCCGGACCGTCAGACATTGTGCTGAAAATGCTGGCCGTGCCCGTGCATGGACTGGAAGTGCGCGATGCCCGAGACCCGCGCCGCGTTCCGAAAACCGATCTGCCAAAAACACCTGGCCTAGAAGGCTGTGGCCGGGTTGTTGCGGTGGGGTCTGATGTGACCGAGTTTGCTGTTGGTGACCTCGCCTTGCCGCCGCCGCGCTGCGGCACCTATCGTCAATATATTTCGGCCCCAGCCGCTGACTGTTATCCGGCCCCGCCCGATGCTGACTCGCAGCAACTGGCCTTAGTACTGATCAACGGCATGACCTCGGCGCTGTTGTTTCAAGCACATAACACGCTGTCGCCTGGAGAGTGGATGATTCATAATGCGGCCAATTCAAGCTGCGGACGCTGGCTGATCGCTCTGGCGAATGAGGCCGGCTTGAAAAGCGTCAATTTAATCCGCCGCGAGGCCGTTGCAGCAAGCTTGTACGAGATTGGTGCAGACGTGTGCCTTGTGGATACGGGCGACGATCATCCGGATATTCTGGCGACGCGTGTTAAGGCCGCAACAAAAGACGCAGACATGCGCTTGGGGTTCGACACAATTGCTGGGGAAGCCTCGGGCCGCATGGCGCATTGTTTGAGCATCGATGCGAAGTTGATCGTCTACGGCGATCTCTCGGGCCAACCGTGCAGCTTTATTTTCCGCGACCTGTCTCGCAAAGGGATTCACGTTTCCGGCTATCGAAAATCAACCTTCGAAAAGAAACTCACCCCGCAAAACAAACGCGGCATCTATGCCCACCTCAACGACTTGATTGCGACGGATAAGCTGAAAATCCCTATCGCCGGGGCGTATACTTTTGAAGACTATGCCGAAGCCTTTGCCCACGCGGCACGGGGTGGCACAGACCGCGACGGGAAGATTATCCTGTTGCCGAACGGATAAACCTAGTGGCTAAAACCGCGCGGCCTCGCCATCATCCGCCGTGCAGTTGGCTCCAACGCGAAATATCCATAACCGGGGTATGCCCTAAATGCGCGCATTTGCGAAATCAGATAGGTTCGAGATTGTCTTGTTTGTGGGCTTGTCCATGGAACAAGATATTTTCTGTTGAGGCTCTCCCCCTCGGTTCGAGCCCATGCACGACGGGTTCCGGTCAAACGAGCCCATGCACGTATGATGCGTGGAACGAGCCCATGGACCCACCTCGACCACCTCCCTTGGAACGAGCTCATGCACAGTTTTATTTCACATCGACATAAAGTCTTACCGACTCGCCATCTTGGATTTGGAGGTGCGACACCTTACATAAGTGGTTCTGTTAAGGCGATTGAGCGCGATCAAAGATCAGACGGCCGTGCGCGTTCATGATAAACTTTGCTTGACCCTTTACCCCCACGATCTGTGAGTTTTTATTGTTATGCGTGTTTCTGTGTTGCTCCGGACCGTTGGTCTGCTTTTTCTGACACTGTTTTTTCTGGCACCGGCGCTCTCCATCGGGACAGGTCCGGCGCAAGCTCAAACCACGGACAACCCACTTGGCACCATTCGCGGCGACATCCGTGACGCAGTGTCAGGCCGCAGTGTCGCTGGGGCGCAAGTAAAACTCATTGATGGACCCGCGACAGACCAAAGCGTGGTCACCGGTAGCGATGGCAGCTATGCCTTGGACGCCGTGCCGGAAGGTTTGTTTACCCTGCACGTCACCCAACCCGGATATGTGGATGCAGTGGAGATTGACGTGCGCGTGGTGCGCGACCGCGTGACCCGCGCCGATTTCCAGCTGGCCCGGCAAGCTTTGGCCATAGATGAAATTTTGGTCACCGCCAAAGCCGTTGGGATCACGCAATTTGGCTCTGTCACGGCGACGCGGCTGGGCCGTGAAGAAATCCGGCGTGGCGCTGGCACGGCGGGCGATGTGTTTCGCGGCCTGGATGTGCTGCCCGGTGTGTCCAACACGGGCGAGTTTTCCAACTTTACCGTGCGCGGCCGTGGCCCGCGCGACAATCTGATTCTGATTGATGGCATCCCCTTTGATAAAGTGGTGCACTTCGACCGCAGCCTTGGCGACGAAGAAGACATTGGCGGCGGCGGGCGATTCTCGATCTTTGCCCCCAACATCATTGGCGGCGCAGAGTTTCAAGCGGGGGGATGGGACGCCGCCTACAGCGGTCGCAGCGGATCACTGCTGAAGTTGGACATCGCCGAAGGCAACCCGGACGACCCCTCGGTCAGCGCGCGGCTTGATATCGCGGGCGGCGAGATCACCTACGATGGCCCCAGTTATGTGGCGGACAACACCAGCGTGTTGCTGTCCGCACGCTACTTTGACTTCGGCAACCTGTTCAAAGTGATTGGTCAGAAAGACATTGGCGATCCGGAGTCTGGTGACTTTTTGTTTAAATCGGTCACGGATTTGAATGACCGCCACAGTATTTCGCTTCTTGGTCTGTATTCCCCGGAAGACTACACCCGCGATGTCGAGAACGTGTTGGAGTCCGACGACTTCGAAGACACTTCGCTGCTGACCACCGAGCAAGACAGCCTGCTGCTGGGCGCAACCTGGACCTGGCTGGTGGGCAATGAAGGCAAACTGACCAATGCGGTCTTCCTGCGCGACAGCGACAAGACCAGCCGGCTGGGCGAAGCGTTTCCAGATTTGACCGGTGTGGACCAAACCGCTGATCAAGTGATCGTGCGCGAAAACATCCTGAACCTGACGGAGACCGAACAGGAAATCGGCTGGCGTGGCGATTACACCACACCCACACCGTGGGGCGTATTGTCTGCCGGAGCGCGTTATTCCCGGGTTGAGCTGGATTTCGATACGCGCCTGGACGGCGATTGGATTCGTTATGTGTATGACCAGAATGATTTCCGGTCTGATCCGAGCCAAAAATTTATTGTGCTGACGCCAGCCCGTCTTAATTCCGCCTTCACAGCCAAAGAGTCGCGGATCGCAGGCTACATGGATCACGCGTTTTACCTGGGGGACTTCACCCTACGCCCGGGTGTTCGCTTCGACCGGGATGGATTTTCAGAGGAGTCCCTGTGGTCGCCCCGTCTGTCCGCCGATTGGCAACTGGGCGCCGCGACGCGCCTGTCGGCCACGGCTGGGGTTTATTATCAGACCCCACGGGTGCTGGAACTGGCCGCAGACCCGGCCAACAACCGCTTGGAAAACGAGCGCACCAATCAAGTCAGCCTGGGTCTGGAACACTACCTGACCCCTGATCTAAAAGTGGCCGGTGAAGTGTATTACCAGGATCTGGAAAATCTGGTGGTGCCCGGTGATGAGACCTCGGGCCTCGCGTTTAACAGCGGCGACGGGGATGGCGCAGGCATTGACCTCAGTGTGCAGAAGCGCATGTCGAATGAGTGGTCCGCCTCACTGGCGTACTCTTTCTCTCGGGCTAAACGCGACGACAATTTAGGCGAGGGAGAATACAACGCCGACTTCCATCGCCCCCATGTGTTGACTCTCGCCGCCGCCTGGCAACCCAACGACCGCTGGGCCTTGGCCGCGAAATGGAAGTATGCGTCTGGCCGCCCGACAGACGGATTTATTATCAATGCGGATATTTTTAACGACCCCAACAATTTGCGCTTCTCCAAAGAGATCACCACCACCAACACGGAACGGCTGCGCGACTTTCATGCGCTGAACATTCGTATCGATTACCGGCGTCAGATTGGTGGCGTCAGCGTCATCACCTTCCTCGACGTGATCAACGCCTATGGCCGCACCAACATCGACTCCCTGGAGTTTGACGAACGCCGGGGCGTGAATGTGTTTGGCGACCTGAACGTGTTTCCACAGATTGGGCTTAAGCTGGAGTTTTAGAGCTGGAGTTTTAGGAGTTGTTCAGCTTGTTGAGTGCGCGGCGCACGGCTTTGCCCGCCTCATAAGCACGGTCTTTCTGACCGGCGATTTGTTTTGCTTCACGGGCAACACCGGCCGCGACCCTGGCAGCCTTCTCCCGCGCCACCGGGTCGGCGGCGACTTTCTGAATCAGGCGCTGGGCAAATTGACGCACAAGAAAAGACATGTGCGTACCTTACCCCCTCTGAGCGGAGGCCGCTACGGATTTAAAGGGGCGATTTAAATCGGCGCTTTAAGGTCGCGGCTTTTCGAAAAACATCAGATGCTGCTGGGGCAGAATGTCTTTGGTCTGCACCCAGACTAATCCTAACGCTTCCATTTCTTTGCGCGCTTGGGCTTCTGACATTTTATGCAGGCGCTTAATGGGCACACTGGGGTCTTCCAGGCGGTATTCCACCAGGGCAATTTGACCGCCCGGCTTGAGCGCCTTGACCATGGCCTCGCCCATTTCACGGGGATAGGCAAATTCGTGATAGGCGTCGACCATGAAGATGAGATCGACCGCATTGTCTGGAAGATTGGGGTTATCTTCCGTGCCGCGCACCGTTTCGATGTTTTGCCAACTGCTGTCGCTGAGGCCCGCCGCTTTGCGCTGCGCGATGATCGCCAGCATCTCGGGCTGAATATCCACCGCCAGCACTTTGCCTTGCGGCACCCGCGCACTGATGGGAAACGAAAAGTAGCCTGTGCCCGCGCCAATATCAGCCACAACAAAATCGGGCTCGAGGTCCAGATTATCAATTAGCAAATCGGTGCGTTCTTCCTGCTCGCGCTCGGGCCGTTCCAGCCAACCCGCCCCGAGATGCCCCATGACGTGGGAGATCTCCCGGCCCATATAAACCTTGCCGATGCCATCGCGGCTGGCGCGGGCCGTCTCATACCAGGGCGCAGCAGACTCTTGTGCCGTGGCCTGAGCGCTCGTGGGGCTTGGCGAGTCACAGGCGGCGAGTGCGACAACAAGCACAAGGGGTAGAAAGCGCATGGCGCGGACTCCTAAATTTTTCAGCTTAGTCTTTGTACGCAAGGGAGGCGTATTGGTTCAAAAAAAGGGGTGCGAAAAAGAGTGAGCTATCGGCGACCCTTTGCCGTAAGAAGAGCTATGAACACACATCCTCACCTCACTGTTTTCTATAACGGGGCCTGCCCGGTCTGCCGGGTTGAAATCAACCACTATATTAAACTGACAGAACACCACCGCATCACCAATCTGACCTTTACGGATTTGGCAAAGCACCCCGACGCTTTAGCCCGTTATAGCCTGCGCGCCGACCAAGCCAAACGGCGGTTGTATGCGGAGACCGCAGGCGAAGCGCTGATGTCAGGCATCGACTCCTTCATCGCCATTTGGGAGCGCTTGCCCTGGTACAGAGGTCTGGCCAAGGTGGTGCGCCTGCCGGGCCTGCGCGACGTTGCGGCCCTGGTGTATGACTACATCGCCGTGCCTGTGCTGGCGGGAATCAACCGGCGGCGGGAAGCCCGCGAGGTGGTATAAGGCTTCTGTCCTGCTCGGATTTAGCCCGAGAAACCAGAGCCACAAATCATTTGAGCATTTGAGCGTTTTACGCTGGACCCTTCCCCGGACTCGCTAAACCCTAGAGTGACGAAGAATTTTACTGCGACTAGCTACTCGTCGTCCGGCTGCGGGATCATCTCGTATATCTCGACCATCTGCCCTGTCGGGGCGCGCAGGTAAATCTGCATGGAGCGGCCCGTCGCTGACGGGGTGTAGGGTTTGATGATCTCCACCTTATTGGCCACCGCACGATTGTAGACATCTTCCAAATTTTTCGCGGTGTGCACCAAAATCACGCCACCGTAGGCCGCACCTTCATCGGGCAAGTCGAGCGACGGAAAGTCCGGCGCGTCTTCCACCATGAGCAACGCAACCGTTGAGCCTTCCTTGGAGGTAAAGGCGGTGAAGTAGCGCGTTGCGTTTTCATCCCAACCGATGGGGCTGGAATCTCCGGTTGTCGGTCTTGGGTCGCCCATGTAGGAAAACCCCATGACATCGCGCCAGAAGGTGATGGAGGGCTCGAGGTCCGCCAACCGCCCCATGATGGTGGTGCGCGCAAAACTGGCGTAGCCGGGTTCAGCCTCTTGCGCGGCAGCATGCAATGCTAAAAAACCGGGTGCGAGCAGAACAGCGAGAGCAAAAATCAGACGATACATGGATCAATCTCCTTTTTGTGAGGGTCTCACCATAGGCGGCTCAAGGTTGAACCGCTATAACTAGAATATGCCTGATGATGTAAAATATCTGCCGACCGCAACCCATTGGGGCGCCTACACGGCCAAAGTTGAGGGCGGTAAAGTGACCGCCCTGACCCCCGTGGCCAGCGACCCGGACCCCTCGCCCATTGGACCGGGGATGCCCCAGGCCCAGCACGACGCGGTGCGAATCGCCCAGCCCATGGTGCGCAAAGGCTGGCTTGAGCGCCTGAAAAAGGGCGGACCTCAGAAAAATGTCACCGGGCGCGGGGCCGAGCCGTTTGTGGCGCTGCCCTGGGATGAAGCGCTGGACATTGTGGCGGGCGAACTCACGCGGGTGAGAGAGACCTTCGGCAACGACGCCCTTTACGCGGGGTCTTACGGGTGGGCGTCGGCGGGGCGGTTCCATCATGCCCAAAGCCAGATGCGCCGGTTTTTGAATCTGGTTGGCGGCAACACCTATTCGGTGGGCACCTATTCCTCGGGCGCGGCGGAAGTCATCGTGCCGCATATTGCCGGCGACTGGATGGCCGTGTGTTACAGTGCCAACACCACCTGGGGCACCATTGCAGACCATACAGAACTGGTGGTCGCCTTTGGCGGACTGGCGCTGAAAAATTCACAAGTGCATGGTGGCGGCACCGGACGGCATATTGCCAAAGAGGCGTTGCAGCGTTGTAAAGAGGCCGGCGTTGAGGTGGTCAACGTCAGCCCGATCCGCAGCGATGTGGTGGATTTTTTGGATGCCACCTGGCTGAGTCCGCATCCGGGATCGGATGTGGCGGTGATGCTGGGCCTGGCGCACACGTTGATTTCAGAGAACCGGCACGATCAAAAATTCCTCGATAGCTATTGTGTGGGTGGCGACAGAGTAGTGGCCTACATCCTGGGCGAAACCGATGGCGTTGCGAAGACAGCAGAATGGGCGGCAGCATTGTCAGGCTTGGACGCTGCAACCATCAAAGCCCTCGCGCGCAAGATGCATCAGACGCGCACGCTGATTACGGTCAGTTGGTCGCTCCAACGCGCCGACCATGGCGAGCAAACCTACTGGATGGCGATCACGCTCGCGGCCCTTCTCGGACAAGTTGGATTGCCCGGCGGCGGATTCGGTTTTGCCTATGCGGGCGCGGCGGGCGTCGGTGGCCCAGGGACTCCGGTCGCCCCGGCGCATCTGCCCAAAGGCGAAAACCCCATCGGCACGTTTATTCCGGTGTCGCGGATTTCGGACCTGCTGTTGAACCCCGGCGACACTGTGCGCTTTAACGGCCAAACGCTGACCTACCCGGACATCCGTCTGGTGTATTGGTGTGGCGGCAATCCGTTTCATCATCACCAAAATCTCAACCGTATGGTTGCAGCCTGGCAGCAGCCCGAGACGATTATTGTTAACGAAGCCTGGTGGAACCCCATGGCGCGGCATGCGGATATTGTGTTGCCGGTGACGACCACCCTGGAACGCAACGATGTGACGGCGTCGGGCTTGTCGCTGCAAATCATGGCCATGCACAAAGCGGCTGAGCCGTTTGGGCAAGCGCGCTCGGATCACGATATTTTCAAAGGTCTGGCCGAACGGTTGGGGGTCGGTGCCGCGTTTACGGAAAATCGCTCGGAGATGGAGTGGGTTAAGTGGCTGTATGAAACGACCTGCCAGCGGGCGGCGGAGCAGGGCATCAATACGCCCGATTTCGACACCTTCTGGGATGCGAAAAACGGCGGCATGCTGGAATGGCCGTCGCGGGACGAGCGCACACTTTTTGAAAACTTCCGCGCCGACCCAGCAACACACAAGCTGAACACGCCTTCGGGCAAGCTGGAATTGTTTTCACAAACCATCGCCGACTGGAACGAACCGGGTCAACCGGGCCATGCGGTGTGGCATGAACCCAGCGAGTGGCTCGGCGGCGAAGCGGCCCAAACCTATCCGCTGCATCTGATGTCCAACCAACCGGCGACCCGCCTGCACAGCCAGTATGACAACGGCGGCTGTTCGCAGGCGTCCAAAGTGCAGGGCCGCGAACCCGTGTGGATCAACCCGGACGATGCAACCGCACGGGGGATTGCGGCGGGTGACATCGTGCGCCTGTTTAACGACCGGGGCGCGTGTCTGGCGGGCGCCGTGATCACACCAGACGTACGTGCCGGTGTGGTGCAGCTGGCGACGGGGGCCTGGTATGATCCGGTTACGCCGGGCAAAATTGGCGCGACCTGCGTGCATGGCAACCCCAATGTGCTGACCCACGACAGAGGCACGTCAACCATCGCCCAGGGCACCAGCGCGCAAACCTGTTTGGTGCAGATTGAAAAATTTAAGGGCAACGCCCCGCCAGTGCGGGTGTTTGAAGCGCCGGAAACAGTGCAGAATTTTTAGGCGGCCGCCGCCAATGCCGCCATGCGCCGTCTGTTCAGCGCAATCATCAACAAAGCCCAAAGAATTGAGGCGAACAATGACAAGCTAAGGCCAATGGCTTCGCCCCACCAGACCACGCCGTAGTGCAAAATCATTAACGCGAGGACCATGCCGGACACCACCCGCATGGCGCTGTGCATGGTGGCGGCTGCAGCTTCGCCGCCCAAGCGCAGATGCAGGATGACGGTTAGACTGAGGAAGACAATTGGGAACACCGCCGCCAACCCCGTGACCACCGGGCCGATGAGGTTTGAGCCGGTCACCACCATCGCCACAAACAAGCCGATGAGCAGGGCGCGCAACGGCACATCATACCAGGTGCCCGGGGCACGCTTTGGATTGTCGGGCGCTTTGCCCATGTTGCGGGTGATCCAGAAACACGCGGGGTACATCACCAAGTTCAGCGCCAGGGCTGTCCATGGCGTCCACGCGATTTGACTGATCGGCAAGGCGAACACCGCCCAGACCAGCACGCCACTGCCGACTGTGAACACCACATTGGTGCGCGGGGCCAGCCAGACCATGACTGCGACAAAGGGCGCGATGGCCGCCATGCTGGACATACTGGCGACCGCGCTGGCAGCAACGAAGGCATCGCTTTCTTTTAGGGCGAGCATCACATAAGCGGGGCCAGCCGAGGTGGGAAACGCGCCAATCAACGAGCCATAAAACGGCCCGGCGCGCTCCGCCGCGAGCGTCGCGGTGACCACAACCGCTGCGGTGACCGCCATGCGAATCAACAGGGGAATCCAGACATCTTCCATGGTGTTTTGATTTGTATGGACAATTAAGGGGCGAGTCCAGCCCCGTCCAGGGATGGGGCCTGATAAGGACTAAAGCGCTTTTTCGTACACGCGGTAGGTTTTGTAGACCCGCCCGCCAATGGTTTCGATGGAATGGCGGGTGGGGGTGTTGTCTTCTAAGATCCAACTCATTTCGCAGACCGGCAGATTGAGCTTGAGCGACTCGGTGCGAATAGACCCGATGACCATCAGCGCCAGAACCGAGCCGAAGGACTTTTGCTTAAAGCGCGGCGCGACCCCCATCAACGGCACGCGGGTGCCAGACGACCAGCTGCGCCGGGTGAGAATGCGCAATGCCAGTTTCATCCAGCCGGTTGGCCACAGGTTGCCCCCGAGATCGGCGATCATTTCGTTCAGGTCTGGCAGCGCGACCGCCATGGCCGCTGGCTCACCTTCATAAAAGGCAAACCACACCAATTCGGGAATCAAGATGGGCTTGAGTTCTCTCGCCATATGTTGGGCGTCGGCTTCGGTCATGGGCACGAAGCCCCAGTTTTCAGCCCAGGCGGCATTAAACAGGTCGACCAGAATACGAATGTCAGCGTCATAATTTTTCGGATCAAGCGGGCGCAGAGACAAACCGGGATTGCGATCAATCGAGCGTTGCAGAATTTTCATGTGCTTCAGCGGCAAGGCTGGGTCCATAGGTGTGAGATACGCAAGCAAATCGCGCACGCCGGCAAACCCGGCGTTCTCGACCAGGGTTTGATAATAAGGCCGGGCGTGTCCCATCATCATCCGAGGGCGGCTCTCAAAGCCCTCGACCAGCAAGCCGGATTCTTCATTGATGTTCAGGCTGAACGGTCCGCGCACGTGCTTCACACCGCGTTCTTTTAGCCACGCGCCGGCCGCTTCGAACAAGGCATCGGCCACCGGCTGTTCATCGACACAATCAAAGAAGCCGAAAAAACCAACGTCATCGCTATAGCGTTCCAGATGGCTGCGATCCACCTGGGCTGAGATACGGCCTATGGGCGCGCCATTACGTTCAGCCAGAAACAGCTGTGCTTCGCCATGACTGAACCAGGGATTCTTTTTGGGATTGAGTTGGTCACGCACCATCATCTTGAGCGGGGGCACCCAGGCCGGATCGTCTTCCAAAAACGCAGCCGGGAGCGCGATAAACGTCTCACGATCGGCTTTGCTGGTCACGGAGCGAACGGTTATGGCCGGCGTCGTCATAGCGAAGAAAAGCTGCGCGCTACGCCGAAGGGGCGAGCTTGCCGTCCTCTACAGACCCATCGGACTCCTCAAGGGCCTCACGCTGACGATGCACCGGGTTTGCCGTATGCGGCCAACCCTCTGTCATCTCCGCGACATAGGGATAGGTCTTTGCCACTTCTTCGTCATAGCCGAGGTTGAACACGGTGGCAGACCTGGGACGCATTTTGATTTTCTCGTACATGGTGCCCAAAATACGGTCCCACATGTAATTGGTGATGCCGTAATTGCCGTTTTCATTGTGGAAGTGATGCGCCATGTGAAGCTTCTTCATGCGCTTAACCCACGCCCATTGGGGCACATAGCCCAAATGCTGAATGCAGTGAATAAATTCGTAAAAACAGGTTTGCAACACACCCGCACACAACGCGGCGGCAGCCCCAGGCCAGCCGGCTAGCGCATACCCAACAGGAACGGTGGCGAGCGCAACGGTGGGAAGGGTGGTGTACAACGCGCCAAACAAGACTTTAAGGTTGTTGGGATCAGAATGGTGATCGTAATGGATGCGCTTCCACACCGGGGCGGTGAGCTTGCTTTTCCACATCCACTTAGAATGCAGCACCCAACGATGCAGAACATACCAAACCAAAGGATAAATCAGAACCGTTGCCAAAACGGAAGCCGCCAGACCCGTGAATGACGCCAGACCATTCGCCCAGGCCCAACCCGCGTAGCTGGCTGTTAAGGCCGCAAATGCAAAATATGCGGCAATGGCATAGTACTGAAAATAAGCCGCCGCGAGCTGACTCAGATTCATGCGATCTAAGTGGTACTCCCGATCCGACCAGAATCCGATTTTCACAGTCTCAACCCTTCTTTTGTTTTTCGCGTCAGCGGCAATGTGCCGCCAGGCTGTTTTCCATACTTGTTTTTACGTCGGCATAAAGAGACGTTAAGCGCCTTTGTTTTCTAAGTTTACCACAATCCACAAGCCTATGGTGCCAAACAGCGCCAAAGGCAACCAGGCCGCCACAATGGGCGGTAAAGCGCCGAATTGTCCCATGGCCAACAAGAGATTGTCGGTCACGATAAAGACAAACCCAAGCGAGATACCATAGACAATCACCATGATCGCACTGCCCTGGCGGTGATGAGCAAAAGCGGCGATGGCCGCCAGAAGCGGCATCAAGGCGAGCACAGCCGGACCAGCCAATTTACGCTGCAACCACGTGTCGTAATAGTATTCCGGTCGCGTTCCGAGCGCCAACTCGCGCACATAATGTTCCAGTTCATCAAACGTCAGTTCGCTGGGCGGGTTTGCCAATTTATTGAAATCATCCGGGGTGAGTTTGGTCTCCCAGGCTGGTTTAGGCAGAGGCGTGGCAACGGAATCGCCGCCAACGCGCGCCGTGCCAAATAAGGTCCAGCCCTGTTCTTCCCATATGGCGAGGCGAATATTGATAATATCGGTCACAGCGTCGGTTTCGTTTTGACGGAACAACCGAATGTCGTTCAGCACAGACCCGTTATTCAACACATGACCGACGCGGATGATGGTCTTTCCTTCAATCACCCAGGTTTCACTGCCATCAACGATTTCGCCACCCGGCTGATAGCCGGTGCTTTTCCAGTCTTCAAGTTGGGCGTTAAAGCGCACAACCACACGGTCGGAGAACACGAACAACACAAGCGCCAAGATCATGCCGACAGCGACCAGACCGCCGACCAAGCTCAACACCGACCGGCCAGCCGCCCGCATGGCAATAATTTCACTGTTGCGGGCCAGCACAACCAAGGCTGTGAGTCCGCCCAGCAACGCCGCCAAGGGCGCGACTGTTTCAATGATCGACGGCACGCGTAAGATGATATAGCGGCCAAGGGCGCTGACCGGCTGCCCCCCCCCTTCCAGCACCGCATCTGCGTTGGCCAGCAGGTCGAGCATTTGCAAGAACACGACCAAGCCAAACAGCAAGGCAAAGAAACGCGTCAAATACGCTTTCGTCAAATACCAAGAAAGAATCATAGGATAAACGTACTAGCTGCGGCTTCTGCGGAACAGACGCATGATACTGCTGATCATTCCAGACCACCGGTCTTCCATACGCTGCATGGGCGTCGCCCCTGCGACCGCTTCAGTTTTGAGAAATAAATAGGATGTGCCGGCAATAAATATGGCAAAGGGCACCCACAGCGCTGGACCAGGCGCGACGCCGCCCACCGTCGCATAGGCTTCGCTAAACTCAAGAATCTTATGGTAGACCACCAGCGTCAACAAGCCGACGACCAGGCCAAAAGATTTACTGGCACGGTGAGTCATGATGCCAAGCGGGGCCGCCAGCATCGGTAAAAATAAAATCGATAACGAGAAAACAATACGGCCATGCAGTTCAGCGGCAGCGGCAGCGGGCGGCACACGATCCTCCGGATAGATCTCCGGATTGGCCGCGACAAGCCTCACTCCATTTTCATCGACCGACATGTTTTTGACGTAGCCACGCAACAACTCGTCAATTGTTAACTCGCGTTCATCACCGCCGCGCATGCGAAAGCGTATCAGTTGATCAAGGTTGAGCGGCCAGTCAAAGGCATCAAAGCTGACGGTATTGGCCGAACTCGCCCCCGGAGACCACTCAGACCGGTTGCCCTGAAACAATCTGAGGCTGGTTGGGTTATCTGGACCGCCTGAGACCAACCGGCCCCGCTTGGCCGTTAACGTAACGATGGTGCCATCCTCTTTTTGCTGATGGGCAAAAACCCCAAACAGCTCTCGCCCGGCACCACGGGATTGTTCGACCCGCAAGGTGTAGCCATTGGGCAAATCCATAAAGACGCCTTCGCCAATGCCGGATTCCAGCACACCGCTGGTGACATTGAACAGAAGCGCGCGATAGGCGTAACGGCTGAACGGCTGCAAATACCCGACCAGGATCAAATTGAAGATCATCATGAACAGGCCCAGAATGACGGCCGGGCGGATAAAGCGGCTCAAGCCAATCCCCGAGGATTGAATGGCATCCAGTTCAGACTGTGACGACAACTTGCGGAAGGCCAAAAGCACACCCAAAAACAGGGCCGCCGGCAAGGCCAAACCGATGTAATGGGGAATCAGGTTAAACAACATCTGGAAAACAACCAGGGTCGAGACGCCATTCCCGACCGCAATATCTAACAGCCGCAACATGCGCTCGAGCAGCAGAATCACCGCCGCGATCAGCAATGTTACAAGCAGGGTTGGCATAATCTGCCGTAAGAGATAAATGTCGAGCGCTTTGAACATGGTCGTTATGACCGTCATTCAGACGGCCTTTGCCCTTCAGGTCCCTGAGTCAGCGCCAGAAAATTGCCCGTAACCGGTGGTTTCCGGCTTTTCGTAGGAAATCTTCAAGCAACGGCAACATGGCGGGCAGACGCAAGATCGTCAAATCAAAGCTTTTGAAACATTATGTAAGGGTTCGAGACCTTCTTCAGTATAAGGCCCCACCACTGTGACCGCTGCTTTAACTGCCCCACGCCTCGCCATCATCAGTAATCATTTAAGCACCCAGAATAAGGCTGACGGTGCCTGGCTGCTGGATATCATCGCGGGTCATGCCTGGGTGCGTCACTATGTGATCGACCAGATTGCGGACATCCCCGTCATCCTTAGAGACTGCGCCACCGCGGGCATTGAGACGTTAGCGATTGATGGCGGCGATGGCACCGCTGGTTTGGTGTTTTCCGGTCTGTTGAATGACGGACCATACACCACGTTACCCGCGCTCGCCCTGCTGCCCTCGGGCAAAACCAACATGACTGCGGCGGCCTGGAGTTTAACGGGCGATCGGCGAGAAGCTTTGGCCGCATTATTGGTGCATTGCGGCGAGGGCACATTGCCTCGCACCCAGCATACGCAAGCGATTCTGACACTGTATCATGGCTCTGCCCCACCAAAGCATGGTGCGTTTTTTGGCGGCGCAGACGTGGTCGACGGTATTTTGTACTGCCGCCGCAAGATTTATCCTCTGGGGTGGCCCAATACGCTGTCTCACAGCGCGGCTGTGTGCCTGTTACTTTGGCGGGCCCTGAAGTCCGGGCCTCAGGGTGGGACTGTGCGTGTAACCACGGAAGACGGAGGTTGGTCAGAAGACGGTCGTTTCTTTGTGGTGATGGCCACGACCATGGATAAAATGCTCCTGGGCATGCGTGCACACCCTTCTGGGGGCGCGGGCCCGATGAACTATATCAGTTTGCGCCCAGGAGCGATTCCTGTGCTCTCGACCTTTGCTGGACTGCTCCGGCGGAGATTTAAGGCAACCAAGCACCGGACGGTGCGCCGCACAGAGTCTGTGTCATTCTCTTTTGATGGGACGTACACCTTGGATGGCGAGATCTACGAGACGAACACCGACACACCGATCCGGCTGGACAGCAGCCAAACCCTGACCTTCGTGCGATGGTAGGAAGATAATAAAAAAATGACCACATCCTCCCTCGACAGCCTCATCGCGGAAGAAAGCAAAATCACACCCTTTCCGGCAGCGGCTGCAATGGTTGAGCACCTCAAACAAACGTACGGAAGGGGCACCCAGGCTATTGTGTTTTACGGATCCTGCCTGCGACTGGGCACCGACAAAGACCTCATGCTCGACTTTTATGTGTTGGTTGAGGCTTTACGGCCCGCCTTAAACAGCGCGGTCAGCGCCACCTTCGGAACGATTCTGCCGCCCAACGTCTATTATCATGAATGTGATTTTGAGGGCCGTGTGGTGCGCGCGAAAGTGGCCGTCATGACTCTTGGAGCCTTCATCCGCGGCACCTCAGAAACAACGTTTGCCTCGGCACTGTGGGCAAGGTTTGCGCAACCGGCGGGCCTTGTTTACGCCGCCACCGCAGGCGCACGCACGGCAGTTGAAAAAGCCCTGGCCCGCGCAGTTAGGACGCTCTTGAGCAAAACCGTTCCCCTGATGGGGGGGCCGTTTGAGGTTGAGGATCTATGGATCACGGCGTTCCGCGCGACCTATAAATCCGAACTGCGTCCGGAGCCGGACTCCAAAGCCGATCAACTTGTGGACCTACAAAAGGACCGGTTTATCAGGATCGGTCAGGCGGCCTTACGCGATCTAAACATTGATGCTGCAGCCGAACGCCAAGCCCCATCTGAGATGCCTTGGGGTTGGCCTTGGGGTTGGCCTTGGGACTGGCGCTTGCGGCGCTGGTGGGGACGCTTTTTGAACGCCGCACGTCTGATCAAGGCCGCCTTCACGTTTAAAGGCGGCTTGGACTATGCGGTCTGGAAAATAGAACGGCATTCGGGAGTCAAAATAGAGCTCACCGACCGCGAACGGGCCACACCGGTGCGTACAGGACTGCGTTTGCTGCTTAAGACAAAACGGCAAGGTGGTTTAAATTAAGCGGAATCAATAATGTGGCTTAAATAAACCAGCGCGTTAACCGATCGCAGCCTTCTGTTTGGCCTGAGGCGGCAATACACCGAGCTCAGCCGCGACACCGGCAAACACTTCGATGATGCGATCAACCTGCTCAAGCGTATGCACGGCACTCAGACTGCAGCGCAACAGCGTGTAGTTGTGCGGCGTGGCAGGTGGCAATGCGAGGTTCACGTAGACGCCGCCATCGATCAGGCCGCGCCAGAAGGCAACACCGGTTTCGACATCAGGGGCAACCACAGCCACAACCGGGCTGAGTTCACCACCAAGGGTAAAGCCAAGGGCTGCAAGACCGGTGTGCAACCGCTCGGCATTGCGCATCAAGCGCTTGCGCAAGGCACCACCATTCTCGACCAAGCCTAAAGCGACGCGGGCCGATGCCACCACGGAGGGCGGCAAAGACGCCGTAAAAATATACGGACGACAGGCGAGACGCAGAAGATCGAACTGCGGATGATTGGAAACGCAGAAACCACCCACGGTGCCAACGCTTTTGGAGAAAGTGCCAACAATAAAATCGACATCATCTTCAACACCTAACTCTTCCGGCAAGCCACGGCCATACCGACCGAGCACACCGAGAGAATGGGCTTCATCACTCAACAGATAGGTGTCTTCATATTTCTTTTTAACGTCGACAATTTCTTTTAAAGGCGCTTTATCGCCGAGCATTGAATAAATGCCCTCAACTACGATGAGTTTATTGCCCGGTTTCTTGGACAGGCGCGCCAAACGCTTATCCAGATCAGCCGCATCATTGTGCTTAAAGCGGATAATTTGGGCCTGCCCCATGCGCACACCATCGTAAATGCTGGCGTGGCAATCGGCATCCATAAGGATGTAATCTTCCGGGCCGACCAAGGTGGACAAGATGCTCAGGTTGGCAAGATACCCCGTGGAGAACACGATGGCGTGGGCTTTACCCAGGAACGAGCACAGGGTTTGCTCAAGTTCCTTATGGCCGCTGTAGGTGCCGTTGGCGACACGACTGCCGGTGGTGCCTGTGCCTGCCGCATCCAAAGCATCATGCGCAGCTTGCAACGCTTCAGGGGCAAACGTCAGACCAAGGTAATTGTTGGTGCCGGCTAAAATCGTATGGCGGCCGCCAATCATGGCTTCGGTCTGGGACAGAATTTCGTCCATCTGGACCTGAAACGGATCATGCCCGCCGTCACCCACCAGCGCCTCGCGGCGCGCCAGAAGCGGCGCAAATCGATCAAACAAATCAGCCATGTTCTTCCCTAACAATCTGTTCGGTCGCGACGACCAATTGCCCCACCGTCTCGATATCCGGAAGCACGTTCAATGGCACCGATATATCAAGTTCATCCTCAAGAGCTGCAATGAACTCCATGACCAACAGGGAATCGAAATTCAGGTCTTCCGTAAATCGAGTCCCATCCTTAAGCGTTACGCCGGTTTTGTTAAAAGGTTGTAAAACCTTCAGAACCGAAGCTCGCACGTCTTGCGACGCGCCGTCGCTAGGTTCAGCCGACATTTCATTAGTCCTCTAGCCTTTGGGGATTAGGCGACGCCCTGAGTCCCGCATCCCATTTCAGTCCACCGTATACTTTTAAGTGGGATGACAGAACCGTGACAAGTAACTTTAAAAGTAACGTTTCAAAACATTTTGTGAGTGATACCAATCGATTGCGTCCTTAAAGCCCGCTTCCAGGGTCCACTTGGGATGCCATCCCTGAGGTCCTGACTCGGTCACAACCCAGTCCTGATGGAGCAGTTCAGGCGCTTTTGATAGGGTTAACATCGCGGGGGATCGGGTAATTGCGGCTTTCAGCGTGCCCAAAAAACCCATTGCCCACACAAAAACACCCGGTAGGTGAACGATTTTCACCGAGCGCCCAGCCGCCAGACCCGCAGCCAAAGCGAGATCATGCCAGGTATGACCGCCAAGCGTGCCATCATCAATTTCCAAAATAAGCTGAGATTGCGTCTGTTCGCAGCAGACAAGAATGGCCGTTGCCACATCGCCCACATGAATTAACGAGGCCCGGGACGCCTTGGAAGCCGGTGCCAAAACAAACCCGTTTACCGCCATTTGAAACAACCTGACGGTCTCGTCATCACCCGGCCCATAAATGGCCGGTGGCCGCAGGATCACAACCTCAAGGTTATTCGCGTAGTCCTCAGCCACGCGTTCCGCACCATGCTTGCTGGCAGCATAAGAAGACAGATCAGGCGCGCGGGCTGCGAGAGACGACACCAGAACGCACTTTGCTACACCCGCCGCCTTTGCCGCCGCCAACACCGCGCGGGTGCCCTCGCGATTGATTTTGAAAAACGTTTCCCGGTTCAGTGCTTTAATCGCACCCGCAGCGTGCACAACCACATCAACATCGGTGAGTAAGTTTTTCAGCGCCTCAGCGTTTTCAAGATCACCCGTAATCCAAGTCAGCTTCGCAGCAGCATCACCCCGTTGAGGTTGCCGGGTCAAAGCTCTGACAGCATGCCCTGCTGCACTGAGATGGCGGAGAAGATGTTGACCTAGAAACCCCGTCGCACCAGTCACGGCTATGGTAAGAGGAGTGGTCATTCGGACACGCAGACGCTACGCGCCATCTGCAAGCGGTTGAATTTCACCCTTGAGAAAGTTTGCTTTAGCCTTGCCACGTGCAAGTTTGCCGGAAGAGGTTTTGGGAAGAGTCCGTGGCGGCACAAGAATAACATTACAAGCCAAGCCAACTTGATCTTGCACCCGCGCCTTAATCTCCGCCGCCAGAGCAGTGCGAACCTCTTCCGCAGATGGTCGGCACTGTACCAGCAGCGTTGGCGTCTCGCTGCCATCGTCATTTTCAAGCGTGAACGCTGCTGCATCACCGGAGCGCATACCCTCCATGCGTTCGACCGTCCATTCAATGTCTTGCGGCCAATAGTTACGCCCATTGACGATCATCATATCTTTGGAGCGACCAACAATGACCAATTCGTTGCCAATGAAGTATCCAAGATCGCCGGTATCGAGCCACCCCTCGTAAATACTCGCCGCCGTCGCTTCAGGGTCACCGTAATAGCCCTGCATGACGCTCTCACCGGAGAAAAACACACGGCCAACCTCGCGTTCTGCCAGGGCGTTGCCCGCCTCATCGCGAATTTCAACGGTGTGGCCTTGGATCACCAAACCGCAAGCCACAAAGGTACGGCCAACCCCCGTGCCATCATCGGGCACCGGCACAGCGCGATGGTTATCACCCAGTTCCTGCTTGGAAATATGATCCAACCGCATACCCGTCTGAGGCGTGCTGAAACTGACGCCAAGCACACATTCTGCCAGCCCATATGAGGCATTGAACGAAAGATCAGAAAATCCGCAAGGGCGAAACACTTCGGCGAACGCCCGCATGACCTGTGGCTTGATCATCTCGCCCCCAATGCCAGCAACGCGCCAGCTGGACAAATCAAGATCAGGCGCGCTGGCACTGGCGGACGCAAATCTGCGGCTGCACAGCTCATACCCAAAACTGGGGCCGTAGGACATGGTACCCTTATTCTCACTGATAATGCGCAGCCAGGTTAAAGGCCGACGGGCAAAATCTTCAGTGGGCAGGTAGTCAACCGTGGTCTGTGCTGTGAGACAGCCAAGCATGAAACCCACAAGACCCATATCATGATAGAACGGCAGCCAAGACACAGCGCGCTCACCGGGTGCATTGCCAACCGCGACATTCATCGCTGCGCAATTGACCATCAAATTATGATGCGTGACCGCAACGCCTTTGGGGAAACGTGTGCTGCCAGAACTGTATTGAAGATAACACAGATCCTGCGCCCCACCGGAGGCAGCGCCTTGACCCTGTGGCAGAGCCATCAAGTCATCGACCGTGCCAACCATGAGGAGGTCAATCCCCGCCGTCGCTTCCGTCACCAAGGGCAAATAATCTCTTGGGCCGATCACCATCACCGCGCCCGAGGAGGTGATCTGATTGGCGATCTGGCTGATATAAGCGTCACGCCGTCCAAACGCGACCGGCGTAGGCATAGGAACGGGAATCGCGCCCGCGTACTGGCAAGCAAAAAAGGCGGTGAGAAACCCAGGGGCTGTCTCAGCCAGCAGCGCCACACGATCTCCGGGTTTCACGCCACCGCCGACAAGACAGTTTGCCCCGACGCGCGCCCGCGCTCTGATATCTGCAAACGTCAGAACATCAGTTAAGACGCCTTTAGACGAATAGAAATTGAAACCGGTTTTACCCCGAGCCGCGTAGTCAAGGGCGTCGGGTAAGGTTGGAAAATCTGCTAACCGCTTCTGGAGATCACGATTATCAGTTGGCGTTGGCGACAGAACTTCTGTCACTATAGGGGGAGACGTGTTTGAGGACATAGCGAGTCCGGCGAAACCTTACATAATGAGTTTACTTATCTACACGCAGAAATGATCTGGTCAAATCAACCTTTGCAACAAGTTTGTCACATCATCACATCAATGGTCTGTTCCGGAAAGCGCTCAATATCGGATCAAGAAACAATGATTTATTGCCCTTCAAGCCCGTAAAAAGCGCTTTAAGGGTTCCACTCTCAACAGTTCAGGTTAATCTGTCGACATCCTTGATGCTTGGAAATACCGAATGCCCGCACGTTATGCTTTAAGCTATGTCCCAGAAAATGGCAGTGCCCTCGCAGATTTCGGCAGAACTTGGCTAGGGCGCGATATTGAGTCGTCCGAGACCTTTGAACAGCCTGAAGTGCCCGGCATTACGCCAGAACGTTTAAAAAAGTTAACTCATTGGCGCCGCTCCGATGGCTTGCACGGCACGCTTAAACCACCATTCCAGCTCAACACCGTGGCCTCTTTCAGCGGATTCATGGATACGGTGCACCTGTTTGCCAAGAACCTCAGACCGGTCGACATCCCCCAGTTAGAAATCAACATTATTGGAAAATTTGTCGCCCTCGGGACCACCGTCCCCTCGCGCGAGCTGGTCAGTTTAGCGTCAGAATGTGTGCGTGTGTTCGAAGGTTATCGGCGTCCATTGCCGATCAACATGGATGACCGATACAGCAACGATAAGTTGACGGTCTACCAACGGCGCATGCTGAAGCACTGGGGTTACCCCTATGTGATGGAAGAGTTCCAGTTCTTTGTTCCATTGACAGATCGTATTGAAGACGATGAGGAACGGGAAAAAATCACAGCAAAAATTGCCGAGTTGGCGAAACCAGCCATTACGCAGCATTGCATCATTCGTGAATTGACCGTCCTGGCCCAGGACAGCCGACAAGAGCCAATGAACGTTGTTGCACGTGTGCCTTTTGGTCTTGCTTAATAATTCACGGGACGCACGATTAAGCACGCTGTCGATTCAACGACCCGTCACATAAGGTCACATTCGGTCTGCGTGTGCGTGCTGGGAGAACACCATGTCTGTTATCGTCGATCGTGCCTTTGTCAGAGTTGCAGAAGGTCAAGTGCATTACCGGACCTGCGGTAACGATACCGCGGCAACAGCCGTGCCGCTCTACATGATTCATGCCTCGCCCGCGTCATCTATGACTTTGGTCCCGATGATGGAAGTCCTCGGTGAAACGCGGCGTGTGATTGCGCCCGACACACTGGGCTTCGGTGATTCCCCTGCTCCCACACAAGATATTCCGAACGCCGAAGATTATGCTGAGAGCGTGGTGCGTATTATGGACGCTTTGCAACTCGAAACCTGTGATGTGTATGGCAGCCACACTGGCGCGCATATTGCCTGTGAGTTGGCGATTCATTACCCAGACCGAGTGCGTAAAATGGTGTTCGACGGGATCGGGATGTTCTCGCCAACTGATAAAGAAGATTTTCTGGCCCATTACGCTCCAGAAATGCATCCTGATGAATTTGGACAACACCTGGTTTGGGCGTGGAACTTCGTGCGCGATCAGGTTCTGCATTTTCCATATTTCCGGCGGACGCCCGCGTTCCGTCGAAATGAAGAGTCCATGCCGTCCCCCGAGGCCATGCAGCGCGTTGTTTTAGAAGTGCTCAAAGGACTGACCACCTATCACAAAGGCTATCGCGCTGCCTTTCGGCACCCTGACCGGGAACGTCTTCCGCTGATCCCTCACCCAACGTTATGTGCCGCATCTGAAGACGACCCTTTGAAAGCCGGGGTGGAAGAGGCCGCAGCCTTAGTGCCTAATTCTGAGCAAATGATTTTGCCCGCTGAGCGCAGCAAAGACGGTGTTCGTGCCAAGGCCGAACATATCATTACGTTTTTGGATAAAGCCTAAAGTTTCTGCTGGGTAAAACGTAACGCCTACAGCTTCGGTCCTGTGATCGTCACAACCAGGGTCGCTGTTCTGGGTGTCCGTTTCATCATCACAACTTTTTCGCCTAATCGCTGACTTACTCCGGACCCCGAAAACGCGAGATCAATATTCTCACTGACCCAGGTGGACGCAGCCGGCCAATCGGTCAGTGTGGTTTCAACAAGGGCAGAAATTGCATTCAGATTGCGCAACCGGACAAGAGGATTGTTCTCGGGGAGTGCCGTCATCAAGTTGGCTGACGTGACGGCTTCAGGACGCCCGATCAACTCAAGAGTCGTTTTACCATCCTCTGTACGACCGATCACACGCGACCGGCCATCCTCTAATGGAACAAAATCGAACGTTAGGTTAAACGGCGCGTTCTCAAAGCGCTGTGTCAAAGCATCTCGGCGCACATCTAAACTGCCGTAGCGCGGAAACGGATCATTAACAGAAGCGGTTATAACGGCTGTCGAGCCACCTGTTGCCGGCTGCTCGGGGCGTTGGCCTGACACGTAATACATATACAAGGCGAGCGTCAGCAAGACACTGTAGACAACCAACCTGAGTCGTTTCGGCATAATGAATTCACTTCGTGTTGTGCTCTGACGTCACTTAACTTCTAACGCGCCAATCTTCATTTTTCCACTGCAACACGATAACGGACCAAGACATTATGACCTTAATTGAGGTACGGTTAGATACTGCAGCACGTGTGAGGAATGACATGGCGAATGACGCCAGGTTGGAAAAACGATGGCAGAGTAATGCTGCTGCGCAACGCGCGCGCTTCGCAGCCTATAAACTGAACCCAGAGCATACCATTAGCCTGCACCCTCATGATGGGGTCATTCGCATTCTTTGGAACGGAGATGTCATCGCAGAAAGCGATCATGCGATCGCACTGCATGAGCGCAAACATGACCCTGTGTATTACATTCCTAAAGAGGATGTTCGAACCAACCTGCTGGTCCGCACAGATCATGCCACCCACTGCCCTTACAAAGGAGATGCCTGCTACTGGTCTTTAGTGTCCGAAGACAAAGTGGCAGAGAATGCTGTGTGGGCTTACGAGTCGCCGATTGTTGCCATGGATGAAATTGCGGGATTGATGGCCTTCTACTTAGACGCGATGGGCAAAGACTTTGGACTAACCATAGAAATCACTTAATTCATAAATGCTGCGGCGGCGCACCGTAATCCTCACCTTTCTGTGAAGGCCCTTCACGCGCGTGTGACTGGCGTATCCCATTAGCAACCCTATGATGATTGTGTTGATTGGTCGTTCAAGACTGAATTAACTTACGATTCCTAATTTCAGGCCACCCTGCGGTGGCCACACACGGAGTAATACTTAATGTCTAACAAACTCACCACGTTCTCTCTCGCCGCCGCCGTCGCCGGCGCCGTTTCAATGGCCGCAATGACCGTTCCTTCCACGGCGTCAGCTGCGGGTAAAGAAAAATGCTACGGCGTTGCCAAAGCCGGTGAAAACGGCTGCGCAAATGCAGCCGGCACACACTCTTGCGCTGGTCAGGCCACTGTCAGCTTTGACGGTGGCGAATGGAAACTCGTTGCCGAAGGCAGCTGCATGGAAATGGGCGGCAAGCTGGAGCCATTTGAAGGCAAAAGCGAAGAAGCAGAAATGAAGGCTGGCTAACCACGAGCCAGTTTGAAGACATGCGAGCGTCGAAGGTGATCTCTCCCCCTCCCCAACCCAAACCTTCGATACGCTCTGCACGACAGAGTCCGATTTCTGCACAAGCGGGAGTCGGACTCCGTCATCCGCACATGGGTGACTTTGCCTCTGGCACCGCCGATGCAGCATGGGTTGAAATTCACAGCGAGAACTTTTTTGCCGACGGCGGCCCTCGGATGGCGCAACTCGATCAAGTGCGGGCGCATTATCCCGTGAGCTGTCATGGGGTCGGGCTGTCTTTGGGAACAGCAGAGGGCATTGATAACAGGCATCTTGAGAGCTTGTGCGCACTGGTCCAGCGCGTCGACCCTGCCCTGGTCTCGGAGCACCTCTCTTTTAGCGTTGTTGAGGGTCTGTATCTTAATGACCTTCTGCCTTTGCCTTACACCGAAGAAGCTCTGAGCGTCGTTGTAAACAACGTCGATAAAGCTCAGACCGCGCTGGGCCGACAAGTTCTTGTTGAGAACCCATCATCTTACCTAAAGTTTGCAGACTCGCACCTCACGGAATGGGATTTTCTTTCTGAGTTGTGTCGGCGCGCGGGCTGCGGACTGCTGCTGGACGTCAACAACATCTATGTCAGCGCGCACAACAATGACTTCGATACCGCAACATATTTAGAGGGCATCCCTGGCACAGCCATTGGAGAAATTCATCTGGCAGGGCACTTAATTGATGGCGAGGGTGACGAGCGCCTCCTGATCGACACCCATGGAGATATGGTCACCGATGCCGTGTGGAGTCTTTATCAGCAAGCCTTAGAGAAATTCGGTCCACGGGCCACACTGATTGAATGGGATACAGACATCCCTAGCCTTGAGGTTTTGTTAAACGAAGCGCGCACCGCGCAAAAGCATCTAGATTCGGTACTTCTGAACGTGGATGCCGCGCGCGCACCTACAAACGCTTCTCATGTTGCATAATCTGCAAAAAGATTTTGCCGGCGTGTCACTCTCGAACACGCTATCCCCTTTGCTTGACCATGTGACCGCCGCACGGGGCAGTAAAGAACGGCGCTTGGCTGTCTATCGCACCAACACCATCAACAGCTTGACCGATGTGTTGAGCGCGGCGTTCCCTGTGGTGCAAAGAATTGTCGGCGACCGCTTTTTCCGTGCACTGGCACAAACATTTATCGAAACCTATCCACCCCGGCAGCCAACCTTGTTGCGCTATGGTGGCGACTTGCCCGAGTTCATAACGACGTTCGAACCCGCAAAAGAGCTGGCTTACCTTGCAGACGTCGCGACCCTGGAATGGGCGCGCATTGAATCGTATTTCGCAGCGGACCAAGAGGTCCTTAATCCGGCGCGTTTATCTGATGTTGCACCAGGCGATCTCGGCAACATTACGTTTTCAGCTCATCCGTCTCTGAGGCTTGTGTATTCGCCTTTTCCAATTATTGAGATTTGGGAGGTGAATCAGCCAACTCAGGACAGCGTTCCAAAAATTGACTTTTCAACGCCTCAACGCGCTTTGGTATTAAGGCGCGGCGGCGCAGTGTTCCATCGCGATCTGACCGTAGGCGAATATGCCTGGCTGGTCGCCTTGCATGACGGTCAGGCGCTTGGCGCTGCTGTCGATACAGCGCTCAACGAAGACCCTACTTTCGACGTCCAGAACATGTTGCGTCAGGCTTTAGCGGACGGGGTTTTCAATACTATCCACCTGCAACCCACATCGTGAAATCACGCCAAAAACTCAAGGATCATTTCTATGACTGAATCATTAAACGTGATTGATAGAGGGGCTAATTTCTATCAAGCCGTCCTCCAAAAACTTGAAATTTTGGGCGCACCGTTAACAGACCTCGCCGTCCGGTTTTGGGTGGGTCTCGTGTTTTTTAGATCCGGATTACAAAAACTTGATGATTGGGAAAGCACACTCTTTTTATTCGAGTATGAGTACGCTGTGCCCATTCTGCCATTTGAAGTTGCAGCCTACATGGGCACAGCTTTTGAACTTGTGATGCCTGTTTTGCTGTTTATCGGGTTGGCAGCGCGTTTGGCGTCCATTCCATTGCTTGGGATGGCCTTGATCATTCAATTTGTGCTTGGCGCAAACAATCCAGCCTATAACGATTTCAATCATTTCGCCTGGATGACTTTTCTGCTGGTCATCATAGCCCGTGGCCCTGGCGTAATCTCGGTAGACCATTGGCTGCGGCAGAAGTTTATGCGCGACGGCGCTTAAGCTGAAACTTTAAAACCGGTTTGCGCGAGCAGTTTATAGAAGTCCCGAATTGCAACTTCCTTTTCCTGTGGGTCAGGAATATCTGCCGTGAACTCAGACAGAAAATCTTTGCGCTTGAGGTAATTGGTAATGGATTCGCGTGCAATTTCGGTTGCTCGTCCTTCCGTCAACATACCTGACGAACAGAAGGTGACCAATCGTCCGGCCCGCTCTCTAAAGGACAACTCTTTGTTGTCGATCCGCTCAATGACTTTTTGACCAACAATGTAATCGACGACAATGTCATCGAATCTTTTGGCCATTGATGCCTTGAGGCCGTCTTCTAACTTTGATTGCAGAACCAACTGCTGAATAGCAGCCACTTGTGTCAGGCGAGCACGTTCAGTGCGGGCTTCCGGAGCAATTTTTTGAATGGTGTTCAGCTCCAACCCCTTGCGCTTGAGTTGTTCTTCAATGGCCAGGCGCATACTGGGTTCTGACTGCGGATCATAAAGGGCCAGCAAATATACAAAAACGCGCTTGCCGTTGGAGAGCTTGCCGCACAGTCCCTGCATGGCTTTATTGCGCCCTGAAGCACCACCGATGTTGTCGAGTCGTGCCCAGCGCTCTGTGAGCCCTGCCGCCATGGCGCGACCACCGATGACATGATCATGTGTAATGATACGATCAACCAACTGGTCAAAGAACGCTTTATCTGCCGCTTTATCCTCGCTATTGGTGAGGCGGATAGGCCCGGCCAAATCGCGCTCCATGCGATCAAAAATAACCTGCTGAGAGCGCGGCAACATGCCCGCAGCAAAAAGCGGGTTGAGAAGGGCTAACAAATCCTCGGCTGCAAATTTTGTCGGCTTACAGTCGCCCTCCAACAAGTCCACCATACGAATAATGGCGTCGCCTAAATGCTTGGATATACCAATGACATCTTTGATGACCGTCTTGGAATTAAAAATGTCCGACAACATTTCATCAACCATGTCGCGCGCGCGCTGATCCTTCTGGGATTGCGCCATCGGCAAGAGCTTAGCCATCTTACCAAGCCAACCGCGCCAATTGATGGACTCACGGGTGAGCGCAACATTGGCCATATAGGCGCGCTCTTCCTCGTCAGAGAATTTCACGTCGAGGCGGTGCAGCATATCATCCAGACAGGAGTCTTCTAGTTTGGGCAGTTTCTTGGACTCAACTTCCCGGGCCTTGGCTGCTATCGCATCGACAGCATCAAAGATCACGTCACGGCGTTCTTTTGCACCTGTGCCTGTCGCACGCGCATGTAAGGTTGCAATTTTATCGACCGCGGATGGCACCATGGTTTGGTAATTTATCATGCGCTTGAGATTCGCATGGTTGTGCAACATCTCAAGTGGAGTCATCTCAAATTTCTCAAGGTATTTTGCAAACAGCCGGGCCATGGTGCTGCGGCTGGCCGTTTTATAAAAATCCGTGACCTTCTCACACAAAGGAGCTTGATCAACGGGCGTGATCGATAAGTCTTCTTCTTCTTTGATTTGTTTTATTTCTTTGAAAATTTCGCTCTCGCGATGGTTGTCCTTCCCGAAGTGAGATTCCTTTATAATCCGGACACCCGCGACCGTTTTTTGCGCCAGCAGGTCTGACGCTTTTTTGCGTGCGACCGTCTCGCTTTTACACACTTCATTGATGGCCCAGCGGCCATCCTTGTAAAGCTGAATTTCAAATGTCGCGCGACCGAACATTGTCTTCTGATTGCCCCCGACGTCCTCTGCTCGCTGACCGTTGTCTTTGTAACGTCCGATCAATACACCACCTTCTGTGGGTATGCCTTACTCTAGTAACAATTCTCTTAAAATACGATTCTTGAAGCAATCACAACAGGTTCTGCGCAGAACTAGGTGGTTTAAAAGGCGGCAGGACCGCTTAAGCAGGAAGCCGATAGTCAGCGAATCGAGACCGGAGAGTCGACTTTAAAACCTTACCCGTTGCACCCAAAGGCAAAGAGTCCACCCACTCCACGGCATCGGGCAGCCAGAGTTTGGGCACTTTATCGGCCAGATACTCACGAATCTCAGACAGCGATGGGCGGTCCTCACCACGTGCCACGCAAACCAGTAAAGGTCTTTCCTGCCACTTCGGATGCGGCACGGCGATCACTGCAGCCGCGTTGATCGCAGGGTGACCTACGGCAGCATTTTCCAATCCGACTGAACTGATCCACTCTCCTCCTGACTTAATAATATCCTTCGCGCGATCCGTGATCTGCATATATCCGTCAGAGTCGAGTGTTGCGACGTCGCCCGTATCGAACCAGCCGTCGGGCGTTAAAGCTGAGCTGTCGGCCTTATAGTACTCCCGCATGATCCAGGGCCCCTTGACCAGCAACCTGCCGGAACTCTTGCCATCGCGCGGCAGGTCGTTGCCGTCATCGTCAACGACACGCAGTTCAACTCCGTAGATCGCGCGGCCCTGTTTCAGTTTAATCGGCATCTGCTGTTCACGGCTCAGGGATTGATGCTTTGGCTTCAAAGAATTGACCACGCCAACAGGACTCATTTCCGTCATGCCCCACGCCGTATGCACCTTAACGCCGTGATCACATTCAAACCGGTTAACCATCGCTTCGGAAGCAGCAGCACCGCCAATAATCACGCGATCCAATGCTGAGGGTTTGCGTCCAACGTGATCCATATGATCAAGCAGCCCCAGCCAAACTGTCGGCACACCTAACGCAATGGTCACGCCTTCAGCATCCATGAGGTCAAACAAACTCGCCCCATCGAGCTTGCGGCCTGGCATCACTAATTTTGAGCCGGCAATGGGCACTGAATACGGAATACCCCAAGCATTGACATGAAACATGGGAACCACAGGCAAAATGACATCTTCGGTGCGCAAATCGAGTGTGCTGGCAAAACAACTCGCCATAGCATGCAACACTGTTGCGCGATGACTGTAGAGCACGCCTTTTGGGTCGCCGGTGGTGCCTGAGGTGTAACACAATGACGCGGCTGTATTCTCCTCAAGCTCAGGCCAATCAAAATGATCTGACGCCCCAGCAATGAAACTTTCATAGTCCTGCATACCTGGCATGGCTTCTGCGGGCATGTGGTCTGCATCTGTTAAGGTGATGGCCTGTTCCAGTGTCGGGAGACGCGGCTGAAGACGCGCAACGGTTTCTGCCATGTCAGTATCGAAAAACAACAGCCGATCTTCAGCGTGGTTAAGAATGTAGAGCAGTTCCTCGTCAGCCAGACGAAGATTAATCGTGTGACAGACCGCGCCCATACCAGAAATGGCATAGTAGAGTTCAAGATGACGATCGGTGTTCCACGCCAGTGTCGCAACCCGGTCGCCTGGTTTAATGCCAAAATCCTTCAGCGCATTGGCGAGTCTCTGCGACCGCTTGTAGATCATGTTGTAAGACGTGCGACGAATTTCGCCTTCTAGACCACGAGTCACGACCGAAGTGTCGTGGTGATATCTGGCCGCAAATTGGATCAAAGATGTGATCACAAGTGGTGTGGTCATCATCAATCCATACATTGCGATCTCCCTTCGATAAAATGCGGAGATTAGATACTAATGGTTTTTCACTTCTCGGCAGCAAAAAACGAACGCCTTTTATTTCCGCGCGTCCGTCGCAACCAGGGGCAAGGCCGTCTTATACGTGACCTGCTTGAGCGCAAAGCTGGACTGAATGCTGGCAATAGCCGGAATGCTTGTCAGATGCTGTTTTAGAAACCGGTCATAATCAGCAAGGTCACGGGTCACGACGCGCAGAAGATAATCGCTTGCGCCGGTCATCAAATAGCACTCCATAACTTCCGGCAAAGCCGCAACAGCGGCCTCAAACTCTTCAAGCGCGGACTCGGATTGCTCCTTCAAGGCAACGCTGACAAAAACACTGACGGGCAACCCCACTTTGGTTTGGTCAACAAAAGTCATGTAGCCGTTAATCACACCGTCGCGCTCTAACCGGCGCAGGCGCCGCAGACAGGGCGAGGGCGACAGACCGACGCGTTCTGCCAATTCGACATTGGTGAGACGGGCATCTTTCTGCATATGCTCAAGAATACGCAGATCGATTTGATCCAGGGCCTCATTTGGCATAATTCACCATCATATAAATAATAATAGACGAATTATTGCGTTAATGAGAGGAAAGAAGCAAGTATTCGCAAGGACCTGTCAAAGCCCCTGCGCTAATCTGGCCGTCTAATTTAGTGGAGAGTGCTATGGCCCGGAACACAGACATTGCCACCCTGCAGAGTCTCGAAAAGAAGATTCTATGGCTCGCGACATGGATGATTCATCATGCCAACACCAGCCGCTCAAAAGCCGATGGCGTAAAAGTCGGTGGCCATCAGGCCTCCTGCGCGTCCATCGTCACAGTTATGACAGCACTGTATCTCCACACTTTAAAGCCGCAAGACCGCATCGCCGTAAAGCCTCATGCCGGTCCGGTTTTTCATGCCATCCAGTATTTGCTTGGAAATCAGACTCTGGACCGAATGAAGAACTTTCGTGGCTTTGGTGGTGTGCAGCCCTACCCGTCAAAAACCAAAGATAAAGCGGACGTGGATTTCTCCACCGGCTCTGTCGGGCTTGGCGTTGCAGAGACTCTGTTTGCATCCTTGGTTCAAGATTATGTGCATAGTCATGAGCTGGTCGCACCCGGCACAGAGAAAGGACGCATGATTGCCCTGCTGGGTGACGCTGAACTGGATGAAGGCAACATTTTTGAAGCCTTGCTTGAAGGCTGGAAACACGAAGCTCAGAACTGCTGGTGGATTGTCGACTACAACCGCCAAAGTCTGGACGGCGTGGTCAATGACCAGTTGTTCAGTCGCATCACGGGCTTTTTCTCTGCCGTAAACTGGAATGTGGTGGCCTTGAAGTACGGTTTAAAACTTCAGGCCGCTTTTCAAACCCCGATTGGCCCCGCCCTTCAAAAGTGGATTGATGACTGTCCCAACCAAATTTACTCCGCGCTCACCTTTCAAGGTGGCGCAGCTTGGCGCACAGCATTGGAACGCGACCTTAAGAGCGCAAAAGGCCTTAAAGCGTTTTTGGAAGAGCACGATGATGACAGCCTCCATACGCTGATGACCAACCTTGGCGGTCATGACATGGAAGCCATTTTGCAAGCCTTCAAAGAAGCGGAAGGCAAAACCCAACCCCATTGCTTTATCGCCTACACCATTAAGGGCTACGGCCTGCCCCTCGCCGGACATAAAGACAATCACGCCGGAATTCTGAACGCGGGTCAGATTGAGGAGTACCAAAAATCCCTCAACGTCGAGCCAGGCAAGGAATGGGAAAAGTTCGCAGGCATGGACATCCCCGAGGCCGAGCTTGAAGCCTTTCTGGCGGATGTTCCTTTTGCCAAACGTGAAACACGCGAACGTAAAAAAACAACACCCGCTGTTATTGACGTCCCAGACTTACTGCCCCCGGAGTCCGCCTCTCAGTCGACTCAGGAAGCCTTTGGTAAAATCATGAATGTGCTGGGCAAAGGCACTTCGGATTTGGCTTCGCGCATTGTCACGACATCTCCCGACGTCACGGTTTCGACCAACTTGGGCGGATGGGTGAACCAACGTAGCCCTTTTCACATCACCAATCGTGACGACATCTTTCGTCAGATGCATGTCCCCTCGCCCCAGAAATGGAGCCAGCAACCAAAAGGTCAGCACATTGAGTTAGGCATTGCCGAAAACAATCTGTTTCTGTTGCTTGGTGCCCTTGGCCTCTCTCATGATCTTTTTGACCAACGTCTTATTCCTGTTGGCACTTTGTATGACCCCTTCATTTCACGCGGCCTCGATGCCATGACCTATGCCTGCTACCAGGATGCGCGGTTTATGTTGGTGGCTACACCCAGCGGGATTTCATTAGGCCCGGAAGGTGGCGCTCACCAATCTATTTTCACACCCTTGATCGGCATGGGGCATGCCAACCTGGCATCTTTCGAACCCGCCTATGCAGATGAACTCGCTACAATCATGCAGTGGGGTTTTGAACACCTGCAAAAACCGGAGGGCAGTTCGGTTTACCTGCGGCTGTCAACACGACCGCTGGAACAGCCCAAGCGCGACATGGATTCCCGCTTAGAAGCAGGCATCCTGGCCGGGGCTTATTGGGCCGTCGAGCCTGAGCTCGGCGCGGATGTCGCCATCGCCTATTGCGGCGTGGTGGCTCCAGAAGCCAAGGCGGCCTTTGAGATTATCAGAGAAGATGTGCCGGGCGCGGGGTTACTCGCAATCACCTCACCAGATCGTCTGTATGCAAGCTGGACGGCTGCAGCGCGCGCGCGGAAGGGCGGGCGACCGGGTGTGCGTAGCCCCATCGAAAAGCTGCTGTCTGACCTCTCGCCAGACGCCACTTTAGTGACGGTGCAAGATGGACACCCGCTGGCCCTCGGCTGGCTTGGCTCCGTTTTGGGACAACGTTGCGAAGCCCTTGGCGTGGATCGTTTTGGTCAGGCTGGCAATATCGCCCAACTGTATGCCGAATATGGCATCGATACGGATGCGGTGGTCGACGCCGTCGCGGATGTGATTGTGCAACAGGTTGGCGCAACCAATCCTCTAAGGGTCGCTGCCGAATAGCTAAACTCATGACATTTACGCGCGTCCACGTCTAAGATGACAACCAGCTAAGAAAACAGCCAGGGCTTAGCTTATCTAGGAAGGACCACAGAAATGCAGCGACTCTTTTTTGCGATGCTTGTCACACTGTCTATCACACTGGGCAGCTTCGGTTTTACGCACGCGCAATCAGATCTAGACGAACGCAATACAGAGGTCGTCCAAAGCGTTTATTTGCGCACGCTCTCTGTTGGCCCCACGCGCAAACTCGTCACTGATGCACAAACAGCGTTTGATCTGGCGATGCGCAGTTATGGCGCAACGAATGGCCGCACCGCTGATATGGCCGTGAACCTTGGGCGGGCGTTGAACCGTACGTCGCAACATCAAGCCGCGATCCCCCTGATTGAAAGCGCCTTGAGTATTTATGATGACATTGGTGATCCAGCGCAGTTGCGCAAAGCAGTTGCCGAATATGAGTTGGGTCTTGCGCACCTCGCAACAGACAACGCTACCGCTGCAGTCGACGCCCTCACAAAAGCGTTCATCGGTCTTGAGCCTCACTTCAAGCGACTCTCTGCGAATACGAATTTTATTCGCACCACCCTCAAGGCAGCAGGGGGCGATAGCGTTGTTCAAGCGGCGCAAACCGCAGCTGCAAACGTTGGTGCCAGTACAACCCAACAACCCAAGCCAACTGTGAAAATTCCACCTATTTACCCGCCGGATGAGTCTCTGAATGGAGTCGGTGGCTGGGTTTTACTGGACTACCGGTTGTGGCCCGATGGTCGTGTGCGAGATGTGTTTATCCTGGCGGCAGAGCCTGCAAATGTGTTTGATATTTCAGCAGCGATGGCACTGCAACAGTGGCAGTTTGAGCCTCCTGTGCGGCAGGGTGAGCATTATCAGCTTAGCGTTGCCTTTAACGCCAATTGAATTTCTGACTTTAGTATCTGAAGACCAAGTACACCCCCGCAATAAGGCATGCTGCACCCGCCATGCGACCCAGATTGAATTCGTGCACGGGATAGCCCAGCCAACCAAAATGATCAAAGGCCAAAGACGCGCCAATTTGACCGGCGATAATCACAGCGATCATTAAACTTGCACCAAGCTTTGGGGCCGACATCATGGTGGTGATGACAAAGAAGGCTCCGAGCAATCCGCCACACCAGTAAAACCATGGGATTGAGATGGATGTTGAGAAAGACGGCAGAGGAACACGAAAAACAATAAGCGCGAGAATAATCGCAACAAGGCCCGATGAAAAATTAATAAAGGTGCTGAACAAAGGGCCGGTGGTACGTCCAGCAAGACCTGAGTTCAAGGCGGCCTGCAATGGTAAAATTGCACCAGCCAGGACGCTAAAAAACAGATAAACGGAATTCACGTTGGTCTCCCCAAAATGCCTGAGACGCTATGGTGCCCGAACTGAGACGCGAAGCCCATGCTTATGACCCTCAGCCGCTTTGTTATTGTCAATTTAACCGTACATGAAATGCGGTCTTTGCAAACGTGATAAAACTCTGGGCATCGGGGTCCGATTGATGCAACCCTTTGCCTATGACCAAGCCTATTGCCGATCACCGTTTATTTCTTAGCCATTGGATGGACTTGCGTGGTGTCGATGCGCTGCTGCCAACGGCTGAAGCTTTTTTAGATAATCCTAACCCCTTGTTTGCGCCCAACATCCTGGTTCTCGATGTTTACGACGATGATCTGATTATTCGGTTACAAGCGACAGAATTGGTTGAGCGTTGGGGTGCAGACCTTACCGGACACAGCATGTTTGACGCCCGCCTGCCTATGAATAAACCGGATATGCTCAAAAATGTTGAACGTCTGATGAAACAGCCATGCGGCTTACTCTCTGTTCACAAGACTGAAACCTCTGGTGGACGAAAACTGATTATCGAAACCCTTGGACTCCCTCTCTCAACACCAACTCGAAAATCCTCCCGCATGGTTAATTATTCATGGCTCATTGACCCGCTAGAGGACGGAGAGCATTCTGAAAAAGTTACTGTTTATGAGCGTCAGGAATGGATCGACATCGGCGCAGGAATTCCCTCAGAGAAACCGTTAAAGCCGATGACACCTTCAAACACATGACACTTTGAAATTAGAATTAGGCAATGTTCCAAACTCTAACCCCTTGGGTCGCATCATGAGTGAACACATACAAAGTCTTGGCTGGATCGTCCGGCGCACCGAAGACCCCATGCCGCCAGGCGCGTTCTATCGTGACGTCCTGGGACTCCCGCAACTACGCCAACGCGACAATGAACGCGGTCGTAACATCATGGTCTGGACCGGCATGTATTCGGTGATGGAAACCATATGGCAAGGCAAGCTCCACCCGCCGGTTAAGGTGGCAGAAGAGGCAGAAGTTGTGCCGGTGTTCAGGGTGCGGGACATGGGTGCCGTCACAGCGCGCCTTGATGAGTCTGGTGCACCGCGTATTCCGTCACGCTCCGGCGATACTGAAACCTTGTATTTCACAGATCCAGATGGGTTTGTATTTGGTTTACGTGCGCCGACGGCGGGATCTGACTTGGCATCTGATATGGAAGCTGAAGACATATGGCGCAACGGAGGCATTAATCTACCCTATACACCGTCCATGCCGAGAGACGTGCAAGACATTGGTTGGGTACAACTTCATGTTGCTGACCCGCAGGCTCTGGTACCTTTTTATTGCCGCACCGTCGGCCTGGATCTACTTGAGAATAATAACGATGGCAGCGTTAGCTTGCACTTGGGCAGCACAGCATCATTGGAACTGAAACCTGGTGGTTCAGTGCGCGCCATCCCGAAAGATCGCAAAGACGTGCCAGACGTTTGGATACTGCGGGGATACGATTTCGAAGCCTTCACATCAAAGATGGCAGATGCAGACGCACCGTTGATCAACAGCTTAACTCTCGGCGCAGGCTCTTTGAATTACTATGCGGATCCGGAAGGGCATGTGTTCGGATTTCAGGAGCGCAAGGCTTATAATCCGGCTGATCCCTTGACCCATCGTGTTGAAGACCGCGTGGCCCGCGCCGCGTGGGAGGCGGGTAAGTCCTAAACGCGGTTTGATCGGGCAACAATCCATTTCGCAGCAAACGGCGCCAGAGAAATAAGAATCACAATGCGCACAAGGTGGTGCACGGCGACGAACGCCGGATCGATATCAAAAGCGATAGCAATCAAACACATCTCCGCCACACCGCCTGGTGTGAAAGAGAGCAGTGTTGTTAAGAATGGCACACCGGTTATGCCACTTACGCCCGCTGCAAAAAGCGCTGACACGCTGATGACCAGAGCAGTCGCCGCAAAGGCGTGACGGCTCACCCGGAAAAAGGTCTGGGCGGTCACAGTTGAAAAGCGTGAGCCGATAGCTGATCCCAATATCCATAAGCACACCCAAAGGGCGGTATCGGGGGGGCGCCAGGATACGAGTCCTGACAGATACAATGCCGCAGACGCCAACATCGCACCGGTCATTGCAGAGGCTGGCAGACGAAAGACACGTGCCAGCCCAAACCCAAGCCCTGCCGCAACCATCAGCAACGCACCATCACGCCCTTGAAAAGGTCCGCCCTCAGGCAGAATTGACTCCGACATCGGGCCTGCCGCCGTGGCCACCGTCACAATCAACGGCATGAGAAACACGACGACGACAACGCGTAAACCTTGGGTCAGCGCGATCATGCGCTCGTCTGCACCGGACTCGCCGCCAATAATGACCATCGCCGTTAAAGTGCCAGGTGCTCCGGAAAACATTGCGGTCGGTCCGTCGAATTGCGCAAACCTTCGATAGTAGTACCCAGCCACCACGGTAATCAGCGGAATAAAAATGATCATCAGACTGAGACTTAAGCCCCATTCACCAACGCGGGTTAGAAGGTCGGGAGAAAATGATCCGCCGAGAAAAACGCCAATGATGCATAGGGTAACAACACGAGCGCCGTGCGGCACCAACACCGGCGCGCCCCGCACAGAGGCGATAATATTGACAATCATAGGCCCGAGCATCCAAGCCAAGGGGACGCCAATCACCGAAAAAACAGCCCCGCCGATCGCACCAACGCCAAGAGACATCGCAATAGGTTTAAAACCATCACGGGTTAACGGAGGTTGTTCGTCTTGCGTTGGCGAAGACTGAGCGGGCTTAGAAGACACGTTGAAAAACCTAACTTTGTACACCTCACTCTACCAGACCCACGGAGAGATAAAAAAGGTCGATCCCTTACATCTCTCAAGGCACACTGAGATTCGTACCAGTCGGAATAACAAAATTGGATAGAAGCTTATGGACACAACGCTAGATTTAGGCGGGGGCTGGAAAGAGGCCATCACACTCGTGTCCAACTTAGATCTGTGGTGCTCCCTGGCCGAAAACGTGTGCGGCTGGACTCTGGGCCATCGCGGCGCGGTCGATCAAAGCGTATTATCGGTCTGGAATCTTCCCGCAAGGTCAACGGGCGAGGAAGCGCTGTTTCACTGTGGCGACGAAGCCCAGGGATTCGTGAGGTTTATCAGCCTTAACAGCGTTGGCGAGCCGCAGCGTATACGGGCCGGGGCCATGCCCTGGGATACGGGTGGCATTTTTTCTTTGATGGTCCGATCCAAAGATTTGCAAAGCGTTTTTAAGACGGCATTAGACCATGGTTGGACAGCCGTCGCGGATCCGCTGACCTTTGGCTACAATGATCTGATTTTGTCGAATGTTATTCTCCGTGGGCCTGATGGCATTTCGTTTGGTATATATGAGCGGGTTGATCCGCCGCTCACGGGTTGGAACCACATCTCACGCATGAGCCAGCCGTTCAACTGTATGCAGATTGTGCGCAACAGAGATAAAACCCGCAACTTCCACCGTGACGCCCTTGGGTTTACAGCTTTTGTAGATAACGACACCCGTAATGCGGAACCCAATGACAGTAACTTTGGGTTTCCACGCAATCTGACGACCGAAATAGAAACCAAGGCCGCGATCATGCATCCGCGCGGCATACCAGATGCAAAAGTACGCGAAAATGGCCGCGTCGAACTGATCGAATGGGGCGGCCTAGAGGGACGCCACCTATCAGAGCGCGCCACACCTCCGAACCTCGGTCACTTGGGTCTGCGCTGGGTGGTGGATGATGTGAATGCTACTGCAAAACGGATTACTGAAGCTGGGTATCTTCTCAACAGCCTCCCACAAACCGTGACTCTTCATCCCTATGGGGCTGTGTTGATGTGCAGTGTCAAAACACCAGATGGTGTTTTATACGAACTGTTTCAGCCGACGCGTTAAGCTATTGAGCCTGCGTCAAGCATGATGTCGCAACTGCCATAATTTTGGTTTCAAGCGCTTTGGGAAGAGGGCGGCCAGCCTCGACCGAGGATTGATACGACTGCATTTCGGGCCGGGTGAGATTGGACTGTACTTCCCGCACCAAACAGTCGCACAAGATATTTGCATTGCCAGGAGTTGGCACCCCCGATGACGACAAGAACCCTTGGCAGATCGCCTCGAGGGGATTGCCTTGCGCATGCGCAGCTATCACCGACCAATCCAACGCGATGACCAACGCAGAAACGCCTAGAATTCTGGCTCTTAGATACATTGAATCGTCCCAGATTCACTCAGATATGGTAGGGTCACGTTTAAGCTTATGCCAAAGGGTTGGCCTGCACTCTGTGAGACCATATGCTTAATACTCAAAATCACAAAGACCGGAGACCTTCATGTCCTCTATCCGCAGTCTTACGCTCATGGGTGTTGCGCTCGCAGGCATTATCCCCGCTTTCCTCACACTCTTTGTCTGGGTGAACAGTGCCACAGCATTTACAGGCACACTGGACTCACGGTTCGCGGCCAAGCCAGACCTGATGACAGAGTTTGAAGGCTCAAACCCCCAATCACGCGAGACCATTGGTCATAATCGCTGGCAAAGCTTGCTCGATGCCTATTTGATTTCAGACGACCAAGAGCCCAACCTATTTCGCTACGGTGCCGTATCAGCCGAAGATCGGGCCAGCCTGGACGCCTACATCGCAAGCCTCGAAGCCGTGGCCATCACCTCCTACAACCGAGACGAACAAAAAGCCTACTGGATCAATCTTTATAATGCTTTGACCGTGCAAACCGTGCTGGAGCACTATCCGGTGCGGAGCATTCGAGACATCAATATTTCACCTGGATTTTTTTCGTCAGGGCCTTGGGGCAAGAAGCTGGTCACGGTGGAAGGTGTAGACCTCAGTTTAGATGACATTGAGCATCGTATTTTGCGCCCGATCTGGAATGACAACCGTATCCATTACGGCGTGAACTGTGCTTCCATGGGCTGCCCCGATTTGTGGCCAGACGTGTTCACACCGGACAACATGGATGCGGCTTTAGATGCTGCCGCAACAAAGTACATCAATGCCGGTCGCGGTGTTACCGTTGTCGGAGGGCGCGTGACGCTGTCAAAAATTTATGAATGGTATGATGAAGATTTTGGTGGGACGGATGAAGGCGTGCTTGAGCACATCCTGAAATATGCGCGCAAGCCATTGGCGCGCAACATTAACCAGCGCATCGGCCTTATTAAGACAGACTACGATTGGGCGCTCAACGCGCCAAAATAGGCGCTGACGTCAGTCGCACGTCGCGGACCAAGGCTTGTGAGGTTGCGCCCGTATCATCAGTATCTGCAGACACCGCTATAACACCCACCGGTGGCATTGCCTCACCGAACGCTTGTTCATAGTCAGCAGCCAGGTCAACGGTTTCTGTAACCCATTCATCTGTTATGCGCTGCAATCCCGATTTGCGGATAACAAGAACCCCGTCTCCTTCATCCATAAAAGGATTGGGGAGTATGGTCTGCTCCGGTTGCAGCCCGCCCCATACATAGGTGATCGCCCGACCAGACACAGGCACGCCGAAAAATCCGGCCAGTCCCGTGCCGAGACGGCTCAACACACCTGCGTCCTGATCCGTAAAATAGACATGAATGGCGAGCGGTCTGTCATCTTGTCCCGGACGGGAAAGATCCGTCGCAGGAAAAGACTGACTGATGCGCCAGTCCCAACTCAGTGAACTAGCGGCGCCTTGATCTTTGGAGATGAAGCGGTACAAAAACGCGACAGCTTGAGGCGCCGTAATCTTAAGACTGCCATCTTCGAGGACTTCAAATTGAGCGGCGGCTTTGCCGCGTGGCGTATGTATTTTCCACCCCGCCGCCTTGAGGTCGGGCTTGAACTGAAGGTCTTGAGCCTCAACGCGAACACCGTCGAAAAATGACACAACAAAACACAGAACGAAGCAGATGGTGGCCCTTGTGTTAGTGTACGATTTGTCTCTCACGTTCTCGATGTCCTGGATTGCTTATGCTTGACCCCTTAATGGTGCGTCTGATTGCGCCACCGATCAACAGCTTAGGGCGCACTCTGGCAGAACGTGGCGTGACGGCCAACAGTATAACGGTGTTGGGTTTCAGCCTCGGTCTGTGCGCTCTTCCCGCCCTGGCTATGCATGCGCCAACCGTGGCTTTAGCGTTTATTGTGCTCAACCGCATCTTTGATGGCTTGGACGGTGCCGTGGCCCGGGCCTCAAGCCCCACAGATTTTGGCGCCTACCTTGATATTGTATTGGATTTTATCTTTTACGCCGCCGTTGTCGTTGGCTTTGCATTCCTTGATGAAGACAATACCGTGATTGCACTGCTGCTGCTGGCCAGTTTTATCGGCACAGGCACCTCATTCTTAGGTTACGCCATTGTGGCCGCAAAACGCGGTGTGGAAACGACAACCCGGGGTCAAAAATCTTTCTTCTATTCCGGCGGACTTGCCGAAGGCACAGAGACCATTTTGTTTTTTGGCGTGATTTGTCTCCAGCCAGATTGGTTTGTAACAGCTTCAGTCATTTTCATGACCCTGTGTTGGATCACAGTGGGCATGCGTATTGCTCAGGCATACGTCGCGTTTGGCAGAGGGAAATAAAGAACACAGGGCGATAAAAAAGCCCAGAACCAGCCAGTGCAAAACTAAGCCGCTTGCGCCTCATTTTGAATGAGCAACATATAAAGCCCATCTGTGTTTACAGCACCACGTAATTTTTCGCAGTTATCGGAATCGCGCAATAAACGCGAGACGCGGGCCAACGCCTTAAGATGATCTGCACCAGCCTGCTCGGGCGCAAGCAACAGAAAAACCAAATCAACGGGACGGTCATCAATAGCTTCAAAATCAACCGGCTTCTCAAGGCGTGCAAACACACCGTGCAGACTTTTAAGTTCAGGCAACTTTCCGTGAGGAATGGCAATGCCATTGCCAACCCCTGTGGTTCCCAATCTTTCACGTTCGAGTAACGTGTCAAAAACTTTCCGTTCGCTCAGACCGGTCAGAGACGCAGCCTTCTTGGCAAGCTCTTGCAGCACCTGTTTTTTACTTGATGCTTTTAAGATCACAACCGAGTCCGATTGCAACAGATCACTAATTTCCATATATGAACTTATCCCGTCGAACACCACTCGCAACACGCGACTTTTATTCGGTCACTCACAAGAGCGGAATGAAAGCCTGGCTGTCGTTGTATGTTTTATTCGATGGGAAATCTCCCGGCTGAATTAAGTTAGGGACTAACGAATTAGGTTCGCGTTGCTCTAGCACTGCGCTTCTATACAAGGTCGCATTCGGCCTATTTATACACCGGTTTTCCAGTGCTTTTGCCATTCTCTTAGCCTGATGCGCCGCACCTTATGCAGCGGGAAATCTCAAGTCAAGGAAGGCAGGTTAAGAGATCACAGAAAGGTTGCGGGCCTTTTGACGACGACGCTGCACCGATGATGGAATTTTCAATGATTCCCGATACTTAGCAACTGTTCGCCGAGCCACCGCAATACCTTCAGCTTTCAATAATTCGACGATTTGATCGTCTGAAAGCACCGCGTCAGAGGCTTCCGCATCAACCAACTGCTTAATCCGATGGCGCACAGACTCAGCCGATGTCGCCTCGCCACCGCCCGCCTGGGACAACCCATGACTAAAGAAATACTTCAGTTCATAGATTCCGCGCGGCGTCGCAATGAACTTGTTTGTCGTGACGCGGCTGATCGTACTTTCATGAAGCTCTGTCGCTTCGGCAATATCACGCAGAACGAGCGGCCTTAAATGCGCGATCCCTTTGCGAAAAAAAGCGTCTTGTTTCTGAACCAGCGCAATTGACACTTTCAGAATAGTGGTCGCGCGCTGCTCAAGGGCACGCACAAGCCACGTTGCAGATTGAAACCGCTCGGCCACAAATGTCTTTTGTGCTTTATCGGCCTTAGGGCTGTTGAGTTCAGCATAATATTGATTGTTCACAAGTACACGCGGCAACGTGTCGGAATTCAACTCGACGCGCCATCCTCCTTCCGGTGCAGGCGACATGATCACGTCAGGAACAACTGTTTGGCTGACAGAACGCTCAAACTTCAGGGCTGGCTTAGGGTCAAGCGCCCTGATTTCAGCGACCATTTCTGTTAAGTCTTCCCCATCCACACCACAAATAGATTTAAGTTTTTCAAAATCATGGTTTGCCAGCAGCTCAAGGTTTTCAACAAGAGCGGCCATGGCTGGATCGTAACGGTTACGATCCTGGAGTTGTAGTGCCAGACATTCTTTAAGGTCGCGGGCGAATATGCCAGGAGGGTCAAATGTTTGAAGGACCTCTAATACCTTGGTCACAGCCTGCACGTCAGCCCCAAGCTGATCTGCAACCACATCAAGGCCACCAACAACATAGCCACTTTCATCAATACAATCGATGAGTGCACGGCCAATGAGACGATCTCCACCGGCCATCACAGACAAATTCAGTTGCTCCTCTAAATAGCTTCTGAGGTCTTGGGCTTCAGACAACGTCTGTTCCAAATCCGGGCGCATCTCATCAAAGCTGCCACCACCACTTGTCATTCCTGAAGAGTCTGATCCAGCAGACGAGCCAAGAGCGTCGGCGTGCGTGTCAAACGCAGCATCATTTTCCGTAAAGCCAGCGTCAATATCCATAGGCGCGTCGCTTTGATTATCAACAGAATCGACCACGCTCATACCATCCTCTGAGCGATCATCTTCATTGCCCATGGCTTCTTTGAGTGTGCCGTCGCCCCCAGAGTCATCACGGTCCAGCAGGGGATTTGCTTCAAGCTCATGATCCACATATTCCACAAGCTCAACCGCCGAGAGCTGCAACAGACGAATAGCCTGCTGCAGCTGCGGTGTCATAACGAGGCTTTGTGTTTGCCTGAGGTCTAAGCGAGGGCCGATGGCCATGGCGTCAAGGGGTCCTCCGTTAGAGGCTGAACCGCTCTCCAAGATACACCCGTCGCACACCTTCATGAGCGACGATTTCTGAAGGCGCGCCCTCCATCAGTACCGTGCCTTCATGAAGGATATAAGCGCGATCAATAATGTCCAAGGTTTCGCGTACGTTGTGATCGGTTATCAGAACACCTAATCCGCGGTCTTTCAGGTGCGACACCAGATCACGAATATCGGCAACCGCAATGGGGTCAATACCGGCAAGGGGTTCATCCAGCAGCAAGAAACTCGGGCGCGACGCCAACGCACGGGCAATTTCAACGCGACGGCGCTCCCCTCCTGACAACGCAATGGCAGGTGATTGACGCAGGTGCGTGACGTTGAATTCCTCAAGCAGCGATTCCACCAACTCATCCTGGGCTGACTTATCTGACTCGATCACTTCAGCAACCGCGCGAATATTGGCTTCCACGGTCATGCCGCGAAAAATCGAGGCTTCTTGCGGAAGATACCCAATCCCGAGGCGGGCCCGCCGATACATCGGCAAGGGCGTGATGTTTTCACCGTCAAGATAGATTTGCCCTTCATCAGGACTGATCAACCCTGTCACACAATAAAAAGACGTCGTTTTACCAGCCCCATTGGGACCAAGCAGGCCGACCGCTTCACCGCGATGAACCGATAAACTGACAGACCTCAGAACCGGACGTCCTTTGAAGGACTTGCCAAGATCATCTACTCTGAGACCTTCCTGTGCTGACGGCTCTGCACCATCCACCTGCGCCTCTTGGGTCTCGCTGTTCTCCACCGTATCCGGCGCCATAAAACTCTTCCTCTGCCATTCGGATAATCGAATGGTGTTATTTTTTACAGTCTAGTCTGAATTCGCTCAGTCTGTGACCCCTTTTGGACGCGGCACCAGCAAGGCCCTCACACGCGGCCTGGGACCCGGCCCCGGCACCCCCGCTTCTGTCGCATTAGCAAACAAGGTGCTTGTTCCCTTTTTGGTATCGACCACGGCAAAGCCGCCGCTCAACTGATTTCGATCTGAGGTAATGCGAACATTTCCATCCAATGTGGCAATACCACTGGCAAGGTCATAGCGACCGCGATCTCCGAGGATGATGTCGCCTTTACTTTCCAGTCTGACATTGCCGTAACCTTCTATACGTGACAATTCGCTGCTGCGTGGCGCAACAGCGCCAGTGCCACTGGCAGGCTCCTTAAAGCGCGCGGTTAATGTATCTGCCGTGAGCTTTTGACCGCCTTGCACGGCCATCGCATTGCCTTCAGCGACAGCGACATTTTCCTGCTCCCAGTATTGAATGGTATCGTAAGCTGTGACCACACCATCTGATGTTTCCAACCGAACGGGGGAGCCTTCCATCACAAGAACCGCCTGCTCAAAGTCGTAGACGGCCGCAGACCCCGTTGCCGTTTCGCCAGCCGATGTAATGGTCACAGACCCAATTGCATCGACCCGGTAAACATCTGTCCCGCCATTATCGGTCTCGCGGTAATGGGCGATCAACTCGTCCGCCACCACTTCAACATCACCTTGGGTGGCGCGGGCGTCACCGCGAGCGATAAATCGCTTTTCATCCTGACGCCATTCAATGCCGCGTTCAGCGACCACCTCAATCGGCTTATCAGGGTCATCCGACTTAAACGAAAGTGTTTGCGCCTGCGCTACCAACGGAAGCAAACACAGAATTGAAATGTATTTAAAAATTGGCCTCATGGTATGCGTGTACTTCCACCACCAGTGTTGAGCACCAAGCGGGCAGGGCCGGTAAAGTGCACGGTCTTGCCTTTTTCTTCCAATTCAAACCCTTGCGATTCCAGCACCCCAAAGGGCCCCTGACTGCGAACCGGGGAAGAGCTTGTCGCGCTGCCCTGTTCCAACATAATGGTCGCAGACTCAGTGTGCAGTTCGTAGCCTTGATCCTGAAATAAATTCACAGCACCGGATAAATCTAAGGTTTGGTTTTTGCGATGATAGAGTCCGGTATCAGCGCCCACCATCAACCAGGAACCATCATTAAGACTGATGTCCGCTTGCGGCGCATCTAAATTAATATTGTCTTTATCAGCCGACGACTCACGCACGGATTGTGCCGTCACTGAAAACGGCTGACCCGATGTATCCGTGCCAAAATAGCGGGCATTGACAAGGCTGAGGGTGGTGCCAGAGGCATCGCTGGAAATATCAATTTCAGCCGCGATTTGTTCCGGCTTACTACGCAACTGGGGGAGAATAATAACAAGCGCCAACAGCAAAACAGCGACGGTCGGCAACACAATCTTCATCGTCGTGACGAACCGGCTGTATTTCTCAACGGACGCCCGAATGTCAGTGGCTTGAGTCGGCCAGGCGCGACGAGATGCTCTCCCCTCGCGCGACTGTGGACTTGTTGTCGTTTGAGGGCCATCCGTCGTCATACAACACCTGCTTGTAGAACGTCATGCATACGCACGATACCCACAGGCTTGCCGTCATCGACAACGAACAAGCATGTGACTTTCCATTCGTTCATGAGACGCAAGGCTTCTGCCGCAAGTGTTGTTGATTTGATGGTCTTTGGCTTTGTGGTCATAACATCGACCGTCGCCATACCAATGAGCTGATCCGCCATGTGCCGGCGCAAATCACCATCTGTGACGATGCCGACTAACACGCCAGCGTCATCAACCACGCCAGCGATACCAAACGTTTTATTGGTCATAGTGATGATCGTATCACTCATCAGCGACGTCGGATGCGTTAAAGGAATGTCATCCCCCGTATGCATAATATGAGCGACCTTGAGTAAACTTTTGCCCAATTTACCGCCCGGATGAAAGACCCTGTAATCGTCGGCTGTAAAACCACGGCTTTCCAACAAGGCAACGGCAATCGCATCACCGAGTGTAATCATCAGTGTTGTCGATGTTGTTGGCGCGCCGTGCGGCCCGGCCTCTTCAACATCTGGCAAACACAAAACAATGTCCGATTGCTCTGCCAGGGTCGACTCACGCTTCCCCGTTATGCCGATCAACGGAATACCAAACCGGCGTGTATAGGAGACCAGATCGGACAACTCAGCCGTTTCACCGCTGTTTGACAACGCCAAAACGGCATCAATATCTGAGATCATGCCAAGGTCGCCATGACTGGCTTCGGCAGGGTGTACAAAAAAAGCTGGCGTGCCCGTTGAGGCGAGCGTCGCTGCGATTTTATGACCAATATGGCCACTCTTTCCCATGCCCGACACGATCACGCGACCCTTGAGTGATGCGATCAACGTGACGCACTGAGCGAACTCGTCTCCCAGGTCTGCTGCCATCGCCGACAAGCCTGTAACCGCTTGCGCAATGACACGCCGGGCAACAGCGAGATCACTGGCACCAGGATCAACAGTCTCAGGTGTTGTGCGTTTAGATGTGGGAGAAGCCATTAGGCGGTCCGATTTACGATGCATGCGAGACGTTTGACCCGTCAATTATGAGATCCAAGAGATTGATGTGGGGCACCAAGACCGTTCTGTCAAAGACTGACCAACACCCCTAATCGTTGAACTCAGGATAAGAGTATGGCGACTCGACAGAATCCGGTCAACGCAAGGCTTTGAAGGAGCTTTAATTAATGGGCAAATATGTCTTCGTCTGGCCAGCCAGCCACGTCCAAAGCCGCCCGATCAGGCAAAAACCGAAAACACGCCTCTGCCAAGTCACGACGGCCTTCACGATCAAGCAAATAATTCATTTCAGACATTAATTTGTGGAGATATAGAACATCAGCAGCCGCATATTCGATCTGCTCTGGTTTGAGCGTCTCTGCGGCCCAATCCGAAGACTGCTGTTGTTTTGAGATTTCAATCCCAAGGTAATCGCGACAGAGGTCTTTCAACCCGTGCCTGTCCGTGTTTGTCCGGCACAACTTTGACACTGTGCGGGTGCAAAAGGCCGGTTCACATCGCACACCCAAGTGTTTGAGGATCATGGCCAGATCAAAGCGCGCAAAATGAAAGATCTTTGTCAGGCTTTTGTCGGTAAAAATGGCCTTGAGGTTTGGGGCATCATAGGGCGCGCGTACTTGCACCAGATGACACTCTCCATCGCCCGCAGACAATTGCACAACGCACAGCCTGTCGCGGGCAATACTGAGGCCCATGGTTTCGGTATCAACCGCAACGGCACCAGAAAAAGTAATGTCAGACGGTAGGTCACCTTGATGTACATGATTGGCCACAAGCGCCCCCGGCGGTGAAGTATGAGATGCACCGGCTTTCCAACAGGTGCGGAATCGGATGCCCAAAAATGGTGCCCAGGAGAAGACTCGAACTTCCACGACCTTGCGGCCACTGGCACCTGAAGCCAGCGCGTCTACCAATTCCGCCACCTGGGCACAGGCGAGCGTCCATACATGGACGTCCGGACTTTGAGCGGGAAGGGATATAGCCATCTCCCAGCCTTTGTCAACGAAACCCTTGCTCTGTCTGCTCTGAAGAGCACTTATTCTTGGCATGAGTCTCGCGCGGATTCATTGCCATTACTGCGCAATTATGCGAGCTTCCAGCATCATAGAAACACGGCTGGAAAGACGTTAAAAACGTGCCCGCTGAAGTCGGAGAGGACCCGCAATGAAGAACCGATTGGTCACGGTTTTTGGAGGCTCTGGATTTGTCGGACGGTATATCGTCCAGCGCTTAGCCGCAGCCGGGGCGCGCGTGCGCGTGGCTGTGCGCGACACGGAAGAGGCGGATTTTCTGAAAACATGCGGTGATCTAGGCCAAATCAGTTTCATTCCAGCATCCATTACCTCAGACACCGAAGTGAACCGAGCCGTCGTTGGTGCTGATTTTGTGGTCAACTGTGTTGGCATCCTATTTGAACGGGGCGCCCGATCTTTCACGGCCATTCATGTCGACGGGGCTGCGCGCGTGGCCAAGGCAGCAAAAGCAGCAGGGGCACAGCGATTTGTTCAGCTGTCCGCTTTAGGGGCCGATGCAGAGTCTAAATCCGCCTATGCGCGTTCTAAAGCGGCTGGCGAACAGGCCGTTCTGGCAGCCTTCCCGGAAGCAACTCTCTTACGACCGAGTGTCATATTCGGACCGGAAGATGGTTTTTTTAATATGTTTGCCGAGCTGGCGCGTATGTCCCCTGTTTTGCCGTACTTCACGTCTATTGTACCCCATGCAGAAGGCGGCGGCGGCACTAAGTTTCAACCCGTATATGTGGGTGATGTTGCGGCAGCCGCTGTCAGCGCCCTCACCGAGAATGGCTACCAAAGCAAGACATACGAGTTGGTTGGGCCGACCGTTTATACCATGCGCGAAATTCTTGAAATGATCTGCCGTTATACGGACCGTAGCACTTGGATTGTCGGACTGCCGTTCTGGGTCGCACGGATTCAGGCGGTCTTCTTGCAGCTTTTGCCAACTCCCCTGCTCACGCCAGACCAAGTTAAACTATTAAGGGTTGATAACATCGCGGACGGCAGCAAGCCGGGTTTGGAGGCTTTTGGCATCACCCCAGAAACTGCAGAATCCATTGTGCCAACGTACCTTCGACGTTTTCGGCCTTATCAGCAGCTTAAGAAGATCAGGTTCAACGCGCGTTAGACCCAGCCCCGTTAGATCCAACCATAGGCAACCGCTAAAAGCGCGAGACCTAAAATCACACGATAGATCACGAATGGCGTGAACGAGGCTCGCTGTAACCAAGCCATAAGTGCCGTGATCGAGAATATTGCGACCACAAAGGACAGACCCGCTGCGGCGACAACCCCCTGGGTCATCTGGACGTCGTCGACCTTCTGTAACGTCAACCCCAACCACAGCCCTGAGGCTGCAATGGTTGGAATGGAGAGCAACATTGAAAAGCGCGCAGCTTCGGACCGTTCGTACCCAAGAAAGCGGGCCGCCGTCATTGTAATGCCAGAGCGACTGGTGCCAGGGATCAGCGCCAGCACCTGCGCCACACCAATGATGACCACATCAAGATACGTAGAATGATCCAGGCGTTTGACCGTCATACACATTTGGTCAGCAACATATAATAAGAGGCCAAATCCAAGCGTGGCCCATCCAATCACTTGGATCGACCGCAGCCCCTCACCCACATACTGATCAAACACATAACCAGCGAGCAGCACAGGAAGTGTCGCGACGATGACTTGGCCCGCAAGACGCGCACCGGAGTCACGACGCCCTCTGAACAGGCGAAAAACGCCCGTGATCATGGCCATAAGATCTTGCCAAAAATAGATCATAACTGCGCCTAAGGTGCCGACATGAACGGCCACGTCCAGCATAAGCCCTTGATCGGGCCAGCCCGCAAGGATCGGCACCAAAACCAAATGTCCCGACGAACTGATCGGCAGGAATTCTGTAATGCCCTGGACAATGGCCAGTACGATAATTTGGGTCAGAGCCACGGCATACTCGGAGTTAAGGCAGTTGGATTCTTATACCATGGGCTCGATTCGTCAAACAGCACCACTTTAGTAATCATATGTTTACTAAATAGAGTGCCAAAAGCAAGAATTCACCCGTAAAAATACCCAGCTTGCGGCGGCCTTATGATAATTAAGTCAATAAAACTGACTTAATTGGTGGCTTTTTCATGGCCAAACACCATTCTGCACATTATAATGGTCATCAATATAAAAGTCTGACGTAACAGGCTTTCACAAGGGACAGGCCGAGAATCGGCCAGCGTTCGATCCACAGTTCAAAGTTAAGCGCCATATCCGAATATGGCGGTAACCGGCTTGGTCTTAGTGACCCGCCGAGAGGAGGTATTCGACCATGAGCCAGAAAAAATCGAACCAGAAAAAATCCAGGCCGATGCTTCAGTTCATAAATCTCAATCAGGCTTTTCCTGACAAGAGGCCCCCAGAAACCCGCCGCCAAGACTTCGGCGAAATTTACGACCAGTTTTCAGATGATGAAGCTGCTGATCAGGCTTCGCGGTGCGAGCAGTGCGGCATTCCATTTTGCCAGGTTCACTGCCCTGTTCAGAACAATATACCAGACTGGCTCAAACTCACGGCTGAAGGCCGCCTTGAAGAAGCCTATGCCGTTTCCTCTGAAACCAACAATATGCCAGAGATCTGCGGACGGATTTGCCCGCAAGACAGACTGTGTGAAGGCTTGTGTGTCTTAGAACAATCCAAACATGGCACCGTTACGATTGGGTCTGTCGAGAAGTACATCACGGATACCGCCTGGGAGAATGGCTGGGTTAAGCCAGTTCAACCGCTTCAGGAACTTGATCAAAGTGTCGGCATTATCGGTGCTGGCCCGGGTGGCATGGCCGCCGCTGAAGAACTGCGCAAACGCGGGTATGCGGTTGAGGTTTATGACCGATACGACCGTGTCGGCGGCCTACTCATTTATGGCATCCCCAACTTTAAACTTGAGAAAGAAGTGGTCCAGCGCCGCGTTAAACTGCTCGAAGACTCAGGTGTAAAATTTCACATGAACGTCAACGTCGGCGAAGATATTAGTTTCGCAGACCTGCGCAAGAAACATGACGCGATTCTTGTTATGACAGGCGTTTATAAGGCCCGCGCGCTCAACGTCCCAGGTGTGGGCGCAGACGGCGTGTTCCCGGCCATGACCTATCTCACCGCCTCCAACCGCAAAGGATTGGGCGATTCCGTGCCTGCCTTCGAAGATGGCACTTTGGACGCGGCAGGCAAAAATATTGTGGTTATTGGCGGTGGTGATACCGCCATGGATTGCGTACGCTCCGCCATTCGCCAAGGTGCGAAGTCGGTGAAATGCTTGTACCGCCGCGACCGCGACAACATGCCCGGATCACAGCGCGAAGTGAGCAACGCCATTGAAGAAGGCGTTGAATTTGTCTGGCTCTCAGCCCCCGAAGCCGTGCTCCACGATCAAGACAATGTGGCGACAGGCGTTCGCGCTGTTCGGATGCGCCTCGGCACCCCGGACGCCAGCGGTCGCGCCAAACCTGAAGTCATTGAGGGATCTCAATTCGTGATCCCTGCCGATTTGGTTATTGAAGCGCTTGGCTTCGATCCTGAAGATTTACCTCACCTTTTCGGCGAGCCGGAGTTGGGCGTTACCCGTTGGGGCACACTCAAAATCGATTACCGAACTTTGATGACAAACATGGACGGCGTTTTCGCGGGTGGCGACATCGCGCGTGGTGCGTCTCTGGTGGTCTGGGCAATCCGAGATGGCCGCGACGTCGCGACCGGCATCACCAAGTATCTAACTGAACAAAAAGCGGGCGCGACTGCACCCCTTCGTAAAGCAAGCTGAGGATGACCGACATGGCCCCTAAAGACAGCATTGAAAACTTCGCCACTGCAAAATTCGGCGTAGAGTCCGGCGCAGACTTCGTTCGCAACTGGACAGAAAACGCCAAGATTTTGCAGCAAGCAGGCGCTTACGACCCCGCCTGGGAACACGACAACTGCGGCGTCGGCATGGTTGTTGCCATTGATGGTAAACCGAGACGCGAAGTGGTGGTTGCTGGTGTTGAAGCCCTTAAAGTTTTGTTTCACCGTGGCGCTGTGGATGCCGACGGTAAAACTGGCGATGGTGCAGGCATTCACGTTGAAATTCCGCAGGACTTTTTTCACGAACATATTGTCCGCACCGGTCATCAATTGGCTGAAGACGAAACACTGGCCGTCGGCATGGTGTTCCTACCCAAATCTGACCTAGGGGCGCAAGAAGTCTGCCGCACCATAGTTGAAAGCGAAGTCTTAGCTGCGGGCTATACCATTTATGGCTGGCGTCAGGTCCCCGTCGAAATCTCGGTTATCGGTGAAAAAGCCAACGCAACGCGGCCTGAAATCGAACAGATCATGTTGTCCAATCCACGCGATATGGATACGGAAGCGCTTGAGCGCGACTTGTTTGTCGTGCGCCGCAGAATCGAAAAACGCGTCAAGGACGAAGCAACAAATGACTTTTATATCTGCTCGTTATCCTGTCGCTCGATCATTTACAAAGGCATGTTCCTCGCGGAACAACTGACGACGTTCTATCCAGATCTTCTCGACGAACGTTTTGTGTCTTCCTTTGCGATTTATCACCAGCGGTATTCCACCAACACTTTCCCCACTTGGCGGCTGGCCCAACCGTTCCGAATGCTGGCCCACAACGGTGAAATCAACACCTTGATCGGTAACGTCAACTGGATGAAAGCCCATGAATGCCGGTTAGAATCAGACCTCTTCGAAGACGACATTGAAGACTTAAAGCCGATCATTCAAAGCGGCAGTTCGGACTCTGCCGCGCTTGATTCCGTATACGAATTGGTCTGCCGCGCCGGGCGAAGCGCGCCTATGGCCAAGTCATTGCTGATTCCTGAAAGCATCAGCCAGAACGCTGTCATGCCAGACAACCACCGCGCCTTGTTTGCATATTGTAATGCCGTGATGGAGCCCTGGGATGGCCCAGCCGCGATTTGCGCCACAGACGGTCGGTGGGTTATCGCCGGTATGGACCGTAACGGTCTGCGCCCGATGCGCTACACCCTCACCAAAACCGGTCTTCTGATTGTGGGGTCGGAAACCGGCATGGTGCGCGTTCCAAATGCTGAGATTGAAGAAAAAGGCCGCGTTGGACCTGGCGAAATGATTGCTGTCGATCTGCAAGAAGGAAAGTTTTTTGGTGATCTCGAACTGAAAGACATGCTGGCCGCTGCCAATCCCTATCAAGAGTGGATCAAAAAAACCAAATTACTCGACACGCAAGTCACAGAAGACGCGCCTGAAACAGGTGAGATGACAACCGAAGAGTTACGTCGTCGCCAAGTCACCTTTGGCATGACCATGGAAGACCTGGAGCTCATCCTGCATCCGATGGTAATGGATGCCAAGGAAGCCACGGGGTCTATGGGCGATGATGGACCCTTGGCTGTGTTGTCAGACAATTACCGTGGTCTGCATAATTTCTTCCGGCAGAACTTCAGTCAGGTCACAAACCCACCTATCGACAGCCTGCGTGAAACCAGGGTCATGACCCTGAACACGCGCCTTGGAAATCTTGGCAACATCCTTGATGAAGACCCAAGTCAGTGTGATGTATTGCAGCTTCCCAGTCCCGTCCTGACCAATGGTCAGTACAAAGTGCTGCGTGAGCATATGGGTGATAAGGCCGTCGATATTGAATGCTCATTCGACGCGACAGGTCAAACTAAGAACGCCCTGCGTAAAGCGATCTCCCGCATTCAAAAAGAAGCGGAAGATGCCGTCCGTGGAGGCAGCACTTACGTTGTGCTGTCTGATCACAATATTGGACAAGACAAAGCACCGATCCCCATGATTTTGGCAACCGGTGCCGTGCATACGCATCTCACCCGGCAAAAACTCAGAACCTTCACGTCATTGAATGTGCGCTCAGGGGAATGTCTCGACACCCACTATTTTGCCGTCCTGATCGGCGTTGGGGCCACAACCGTTAACGCCTATCTGGCACAAGAAGCGATTGCAGACCGGCACGGCAAGGGCTTGTTTGGCGATATACCGCTGGCTGAAGCCATGGCGCGATTCAAAAAAGCCATTGATGAAGGCCTGAGAAAAATCATGTCCAAGATGGGCATCTCGGTCATCAGCTCATATCGCGGTGGTTACAACTTCGAAGCGGTCGGATTATCTCGATCTTTGGTCGCTGAATTCTTCCCTGGCATGACCTCTAGAATTTCTGGAATCGGCATGCCCGGCATGCAGAAGAAAATTAAAGCCCAGCATAGAAAAGCGTATCAGCCAGGTGTTATTACCCTGCCCGTGGGGGGGTTCTACCGCTATCGCGCTCAGTCCGGCGACGCCCACAGTTTCGACGGACGCCTCATCCATACGTTGCAAGCTGCTGTTGAGAAAGACAGCTATCAGATATTTCAGCGTTATTCCGAAGGTCTTAGAAAACTCCCGCCGATCAGTTTGAGAGATTTGCTCGATTTTCGCCGCATCAATGAGCCCGTCCCCCCAGAACAGGTGGAGTCCACAACAGAAATTCGCAAACGGTTTGTGACCCCTGGCATGTCGCTGGGGGCCCTTGGACCCGAGGCACATGGCACACTGAATATTGCCATGAACCGGATTGGGGCAAAGTCGGACTCTGGCGAAGGGGGCGAAGACCGTAAACGCTACAAACCAGCCCCAAATGGCGACAACGCAAATTCCGCGATCAAACAAATTGCGTCGGGCCGATTTGGTGTAACGGCAGAATACCTAAACCAATGCCGTGAGATTGAGATCAAGGTTGCCCAAGGTGCAAAGCCAGGGGAAGGCGGGCAATTGCCCGGTTTTAAAGTCACCTTGGAAATCGCAGAACTGAGACATGCGACGCCCGGTGTGATGTTGATTTCGCCACCACCGCACCACGATATTTATTCCATCGAAGATTTGGCACAGCTTATTTACGACCTAAAGCAAATCAATCCGAAAGCACGCGTGACCGTTAAACTCGTTTCACGCACAGGCATTGGCACTATTGCGGCTGGCGTTGCCAAAGCCAATGCTGATGTGATTTTGATCTCCGGTCACTCAGGCGGAACCGGTGCCAGTCCGCAAACCTCTATCAAATTTGCAGGTCTTCCTTGGGAGATGGGGCTGACAGAAGTCCATCAGGTTCTGACGCTCAACCGCCTGCGCCACCGCGTGCTATTGCGCACCGATGGCGGCCTCAAAACTGGACGCGACATTGTTATGGCGGCCATGATGGGGGCTGAAGAGTTTGGCATTGGTACCAGCTCTTTGATTGCCATGGGCTGCATTATGGTGCGCCAGTGCCATTCCAACACTTGCCCCGTTGGGGTCTGCACACAAGACACCGAGTTGCGTAAGAAGTTTACGGGCACTCCAGAAAAAGTGGTCAATCTGATGACCTTCCTGGCAGAAGAAGTGCGCGACATTTTGGGTGAGCTCGGCTTCTCGACTTTGGACGAAATCATCGGCCGCACAGATTTGCTCCAGCAAGTCAGCCGGGGTTCAGCCCACCTGGACGATCTAGATTTGAACCCGCTGTTGGTCCGGCCAGACTCTGGCGGGTTGCCAACACGCAACATGACCGAAGGGCGCAATGAGGTTCCAGAAACCCTGGATGCACAGATGATCCGGGATGCAGCACCAGCGCTTGAAGAGGGCGAAAAAATGCAGTTGACCTACAACGTCAACAATACGCAGCGCGCCATTGGCACAAAGATGTCCCATAAGATTGTTACCAAGTATGGCATGACCGGCTTGCAACCAGGCCATATTACGGTGCGCCTGCGTGGCAGCTGCGGTCAATCTCTTGGCGCGTTTGGTGTTCAAGGTCTGAAGCTTGAAGTGCTCGGTGATTCAAATGACTACGTCGGCAAAGGCTTGTCCGGCGCAACCATCGTCATTCGGCCGACGACCTCCTCAACATTCCCTTCACACCTCAACACCATTATCGGGAACACCGTGTTGTATGGCGCGTCCTCAGGCAAACTCTTTGCTTCTGGACAAGCCGCTGAACGTTTCTGTGTTCGCAACTCAGGCGCGATAGCGGTGGTTGAAGGCTGTGGGTCCAACGGCTGTGAATACATGACCGGTGGTCAAGTTGTTATTCTTGGCCCTGTCGGGCCGAACTTTGGCGCGGGCATGACCGGCGGTATGGCGTTCATTTACGATAGCAACAAAGACTTTGAGCATCGTGTCAATACGGATTCAGTAATCTACCAACGCATTGAAGTTGGACATTACGAAGCTTTGCTCAGAAATCTCGTCACTGAGCATCACAAAGAAACCGCTTCAGCCTGGGCGGAGCAAATTCTCGTCAACTGGGATCGCGAAGTGCGGAACTTTTGGCAAGTCGTGCCGAAAGAGATGCTTAATAAACTAGAGGTTCCGGTGAATCGCGATGCGCCACATGCAAAAGAAGATAAGAAAAAAGCCTAAACACCAAAACTGATTTGTCCCAGCGCATCAGCCATAACGCTGTTGAAAAACATCGAAAATGGCGCGCTGGGCATAGGCTTCTCCACCCGCTGGTCGGCCCGGCTTGTCGTCTGGATTCCATCCGAACAAATCCAGATGGACCCATGCCACATCGTCTTTGACAAAGGTCTTGAGAAAGAGAGCCGCCGTAATGGCACCAGCTAAACCGGATTCGCCTGAATTGCTAACGTCCGCGATCTTACTCTCAATCAATCTCTGATAATTGCTCCACAAGGGCAATTGCCACATGGGATCATGGGTGCGTGTACCCGCCTCCATAAGGTCTCGGGCAAGCGTATCGTCAGATGAAAAGAGCGCCGGAAGTTCAGCGCCAAGCGCCACGCGTGCCGCCCCTGTCAACGTCGCACAGTCGATAATCACGTCAGGTGATTCTTCACAGGCCAAGGCTAAAGCATCCGCCAGCACAACGCGCCCTTCCGCATCTGTATTTCCAACCTCAATGGTCGGCCCCAAACGCGTGGTGACAACATCACCAGGACGAAACGCATTCCCGGAAATAGCATTCTCAACCGCAGGAATCAGAACGCGCAGTCGAACAGGCAACTGTGCACGCATGATCCAATCGGCCAGACCAAGAACCGTCGCCGCGCCGCCCATGTCTTTTTTCATAAGGCGCATACCGCTGCTCGGCTTAATGTTGAGACCACCGGAATCAAAGCATACTCCTTTGCCCACCAGCGTCACCTTAGGGGCTGTCACATCACCCCACGTCAGGTCGATTAACCGTGGAGCGAAATCAGCCGCCCGGCCTACAGCGTGTATGGCCGGCAGGTTTTTTGACAGCAAGTCGTCACCAACTGTAACTTCAAGCTCAGCGCCATACGTCTCTGCCAAATCTTTCGCAACAGCAGCGAGCGCGCCAGGCCCCATATCTTCCGCCGGCGTATTCACCAAATCACGCGTTAAAATAGCAGCGCAGGCCGCCCCTTCAACATAGGCGCGGTTTGCATCCTCCGGCCACACAAGCTCTGCCAATTTTTCGGTGTCTTTCGACTTATAGCGATCAAAGCGATAAGCACCGAGAGTCCACGCCAGGGCCATCCATGTTGCAACCCAAGACTTCCTGTCCTGGTCAACACCAGCAATCTCATCTAGATAATATGTCGCGACTGGCAAGGTCGTCGATAACCGGCCGGCGGCCCAACCGTCTTGCCCATTGCCAAGCCCGACAAGAGCCCGCGCCAATGTACCTTCAGCACTAGAGATAACGCAGACTTGTCCGGCATCGGCGTTAAAAGACATCGTCGTCAGCCACGCCTTTACAGCCTCTGACTGAGTATTTTTCCACGCCTCTAAACCTTCGGATGTAACAGCGGTGACGGGCACAGCCTGAGAGGCCGCCTCAACAAGAGGAAGATGTATCATGTGGTCAAACGTCCTTCTTTAATAAACCGCTTTATGAATCCGCTGTATAAACCTGGTGTGAAGCGAAGCACACTTACCGAATGGAACGCAGAGAGTCAGCGTCTTCGGCCGCATCAGCGGCCTGGCCAACCAGAGTGCCCCGCTCGATATAATACTGTCGGGCGCCAGGATGTATTTGAAAGCCAATCCCTTTGATGGCGCGCGAGATATCCATCAATCGTGCTCGGGGATGACTGTTTGCCAGCAAAGGCACCGTATTAGGATGCCAAATCGCACGCGTGATTCCATACGCCAGTTCGTTTGGCATATCGTCTTTCACGAGCAGCACGGCACCAACATCAAGAGTTTTTGTCGGGGGGTTATCGCCATAGATACCTTCAGGAATAGTTCCCATTGAGTAAAAAGGGAAAATTCTAGCCAATTGCTCGGCAATCGGCCCATCAATAGGAATAAATGAAAGTGGAACACGCTCAGCAAGATCTTGAATAGCGAGGGCCGGAGCACCGCTCACCAGAAAAAATGCATCAATATCGCCAGCCACTAATGCTCCCGTCGAAGGCTCAAGATTTAGGTTTAAAAACTTCATATCCTCAAACCGAACACCAAAAGCCTGGAGGATCAGGCGGGCATTGATTTGAGAGCCTGAACCGGGGCCACCGATGGAAACGCGTTTTCCTTTCAAATCAGCGACCGTATCTATGCCCGCATCCGCGCGCGCAATGAGATGAATATTTTCAGGGTACAAATTGGCAATCGCCCTGATTGAACCTCGAGGGGCTTCATCTACAAATGCACCCGTTCCATAATAAGACCAGTAAGCAACATCCGCTTGTGACAGCCCCATCGTCATCGTGCCGGCATCAATAGCCTTGATATTATCGAGGGACCCGCCGGTTGACTGCGCCACAGCGATTAACCCAGGCACGCCACAGCTACCACCCCTTTCACAGGGTCGCGACCCGGGTGGGTTAGAAATGATGTTTCCGATCAGGCCGCCGATTGGAAAATATGTTCCAGCAGTCGAGCCGGTTCCAATGCGGACGATGTTGAGGTCTTGCGCCTTAGACGGGCCGGGCGCGATCATCGTTAGGGCCAGAGTCACGGCAAAGGGGGCTAAGGCCAGCGTGGCCCAGCGAAAGTTTTGCCGGAGAGTAAAGCTTATGGTGTGCACCGCTTTCTGAAGTGTCCATTTCTATGTTGCTAAGGTCACATAACATACCTGCGCTTCAAACGTGGCTTTATTTCGGCTTAAAAGGTTCAAAAAAAGCTGCCAGAGTGGGCTACGGCGTGACCGGCAGCCGAAGGTCCTCAGTAAAAGCGCGCACATAGGCATCAGCAGGATGATCTATAATATCCCGCCCAGACCCAATTTGGACAATTGCCCCATCGCGAAGAATGGCGATTCGCGTTCCCACCTTCACAGCTTCCGCCAGATCATGAGTCACAAACACGATGGTTTTGTTGAGGTCCCGTTGCAGTTCCAACAGCAGGTCCTGCATTTCTCGGCGAATGAGAGGGTCTAAAGCCGAAAACGGCTCATCCATCAGCAAAATATCTGCGCCGGACGCCAGCGCCCGCGCCAAGCCAACCCTCTGGCGCATGCCGCCAGACAGTTGATTGGGCAGAGACTCAGCAAATCCTGTAAGGCCAACGCGCTCAACCCAGGTCTCGGCTATAGACAGCCGGTCCGCTTTTCGGCGTCCCTGGATTTCTAATCCAAAGCCAATATTCTCAAGAACAGAACGATGCGGAAGCAATCCAAACCCCTGAAACACCATTGCCAGGCGTTTCCGGCGCAAAGCCCGGAGATCCGCGGAAGACAGAGCGGCCAAGTCAACGCCATCAATGGATACCGTGCCGCTGGTTGGCGAGATCAATCTATTGATTAGACGCAACAAAGTGGACTTGCCAGAGCCGGATAGCCCCATAATCATAAAGACCTCGCCATCACAGATACTCAGGGAGGTCTCCGCCAAAGCGACCGTCGCACCGGTCTGTTCACGAATATCTGCAACCTCCACACCAGCACGGCTCAAAGCCAATGCCTGTTCGACATCTTTTCCAAATACTTTGGAGGCTTGATTTAACGTGATCAGCGTCATGAAGCGCCGCGATGAATCTGAATGCGGCGAGCATAGGCCTGCGTCGTGCGATCCAACACGATGGCCATCGCCACAATAGCGAGACCGGCTGCAGCGCCCCGCCCGACATCAAGCGTGTTAATTCCCAGGAGCACTTCCTGACCTAACCCGCGATTACCAATCATCGAGGCGATAACAACCATGGACAACGCCATCATCGTCGCCTGGTTAATCCCAGCCATAATAGAGGGGAGCGCAAGCGGCAACTCGACTTTCCAGAGGCGTTGACCAGGTGTTGCCCCAAAGGCATTCGCCGCTTCCAGCACCTCTTTGTTGACCTGACGCAAACCAAGGTCTGTCAGCCGAATAACCGGTGGCACAGCATAGATAACAGTGGCGATAATGGCCGGCACTTTGCCGAGACCAAACAACATCAGAGCCGGAATCAGATACACGAAACTTGGCAAGGTCTGCATGGCATCTAAAATCGGCAGGCCAATAAATCTGACTTTATTGGACCGGGACAGCAGCACACCAACGGGCAGTCCAACAATGACCGCTAAAGCCGTTGCCACAATCATCAGCGCCAGGGTTTGCATAGCTTCGTCCCACAGCCCCAGCACACCCATTAAGAATGACAGGACCATTAACCCGATTGCCAATCTCAGACTGCGGCTTGCCCCATAGGCGCATAAACCGATGAGCAACAGTACAAACCACCAAGGTGCATCGCGAAAGAAACTTTCGAAGGCCACTAACAGGCCGAGCAGACCATCAGCGAACACTTCAAAAACATCACCATAATTGATGACCAGCCAATCGACGAACGCATTGATCGGAGGTGCAATGGAGATTTCAAAGGAATCTGGGAACATAGCGCCCTATATGCCGCAATCAAATCAGAGACACAGTGTGCACGAAAACATCTGAATATGCGAAATACTGTCTGAACTAGCTCGCAGAGTCAGATAGTGCCGCGTCAATTTTTGCTTTACGCGCGGCGTCTACCCATTCTGACCACACACCTGAACGCGTGCGCAGAAAGTGCTCCGCGGCGTCTCCCGCACGTCCACCGGTCTCTTCCATATAGGCCAGCGCTTCACTGACCAACGCCGAATCTGTTTCATAACGCTCTAAAAAGGCGATCACGTTTGGGGCAGACTCAGAAAACCGGCGGTTGGCACCAATGGCCACCTCCACAACCGGATAAGCCGTGGCTTGAGTCGGTTGCGCATCCGTCGCTAAAGCGGTGAAGACCTCCGCGTCATAGTCAGGTTCGCTCAGTTGGACCATATCGTACTTCCCAAGCACCCAGGTTGGGCCCCAGTAATATGTCAAAATGGGCTGCTGACGCAGATAGGCCGAAGCAATGGCCGCGGCCAAAGCAGCCCCCGTGCCTGGGCGAAAATTTGTGTAGTGATCTTCAAGATCATAGGCTTTTAACTTCGCACTGTTGATCACTTCGCAGTTCCAGCCTGCAATGCAATTGTAAAAACGTCCTTTGCCTGGCTCTTCGGGATCTGAGAAAAGCGCCTTGAAGTTGGGCAGGTCAGACACATCTTTCAAGCCGGGCGCGGGAGCGTTTTCGCCGCTCACCAGATAGCGCGGCACATACCAACCCTGCACGGCATCTGGAAAATTGATGCCGACCTCAATCACTTGGCGACGGCGCAACCCGCGATTCCAGACCTCAGTGACATTGTCTTTCCAGACTTCCATAACGATATCGATATCGCCCTGAGCCACACCCTGCAAAAGCGGAATCGTTGTGCCGGGCAGCACCTCGGTTTCACAACCGTAGCCCTCTTCAAGAATGAACTGAGCAACAGCGGTATGGAACGCGTTGGATTGCCAATCCATGCCCGCAAACACGATGGGGCGATTAAGTTCACAAGCCGCAGCCGGTCCAATGGAACACAGTGCGACGAAGACAAAAATAAAGCTGCGCATAGAGGCAAATCTAACCAAGTGGCCACTAATCTGCAAACGCCACCAAAAAAAACCGGTGTTTAGAGCATGGGCTATGCGATGCTGGTTTTATTATCTGAAGACGCGATAGACTTGCTTGACTATGTGGTTGACCACACACCTTAAGCGCTGATTTGCAGGAGTCACACATGCCCTTGGATATTCATCAGATCTCCGTTCTGCATGATAATTACGTGTATCTGATCAGAGATCAAAGCAGCAGAAAGGTCGGCGTCGTCGACCCTGCAGTTGCCGCACCGGTTTTAAAACTGGCGGACAAGCTCGGGTGGACCATCACACATATCTTCAACACCCATCATCATGGCGACCACACCGGTGCTAATCTTGAAATCAAATCCAAAACCAACTGCACCATCGTTGGACCCGGGCACGACAAAGATCGCATCCCGGGCATCGACATTGAAGTGAACGATGCTGATACCTTCGCGTTTGGCGATAGCGTGGCGCAGATCTTTTTCGTACCCGGCCACACCCGAGGCCATATTGCCTATTGGTTTAAGGAGTCTGACGCGCTGTTCTGTGGAGACACATTGTTTTCAGTAGGCTGTGGTCGCGTATTTGAAGGCACCATGAAGCAAATGTGGTCGAGCCTGAGACGATTGCGCGCGTTGCCGCCGCAAACCCGTATTTACTGCGCCCATGAATATACCCAAAGCAACATCAAGTTTGCCGTCAGTGTAGACCCTGACAACCCAGCACTCAGAGCGCGCGAAGCTGAGGTGAAAACCAAGCGTGACAAAGGCCAACCCACTGTCCCGTCGCTCTTGGGCAACGAAGTCGCGGTGAATCCATTTTTACGCGCAGATCAACCTGATTTGCAGCTGGCCATTGGCATGGTGGGTGCCAGCCCTGTCGACGTTTTTACCGAAGTCCGGCAGCGCAAAGACAACTTCTAGAACATGCGCTGACACTTATCACGAGACTCCTTACTCTGCGGGCGCACCCTGCTGAACGAGTGGAGCCGTCTCATGGCCTTCTAGGTTACGTCGCTCACGCGACAAGAACGTATAGACAACGGGCACAACGAAGAGTGTGAAGAAAGACCCGAACAACAGCCCCCCCACAATCACCTGACCGATTTGTTGCCGACTTTCAGCGCCCGCGCCAGTCGCCAGAGCAAGCGGTACAGCCCCCAAAACCATAGCCCCTGTGGTCATGAGAATGGGCCGCAAACGCAAGACAGCCGCTTCAAGGGCGGCTTGCATTTTATCCATACCCTGGGCGCGCCGGGAGTTCGCAAACTCGACAATCAAAATGCCGTGCTTAGAAATCAAGCCAATGAGGGTAATCAACCCAACCTGACTGTAAACGTTGAGCGATCCATTGCTCAGCGTCAACGTCAGTAAGGCACCGGCGATGGCCAGAGGGACCGTGATCAGAATAATGAAGGGATCTACGAAGCTTTCAAACTGAGCGGCTAGCACAAGGTAGATAAAGGCAATCGCCAAGATAAACACGAGAGCTAAACGGCCTGAAGCATCCTTAAACTCGCGGCTAACCCCACTATAATCAATCTGCACAGGGACCTGAGCCACATCACGCACGGTGCTTTCCATCAAGGTCAAAGCTTCACCAAGACTGAGAGTCGGATCAACGTTGGCTGAGAGGGTCACCGCGCGCAGCCTATTGAAGTGCACCAACTCGCGTGGCGCAACTGTCTCTTCAAACTGCACCAAATTGGCCAAAGGAATCATGGCATCATCGTTGCCACGCACAAACAATCGTGCCAAGTCGCGAGGGTCAGCTCGTTCCGACTCTTCAACTTGAACAATAACGTCGTACTGCTCCCCGGCCCGCTTGAACCGAGTGACATCGCGTCCGCCCAAAAGGGTTTCAAGCGTCCGGCCAATCGTTGCGACTGAGACTCCAACATCGACAGCTTTGTCACGGCTAACGGTGGTTTTTAATTCAGGTTTGTTGAGTTTTAAGTTCGATTCCAGGTCACGAATTCCAGATCCAGGCCCAAGCCGGGCAATCACATCGTTAGACAACTGATCAAGGTCTTGATAAGTCCCTGTGGTGCGCACAACAAGTTCAATTTGTTTTGTTCCCCCACCACCTGAGCCAAAGGTGGGCGGCACGGTGGCAAAAGCAAAAATGCCTGGAATGGAAAAAACCTGAGGACTGACAATCTCGGAAATCTCGTAACTCTTTCGGTCGCGTTGATCCCAAGGAATTAAGGTCGAGAAGGTCGACGTGATGGTTGAAACCGGAAAGCCAACCATGGTCATGAAATTCTCAATTTCTGGAATATCTTTTACGATGTTTTCAACATGCTGCGCGTTGCGCGACATATAGTCTGGCGTCGCGCCTTCCGGCCCAACTTGCGCAATAATCATCAGACCACGGTCCTCAATTGGCGTAAGTTCCTGCTTGAGATTCAAAAACATAAACCCGCCCGATGCAGCAATCACCGCAATCGTGATCACCACCAAAACTCTCGCTTTGAGGGCGCGTGACAATGACGACCGATAGGCTGCCGACATGCCATTCATTGCGGATTCAAAATAACCAACAACCCTGCCTTTTTCTTTTTCAGGGCGCAAAAGGCGGCTGCACATCATCGGCGTCAGCGTTAACGCCGTGAAGCCCGATACCAAAACCGCGCCGGCGAGAGTCAGCGCAAATTCTGTAAACAGTTTCCCAATTGTACCGGAAGCAAATGAGACGGGAAAAAACACCGCCGCAAGCGTAGTGGTCATGGCAATGATGGCAAATGTAATCTGGCGCGAGCCCTTAACCGCCGCTTCAAAAGGCGCCATACCACGTTCAATTTGACGGTGAATGTTTTCCAGCATGATGATGGCATCATCCACCACCAAACCAATCGCCAAGACAAAGGCCAATAAGGTCAACGTATTAATACTAAAACCAAATAAGCTCATGATCGCCATTGAGCCAATCAGGGAAACAGGAATCGTGACCAACGGAATAATCGTCGCACGCGCTGTATGCAAAAACACAAAGATGACAATCGACACCAGCACGATGGCTTCTGCAATCGCAAAATACACCGCTTTGATCGACTCTGTAATGAAGATCGTCGTGTCATACCCAATCCGCGCGTCCACGCCTTCTGGCATGCCAGCAAGAATATCCGGAAGCGCTTCTGTTACGACCTTACTCACATCAAGCGGGTTTGCCGTAGACTGTTTAACGACCCCAAAGGCAACGGCCTGACGACCATTGATTTGGCTGTACTGACGCTCTTCCTCTGGGCCAAGTTCGATGCGTGCAACGTCTTGTAAACGTACCAGGTATCCATTGGCATCCCGCAAGATGATTTGCGAAAACTCATCCGGTGTTGTCAGGTCTGTCTGAGCAACAACAGAATATTCGCGGTCAATACTTTCAATGCGCCCAGACGGCACCTCAATATTCTGCTCTCGCAGTGCCTGCTCGACGTCTTGCGCGGTTACACTAAAGGCGGCCATCCGTGCCCGGTCCAACCAAATCCGCATCGCGTAACGACGTGATCCAATCAACTGGACATTCGCAACACCTGGCAAAGCCTGCACCTGATCCACAGCCAAAGTCTCGATGAACTCGGTTAAGTCCAGGGCTGAGTGCCGGTTTGTTGAAAATGCGAGATAAATGATCGGGCTGGCATCGGCCTCAACCTTAGCAATAACAGGTTCATCAACCTCACTCGGCAGCAAGCCGCGCGCGCGACCCACCCGGTCGCGCACATCTGACGCGGCAGCATCGGGATCGCGATCCAGCAGAAATCGAATAGTGATTTGGCTTTGCTCAGACCGGCTGATCGAACTCACATAGTCTACGCCTTCGATACCCGAGAGCGCATCCTCCAGGATATTCGTCACCTGGGTTTCCATAATCGCTGCGCTGGCACCGGGATAAAAACTGGAGACGGTCACCACCGGAGAATCAATATTTGGGTACTCACGGATCGATAGCGACTGCAACGAGATTAACCCGATTAATACGATCACCAGATTGATGACCGTCGCCAGAACGGGACGCCGTATGCAAAGCTCCGTGAGGCTCATGCCCCAGACTCCGTCATGGCGCTGACATCGACCACGGGCGAACCCTCGCGCAACTTAAGTTGACCTGCCGTCACGATTTGCTCGCCTGGTTCAAGACCAGAGGTCACTTCAACCTGACCATTGCGGCGACTGCCCGTTTCCACATCGCGCAAACTGACCACGCCGTTCTCGACCACAAAAAGAGTCTGACGACCCTGAATAGGCACCAAAGCTCTCTCTGGAATCATAATCGCGTTCTCACGCGTGCCAAAAATAATCGCAATCCGCGCAAAAAGACCTGGGCGCAAACGACCGTCCGGGTTCGGGACGACCGCGCGCAACGTGACACTGCGCCCCGAGGCGGCAATCCGGGGATCAATGGCGTAGACTTCACCCTCAAACGTCTCATCGGGAAAAGCATCAACTGAGACACGCACGCTTTGACCTGGTTGCACCACCGATAACAAAACCTCAGGCAACGCAAAGGCCACCTTAATAGGGTCAATCGCCTCGAGATTGACGATTTCTTGCCCTGCGGTGAGATAATCCCCCGGACTGACGCGGCGAATACCGATCACACCAGAGAACGGCGCCCGAATTTCTGTCCGCTCAAGACGGGCCTGGGCCAAATCAAGCGTGGCGCGATCTTCCTGTAGCTTTGACGACGCTTCATCTAAAGCGCGCTGCGTGCCTGCCCCTCTGTTTTCCAGATCTACCGCACGATCATAGTTGGCCTGCGACAACTTGAGCCGTGCTTCTGCCTGGTCAAACTCGGCGCGATAAATATCGTCGTCAATGGTGATAATCAAATCGCCCTTGGCAATCGGTTGACCTTCGGTAAAGCCAATCTCTTCCACCCGGCCAGCAATCTCAGAACGAATGATCACCGCCTCATCAGAGGCCAGAGAGCCTACGGCCGTCTCGAGTTCAATGAAGCGTTGTGTCGTGACGGTCATCATCTCAACGGGCACACCAGGGCGCGGACCCGTTGGGCGTCCAACAAGGTCGTCGCCGCCGCTGTCTCCCAAATAGACATAGGCTGTCCCTACTAATGCGACAGCCAAAACACCTATAATCATTAATCGAGTCATCAAGCTACTTTCTAGCGCACCCAAGCACGCTTTATCCGTTACGCCGCATGGAATTTACAAAGTCACCCAAACCAAGGCGGCGCGAACGCCGTAACCGCTCCGCTTTTAAAATGGCCTGCACATTTTGGATGCTTTCTTCTATCACGTCATTGACGATTACGTAGTCATATTCTGGCCAATGACTCATCTCGTCGTAAGCTTTTGCCATGCGCTTGCGCACGACCTCTTCTGAATCTTGCCCGCGTCCCGTTAAGCGCTTTTCCAGCTCTTCGTAGGATGGCGGCAGCACAAACACACTGACCACATCGTCGCGCGCGGATTCACGCAACTGCTGCGTCCCCTGCCAATCAATATCGAACATGACATCATTGCCAGCCACAAGGTGGTTTTCAACCAAGCTGCGCGGTGTGCCGTAATAGTTACCGAACACTTCTGCATGTTCCAGCAACTCATCGGCCTCTACTTTGCGCTTATAATCGTCCTCAGAGACAAAGAAATAGTCCCGCCCTTCCTTTTCCCCGGGCCGTGCTGCACGGGTGGTCATAGAGACAGACATATATAGGTTGCCTTCGCGCTCCAAGAGCGCACGGGCAATGGTGCTCTTGCCGGCGCCAGAGGGCGAAGACAGAACCAACATGAGGCCCCTATGTTCGATGGGTGACTGTGCCATCGCGGCTTAATCCCCTGCCCTTGGTCTATTCAACATTCTGTATCTGCTCTCGGAATTGATCAATCACGGCCTTTAACTCTAAACCGAGGTTGGTCAAATCAGAGTCCGACGACTTAGCACACAATGTGTTGGCTTCACGATTGAACTCTTGAGATAAAAACTCTAGTCGGCGCCCACAGGAACCACCCTTTGCCAGCATGTCACGCCCCTGGGCCACATGCCCGATGAGCCGGTCCAGTTCTTCTCTGATGTCTGCTTTCGCTGCCAACAACGCGGCTTCTTGTGTAAGACGTTCTTCAGATAATGCAGGGGACGATTCTAATAGCGCATCCACCTGAGCTTTGAGGCGCGCCTTCAGCGCAGACGGCTGAACCGCAGCAAGATTTGTAGCCCGGACGACCAAAGCATCAATCTGGTCGAGTTGATCATTCAGCAGTGCACCCAAGTGCGCTCCTTCCGCGGCCCGCGCGTCCACCACGGCACTCAAGGCGCTGGACAACCCTGACAACAGGGCCTCAGATCGCGCCGCACGATCATGCTCTGACTTGAGATCCTGATCAGCAGCCTCAACCACACCTTTCACCGCCAAAAGCCCATCAATAGAAGCCTCACGGACTTTATTCTGATGCGCCGCAACCTTACGGGCAGAAAGGTCAATCAGCGCATCAAGAAAAGCCTCATTAACCTGATAAGCGGAGGACTCATCCGTATATGTGGCCGAGAGCGTGAGATTGACATTGCCACGGGTCAGATGTTGGGCGACGCCCTTGCGGACGGCGGGCTCCAAAGCTTCAAGACCGGATGGCAAACGCAATCTGACATCAAGCCCCTTACCATTGACGCTGCGGACCTCCCAGGACCAAGACAAAGCGCCATCCAGGGCGACACCTTCGCTGCGCGCGAATCCGGTCATACTGTTGATGGCCACCGCTCACCCCTGCTGAAGTTCAAAAAACGGACTTTTATAGGGGCTCAGGCGCAATCATGCCAGTCTGCTCACAGCTTTGTGCTCAGACTTATATTAAGACCAGCGCAGGGGCCTGTTGCACGGGCCCAACTCTAAAGACCCGCCACGCATTAGCTAATGAACGACCATTAACGCTCACGCTCCCGTTATTCGCAAAACGTGGAAAAATGCGTTATCACACCGCGTGTTGAGTGCGGTTTACCAGAAAAGCCTCGAACTCAACAGCTGGCAGCGGCTTGCTGATCAAATACCCCTGTATTTCATCGCACGCACGATCTTTGAGAAACGCGACCTGTTCTTCTGTTTCCACGCCTTCGGCGATGATGGTTAGTCCCATCGAGTGTCCGAGTCCAACAACAGCCTCTATGATTTTTTCATCGCCTTGATGTGATCCAATTCCACGCACGAATGACCCATCTACTTTTAGACGCCGCACAGGAAATGCCTGAAGATTTGAGAGCGACGAATACCCGGTTCCAAAATCATCCATAGAAATACTGATACCAGCCTCCACAAGCTGATCGACATTACGCGTTACTTGCTCTGTGCGTTCCATTGCAACGGTTTCTGTAATTTCAAGATCAACAGCATCGATATCAAGGCCCTTACGACTCAACTGCCCCAACACCTGTGTAGCCAACTCCCGCTGTTTAAATTGGTGACCAGAAATATTGATACCCATTTGTATGTGGGGCATGCCCGCAGCGCGCCAAACTGAAGTCTGGCGACAAATTTCCTCTATAATCCAATCCCCAATCGGCAAAATAAGGCCGCAGGCTTCTGCAATAGGAATAAACGCGCCCGGCGAAATAAACCCGAGTTGAGGATGGGACCAGCGCAACAACGCTTCCGCACCGATCACTTTTCCAGTCTTTAGATTAATTTGGGGTTGATAGGCGAGCCAGAGTTGTTGTTCTTTAATGGCCTCTCTTAAGTCGCGTTCCAGGCTAACCCTGGACCGAATCTCATCATCCATAGCCTGATCAAAATACTGGAACGCGTGCCCCCCATCTGACTTAGCTCTATACATTGCAAGTTCAGCATGACGCATCAGATTAAGAGGATCGACGTCATCTTCTGGATAAGCTGAAATGCCTATACTTGCCGTCAATTTTATAACTCTTTGATTAATGACAAGCGGCTCGTCAAAGGTGTCAAGAATGCGTCTCACCATTCGGCTAGCAGCATTCATATTCTCCAAGTCTTCAAGCAAGACGCCAAATTCATCGCCACCTAGGCGGGCCATCGTGTCTGTCGTGCGCATCAGATCTTTGACACGCTTGGTCACACTAATAATTATGTCATCGCCAACATCGTGGCCCAGCGTGTTGTTAATGTCTTTGAAATGATCAAGGTCCATCACGATAACAGCAACCTGACGATCACCACGTGCCGCACGCTCAAGAGCTGTGCCAACACGATCCATAAACAAATCCCGGTTCGGCAGATTGGTGAGTGAATCAATTTCAGCCAGCCGTACAATATCTTCCTGCGCCTTAAGCTTCGCTGTCACGTCTTCTTGAATGGCGACAAAGTGAGTTAAACGACCCGCCTTATCATGAATAGGAGTGATGCTCTGCTCAGCAGTATATGTATGCCCCTCTTTATGACGGTTTGTGATCTGTCCACGCCACGTTTGACCTAATGTTATCTTGGCCCACATGTCCTCGAAAAACGCAGTGTCATGTGTGTCTGACCTCAAAAGATCCGCAGGCTGACTGATCAACTCTTCGCGGCCGTATCCCGATATACGAGTGATCGCATCATTGACCCATTTCATCCGTCCTTTTGCGTCTGTGATAAAGATACCGTTCGCCGTCGCTTCCATTGCTTTTAACTGCATCGCGACGATGACCTCTACTTCATGTCGCTCCGTCACGTCCCTTAAGGTGGCCAAAGTCGCGTCATCGCCTTGCCACGATACAGCCCTGGTCTGCATATCGATATAAACGGGCTTGCCCCGGCGCGTCATTTCAAGACTCGTCCACTCATCCCCCGTGGTGAACGGGAATCCAAACGGTGTACCAACCATGCCCTGTTCGCTGCGACCGAATAAAGCCGCCGCAGAGGCATTGCAAAATGCGATAGCACCGCGCTTGTCGATCACCAGCAAACCGTCCTGACATTTCGCTACGATGTCATGAACGGCGCTTGCATCTCGATCAGTTGCGGCGCTGCTAGCTTTTGAGTCACCCGTGAGCGTCGCGACAAGACAACTTTGCCCAGAAAAATTTGCCAAAGAGGACATTTCCAACAGCGCAGGCACGTCATCGCCACCGGCGGTCGGCAAATAAATTTTGCAGGCCGCTGTTCGCCCCAACTGGCTAGCGCTCCAAGCACAGTCAGCAATGGTCGGTGTTCCGCGGCCAGCACCAAAGCGTTCTATTGAATGGCCCAGAGTCGCTGTAGCCCCAAATCCGGTCAGTTTTTCGAACGCACGGTTGGCCCAAATAACTTTGTGGGACTCATCAATCACCAGAGCAGCAACCGTGGTTCCACTTAAGACACAATCCAGAAGGTTGAGCCCCATAGACTTTTCAAACGCGCTACTAGCAGGCTCAAAAGTGCGTGCGTCCGTATTCATAGTCCCATCCCAAATGTATGTTGTTATTTTGTTTTGAGTGTATATTGTATTTAATCGAAACATTATAGATGGTCAGCGTCAACAACAACCATAAAGAGCGAAGAATACTTCTCGTTAATTAAGGTAAACACGCAAGAAATTGGGCAAGGGAATTGAGACCGTGGGACGTGTTTTAGTCATAGATGATGACCATGGAGTCCGTGACGCCTTCAGTATGGCGCTTGAAGACACGCGCTATGACGTCGTTTCAGCAGAAGATGGGCAAACGGGTCTTGAACTGGCCCGTATGTACCAACCCGATCTAATTCTCCTTGATCTGAAAATGCCCGGAATGAATGGCGTTGAAACGTTACGCGAGCTCCATAAAAACTGCCCTGGCATCCCAGTTTACATTGTCACCGCCTTTTACGGTGAATTCTTGGAGCCCCTACGTGCCATTCAAGATGAAGGCATTCCCTTTGACCTCGCGCGCAAGCCTTTGGCGCTGGATGAAATCAGAGCCATCGTCGACAGCGTCGTCGGTACGACGAAAGCACAAGCTTGAACCATGGCTGATCCTCGCCTCAGTACTGAAACAGGGCCAGGGGTCATCCTGAAATTGTTCGTCACAGGGCGCACACCGAGTGCTATGCGTGCAAGAAGCGCATTACAGAAGCTCATCGAAACGCAAAACCGTGCAGACTTGCACCTTCAGGTGATTGATGTACTTGCAGATCCGCAAGCGGCTGTTGTCGACAACGTTTTTGCCACACCAACTTTGATTAAAATAGGGGAAGGCGAGGAACGACGATTGATCGGCGACCTCTCCTCAGTCGAAAAAGTAGAGGTTGGACTCCTTCTCGGCATGGTATCTTGAGGCCGGGTCGGCATGGTGGCAATCACATCATATTTGCGCCGCTCGGCACCACGAGTAAAGAGCGCCAGAGTATTCCCCACTGCAGGTCCCGAGCTATCTAACTGGCTGTCGGCGATATATGCATCCACTGCAATCTGCGCGCTCATCACCATATTCTTTGCCGGCCTGACAGTGATTGAGACCTATAATTCGACCCCAGCTTTACCGATCCAGACCGGGACCACCTTTGGTCTCGTCTTGTGCGGGTTCAGCCTTCTGCTGTCATCCTTTAAAACGCCCCTCCGCGCATCACGCCGCATCTCCTTGGCACTCAGTGTAACAATAGCCACTATTGCGATACTCGGGAGTCTACCCGCTGTCTCTGTTATGGTGGGGAGGTGGCCGGTTGAGCTTGGCCGCTATGTCCTCATGGCGCCTAATGTGGGCCTTGCACTCATTATTTTTGCCCTAGGAACAGGTATTCGCACAGGCGCAGACCAGTTGGCAACGCGCCGCATCGCCAAACGATACATTCCGGCTGTGTCCGGGGCCGCAACTGCAACCCTCGGTCTCATTGCCTTGACCGGTTACATCACAGGCATTCCTTACACCTATGCCTGGTCGAGGGCGGTCCCGATGAGCCTGATGACATCTTTCGCTATCGTACTGCTGGGGCTTGGGATGATTAACGTCGTGTTGAGGTCGGACAACAGGGCAAGACAACGGACCTACACCAGTTTGGCGCTGAGCCTGCTTATCGCCGGGTTAACGGCCAGCGGGATTACAGGAAGTGCGCTTTATGGCGCCCAAGTTAAGAGCGCAGAGCAAGCCATAGCTATCGTCGTCACAGATAGCACCGGGGCCATCTATGATAATGAGTTGCCTGACATATCCAACGCTTTGCAAACACAGATCACGATTAAGTCCGGCGCAGAAGAATGGACCGTTACAGCCACAAAGACTGAGAACCTGCTGAACGGGGCAAGCCGTTTTCTTCCTCACATCGCCGTCACCCTTGGGATCATTCTAACCCTTCTGCTCTACAGTTCGGTCCTCACAGTTCAAACAAGCCTCAAAAGATCCAGAGCATTGAGCAAAGCCAACGCCCAACTGGAAGCAGAGGTAAATGCCAGACAGCAGGTTCAGAACGCCCTAGAGAGAGAAATCGTGATACGCCGCAAAACAGAAGCCGTGATCACCACCGACCGGGAGCGCTTAGATCTCGCGCTCAGCGCGGGTGGAACAGGAACTTGGCATTTGGATCCCGAAACCGGACAATTAGATGTTGACCAACAAAGCCTCAACTTGTTTGGCTTTACATCACAGACGTTTCAGGGAACATACGAGTCCTTTAAAAAAGTCGTTCTTCTGGAAGACCTGCCGCGGATTGAACAGGCTGTAAATCATGCCCTAAATGGATATGGCGATTTTGAAGAAGACTTCCGCATTCTCAAACCGGACGGTACCGTTCGTGTGATTTACGGCAAAGCCCGTGTCATTAAAGCCCCGCAAGCGGAAAAAACGCTAATGATCGGCATCAACCAAGATGTCACCGAACGGCGCCGGGCAGAGAAACTATCAACCCTTGGCACGCTGTCCGCCGGGTTTGCCCACGAACTGAATAACCCGCTCATGGGGTGCGTCAACTATGTGGCATATGCTCTGCGCAAAACGGAGAATGCCCGCGCCAGAGAGGCTCTTATCAAAGCCGAGTCCGAAATCAAAAGGGTCATCCGCGTTGTCCAGGACATGCTGTCTTTCTCACGGTTCAAAGAAGACTTGAGTGCCCATGCCAACGTCAATGACGCCCTGAATCGCGCGTCAAGTTTAACGGCATCCTCTTATCAAACCGCCGGTATTATATTTGAGAACCACGTCAAAAGCCCACTGCCCCTGGCTGCAATCAGTGCTGATGCTTTGGAACAGATCGTACTGAACCTTATGATCAATGCCAGCCACGCGGTTGAAACATCAGACAGCAAAACAATATCTATCGACGCCGATCAGGACAGGGACAACATCTTCATTTCGGTTTCTGATTCCGGATGCGGCATTCCTAAACACATTGGCCGCCGACTGTTCGAACCTTTTTTCACGACAAAAAAAGCTGGCAAAGGAAGCGGCCTTGGATTGTCGATCTCTTTAGACATCATCAAACGGTTCGGAGGCCGGCTAGAATTTGAGAGCACACCAAGTGTTGGCACAACCTTCGTCATCACTGTTCCAAAATCGAAAATCGACCATGCCTCACCCGCATGCACAGCAGAGTCCGCAGTCCCCTAATCACCTGCAGAAAACGAGTCGCTTGCCTTATCGGTCCCCGCGCTCACGTTGAATCCGACGCCATGCGGCCACATTACGATTGTGCTCCCTCAACGTCTTTGCAAACGCATGCCCGCCGCTGCCATCGGCGACAAAAAACAAATCATCGGTCTGGGCTGGCGACAATACAGCTGCAATGGATTCCCGACCGGGGTGACAGATCGGACCGGAAGGCAATCCGGGTATTTGATAGGTGTTGTAAGGCGTTTCCCGGTCCAAATCCGAGCGGCGCAAGGGTCGGCCTAACGGACCCGAGGGATCAACGCCGTAAGCAACCGTGGGATCAGATTGCAACCGCATACCCCGGTTTAAACGATTGACGAAAACTGCTGCAACGCGCGCGCGCTCTGACGGCACCGATGTTTCACGCTCGACAATTGAGGCCAGAATGAGAGCCTCTTGAGGGGAGTCAAAAGGAAGGTCTGCGGCGCGCCCGAGCCAAAGATCCTCGAGAGCTTGAGACATTGCGGCTGCCATACGCTGCACGAGGACCGCCCGCGTTTCCCCACGTTCATACCCGTACGTCTCAGGAAGCAACGTGCCATCTGGAATATCTGACGGCGCAGGACCAGTCAGACCGTCAGCAGATTCCACAAGTTGCAGAATTTGCGATGACGTCAAACCTTCAGGAATGGTCAAAAATCGCACGATCACATCGTGCGCAACAATCTTCGCCAGAATCTGCGACACGCTTGCGCCCGCCGAGAAGCGGTACTCGCCAGCCTTCAATTGGCCGGCCAACCCTGTGATGCGCGCCTGAATTCGGAAAACGAGATCTGAATCTATGATTCCGTCACGCTGCAGCTGGGTTGCAATCTGCCCAAGGCCTGCGCCCGCTGCGATCACCACCTCTTTTGAATTCTTTAACGGCCCTGGAGATTGCACCTGGTTTTGTAACCACATCCATCCACCACCAATGGAGGCCAATCCCAAAACCACCGCAAGACCGCAAACGGCAAAAAAACGTTTCATGTCAGACGGCGGCGCCTAAGGCGCCGTTAGGGGGCCGGGCCAAGAACCAAGGAAGCATTCGTGCCGCCAAACCCAAAAGAGTTAGACAGCGCGAAGCGAATATCTCGGGACTTGGCGGTATGAGGCACCAAATCGATATCGCAGCTGTCCGACGGGTCGTCGAGGTTCAGGGTTGGCGGAGCCACCTGATGTTTGAGCGCCAACACCGAGAAGATGGCTTCCACGCTGCCCGCGGCACCCAGTAAGTGACCGATGGCCGATTTAGTAGAGGACATAGAGAGTTTATGGGCCTGGTCGCCGAACAGTCGTTTCACAGCGCCAAGTTCAATCTCATCTCCCTTTGGCGTCGAAGTGCCATGGGCGTTCACATAATCAATATCGCCTGGTGTCAAACCAGCATCAGCAATGGCCCCGCGCATAGCCCGGAACCCGCCATCCCCATCATCCGCTGGTGCGGTAATATGATAAGCATCGCCAGACAAACCATAGCCCAGCACTTCGGCATAGATTTTTGCCCCACGCGCTTTGGCGTGTTCATAGCTCTCGACCACCACAACACCAGCGCCTTCGCCCATGACAAAACCATCGCGGCCTTTATCCCAGGGGCGAGAGCCTTTTTCAGGGGTATCGTTGTAGCCTGTCGACAAAGCCTTAGCCGCGGCAAACCCAGCAAGCCCGAGGCGACAAAGGGCCGCCTCTGCGCCGCCTGCGACCATCACGTCAGCGTCACCGTATTTGATCATACGAGCAGCATCACCAATGGCATGCGCCCCTGTAGAGCACGCCGTTACAATGGCATGATTTGGGCCTTTAAAGCCGTGCTTAATAGAAACCTGACCGGAGACCAAATTGATCAAACTTGATGGAATAAAGAACGGCGAAATCCGCCGCGGCCCTTTTTCCAAAAGCGTCAGTGAGTTCTCGTAAATGGTTTGAAGACCGCCGATCCCCGATCCGATGATAACACCGGTCCGTTCGCGATCATGATCGGTCTCAGGCACCCAACCAGAATCAGCAATGGCATCGTCCGCAGCCGCCAGGCCAAAGACGATAAAATCATCCATCCGCTTACGTTCTTTGGGCGAGATCAGAGAATCAACATCAAACCGATAGGGATGCCCCTCTTCCTGAGGAACCTGTCCACCAATGCGGCAGGGCAAGTCTGAAACGTCAAAGGCATCAATAGCCCGAATACCGGACTTTGACTCCGTCAAAGATTTCCAGTTGCCCTCGACGCCGCGGCCAAGCGGCGTGAGCAGGCCAAGGCCAGTGATAACAATCCGTGTCATGATCTGATCATGGTGAGACCCATGCCCATGTTTTCATGGCGAAAACCAATGCCTATGTTTTCATGGCGAAAACCAATGCCTATGTTTTCACGGCCAAAACCAATACCCATACCGCTTTGTTGCACCCGCAATAGGGGCGCAGTCAAAGCCTTAAGATGCGTTGGCTTCAATGAAGGTAATGGCATCTTTAACCGTCAGGATTTTCTCAGCGGCATCATCAGGAATTTCGCACCCAAATTCCTCTTCAAAGGCCATTACCAATTCAACGGTATCAAGACTGTCAGCCCCCAGGTCATCAATGAAGCTGGCGGTTTCTGTCACCTTGGCTTCTTCAACGCCGAGATGTTCGACAACAATTTTCTTTACGCGATCCGCGACGTCACTCATGGCGTCCTTCCTCACATTATCCTAGGGATTGTAGTTAAACGTTAAAGAGAGCCCATAATGTGGCCTTCCCTCCCGAAGTGGCGGTTAGGTAGCATACTTCAATTGGGAACGCTAGGTCTACGAAAGCCACTCAGAAACCCCCTCAAACCCGCAAAAATCTTTTCATAAATCCGCTCAAACTGGGAAAAAACTGGTTCACGACGGCCTTAGACCATCGCCATTCCGCCATTCACATGCAGAGTCTGACCGGTCACATAGGCGGCCTCGTTTGACGCAAGGTACGCTACGGCTGCGGCCACATCTTTACTTTCACCAAATCGGCCCGCCGGAATCGCCGCCATCATGGTGTCGCGTTGGGCATCACTCAGTGCTTCTGTCATCGCTGTTGAAATAAACCCGGGCGCCACACAGTTTGCCGTAATGCCGCGACTGGCCACTTCTTGTGCAAGCGATTTTGTAAAACCGATCAGGCCAGCTTTAGAGGCGGCATAGTTCACCTGCCCTGCATTACCAGTCACGCCAACCACTGACGTGATTGAAATGATGCGCCCGGAGCGACGTTTCATCATGCCTCTCACAACTGAGCGCGCCAGCCTGAATGCAACCTCAAGATTGACACCAATCACATCCGTGAAGTCTTCATCTTTCATGCGCACAATTAAGCCATCACGGGTGATGCCGGCATTATTGACCAGAATATCCAAAGGCCCAGCGGCAGACTCCGCATGGCCAATCAGCGCTTCAACCGCATCCTTATCAGACAAATTGCAGGGCACAGCATGGGCCCGCGCGCCAAGGGCCGAGACCAACTCAGCAAGCAGCGGCTCGCGGGTTCCAGAAACCACAACCGTGGCGCCTTGCGTATGCAAAGATCGCGCGATAGCCCCACCGATCCCGCCTGTCGCCCCCGTCACCAGGGCTGTCTTACCTGTCAAATCAAACATAACCGCTCCCGTAAACCCGAACGTTTTAGATGGTCTTCAGAAAATCTTCTATATCGCCTGGAGTCTGCAAGCTAACCGCAGTGATGTCGCGATCAATCCGCTTTGCCAAGCCCGTCAAAACCTTGCCGGCACCTGCTTCAATAAGCGTATCAACACCGGCTTCACGCATGAGCCCGACACTCTCCCGCCAGCGGACCATGGCGGTGACCTGGGCAACCAGCAGACGGCGAATATCGTCAGGGTCAATCACACTGGCCGCTGTCACATTGGCGATCAAAGGCACCGCAGGAGATTTAACGTCGACCGCCGCCAAAGCCGTTTCCATAGCATCGGCCGCCGACTGCATCAGAGAACAATGAAATGGCGCGCTGACGGTCAGCATTAATGCGCGCTTGGCCCCTTTTGCCTTCGCCAGTTCAACGGCCCGCTCCACAGCCTCCGCATGACCTGAGACCACCACTTGGCCGGGCGCATTATCGTTGGCCGCCGCGCACACTTGACCATTGCGCCCAGCCTCTGAAGCCACCTCTTGCGCCACATCCAGATCAAGGCCAATCAAAGCCGCCATAGCCCCTTCGCCAACGGGCACAGCTTGTTGCATGGCCTGGCCCCGTATTTTCAGTAGGCGCGCGGTGTCAGACACTGACAAAGCGCCGGCCGCTGCAAGGGCGGAGTATTCTCCAAGTGAATGCCCCGCCACATAGCGGGCGGTGCTTTTAATAGAGACATTGCCCTGACGCTCCAGCACCCGGATCACTGCCAGGCTGACGGCCATCAGCGCCGGTTGCGCGTTTTCAGTGAGGGTCAAATCATCGTCTGGCCCTTCAAACATCAACTTTGAGAGAGATTGTTGCAGCGCTTCATCAACTTCCTGAAAGACCTCTTTGGCCTCTGCAAAAGTATCATTTAGCTCTTTGCCCATGCCAACGGCCTGAGACCCTTGCCCCGGAAAAACGTATGCCCAACTCATGTGCACCCCCTGAACTGCTTGTTTTCGCAGCTAAATCTGCATCTTAGCTAACGGTTTAAGGCCAGGAATCAGCAGCGCTGTCAAGCAACCGCAACGTCATATCTCTTATAGATCCCAGTATACCGAGACTTTTTCGGGTGAATGACGAAAAACTGTCTTGCACAACACCCTCATTTTTTGCCTCTTAAGCTTTAGCACGAACGCAGGATCACCTAGAAACTTGCCTTGCTGACCCGCAGTAAATGTGTATATTCCGCGACTTCATAGCTCCTTGCCAGCCTCGCTGGCTATGCCTGGACATCATGTGATGTTTGGGACGAGAGAAGCCAAAAGGAGAGCATATACATGCCACTCTACGAGAGCGTGGTCATTGCGCGTCAGGATATTTCGGCAGCTCAAGTCGATACTCTGGCAGACGAACTGACCCAGATTTTAGAAGAAAACGGCGGCAAAGTCGCCAAGCGCGAGCATTGGGGCCTTCGCAGCCTGATGTTCCGCATCAAGAAAAACCGCAAAGGCCATTACGTACTGTTCAATGTCGATGCACCGCCCGCAGCGGTCAGCGAATACGAACGCCGGATGCGCATCAACGAAGACATTTTGCGTTACCTGACCATTCGTGTGGAAGAGCACGAAGAAGGTCAATCCTCCATTCTGACCAACAAAGGCCGTCCTGCCGGACGCCGTGAAGGTGGCCCGGGTGGCGGTGGTGGCGGAGGCGGTGGTCGTTTTGACTCCGGTCGCGGTCGCCCCCCGCGTGACGACAATGCAAGTGCGGCTCCTAGAGGAGAAAGCTAATGGCGATGACACGTAAACCCTTTTTCCGCCGCCGCAAAAGCTGTCCGTTTACCGGGTCCAATGCGCCGAAGATTGACTATAAAGACATCAAGCTTCTGCAGCGATACATCTCCGAGCGCGGCAAGATTGTGCCCAGCCGGATCACCGCGGTCTCAGCAAAGAAACAACGCGAATTGGCGCGCGCCATTAAACGCGCCCGCTTCTTGGCTTTGCTGCCCTACGTGCTAAGCGAGTAGAGGGGCAAAGGAGAACATCATGGACGTAATTTTATTGGAGCGGATCGACAAGCTCGGTCAGATGGGTGATGTCGTCGGTGTAAAAACCGGCTATGCCCGTAACTACCTGCTGCCGCAGAAAAAAGCGCTTCGGGCGACAGACGCCAATCGGGCTTATTTCGAAAGCCGCCGGAGCGAGTTGGAAGCCATCAACCTAGAGCGTCGCGGCGAAGCCGAAGCCGTTGCCAAGAAGATGGTGGGCTTGCATCTCGTGTTGGTGCGTCAAGCTGGTGAAGGGGGGCAACTTTATGGCTCCGTCACAGCACGCGACGTGTCAGACAGTCTTAAACAAGAAGGTGTCACAATGGACCGCGGTCAGGTTGAACTGAACGCCGCCATTAAGGCACTCGGCCAATACACGGTGCCGGTTAAATTGCACCCTGAAGTGGTTGTGGACATCACGGTGACTGTGTCGCGCTCTAAAGATCAGGCTGACATCGATGCCGCCTCGAACCTGCTTGAGCGGGAAGAAGACGCGGTTGAAGCTGTTGCTCAAGAGCAAGAAGCTGAGCAGGCCCGCGATGAAGAACTCGATACGGAAGCCGAAGACTCCCAGGCGGACGGTTCAGCCGGTTAAGTTCTGCTTTGTATACCTTTAGCAACGCCGGTCCCTGGTGATAATCCGGGGGTCGGCGTTTCTTTTTGTCGGCCTAACTTTAACCAACTCGCTTTTATCCCCATGTTCCACCTGTTTCACACGCATTGGACGGTGCCGCTCCGCGTGAATGTTTGATACGGTGTGCCCATGAACTTGCCAGCCTCAAACATCATTTCCTCAGATTCCTCAGAATCCGGTCTGTTTCGCTCGCCGCCCCACAATCTGGAGGCCGAGCGGGCCTTGCTTGGCGCCATCATGCTGAACAACCGTGCTTATGAGGCGGTGTCCGATTACCTGCGCGGCGAACATTTTTCAGATCCGGTCCACGCCAAAGTCTACGACTCGGCATCCAGGCTGTTGGAACAAGGCCACCAGGCCAATCCCATCACCCTGAAGACCTATCTGGAACAAGATCCCCTGGTCCAAGAGTCTGGCGGCATGGCCTATCTCACCGGCTTGGTGAATTCGGTCGTCACCATCATCAACGCCGCAGACTATGGCCGTCTGATCTATGACCTGCACTTGCGCCGGGAACTGATTAACGTTGGCCAGGATATGGTCAACGAAGCCTTTGATTCCGATCTTGATCAAACGGCACTGAGTCAAATTGAGGTTTCAGAACAGAAGCTGTTTGATTTGTCGTCCAAGGGCGCAACGGAAGGCGGGTTTGAACGATTTGAAATCGCGCTGACCAATGCCATTGATATGGCAGAAGCCGCCCATCGCCGGGACGGGGCTCTGTCCGGCACCACCACAGGTCTGCGTGACATGGATGCCAAGCTCGGAGGGCTGCATCCGTCCGATCTTATTATCTTGGCCGGTCGTCCTGCCATGGGCAAAACCGCGCTCGCCACCACCATTGCTTTTAACGCCGCACAACATTTTCAGAATACCGACAACGACCTGGAACGCGGCAAACTGGTCGCCTTTTTCTCTCTGGAAATGAGTTCAGAGCAGCTCGCCACACGTATTCTGGCCGAGCGCTCGCGCCTCAGCTCCCACGATATTCGTACCGGGCGGCTGGCCCACGAAGATTTCGGCAAACTGGTCTCCGCCAGCCAGGAATTACATGCCCTGCCACTGTTTATCGATGACACCCCCGCCATCACCATCTCGGCCATGCGTACGCGCTGCCGCCGCTTGGCCCGGCAAGCCAGAACAGAAAAACACAACGGCCTAGGGTTGATCGTGGTCGATTACCTGCAACTCTTGGATGGCTCAACCGGCAAGGCGAGTGAAAACCGCGTGCAGGAAATTTCCGCCATCAGCCGTGGCCTCAAAGCGCTGGCCAAAGAGCTTGATGTGCCCGTATTGGCCTTGTCTCAATTGTCGCGCGCGGTCGAGCAACGCGAAGACAAACGTCCGCAATTGTCTGACTTGCGTGAATCAGGATCTATCGAGCAAGACGCCGATGTGGTGATGTTTGTTTATCGCGAAGAATATTATCTGGAACGTAAACAACCACAGCGTGAAGGTTATGAATCAGAAGACAAATTCCAGGAGAAGATGCTCAAGTGGCAAGACGATATGGAAGCCGTGCACAACGTTGCCGAAGCGATCGTCGGCAAGCAGCGTCACGGCCCGATCGGCACCGTGAAGCTCCTGTTCGAGCCCAGCTTCACCCACTTCGACGATCTTGCCGAGGCAAGTCACCTGCCGGAAGAAATGGGCTAACGCCCCGTGTCTACCAATTTTGTGTCACCCGGTCCTGCGACGCCATCTCCAATACCGGTCTCGGTCGAGCGGGCGGGTGCGGTTCTCACCATTGACCTCGCGGCAATCTGCGAAAACTGGCGGCTCCTAAAACGCAAACTTAAACCAAACGCAGACTGTGGCGCGGTGATTAAAGCCGATGCTTACGGATTAGGCGCTGGCAATGTGGCCGCAGCTTTGGCGGGCGCAGGATGTAAGACCTTCTATGTGGCGCACCTCAACGAAGGCATAGAAGTCCGAAAAGTGTTGGGAAGCGGCCCGCGCATCGTGGTCATGCATGGCGTGAATCCTGGTCTGGAACCCGAGGTGTTTCGACACGGCTTGATCCCCGTTCTCAGCACACCAGAACAAATTTCGTCCTGGCGCACCTTTGCGACGAATGCGGATGTCCTTCAAGAAACCATTGTTCAGGTTGACACAGGCATGAACCGGCTCGGCCTCAGTGAGCGGGAGTTCACAGACCATCTGAATGACGCGGATGCCTTACAGGGCCTGACACCGCTTGCGCTGATGAGCCATCTCGCCTGCGCCAGCACACCTGGGCACCCCTACAATAAAATGCAGTTGGAACGCTTCACCAGCACCTTAAGCGCGTTCCGCACCAAGTATCCTGACGCCAAAGCCTCTTTGAGCAACAGCGCGGGTCTCTTTTTAGGAGAAGCCTGGCACTACGACTACCTGAGGCCCGGAGCCGCACTCTATGGCATCAACCCGCACCCAGGTGGGGCCAACCCCATGCTGCCGGTGGTTCGCTTGCAGGCCAGAATCCTCCAGCTCCGGCGCGTTGACAGCACCCAGACCGTTGGATACGGTGCCACCTTCAAGGCCGCTGATGGAACAAAATTGGCCACAGTTTCAATAGGTTATGCCGATGGCGTTTTGCGTTCACTGAGCAACACCGGAACCGCAACGTTAGATGGCATCCCAATTAAAGTGGCTGGCACAGTTTCCATGGATCTCCTGACCTTCGACATCACCAACGTCCCAGACTCCAGCGCCCGGGTCGGTGCGATGATTGACGTTCTCTTTCACGCGCACACAGTCGATGACTTGGCCGAAGAAGCCGGCACCATCGGTTACGAGATCCTCACCAGTCTGGGCCAGCGCTATGCCCGCCGATATCTTCCGGCCAACGTTCCTGGGCTGACATCGTGAATTTCCTCGCCGTGATCGGTCGCGTGGTCTTGCGCTTCGTCGCACAAATTGGCCGCTTGACCCTCTTTACGCTGACCTCCCTCTCTCACTGTGTCCGCCCCCCCATTTACCCCCGCTTGATCGGGCGGCAAATGATCGACATTGGCTATTACTCCCTGCCCGTCGTCGGCCTGACCGCGATTTTCTCCGGCATGGTTTTAGCGCTGCAAAGCTACACCGGCTTTGCGCGCTTCAATGCAGAAAGCGCAGTCGCCAACGTTGTCGTGCTGTCCATGACCCGCGAACTGGGACCGGTCCTTGCCAGCCTGATGGTGGCGGGGCGCATTGGCGCATCCATGGCGGCCGAAATCGGCACCATGCGGGTAACAGAGCAAGTGGATGCTCTGACCACACTGTCCACCAACCCTTATAAATATCTCATCGCGCCACGTTTAATCGCGGGTGTATTGATGCTGCCGCTGTTAGTCTTGATTGCCGATATCATTGGTGTCTTTGGCGGATACCTCGTCGGCGTCTTTAAGCTCGGCTTTAACCCGAACGTTTACATCTCCAATACAATAGATTTTTTAGAACCTCTGGATGTGATTTCAGGCTTGGTCAAAGCCGCCGCTTTCGGCTTCATCATTACGCTGATGGGCTGCTACAACGGCTTTCATTCAAAAGGCGGCGCACAAGGTGTCGGCAGTGCCACCACCAATGCGGTTGTGTCGTCCTCAATTCTGATCCTGATCTTTAATTACATCATTACCGAATTGTTCTTCGCCGTATGAGCCAACCGCCCAAAATTCACCTTGCTGATGTGTGCAAGAGCTTTGGCCCTAAAAAAATTCTGACCGGGGTAAATCTCGATGTGGCACAGGGCGAGTCCATTGTGATCATTGGCGGTTCGGGCACCGGCAAGTCTGTTCTGCTGAAATGTATCATCGGGCTCATGCTCGCCGACTCCGGCACCATTGAAGTCGATGGCACAGATGTCACCAAGATCGCCGCCAACGACCGGGATGAAACCAATGAAAAATTCGGCATGTTGTTTCAGGGCGGCGCCTTGTTTGACAGCCTGCCGGTCTGGGAAAATGTCGCCTTCGGTCTGATTCAAGGGCGGCATTTGAGTCGGGCCGATGCCAAGGAACACGCGCTTGAGTCCCTTACAAAAGTTGGGCTGTCCGAGGACGTGGGCGCATTGTCACCTGCAGAACTGTCCGGCGGCATGCAAAAACGTGTCGGCTTGGCCCGCGCCATTGCCAGTTCTCCTGAGATCGTGTTCTTTGACGAACCCACAACCGGCCTCGATCCGATTATGGCCGACGTCATTAACGATCTCATTTTGACCTGTGTGAAAGACCAAGGCATTACCGCCATATCAATCACCCATGACATGGCCTCAGCCCGGAAAATCGCCGACCGCATCGCCATGCTCTATCACGGCAAACTGATCTGGGTCGGACCAGCCGCTGATGTTGATAACTCGGGTAACGATTATGTTGACCAGTTCGTTCATGGCCGCGCCGAGGGGCCGATTCAGATGGAGCTTCGCCGGTAGGCGCCGATAACAGCATCAATGGCAAAATCAAAAGCAGAATTCGTCTGTCAGTCCTGCGGCGCACACTTCCCGAAATGGGCCGGAAAATGCGAAGCCTGTAACGAATGGAACACCCTGGTCGAAGAAGCCGGGTCCGCCACCCTGCCGAAAGGCGTTAGTGGTGGCAAAGGCGGGCGCGCGATTTCCTTTGTCCCCCTCAAAGGCGAAACCGCCGCACCGCCGCGCCTGCACACCGGCATTGCCGAACTCGACCGCGTCTGTGGCGGTGGCTTGGTCGCAGGATCGGCGGTCCTGGTCGGCGGCGATCCGGGCATCGGCAAATCAACCCTGCTGCTGCAAGCCTGTGGCGCTTTGGCGGCCAATGCAAGGTGTCTCTACATCACCGGCGAAGAAGCGGTTGACCAAGTGCGCTTAAGAGCTGCACGTCTCGGGCTGGAAAACACCCCCGTTGAGTTGGCCGCCGCCACCAATGTCCGCGATATTGCCGCCACCCTCGACACCAAAGATGCAGCTGACTTGGTGGTCATCGATTCCATCCAGACCATGTATACAGATGCGATTGATTCTGCACCGGGCACCGTGACCCAGGTCCGCACCTGTTCCCACGAATTGATCCGGATTGCCAAAAAACGGGGCTTTACGTTGTTTCTCGTGGGGCACGTCACCAAAGAAGGCACCCTGGCCGGACCACGCGTGCTGGAGCATATGGTCGATACGGTGCTGTATTTCGAAGGCGAGCGCGGTCATCATTTCCGTATTCTGCGCGCGGTCAAGAACCGCTTTGGCGCGACTGATGAAATTGGCGTGTTTGAAATGGCAAATGCAGGTCTGGCCGAAGTGCCGAACCCTTCGGCGTTATTCCTGGCCGAGCGGCGTGGCAATGTCTCGGGCAGTTGTGTGTTCGCAGGTCTCGAAGGCTCCCGCCCCATGCTGGTTGAAATCCAGGCCCTGGTGGCCCCCACCAGCCTTGGCACCGCCCGGCGCACAGTCGTTGGATGGGATTCCAGCCGCCTCTCGATGATTGCCGCCGTCCTCGAAGCAAGATGCGGCCTTGCACTTAGCGGGCATGACATTTATTTGAACGTGGCCGGCGGCTTAAGGATTTCTGAACCGGCGGCTGATGCGGCTGTCGCTGCGGCACTGGTGTCCTCTTTGCGGGATGCCCCGGTGCCGCCAGGGGCGGTTGTGTTCGGCGAAATTGGACTGTCCGGGGAGCTCCGGGCGGTCACCCAAATGGATCAACGCCTGCGGGAAGCAGCAAAGCTAGGGTTCACCGACGCATGGATGCCCAAAAACGCAGGACGTCGCAAATCAAATATGGACACGCCAAACGGTGTCACGCTGACATCGCTGGGGCACGTTCAAGACTTGGTCGAAAAATTTTCATCATGACGCCAACATTTGGAACACAACACTAAATGGACGGGTTTCCCATAAACGGGCTGGACCTGGCGGTTGTCGTTGTCGTGCTGCTGTCGGGCCTGCTGGCGTTCATGCGCGGCTTTGTCCACGAAGTACTATCGGTTGCTGGGTGGATTGGGGCCGTGTTTGCGGTGATTTATGGTGTGCCCGAACTCCGGCATATTGCCCGCGACATCATCCCCAACACCCTCATTGCAGATGGCGCGACGAGTGTTGTTATTTTTCTGACCGTCCTGGTGGTGCTTTCGATTCTGACAAAAATGTTGTCAAAATCAATCCAGGCCAGCGCGCTCAACAACCTCGACCGCTCGCTCGGGTTTATCTTCGGGTTGTTACGTGGCGTCATCGTTTTTGCCCTGGGTTTACTCATATTAGATTGGGTTATTGCGGGTGAGGAGCGCCCCACCTGGGTAAACAACGCCAAAACAGTACCGGTCATTGAAGCAACGGCAGATTTCATGATTGGACTCGCACCTGAAGCCTTTATGGCTGCAGAAGATGCTGCTAAAGATGCGTCAGACACCGCCAAGGACGCGATCGAATTGAAAGAGACCCTGGATAAACTGACTCAGCCACCGCCTGGCAGTGATCCAGATGCGCCAAAAACACCAGATGGCGCCTATGAAGACGATCAACGCAGTGGGATGGACCGCCTATTCCAAACCAATCAGGACGATCAATAGCGCATGACCTCCTTTGACCCACCTCTGACAACACACCCCTTCCACACCACCAGCCGTGAGCACGCATCGGATCAGATCCGAGACGCAGACGGCAACGGCGATACCTTGCACGAGGAATGCGGGGTCTTCGGCATATACGGCGATGCAGACGCCGCTTCCCATACAGCGCTCGGTCTCCATGCCCTACAACACCGTGGTCAGGAAGCCGCTGGTTTGGTGAGTTTCGATCAGAAGCACTTCCACAGCCATCGTGGGCTTGGTCATGTCTCTGACAATTTCAAATCAGAGCGGGTGATGTCGCGCCTCAAAGGCAACATGGCCCTGGGACACAATCGCTATTCCACCACCGGCGAGACCATCCTGCGCAATGTTCAGCCCTTATTTGCAGATTTAGAATTTGGCGGCTTCGCCCTTGGCCATAATGGCAACCTCACCAACGCCCTGACTGTCCGGCAGGAGCTTGTGCGCCGTGGCTGCATCTTCCAGTCCACCTCCGATACAGAAGTGGTGATTCACCTCATCGCCATCAGCAGTAAAGCGACCCTCGAAGAACGGATTATTGACGCTCTCAGACAGATTGAAGGGGCCTACTCCATGGTGGCCATGTCGAACACAACCATGTTCGGTGTGCGCGACCCCTTGGGCGTTCGCCCGCTGGTGATCGGCAAATTGGATAAAGCTTACATTCTATGTTCTGAAACCTGCGCCCTGGACATCATCGGTGCTGAGTTTATCCGTGACGTTGAACCCGGCGAGATGGTCATTATTGATCAAGACGGCCTGCGTTCGGTGCGGCCCTTCCCGAAATCGGAACCACGGTTCTGCATCTTTGAATTTATTTATTTCGCCCGGCCCGACAGCGTATGCGAAGGCTCTAGCGTTTACGAAGTCCGCAAACGCATTGGCGTAGAACTGGCCAAAGAAAGCAACGTGCCCTGCGATGTGGTGGTTCCTGTACCGGACTCCGGTGTGCCCGCAGCGCTGGGCTATGCGTCTGCGGTTAAAGTTCCTTTTGAATACGGCATCATCCGTAATCATTATGTGGGACGCACCTTCATCCAACCGACCGATAAAACCCGGCACCTGGGTGTGAAGCGCAAACACAACATCAACCGGGCCCAGATTGAAGGTAAACGCGTCGTCCTCGTCGATGACTCCATCGTGCGTGGCACAACCTCCACCAAAATCGTCGACATGGTGCGCCAAGCTGGTGCCACCGAAGTGCACTTGCGCATTTCATCACCGCCGACCGCTCACCCCTGCTATTTCGGCATCGACACGCCGGAACGGGAACAATTGCTCGCCGCCCAGCTTGATGTTGATGGCATGGCCAAGCGTCTGGGCGTTGATAGTCTTGCGTTCATTTCGGTCGATGGTCTGTACCGCGCGGTTGGTGAAGCAAAACGCAACATGGACAATCCGCAATACTGCGATGCCTGCTTTACCGGCGATTATCCATCCCCCCTGACAGACCTCAATGCAGAAGCCCTGCCGCATCAGTTGTCCCTCCTGACAGAAGGCCGGGCGTAAGACTGATGAGCGTCACGGGCGCTGACAGTAAAACCGGACGCCTGGCCGGACGTATTGCCCTTGTCACAGGGGCCTCTCAAGGTGTTGGCCGCGCAGTTGCAAAACGGTTTGCCGACGAAGGCGCAACCATCATTGCCATCGCCCGCAGCAAGAAAAAACTTCTCACCTTAGACGACGAGATTAAAGCCGCGACGGGCCAATCTGCTGTGTTGGTGGATGAGGACCTGACCAAATTCGAAACCATCGACCAGGTGGGTTTGGCCCTGTTTGAGCGTTACAAAAAACTCGACATCGTGGTCGGTGCCGCGGCGACCTTGGGGCAACTCTCCCCGGTCGGACATATACCGCCAAAAATCTGGGACCAGGTGTTCGCCTTAAACATGACAGCGAATTGGCGCTTGCTGCGATCGGTTGATCCCTTGCTGCGTCAATCTGATGCCGGACGCGCGATCTTTGTCACCTGTAGTCCGGGCGCGCTGCCGCTCCCCTTTTGGGGTGCATACGGCGCATCGAAAGCCGCGCTGGAGCAGATGGTTAAAATTTATGCGGCGGAGATGAGTGAATCGTCTATCCGCGCCAATCTGATCGACCCTGGCCCGATGGCAACGGCCCTCAGGCTCAAAGCCTTTCCTGGGGAAGACCAAGCTAAACTCAAGAAACCCGAAGATATTACAGACAGCTTTGTTGATCTGGCCGACCCAGCACAGGAAAAAACAGGACAGCGGATTAGCCTTAACGGGTAAAATCACACAGCAGGCTTAGCGCACTTTCAACGAGCGTTGTTTTATGGATCGTAGGGATTGTCCGGTTTGCGCACAAACAAGCGCAAGGGCACACCGTCAAAATCAAAGGTCTCTCGCAAGTCATTCATTAAGTAACGGTGATAACTGCTCGGCAAATCAACCGGACGAGAGGTGAACATGACAAAGGTCGGTGGCCGGGCCTTCACCTGAGTCATGTAGCGAATACGGATGCGTCTTTTTTGTTTGGACAACGGTGGGGGATGGCGTTGCGTTGTGTCATCCAGCCATTTGTTGAGGGCCGCCGTCGGAATGCGTTTGTTCCACGTCGCGTGGACTTTGAACACAGTCTCCATGAGATCTGTAACCCGGTGACCGGTTTTAGCAGACAACGTCACTGTAGGCACCCCCTTCACCTGTGTGAGAGATTGCTCCAGCTTTTCACGCAATCTTAGAATAGACCCCTGACGATCGGAGGCGATATCCCATTTGTTAACCGCGATGACCAGCGCCCGGCCTTCTTCAATCACACGCGATGCAATCGTTAAATCTTGTTTGTCGAGAATGGCATCCGCATCCAGCACCAACACAACCACTTCGGCAAGATCAACGGCCCGCAAGGTATCCAGCGCGGAGAGTTTTTCAACCACGTCGCTAACCTTCGCCTTGCGCCGCAGACCCGCGGTATCAACCAGACGAACAGGACGACCATTGTAGTCCCAGTCGATGGGAATGGCATCGCGAGTCACGCCGGGCTCAGGGCCGGTCAGAACACGGTCTTCGCCCAACAGCCGGTTAACCAGCGTCGATTTGCCCGTGTTCGGACGCCCAACAATAGCCAACTGCAAAGGACGGCCTTTGTCTTCCTCCTCAAAGGTCTCGCCGTCTTCAAGATCAATCAGATCGTCATCAAAGCTGTCGTCGTCAACCTGTGACATATCGTCACCGGGTGCGCCGTGATCCGCCTCAGAACCCTGGCCCCGATGTTCTGAGGCGACCAATTGTTCCTCTTTCGGCGTTTCTTTTTCAAATGGCAGCAGCGCCTCAAACAGCTCATCCAGGCCCTGGCCATGTTCAGCCGATAAAGCGATGGGATCACCGAGACCGAGAGAAAATGCCTCAAACAGCCCGGCTTGCGCCGCATTACCCTCGCATTTATTCGCTGCCAGAATGATCGGCGTAGAACTGCGCCGCAACAGATCGGCGAAATATTCATCAATTGGCGTGACACCAACGCGGGCATCAATCACCATCAAGGCCACATCCGCTTCTGCCACGGCACGCTCGGTCTGTTCGCGCATACGGCCTTCCAATGTACCGCTTTCACTGTCTTCTAAACCAGCGGTGTCGACGACGCGAAACGTCAAGTCGGCCAAATGACCTTCGCCCTCACGCCGGTCTCGAGTCACACCAGGCCGGTCATGCACTAACGCCAAGCGGCGGCCAACCAGCCGGTTAAAAAGTGTGGACTTACCCACATTGGGGCGTCCGACAATAACCAAAGTAAAAGACATCAGGCACAGGCCATGAGGTTTAAGGGTGAAGCTCTTAGTTTGAGAACGAATCTCTTGGTTTAAAAGTCAGCGATACGCCAGCAAATCGCCCGCATCATCAAAAACATACATGGTTGAATTTGCGAATACCGGTGAAATGGTCACCGGCGCCGGCAGTTTCATCTCACCCAGCACGTCACCGTTGTAAGGCGATAACGACAACGCTTGCTCAAAAGAATTGAACAAGAGTATGCGATCACTGGCCAAAGACGGACCGGTCCAAATAATACGGTCTTCCTGATCGTCTTCATCCTCGAACCGGCGCAACTGGGTCACCCACATAATTTGACCCGTGCGCACGTCAATACAAACCACCTCTGAATCAATCGTCGTTGCGTATAGGAAATCTCCAGCAATCCAGGGCTGATAGACGCCCGGCACAGGCACGTCCCAGACCCGTTGCCCGGTGCGCAAATCAATGGAAACCAAAATACCCGAGTGTCCAACCGCATAGACACGGCCACGGTCAATCACCGGACGTCCACGAATGTCGGTCAAACTGGCCGCCGCTTCCGTGCGCCGCACGGCGATAACGGAGTCGCTCCACAGCACTGCCCCGTTATCGACGCGCAGCGCCGCAATCTCACCATTGGTAAAGGGCGCGATCACCACACCGCCGTCAACCGCCGGACTGCCGCCACCCAATAGGATCGTTTGAGAACTCACACCAGAATACGTCCAAAGACGACGACCATCCTTGGCCGAGAGTGCGAAAACCTGATTATCAACTGTGGTCACAAAAACACGCCCGCCATTGACCGTCGGGGCCGATCGCACAGGCGCATCAACCTTGGCCCGCCAGGCATCACGCCCGGAGGCCGCGTCCAACGCAACCACTTCGGCAAAGCCGGTGGTGGCAAACACCAAGCCCTCTTCATAGGCCATGCCGCCCCCAAGAAAATGGCCGTCATCTTCTTTCTTAGAAACCAGCTCTCGTCGCCACAACCGATCCCCATTGTTCGCATTGTAGGCCGACGCATAGGACTTGGCATCCAGAACAAAAACACGGCCGCCAGCTACAACCGGCTCGCCAAGTGTGCGGTTGCGCTTACCAGATCCAGACCCGGCACTGGTCCGCCATACGATGCGCGGTGCCGGACCAATAACCATGTGATGCATGGCATGGTGTGACAATCCGCCAGCCTGGCTCCACGTCTCCGTATCTTCCGGCGTAGGCAAAACAATATCCGTGCCGACCGCATTCAGATCGGGGCGCAGGGCGCGTTCAAGCGCTAGAACAGACACCCGCGTACCCGGTAAAATATCGTCGTCATCGCCGCCGCTGAAGGGATTGAGGCTGCCGCACCCCGAGATCAGCACCGCTGCCCCAAGCACCGCTGCAACCCGGCCAAAGGAGCTGAAAATCATCACGGGACATCCACCTGAGAACCAGGTCCGCCTGAACTGCCAATCACAGCACTTAACTCAACTGCACGGCTGCGCAGGCCAACCGGTGTGTTTGCGTCTTCAAGCAGTTGAGTCAAAATGGCCTGCGCTTCTTCAGGTCTGCCCTGCCGCACCGCCAGCAGTGCCATAAGTTCCAACGCGGAATAACTATGCGCATTGCTCGGATCGGCTAAGGGAGACAAAGCCGCTTCAAGCTCAGTCGGGTTTTCCGTTTCCAGGCCATGAATTGCCCAGAGCAGGGTGGCAACATCGTTAAACACCAGATCAATGGTAGCGTCTTGACTGACTGCTTTATAAATCGCGACGGCAGCGGCGGTGTCCCCCTGTTCCAGAAGAACGCCTGCGCGTTGTAATTCCGCCAGCGCGCCATAAGCTCCACCTTGCTGAGAGACGCCATTCAGCGTCGCGAGCGCTGTGTCTTGATCACCGTCGGCCAGTTGCTCGCTCGCACGGGCAAAGGCATCTGCCTGCGCCGCCAAACGCGTGGTTTCTTGACTTTGCACATATTGGTAACCGGCCACAGCCAGAATGATGGCTGCCGCGGCGCCCATCAGCCAGCCGCTGTATTTGTTCCAGAGCTGTTTGATTTGTTCATCACGCAGGTCGGCCTCGACCTCCGTCAAAAACGCATCCGTGGCTTTTTCCGCCTCTTCTTCAGGCGTAAGCGGATCACTCTTCTTTCGTTTCGGTTTGGCGACGGCGCGGTCGCCACCCTTTTTATTGGTCACGGATTGGATCTCCATCGGTGCTCACCAGAACATGGCGCACCGGAGCAAGAGTAGACGAATCGGGCGGTACCTTACCTAGGCCGCTTGCCGGTTGCAATTCGCGATATGAGGCTTGGATTTCAGGATATAAAGAGCACGTCCACGTTGTTATGAGCCGTTTGATAAACCAGCGAACGACTGATCTGTATTTATAACCTGGGAACTTCTTAAGATTCAGCTTTTCTTAAGCGCTCAGGGTCAGAATTGGATTCTCTTAAACGTGTCTTCCTTGTCGCCGGAGCCCGCACCATGGTCCGTTTTGCGCTATATTTCGCTCTTATTCTCACCTCGGCTGCGGGCTTGACCGGGTGCGGCACAGATGGCGACCTGATGATGCGCCAGGCCGCAGGATACGACTGCACCGCCGCAGAAGGCGCTGTCGGCGGGTTTTTCTGCTCGGGCACACCGGAAAACGGCCCAGCGCTTAGCCGATATTGTTACAAAACCCTCGGCGGGGTGAACTGCTTCGACCGGCCAGACCCGGACCGTAACAATCAACCTTTGGGATCAGGCGGGTAAACCCGCTGGGGTCAGGCGGATAAATACAAAGGCCAGACTTGGCTTCTCTCCCGCGTCGCCTTGCAGGCGCAGGAAATCAGTGAAAAGATAGGACTCTCTTTACGACGCGCGGAGAAACACTGACCTGTGACTCAATTGGTACGGATTACCGATTACCGGCGGCGGCCTTCGGCCCTCCACTTTAACCGATCTGAGTTAACCCAGCTGCTTGGCGTCTATTCGACCCGCGTGTCCCGCGGCGAATGGCGCGATTATTCCATCGGCGCATCCCCAGGGTTTGCCCGCTTTTGCATCTATCGCAGCAGCTATGAAGAGCCTCTCTTCACCATCACCAAGCTCGCAACCACCGGCAAAGCCAAAAGTGCCCAGGCCAAAAAAGGGCGCTATGTGGTGTCCAACCGGCACCGCACTCTGCGGCAGTCTCATAGCCTTTTGGACGCCCTTCAGGTTTTCGAGACCAAAATGAAGGTTATTTCGGCTAAAGCGTGAAGGCCCTTTTATAAGTCCCTGTTTTTAAAGCAGACTTCAAAATATGCTGCTATGCAACATCAGCATGACTGCCCTGCATAAACGTTCATTTATTTCGTAGGTCCGAAACATTATTTCGTCCGTATACCGCAATGAAGACCAACACATAATGAGTTGGCGACGCGGTTTAAGGAGAAAAGACATGGATCGCTTATCGAATTACCTGCACATCACCGTCGTAATTTCGACTGTGCTGTTCACAGGTATTATCTTTGCGGCCAGTGCTGTCACGCTTCTCTAAATTCAGTGGTTGTTTCCTAAAACGCACACCAAACAATAAAGAGAGCGTCAGCATCGGCGCCCAAAAGGCCTAACAGGCTTGCTCTTGATCTTCAGTTCTCTGACCCCTCAGACACCCCTCCCCCTGGGCGTCTGGCTCAGAATCCCCCCCAGAACTGTATTAAGATCAGGAGCAAGTCCTCCGCCTGCTCAAACCCAGAGCATCAGACAGGTTTGGTGGCTCCAAACAAGCACCAGGACGTGTAGTTGCCATGGGCTGGTGGCGGGACTTCGCCCAAGGCGACCTTGCGAAAATGGTCCGCATCAACGCCACCCACATCGGGTATGGAGGTTGTGAAGCACTCTTGTGCTTCAAATCCCGCGCTGGTCATCAGGTCGACGGACTCTTGCGCCCGGAAGTCCCGATAATGGGGTTCGTTGTTGTGCTCGTTGTCCCAGTCCAGATAGAAATTATAATAGGCATCCACTTGCGAGGCGGGTGGCAACTCCATATGGATCATCATGCCGCCGGGCTTGAGCAAACGGCGGCACTCGGACAGCACACGTTTCGTGGCTTTGACGGACAGTTCGTGGAAGAAGAAGCTGGACACAATCAAATCAAAACTGTTGTCAGCAAAGGTCATCTTTTCCGCATTTTGCTGTGACCAATGGACGCTGATATCGCGCGCGGCAGCCCGGGCGTGGGCATAGCGCAAGCACGGCGCCGCCACATCAACGCCGTAGAGTTCAGCATCGGGATAAATGTCGTGATAGGGGAACATGTTGTTGCCGATGGTGCAGCCGGTTTCGAGAATTTTCTCGGGCTTAAACGCTGGATATTTAATCGACAGCCATTTGCTAACCGAGGCGGCGACTCCGCTGCGGGTCTTGCTGGGCAGCAGTGAGCCGCGAAACACCAGGCCGCCATGGGCATAAATCGCGCCCTGAGCCACATCATCTTCAATATGCTCGTCTTGCCAGCACCCTGGCATCAAATGCACGTCTAGCGTATCGACGTAATCCGGCATGGCAAGATCAGGATTCAGCGTCAGTGATCCGCCGTGAGAGTTGGAGTGAGAGGCTTGGCGGGCGATGGAAATCATCCCCGGCAACTGGCGCTCGACTTCTTCACGCACAGAGTCCCACACCATTTCCTGGGCGTTGTAGCGCAAGCTGCTCCACATTTTATAGGTGGTGTTGCCTTCAATGGCATCGCGGACTTCTTCGCCACTTTCGGGCTCACGTCCGTTTGCCGCCACAAAAGCGGGTTTCACTGCGCCCTCGTAGGCTTGCCGCATGTCCTCCGCGACATCTTTCATAATGTGCTTGCGCAGCCGCGAGACAAACCCCTGGCGCGCCAATTCATCATGGGTCGGATCAACCAAACTGTCGATGTCACGAATAGCATTCATCGCCGTTCTCCATTCTCAGACTGTCACAACCACAACTATCTCGCCCAGCCCCGGGCCGCGCAAGGGGCGATGGCACAACCTTCTCCTGCTGAACAGGCCCTGCTGAACAAACGCCAGCAGCTAAAGCAGGCTACTTGCTCGCGCCAAACAGGTAATAGCTGGAGAAATTACTGTGCTGGGGCGCTTCGCCTTTGCCCTGGGCAAAATCCTCAAACTCCTGATCCGTCACACCCCCGCGATCTGGGATGCGCACCAGACTGGAGGCGCCCCTGGCAAACCCGGCCTCCACCAGCAATTCAATCGGGTCTTGCTTGCGGAAGGCCGCGTAATGGGGCTCGTGGTTGTGGTAAGCGTCCCAATCCAGGAAGAAATTGTAATACGGGTCCATGGCGTTGGACGGCGGCAGTTCCATATGAATGGTGACGCCACCCGGGGCCAGAATGCGATGAATCTCGGCCAGAATTTTCTTGGTCGAAGGCACCGCAATTTCATGGAAGAAGAAGCTGGAGACGACCAAATCAAAACTGTTGTCTTCGAAATCCATGGACTCGGCGTTCTGTTGCGAAAAGTGCACGGGCATCCCGCGGGATTGCGCGCGGGCATGGCCATAGCGCAGCACCGGTGCGCCAACGTCCACACCATACAGTTCAGCATCCGGAAACGCCTTTTGATAGGGCAGCAAATTGGCCCCAATGGTGCAGCCCAAATCCAGAATACGCTTGGGCTTAAAATTGGGGTACTTCAAACGCAGGTAATGGGCGATGGAATCGGCCACACCGCCTTTGCCTGGATTTTTCTTCTTTCTCAGTCCGCCGGAGAACACGTTGGTACCGCGCGCATAAACCGCGCCGACGGAAATATCTTTGTCGGTAAACTCTGTATGAAAGCACCCTGGCATCAGGTGAATATCCAGCGAACTCACAGCCTTCGGAATCTCCAGATCAGGGTTTAGACGCAGCGTGCCGCCGGCTGGTAATTTTTCTTCGGCCTCGTCAGCGATCTCAATCATCTTCGCCAGATCGCGCTCAACCTCTTCCAGCACCGAGCCCCAGACCATTTCCTGGGCGTTATAACGCATCGACGACCACACTTGATAATAGGTGTTGTCTTCCATCGCCTTGCGTACGGCCACGGCATCCTCAGGGGACTTTCCTGTTTTGGCTTTAATCGCAGGCTCAACGGATTTTTCGTAGACGGCGCGCATGTCCTGCGCCATATCCGCCATAATCACTTTACGCATCTGGGCCACATACCCCTGGCGCGACGCTTCATCATGGGTCGGTTGGGCGAAGCTATCGATAGAGGGCATTAAAGGCTCTCCCGAGGCTTTTTCTTCCAGGTACATGGCAGGCTCCAATCAACAGTCAGAACGGCGCATAAAAACGCTGTCACTCTGGTGCTTATATCGGAGTTTTAACGCAACGTTTCAACAGGAATCAGGCAAAAACCAAGAATCTGGAGGAAACCGCGACCATCGCGCATCTTAACTGATGGCTCCGCCATATTTAACCGATGGCTCCGCCATCCGCACGGGTGATGGCCACAACCGAAGGCCGGGGCGGCGTATCGTCTTTGAAATCCGGCCAGCGCGTCGAGGGCGCGCCATAGTTCGAGCCATCGCCCTGGGCCGGATGCTGGACTGAGCAAAACAGCGTTTCGCCGTTCGGCGTAAACGCCGGACCGCACATCTCCGCGCCAACAGGGCATTTGAAAAAGTACTTGGTTAAAGCCGTCGAGGCGCCACGTACATTGGCCGCCCAAATGCCATCCGCCGTATCGAAATCTGGGGCGCCATCTGTCGCAATCCAGATGCGACCCTGGGGATCAAATGCCACATTGTCCGGATTGGCGAGCCAGCCGTTTTGGGTCACATCGGCATGATATTGCGCGCCCACGCTGGGATCAAAAGCATCCCCGGCCCGCAGGAAGATGCTCCAAGTAAAGGTGGTGGAAGTGTGTTCTGCCTCTGGGCCTTCCCCACCTGGCGGGATCATCTCAATAATATGACCAGCGCGATTGCGCGCCCGGGGATTGGCGGCATCCACCCGGTTTGCTCGACGAAAGCTGTTTTTGGTCAACGCCACAAACACCGAGCCGGTGACCGGATTGGTTTCCACATCCTCGGGCCGATCCATCGCTGTTGCGCCCATGAACGACGCCGCACGGCGCGTTTCAATCAACACATCGCCTTGATCGGCAAAGCCGTTTTCTAAAGTCAGAGGACCATTGCCCCAGACCAATGGCAACCATTCCAGTGTGCCATTTTCTTCAAAACGCGCGACATACAAAATGCCGTCATCCAGCAGGTCGCGATTGGCCGCTCGGTTTTCCAGATCCACTGTGTTGGTGGACACGAATTTATAGAGGTACTGAAACAACTGGTCGTCGCCGGTGTAAACCACGAGGCGTCCATCACGGCTGATCACCGTGGTTGCGCCCTCATGTTTGAACCGGCCCAAAGCGGTGCGTTTCACAGGTTTCGAATTGGGGTCGTACGGATCATATTCGACCACCCAGCCAAAACGATTGGGCTCGTGGGGCTCATTCTCCACATTAAAGCGGTCGATATATGTGCTCCAGGAATAGCGCAGCTCTTGGGTAATCCCCATGGCCAGATGATTGGCGGCTTCTTCCGTGCCACGCGGATCGCCATCAAAATAATAATGCACATTCTCTTCGGCCATCAAACAGGTGCCCCAGGGCGTTTGCCCGCCCGCACAATTGTTAAATGTGCCAATGACGGAACGCCCTGTCGGGTCATCGGTGGTTTTCAAACGCTCATGTCCCGCTGCCGGACCGGAGAGCGCCATCACCGTATCACTGGCCGAAATGCGGCGATTATAGGTGCTGTCTAGCACGTAGCTCCATGTACCGTTGGCCGCGCGCTTCACTTCAACCACCGTGTGCCCATGGGCGGCCATTTCGACCTCAATATGACGACGGGTCGGGGCCGGATAGGGGCTCGATCCCCGCACATCGTTGAACATCAGATCGCTCGAGGTGTATTCGTGATTCACACACAGCAGACCATGATCTGAGTTTTGCGATCCCAGCGGCAACGGGAAGTAGCCAATAAAATCGCAGTTGTAACCAAACTGTTTGAGTTGTGCGGCTCCGGTCAAAGAGTCTGGCGCAAACGCGGGCGAGTCTGGAAACAGCGGATCGCCCCAGCGCACCAACACATCGGCGTTATAACCCTCGGCCACATGATGGGTGTCATCGATGCCGTGGGTGAGTTCCTTAAAATAGAGCGAGTCGCCTGCGGGCGCAGCCACCGCATGAGCGATGCGCAAGGCTTCCGGGGCCAAGGCCGCAGCCGCCATCGCCGCCGCCGTGCCGTGCAACAGATCACGCCGCGCCAAGGTGGCCATATCCGTTTGACCGGGTGCCTGACCGACTGTCTGATCAGCCATCTCAGCGGCCGTCGAGGCGCTGGGCTCTGGGTGGGGCTTTGGCGTGTTCTGGGGGACCATATCCGTCATGTGACTCCGCTTCTCATCTCGTAAAGGGCAAGCTTGTATTCCTAGTTAGGCATCCGTTTCGCATTCGTCTCGTGAAGTTTTTGCGACGCTTGCACGGTGCCCCTTGCCGCCGCCTCTTATGCCGGATTACAGCACGAGATTGAATCTTTCCCGCGTCACACAGGAGTCATAAAGGCATGCCGCACATCAGTAAACGGACCTTCCTGAAATACACTGGCGTGACCTTGGCCGCATCCACCTTGTCCAGTCCAAAAGAAGCCGGGGCCCAAAACAACACCGGCAAACGCCGGGTCATGCAAGGCCCCATGCTCGGCACGGTCACACCCACGTCCATTATGGTCTGGGCGCGGGTCAGCGATCCTCTGAAGGTTCAGGTGGAATACGGCGACACACCCCTGCTGGACTCCGCTCTGCTGAGCGCCGCCGTCACCGCCAAACCGGAAGACGACCACACGGTGCGCGTTGTGGTGACCGGTCTCAAACCCAACACCCCCTATTACTATCGCCTGATCATTGAAGGTCAGCCCGATGATTACCAGGAAGACCTCCCGCCCTTCCAGTTCCAGACCGCGCCTGCAGACGGATGGCGCGGGGCGTTTCGCGTTGGTTTCGGCTCTTGTGCACGGATTCAGGAAGATGCCACCCAGCCCATTTGGAACATCGTGGCACAGGCCAACCCCGACCTCTTTTTGTGGCTCGGTGACAACATCTATGCCGACACCCGCGCGCTGGACATTTTTCAGGAAGAGTATCGCCGCCAGCGCCTGGTGCCGAGCCTGCAACCCGTGCTGCGCAACATCCCTCATCTGGCGATCTGGGATGACCACGATTATGGCCTCAACGATCACGACCGCACCAATCCGGTCAAAGACATCGGCCTGGACGCCTTTAAGCAATACTGGGCCAACCCCTCTTACGGCCTGCCCGACACCCCCGGCGTGTTCTTCTCCTACAGCTACGGCGGCATCGACTTCTTCATGCTCGACGTCCGCTATTATCGCGACCCCAATGCAGACCCCGATAGCGCCAGCAAAACCATGCTTGGGAGTAAACAGTTAGAGTGGCTGAAGGCCGAACTCCGGGCTTCCCGCGCGCCCTTCAAAGTCTTGGTCAGCGGCAGTGGTTGGACCAAAGCCAAAGGCCCGACCGGCGATGCCTGGTCGGCCTTTCTCACCGAGCGCGATGACCTGTTCACCTTCATCCGCGACACCGCGATCGGCGGCGTGGTGCTGTTATCTGGCGACACCCATGTGGCCGAGGCCAATTGCATTCCGTTCTCCGGCGAAGGCGGCTACGATCTTTATGACCTGACCAGTTCGCCCCTGGCCCAGAACCCCACTGACAGTTGGCTGGAGCGCCACCCGGAAATCCGCTTGCGCAATCCGGTGTTTGAATCTGCCAACGTGGGACTGCTGGACTTTGACACCGGCCGCGACGACCCCACCCTGACCTATAGGGTGCACGACACCCAAGGCCGCGTGCCACGCCAACCTGTGACCCTCAAAGCTTCAGAGTTAAAAAATGGCATTACGTCCTGGGAGCGTAAAATCGATCAACTGGAGCGCGCGCGCCTGGACAGCTATCGCAACGGCGGGCCGTATTACTTTCCACTCTCAGAAGAATAGGGCCGCACATCACCCGCGAAGAAAGCGCAATTCCATCCTTTATGACAGTCGCGTGAACCATTTACGTCACACGCTTTGCACTTCTTTTTCAGTCCTGTGAAGTTTCATAAACAGCCCCGATAAACCGTTGTTCTCCACAAGGTTATCGCGCATTTCTCCGCGCGGAGAGATGGTCCTCCACGGGGGAGGGCCACGGCCAAGCCTTGCGACAGACCAAACCGCGAGAGGTTCCATTCCTGGAGATATAAATGCAAAACACCTTATCCGCGCGCCCTGAATCCACGCGCACCAGCTTATCGGACCGTCTGCTGATGTCGGCGTCGGCTGTGGCTCTGACCCTGGGCATGGCAACGCTCACAACAGCGGCCCAAGCCCAAACGTCAAACACGCCGACCTTGGACATTGAAGAAATCATCGTGCGCGGCGCAGCGCTTTCACAGCAGCGCGCCATCGAGCGCAAGCGCATGGCCGACACCATTCTCGATGCGGTCTCCGCCGATGATCTGGGCAAACTGCCCGATAAAAACCTGACCGAAGCGATTGACCGTCTGCCCGGCATCTCCATCTCGAACGATCAGGGCGAAGGCCGTTTTGTTTCTATCCGGGGCGCATCACCCAACCTGAACTCGGTCACCATCAATGGCCTGGCCATTGGTTCGGTGGAAGAAAACTCACGCCAGGTACCCCTGGATATTATCGGCTCCGAGCTGCTTGGCGGGGTCGAAGTCATCAAAGCCGTCACGCCCGACCTCGAAGCCAACGCCATCGGCGGTTACATCAATGTGCTGTCTGCCAGCCCCTTTGACTACGACCGCGCGTTTTTTGTTATTGGGTCTGCCCAAATCGGCGATGAAGAGCAAAGCACCACCAACCCCTGGGCAGCCGACCTGACCGTTGGCGGCACCTTCGGGTCCAACCAGAGCATCGGCGTGATGGCGGGCGTCAGCTACTCCTGGCGCGACTACAACACCAAAGGCTTGTACGTGGATGACTGGCGCGACGTGGACGGCATTCCCCGGGGCCTGCCCGAAAGCCACAAGTTCAACGACTATGATCTAAAGCGCAAACGTCTCGGCTTCAACGGCTCCGTTGAAATTAAACCAGACGATGAAAGCCTGTACTATCTGCGCGCGGTGTATTCAAAGTTCGACGAAGACGAGACCCGCTACCGCAACCGCAACTATTTCGGCGAGCGTGAAAACAACAACACCCTCACCGGCAGCAACGCTGGCATTTACGACAACCAGCGCATTCGCAACGAACTGCGCTTCGAAGAAAAAGACAAGCGCATCTCCAACTATTCCATTGGGGGCGAAAACACGGTCGACCAATACAAGTTTACCTATGACGCCAATCTGATCGACAACAACACCACCGAACCCAACACCAGCTGGGCATTCCGCTCCGGCCGCATCTTTAGCGGCACCTTCGACATGGGGCCGGAACTGTTTGAAGTCCGCCCCAATCAGGCTGAAGTTCTGTCCCAACTGAATCTGATACCGTCCGAAGGCGTATCCTTCCAGGACAACAACACCGATGAAGATGGTTACCAGGCCAAAGGCGGCGTGCAGCACGACTTCCAGGCCGATGACTACAGCGGCTTTGTCAAAACCGGCGTGCTGTATCGTTCGGTCGAGCGCAAACAAGACCTCAACGGCATCAGCTATGACGACGGCCCCGTCGGGTTCAACGTGGGCACCCCGGGCATCACCACCGGCGATACGGTGGAAGGCACCATCCAGGGCCAGTACTACTGGGCAGGTGCCAAGCTCGATCTCGACGGTCTGCGCAGCTTCACCGGCGCCAATCTGAACAACCCGGACATTTTTGAATTCAACGCTGGGGACACCCTGGTGGATTCAACGCTCGGCGACTTCACGGTCGAAGAAGATGTATTGTCAGGGTATCTGATGGCCAACGTCGACATCGGCGACTTCAAGGTCATCGGCGGCGTGCGCATTGAACACACCGATGTCAAAGCCGCTGGCTTTGACTTGCTCAATGAAACAACAGTGGTCGGCATCGACCGCGATGGATCTTACACCGATTACCTGCCCAACATTCACGTGCAGTACCGCCCGGATGACATGCCCATCGTCCTTCGCGCCGCCTGGACCAACACCATTGGCCGCCCGGAATTTTCTGACATCTCACCCCGGCGCGTAACCGACCGGGAAGATAACGGCGACGGCACCTTCACCGGCTCCGTGCAGCAGGGCAATCCAGATCTCAACGCCTTCGAATCCTCAAATTTTGATCTCTCGTTTGAGTATTACCTGGGCGATACCGGCCTCCTCTCGGCAGCGGCGTTTTACAAAGACATCTCGGGCTTCATCATCGACCAGCGGGAGGTGCTCACCAACACCACTTTCCAAGGCCGGGATTATGCACAGCTGACCGTCACCACGCCAATCAATGCCAACGACGGCGAGATCAAAGGCATTGAATTCAGCTACCAGGATGTGTGGTCCTTCCTGCCCGGCCCGCTCAGCGGCCTTGGCGGCGGTGCCTCTCTAACCTTGGTGGACTCAGAACTGAACATCGACGGCCGCGCCGACAAAGTGCCGTTCTCCCGCCAGGCCGACACCGTCTACAGCTTGTTTATGTTCTATCAAATCGGCGACTTCGAAGCCTCGATCGCCTACGATTGGGCAGATGACATTCTCGTCGAAGTTGGCGGCTCTGCCGATGGCGACATCTACGATCTCAACTATGGCCGGTGGGACTTTAAGGCCAACTACCAGATCACCGATAACTACGGCGTCTTCATGGAAGTGCAGAACATCAACGATGCCGCGTTGGGTGAATACCAGGGCCGCACCGATTACATCACCCGCCGCGAAATCTACGGCATGACCGGCTACATCGGCGCGAGCTTCCGGTTCTAGGGCCAACAAACTCTCCACAAACTTCGGGCGGCTCGCATTGAGCCGCCCTTTTTTTATGTGGGATGCGTTAAGGTCGGCTTTGATCTGGCCAGCATAGAGGCATTAACGCCATGAATATGAGCATCACCAAGCCAACCAACCTCAACACCCACCCCATTCATTTGGGTCTCGGCGCGAAGGCCATAATTCAACCCGCATTCACTGGCGGTATGGACTGGTACAACGCCTATGGCGAACGCAACGCTGACGATGGTGCGGAAGGCCGGTTGGTCAATCTGTTCACCTTTACAGAATCCTGGACCGGGTGGGAAATGCACCCTCACGGCGACGAGGTGGTGCTGTGCATCAGGGGGGCGATCACCCTCATCCAAGAAACAGCCGATGGCTCGACCAGCCACATCACGCTTGGCCCAGGCGAGTATGCCATCAACCCGCCCGGCGTTTGGCACACGGCGGATGTGTCCGGCGAGGCCACGGTGCTGTTCATCACCGCGGGCATAGGCACGGCACATAAACCGCGTTAGCACAGCCGACGCGCACTTACATATGGTGCTATGGACTGAAAGAATTATGCAGCCCCTCAAGCGGTTACGGGGGCCCCTTCAACGCTTACTCGTTTCAAATCACTTAACCCATTGATTCTAAAAGAAAGCCAGTATCGTGCATGGGCTCGTTCCGAGCCTAGCTCAGAATTTCAATATCAGCAGGCGGCAGACCAGCCTGAACCCGCGCATGCATCGCTGTGTACGCCGCCTCGATATGCTGTGTGAACTGCATGCAGTTGAACAACGGTGTTGTCAGTCTGTTGTCCTGAATCTTGCGTTTGATATCCCTGAGCGCTGTCGCATTTGAGGCCAACTCAATTGCCTTCGCTTCGTAGGCCGCTTGTGTGTGGGTCACAAGCTCCGGCATATGAATCGCATGCAACACACTTGCGGCCACTCTGCTGGCGAAGGACTCGCCCATTTGCGTCAAAACCGGTAGGTCTGCCCACAAAGCATCACTGGCAATTGTTCCGGCATTGTACGGCAAGGTATCTAGAAACAAATCAGCGGCGCGAAAACGGGCAAGATATTGATCCCGCGGCAACATCTTACCAAACCTGATGCGCCCAGGGTTGATTCCGCTCTGTTCGGCGAGCTTCAGGAGATTTTGTGTTGCCGTTGCATTGTGGTCTAGCAGCCACAGCACGCTGCCCTCAACCGCGTTTAGAATTCGCATCCAACTTTCAAAAATCTGCGGCGTGATTTTGTAACTGAGGTTGAAGCAGCAAAAGACAAAGCCCTCTGACGGCAGCCCAAGCTCCTCTCGCGTGAAGACTTTGTCGCTGATCTGGCGCTGTGAGTCGTTCACCTGATAGCTCGGGAGGGTAACGATTTTTTCGGTGTAATCGGCCTCGGACCCGCTGGGAATGAGGATTTTATCCGCGATCAGATAATCGAAATAGTCAGCACCCATGGTGCCGAGATACCCCAAATAACTAAGTTGTACCGGCGCCGCCCGGTAGGAAAAAATGCCGGGCCGCCCGTGTTGTGTATGACCGCTCAAATCCATAGCAATATCTATGCCCTGGTCACGCGCCAGTTGCGCGATCTCTATGTCGCGCCTGTCCGTGACATCGATAAAGTGATCAAAAGCTGCAGAGACACGGCGGCGCATGTCGTCATCGCCACGGGGTCCGAAAGAAAAAGCAATCAGCTCAAACTTAGATTTATCGTGACTCTCAAACAGCTCAGCCGTCAGATACGAAACCGGATGCTCGCGAAAGTCAGCGGAAAAATAACCCAGGCGTATTTTGTCACCCACCGGCGTCTTTAACAGCGGCCCGAGGTCCTCTCTCAGCGGGTACTTCACCTGTGCAAGTTTCTCAGCGGCTAAGCGTTGCAAGTGCGGAGAATCCGTCAGAGCCAGCACCGGAAAAGGATGTGAGGCCGACGCACCGCTTTTAATCTGTGCGGCAAGAGAAGCGGTTTCTGCTTCATAGTCCTGCCACTGACAAAGCTGATACTTCGTATGCAACAGCAACCCGAACAGAAATTCGGCACCCGGATCTAAGTCCAAGGCTTGCGCATAGTCAGCGGCCGCGGCCTCAAAGACTTTTAAGTCCCTGTGCACATTTCCGCGATTGATATAGACGTCGGTATAATTGGGTTGGAGCTGAAGCGCTGTGTCATAGGAGCGGCGCGCAGCGTCCAGTTTTTTGAGATCGTACAGAGCGACTCCCCGATTGGCATAGGCTTCGGCATACTTTGGGTTCAGGGCTATCGCGCGGTCATAACTTTCAACCGCTTCTAAGAATCTGGTGAGGCCGGTTAAAACGTTACCGCGATTGAAATGCGCGCCGTCATGCTTGGGATTCAGCTCAATCGCTTGCTCCAAGCGAGCAAGTGCCGCCTTTAAATCTCCCTGCTCATACAGCACAGCCCCAAGATTAGAGTAAGCTTCCGCGTAGTCTGGTTGAAGCGCAATTGCCCGCTCATGGCTTTTGACGGCGAGGTCTAGCCGACCGTAAACGTGCAACGCATTGCCCCAATCCAACAGGTAATTAACATTTTCAGGGTCGAGGCTTGCTGCCTTACCAATGAGGTCGATGGCCAGTTTGTGCTTACCGACATGGGAAGCAATGACCCCAAGCAAATGCAAAGAGTCGGCGTGATCAGGGTTTACCTTGAGAATCTCTTGATAGATCGCCTTCGCTTGAGCCAATTGCCCGCGAAGATGAAGTGCCCGCGCTTCTTTAAACCGGGCCTCTTTAAACTGGGTCTCCACAAAGCCAGGCTCCGGTCTATTCCCACTCAATCGTGCCAGGGGGTTTTGAGGTCACGTCATAAGTCACGCGATTAACGCCTTTGACCTCATTGATAATACGGTTCGCCACCCGGCCCAGAAACGCCATATCAAAGTGGAAGAAGTCCGCTGTCATGCCGTCTGTTGAGGTCACAGCCCGCAACGCCAGAGCATAATCATACGACCGGCTATCGCCCATCACACCCACAGTGCGTACAGGCAGCAGCACCGCAAAGGCTTGCCAGATGGCATCGTACAACCCGGCGTTTCTGATCTCTTCCAGATAAATCGCATCTGCTTTGCGCAGCGTATCCAGCTTGTCTTTGGTGATCTCTTGCCCGGGAATCCGGATGGCCAATCCGGGTCCAGGAAACGGATGCCGCCCGACCATGGTATCCGGCAAGCCAAGCTCACGCCCCAGGTCGCGCACTTCATCTTTAAATAACTCGCGCAGAGGCTCGACCAGCGCCATATTCATCCGCGCGGGCAAACCGCCAACATTGTGATGAGATTTGATGGTGACGCTTGGTCCCCCGGCAAAAGACACGCTTTCAATTACATCCGGGTATAATGTGCCCTGCGCCAGGAAGTCGGCGCCGCCAATTTTTTTCGCTTCAGCTTCAAACACATCGATAAACGTTGCGCCGATAATTTTGCGTTTTTCTTCCGGGTCGGTTTTTCCAGCCAGCTTGCCGAGGAACAGATCCTCCGCGTTATTCAGCACCAGATTGATGTTGAAGCGGTCGCGGAACACCTCAATCACCTGCTCGGTTTCACCGGCGCGCATCAGGCCATGATCCACCAGCACACAGGTCAGTTGATCGCCTATAGCCTCATGCAGAAGAGCCGCAACGACAGAGGAATCCACGCCCCCAGAGAGCCCACAGATCACACGGCCTGTGCCAACTTGTTCTCGCACAGCAGAAATGGCCTGATCTTTAAAAGCCGCCATGGTCCAATCTCCGGCAGCGCCACAGACCTTATGCGTAAAGTTCTCGATCAGCTTTGCACCGTGCGGCGTGTGCACCACTTCAGGGTGGAACATAAAGCCGTAGAAACGCCGTTCTTCGTTCGCAATCGCCGCGTAGGGTGCGCCTTCGGACGTACCCACAACTTTAAAACCCCTTGGCATGGCAATCACCCGATCCCCATGGCTCATCCAGACCTGTTCGCTGTCACCGGGTTTCCATACGCCCTCAAATAAAGCGCAAGATTCCTTAACCTCAACAAACGCCCGGCCAAATTCGCGGTGATCGGCCGTCTCAACTTGCCCACCCAACTGCGCCACCATGCACATTTGGCCATAACAAATACCCAGGATCGGCAGCCCCATTTCAAACAAGCCTTGAGGCGCGCGTGGTGTATCTTCGCCGATCACAGAGGCCGGCCCACCCGAGAGAATGACGCCTTTTGGGTCGTAAGCGCGGATCGTCTCTTCCGTCACTTTGTTAAACGGATGAATCTCAGAGTACACACCACTTTCCCGCACCCTGCGCGCAATGAGCTGCGTAACTTGAGACCCAAAATCGATGATGAGAATGCGATCTGTCATGACAAAATTATATTAACCCTCAATCTTGCGCTGAAGCACTGCAATAAAGAAGCCGTCGGTCTGATGCCTGCGCGGTGACAGGCGAAGATACTTGCCGCGCCCAGGATAGCGCGTGCCCAGAACAGCTTTCCAGACATCACCAACAGACAGCGCTTTAAAATGATCATGCCGTTCCAGGAAGTGTTCAACGCGATCCTCGTTTTCCTGCCGCAGAAGCGAGCAGGTAACGTAAATTAAACGACCACCGGGTTTGGTCATCCGTCCGCCCTGAGTCAGTACCGAGTCCTGGGTTTTGATGTGACGATCTAAATCTTTCGGCAACAGTCCCCAGCGGGCATCAGGCTGACGTCTCCAGGCCCCAGTGCCAGAACAGGGCGCATCCACCAAAACGCGGTCAAAGCTTTTTCGTTTTTTATGTAGCCAGTTGGTATTCTCCGGGTCCAACACACGGGTAGTGACAGAAAACACCCCAGCTCTTTTGAGGCGGGGCTTGGCTTTGTTGAGACGCCGGGCTTCATTGTCGGTGGCAATAATACGACCCTGCCCGCCCATCGCAGCCGCCAGCGCGAGAGTCTTGCCGCCGCCTCCCGCGCAAAGATCGAGAACATCGTGATCCAGCTTGGCATCAACCAGGAGTGCGGCCAGTTGTGAGCCTTCATCCTGAACTTCAACAAGACCTTCGTTGAACGCCTTGCTGTTGCCCAAGGTTGTGCGTCCGGACAGGCGTAATCCAATGGGCGACCATTCTGTCGGTTCAACGCTCAGGCCTTCGCTTTCCAACGCGACCTTGGCAGCTTCGCGGTCGCCTTTCAGGGTGTTCACGCGAAGGTCCACCGGGGCTTCTTCGGTCAACGCGGCCAACTCAACCTCTGCCTGATCGCCAAACAAATCGGTAAAATAGGGCCACAGCCAATCCGGACATTCGGTCGCAATCGGCGCCGGAATACCTTCTTTGGGGCGGCTAAAAACACCTTTCAGAGCCGCACGCTCCTGATCCGTCAGACCGGGTGGCGTATAGGTGTCGCCGCTGCAAAGCGCGTCCAGGGCCGCCAAATCATGATCATCATTTAGAAGGCTGTCTGCGAGAACCAAGGCGCGCGGCTCAGGCTTATCGGCATTCAGATACCATCCGAGCCGACGGCGATGCCGCACAGTGCGCCACAACCGTGTGGAAATATCTCGGCGATCTTTTGAGCCAATGTATCTGCGATTACGGAAATAGGAACTGACGATGCCATCCCCTGAAGCGGGGTCTGCATCCATCTCGGATAGCACATCAATGGCTGCTTGAAGGCGCGCACCAGGAGTCATTTGTTAATTATCCTAAAGAGCAGGCTGACGCGCCTAGTCAAAATCAATCCGGTAGTTGGGCGGCTCTTGCGTGATCGCCACATCATGCACATGGCTCTCACGGAAACCCGACGCGGTAATACGCCGGAACACACAGTTGGTTTGCATTTCAGCAATGGTTGCGTTGCCCGTATAGCCCATGGCCGCTTTAAGGCCACCCACCAGCTGATGCACCACTGGCTGTACCGGGCCTTTATACGGCACGCGTCCCTCAACACCTTCTGGCACCAGCTTCATATTGTCGGCCACGTCTTGCTGGAAATAACGATCCGCAGACCCCCGCGCCATCGCGCCAATAGAGCCCATACCGCGATAGCCTTTATAGGTGCGGCCCTGGAACAGAATAACATCGCCTGGGCTTTCTTCAGTGCCCGCCAACAACGAACCGATCATCAGGCAATCTGCGCCGCCAGCAATCGCCTTGGCGATATCCCCCGATTGCTTAATACCGCCATCCGCGATCACCGGAATCCCCGCTTTGCGGGCTTCTTCAGCGACTTCCATTACGGCTGTGAGTTGCGGCACACCGACACCTGCGACAATCCGCGTGGTGCAGATGGAGCCCGGTCCAATCCCAACTTTGACGGCATCGGCACCCGCATCAATCAGGGCTTTTGCGCCTTCTGGCGTGGCGATATTGCCGGCGATCACTTGAGCATAATTGCTAAGCTTCTTAATCGCTTGCACAGCATTAAGCACTCCAGCGGAATGACCATGCGCCGTATCAACCACAACAACGTCAACACCCGCATCCAACAATGCCTGGGCACGCACCAAACCATCTTCGCCGACGCCGGTTGCGGCAGCGACACGTAGGCGGCCTTGATCATCCTTAGACGCATCAGGGTGGGCCTGGGCCTTTTCCATATCCTTAACCGTCACCAGCCCAATGCAGCGATAAGCGTCATCGACCACCAGGAGCTTCTCAATACGGTGCCTGTGCAAAAGGCGTTTCGCCTCCTCCCGCTCCACAGACTCGGAGACCGTGATCAAATTATCTTTGGTCATCAACGCGCTGACAGGCTCGTCCGGGTTTGAAGCGAAACGAACGTCACGGTTGGTGATAATGCCAACCAGTTTCCCGCTCTCACGTTCGACCACGGGAATACCAGAGAACTTATGCTCGGTCATAAGGCTCAAGGCCGCGCTGAGCGTTTGATCCGGATAGATCGTCAACGGATTGACAACCATGCCCGATTCAAACTTCTTAACTTTACGAACTTCAGCCGCCTGCTCTTCGACGGTTAAGTTTTTATGGATAACCCCAATGCCGCCAGCCTGAGCCATGGCAATCGCCAATCTATGTTCGGTGACCGTATCCATCGCCGCAGACACCAACGGAATGCCAAGAGTAATGGTTTTGGTCAGGCGCGTTGTGGTATTCGCCTGATTTGGAAGCACGGAGGAGGCACCGGGGACCAGAAGCACGTCGTCGAACGTGTATGCTTCGGCAAAAGTCATAGGATCCCAATTCGCGCGCCATCAGAAAAAGTTGGCGGGTTATCGCATACTTCGGCGCACCCCTCAAGGCGCGGACGCACGGGAAATCACTATTCTTTAAAACCCGTCGCGATCACGTACATTTCGGCGGATTCCTTGCGGCTTGAGGGGGGCTTGGCATGGGCCACCTTGCTACAGCGCAGCTTCATCTGCTTCAGCAGCTCATCTTCTGTGCCGCCCTGGAACACCTTGCTTACGAAAGCGCCACCAGGGGCAAGCACCTCTTCGGCAAAAGCCCAGGCGGCCTCAACCAGGGCTACAATCCGAAGGTGATCGGTTTTTGAATGGCCAGTTGCCGGTGCAGCCATATCGGACAACACCACATCAACAGGCCCCCCCAGGGCTTCTCTGAGTTTTTCTGGCGCATCGTTTTCCATAAAATCGAAGGTCATGCAGGTGGCACCTGCAACTTCTTCCCATTCACGGATATCAAGCGCCACCACTTGGCCTTGCTGGCCAACCCGGTTGAGGGCAACCTGGGTCCACCCCCCGGGGGCTGCACCGAGATCGATAACACGCGCACCTTTCTTTAAGACTCCAAAGCGATCATCCAACTCGATCAGCTTATACGCGGCCCGAGAGCGATAGCCGTCTGCCTGAGCCTGCCGCACATAGGGATCATTGAGTTGGCGCTTGAGCCAACGCGTTGAGGAGGACTTGCGACCGCGTGCCGTCTTAACCCGAACACTCAGGCCACGCCCGCTGCCGGATTTACCCACTTCACTTTGCTTTTTGGACATCTCAGAACTGCTTTATCAAATCGATGCACCTGGGGCGTTTTGCGGCATGTGCACGTGAGTCATCATATCTATCAACATGCCTTCTCGCAGGCCACGGTCTGCCACACGCAGCTTTCCAACTGGCCACAAACGGCAGATCGCTTCTAGGATCGCGCATCCGCCCAATACGAGATCTGCCCTTTGCCAGCCAATGCAGGGCTCAGCAGCGCGTTGTTGCAAGCTCATTTGACACAGCGCGCGGCTGTGGGTGGATAGCGTTTCAAAATCTAAGGTTATGCCGTCCACAGCGGTCCTGTCATAACGTGGGAGTCCAAGATGAATCCCTCCCAGCGTGGTCACAGTGCCAGACGTACCAATCATTTGTGCCTGCCCGGCGGCAATTCTAGCGGTAATATCATGACCGCTCTCAAACGGATCGAGTAATCTCTGCACGCGGGTTGCCACTTCCTCATAGGTCCGCTCACATAGATCGCCACCGCCGCAATCTTCTGCCACCGTAACCACGCCCAAGGGCATAGAGATGCAACCGAGAACCTCCATCTGAAGTGCACCTTCAACGCGTACAAACAAAACTTCCGTACTACCGCCGCCAATATCAAAGATGACCGCATAGGGAATGTTTGGGTCAATCAAAGACGCGCACCCCTTAAGGGCGAGCCCAGCCTCTTCATCCGCCGTAATAATCTCAAGGGAAATACCAGTTTCATCGTGAACACGATGGATAAAATCATCACAGTTCTCTGCTCGGCGGCAGGCTTCCGTGGCCACATGCCGTGAAACCGTGACCCCGCAGCGATCCATCTTTTCAGCACAACATTTAAGAGCTTCGACTGTTCGATCCATCGCAGCATTGGAGAGCCGCCGAGAAGCGCTTAACCCCTCACCCAGTCGGGTTATGCGTGAAAACGAGTCCACAACAGCAAAGTTGTCGTCCTGCGGGTGCGCCACCAGCATACGGCAATTATTTGTGCCAAGATCGACAGCCGCAAGAACGGCTTCACCATATTGCTGACCACTACGAGCAGCTGGAACACCTTCTCCAGGTTTCTTCCCTCCACCGGTTCCCATCGGATAAGACCGGTTACGCGCGCTATTTTGGCTTATGGCCACGAAACCCTCTTAGCTTGGCTGCGCCGCGTCATCGCAATGCAGAATTATTGTTACATCTTATCGTAACGCCGCCAAACCGCACCCGGCAAGGCCAGAGAGCGGATGACACAGAGACACCCCCAAAATGATCTGGCAGACCAAGCCCTATTCAGACCGCTCTGACCAGAGATATCGTCGCGATACAGCTTCAGTCTTGAAAATGGGAGGCGATTAAGTAGGATGCGCCGCTATCACTTAAACTGATATAATAAAGTGGCCTCTGCTGGGGGATAGTTTAACGGTAGAACTGCGGACTCTGACTCCGTCGGTCGTGGTTCGAATCCACGTCCCCCAGCCAACCAGTTTTCAACACATACCCGAAAACACGAGCGCCTCTTTCCGCTCACGTATTTTGATTGGCGCAAATCTATTCTTAAGCACAGTTGAGTTGACAATGATCAAGGAAACTTTCTAGGGGGTTTCTAAGCTGGAGTGGACCTAAACTGGCGCAGGGCTTTCTTTAAGGTGAGTGAAGATAAATCTGTAAATACACAGGAGCCGCTGGAAGACTTTAACTCTATGAACCAACCAGGGACAGAACAGCCTACGGTGAACAAAATATCGTTCAATGACCTTCTTGAGGTTCTTGGCAAAGGTCTTAAAGATTTCCGAACAGCACCTCTTTACGGCCTGTTCTTCAGCAGTATTTATGCGCTCGGCGGCTGGCTTCTCATCCTTCTGCTGCTCTACTTTGACCTGCCTTATCTGATCTATCCCCTGGCAGCCGGGTTTGCGCTGATCGCGCCCTTTATCGCCAGCGGGTTTTATGTTGTGAGTCAACGACTGGAGTCGAGCGGCGATCAGACGCTTTCTTGGTCTGTCGTTTTTCGTACGCTCAAATCAATGTTTGACCGTGATCTGGGCTGGATGGCATTGGTGACCAGCTTCTCACTATTTATTTGGATGGATATTGCGGCGCTATTGTCTTTCGGCTTTATGGGTTTTCAACTGTTCAGCTTTTCCGAACTGTGGGATCTGATTTTCACCACTCCGGCTGGGTGGCTGTTTTTACTGACCGGCAATACTGTAGGCGCAGCGATTGCCTTTTGTGTCTTTTCCTATTCCGTCGTCTCCCTCCCAATGCTGTTCGACCGCGATATTGATTTCATTACGGCCATGCTGACCAGCGTGCGCTTTGTGATTCTTAATCCCACAGTGATGGCCGTTTGGTGCTTAACCATTGCCGTCCTTATTGGAATTTCATTTTTGTCAGGATTGGTCGGCCTTTTGGTTATTTTACCAATACTGGGCCATGCCAGCTGGCATCTCTACCGCCGCGGTGTTGCCCCTGCACTGCACAATACCCAGCGTATGGCACCACCGCCCCAAAACTGTTAATAATAATCTATCGCGAGTCGGCTCGCGTGAGCTTCAATAGCTCCGATGAGTTGGAGCCCACCAGTTTTATACAACGGGGAGATTTCAAATGTTCAAGAAAGCACTGTTGACGACAGCGGCCCTCGCTTTGGGTTTCGTAAGCCCAGCCTCGGCCCACAACGCTTTAGACTTAAAAGAAGGTTATGCCGGATATTCAACGCCGATGGTTCTGAATGTGAACCATGGCTGTAAGGGCAGCCCGGTCGTTGGGTTACGTATCCGCGTCCCAGATGGTGTTACCGATGCGAAAGCAGCCTTCGATCCATCCTGGACCATCGAATACAAAATGCGCACCCTTGAGACACCAATTATGGCCCATGGACGCTCCATCAATGAAGTGGTCGGGGAGATTATATGGAAAGACCCCGTAAAAACGGTCCCTGCCGATGGTTGGTACCCGTTCCAATTCCGCATGACCCTGCCCGATGAACCCGGCAAGGTTTTCCACGTTCAGAACATTACTGTGTGTGAAGAAGGAACTGACCCTTACGTCGATATGCCAGAAACAGCGCTGGATGTTAACGATCCAGAGTTCGCCGAAAAATCCTGGGCTTTCATGACGGCCACTGCAACGCCTGCCCCGTTCTTGGTCATTCGCGCACCAGAGAAAAAACAGTACCCCTGGGAATGGACACCTGCCCAAGCCCGCGGTGAAGGCATGCAACAAGAAGCGATGGCCAAATAACACGGCTAACATGCCTCTAAAATATGCAGCTCGGGGCGGCTCACAGCCGCCCCGTTTCTGACGATCTTTCACATTGATTTAAATTTTGTTTTGCTAAGCGCTTAAGGCTGAGGTGGTCAGTAAACAATGCTACATGCACAAAATCTCTCTAAGTCTTTTGGCAACCTCGAGGCTCTGACAAATCTTAACCTCAACATTGCGCCAGGCGAGATTTACATCCTGTTGGGCGCAAATGGTGCCGGAAAATCCACAACCATCAGGCTATTTTTAGGATTTTTTGAGCCAACATCTGGAGCTGCTGTGGTCAACGGCCGCACCGTTTCAGAGCATCCGATGGAAACGAAAAAAGACCTCGGGTATATCCCAGAGCTTGTGATGCTCTACCCGGAACTAACCGGGCTGGAGAACTTAAAGTATTTCTCTAAGCTCGGTGGCCACAGCTACACAGAAAGCGAACTAAGAGACATCTTGCAATCCGCTGGCCTTCAAGCTGAAGCCGCTGACCGAAGGATCGCCACCTACTCAAAAGGCATGCGGCAGAAAACCGGCATTGCGGTTGCGGTTGCAAAGCAGGCAAAAGCCTTGCTCTTAGATGAACCATTTTCCGGATTAGACCCAAAAGCGAGCAACGAATTTGCTCAAATACTCAAAGATATGAAACGCAGGGGAACCGCCATTCTTATGGCAACCCATGACATCTTCCGCGCCAAAGAAGTCGGCAACCGTATCGGCATCATGAGGGCCGGACACCTACTGGAGGAAATCGATCCTTCCATAGTCAGTCACACGGACATTGAAAATATTTACGTCCGCCACATGCAATAGAAGCGTTAAGAAGCTGGTGTGCCGTCAGTTCTAGTAAGCTTCATCAAACCGTCATTATTCCGTAACGCTACCTTTTTGCGATTGAGATAATTTGGTGACCTTAATTCAAATTATTACATTCATAACGTTGGCTGCTTGCTTTGGATACTCAAGACCTAGCGACACAACAAGAAGCGCCACGCACCACGTTTGTCGATAAACTCAACCAGATTTACAGCGCTGAAGTTATTGACCAAATCGCACTTACCCACGGCCTGTCATCCATCGCCAATTCACTCCAATCTACGCTGATCAGTGCAGGGGCCCTGTATCTGCGCTATAGCGGCGAACAAGGAAGTGGCGCAGCAGATTTATCACCTAAGTGCCGGACGGTTACGCGAACGTCTGAATTTGCCCGGCGCCTAAAAAGTGAACTCGAAGATTTGGATTTCTGGGACCGTTGGAAAATTTACAAGCGCCTTGAAACCACTGGTCACCCCATTACAGAGAACCTTGATCCTCATACACAAAAAAATCCACTCATGGCCGGCGATATTTTAATTGATGAAATTGGTCTGATTCTCTCTGCCATCACGGCTTACGAAAGCGATTTCTTCAGAGCGCTTTCAGATAAAACTGACAAAAACACAGACATCGGACTCACCTTTTTCGTAGAAGTCGTCGGAGCATTTTGGGAATCCGTTACGGGCGAACGCGTTTTCGAACACGGCCGCGGAGAAGGTTTTGACCCCGGTGCGCTTGCCTTTATTGGTCATTGCATTGAACCGTTGATCGACATAGATCAGAAAATTATAGCGCGTATTGCGCAACAAACTCTGAAGTAATTTTACTCTTCATTCGGCGGCTCATAGCCAGCCGCTAATCTGGGCATGCTGGCTAAGATTTTCCAGTTGCCATTATCACGCACCCACACATGGATAACTTCGTACCATTCATCGACTATCTCACCTTCGGGTCTCATGGTGCGATTATTCAAATAGTAAATTACTGCCGTGTCCCCATGCAGCGTAAACGCTTTAAAGTTCATATCGAGCTTTTCTTGGCTATTGCCCTTTAAAAGCTCACCTGTTTTGCGAAGGCCATCCTTGCCGGGAGTCCAACCGCCCGTTGGGCGCGGAGCAAAATAGTTATCAGACGCGCCATCAATATAAGGTTGGAAATTTCCCTCGCCACGGCTTGCATAAATTGACTGTTCAAGTGCCCAGATTTCGTTCTTGGCTTGCTCAATTTCTTCAGGTGAATTTAGCTGGGCATACCCTGGCGACACCACAAACATCATAAAAACTGAGACGAGAACAAAGCGTATATGAGACATTTTAGCGAGAACCTTCTGTAGAAAAATTTTGAAACATTTTGGTTATGATAGACATTTAAACGATAGCAACTCTTCGAAATGTTTCTTCGTCCAATTCGCCTTCAAACTTAGCAACAGCGACCGCCACTGCCGCATCGCCTGTAACGTTAACAGCGGTGCGAGCCATATCAAGAATACGATCTATCGGTAAGATGAGGCCAACAATCAGCGCTGTCTGTTCAACGGAAATGCCAATCACTGGCAAAATTGTGGACAATAGAAACAGAGACGCAGAGGGCACACCTGCCGTGCCGATGGAGGCCAGCGTCACCGTCACGGCGATCATAATGTAGTCCACCATGGCAAGTTCTATACCAAAGGCTTGCGCAGAGAACACCGCAACAACGCCTAAATAGAGCGCTGTGCCATCCATATTGATCGTTGCACCTAAGGGAATTACTGATGAAGCCACCGAAGACTTCACGCCCAAATTTTGTTCCACACAGGTTAGCGTGACAGGCAAGGTAGCCGAGCTGGACGCCGTAGAATAGGCAACTGCCTGAGCGTCGATGATGCCTCGAAAAAACCGAACCAACGGCAAGCCCAAGACAAATCGGATCAAGCCACCGTAAACGATCACCGCATGAAGAATACAAGCGGAATACACAACCACGACCAGCGTCAGCAGCTTAAAAATGGTTTCCGTCCCCATTGTGCCCGCCACCCAAGCCACCAGAGCGAATACACCGTATGGCGCCAATTCCATAACCATATGCGCCACTTTGAGCATGGCCTCGGCAGCGGAGGCAATGACGTCACCAACGGCTTTCCCCTTGTCGCCCGCCAACAAAATTCCTGTCCCGAAGAGCAGGGAAAATAAGATAATCGCTAATACATCCCCTTCTGCCATCGCTGCTACGGGGTTAATGGGGATAATCCCCAGGAAGCGATCAACGGCACTATCGGCAATTGGCATAGCCTGTGATGACACTTCGACCAACTCAACACCGACACCGGGCTGAAATATGACCCCTAAAAACAAACCAATACAGATCGCCATCGCCGTAGTTGCCATGTAAAGCGCCATCGCCTTACCGCCAATGGACCCAAGCTTTTTTGGGTCACCCATGGACAAAAGGCCCGCAACCAGCGTGGTGAAGATAATTGGAACAACCAACATCCTGATGAGGCGGACGAATATATCGCCGACCCACTTGGTTGTCTCGACAACATCTCCGAAGATAAAACCAATTAGGATACCGGCCGCCAACGCAAAAAGCACACGGATCCAAAGCGTAATATTTTTATGTGTCCCCAGCCAATAGAGGCCAACAAAAACAACTAAGACGGTCAGCCAATAGGTAATCTGCGCTGCTGTCATGATCTCTCCCCGGTCGGTGACATAGTAATAGCCTACCGCTTAGATCATTTTTTACAACACATCTGCTTGTTCGAGGGTCTCACTGGCTTTTAGCCATTTGGATTCGGCAGCGACAAGACCGCGCTCTATATCAGCGCGAATCTTCATGAGCTCCGACATGGGTTTACCCTTAAATTCACCAGTGGCGTCTTCAGGTTTAAAGAGTGCTTCGTCGACAGCCGTGCGCCGCGCGTTCAGCCGCGCCATCTCGGCCTCAACTTCCGCGACAGCTTTACGCAGAGTTTTCGTTTGATCTCTTTTGAGAGCCGCTAAGCGACGTTGCTCTTTTTTATTTGCCGGCTTCAGGTTTGTGGCGTTGGGTTTGTCATTTGAGTCTTGCGTCTGAGACGACGTAACGTTGCGCCCCATCACTAAGTCCTGATAATCATCCAGAGATCCAGAAAACTCTATTGCCGTGCCATCCGCCACATAAACCAGCCTGTCCGCCGTAAGTTCCAACAAATGACGGTCATGACTGACAATAATAACCGCACCGCTATAGGCGTTAAGGGCCTGCACCAAAGCTTCGCGGGCATCCACATCCAGGTGGTTGGTTGGCTCATCCAAGAGAAGAATGTGTGGTGCGTCTCTGGTAATCAACGCCAGCGAAAGCCGCGCGCGTTCTCCCCCCGACATTTTACCAACCTCACGATTGGCCATCTCGCCTGAAAACCCAAAACGCCCCAGTTGTGCGCGGACGGCCCCGGGTTTCGCATCAGGCATTACACGCAGCATATGTTGGACCGGTGTCTGATCAGAGATCAGGTCTTCAATCTGATGTTGTGCAAAATAGCCAACACGCAGTTTGGCGCTCAGCCCAACTTCGCCTTCAAACGGCTTTAACTCGCCAGACAGGAGGCGGGCCAAAGTCGTCTTCCCATTACCATTGCGCCCCACAAACGCAATACGATCATCGGGATCAATCCGAAGATTGAGGTTTGAAAGAACGGGGGTATCAGCCACGTAGCCGACCTTGGCATCATCCAACGCAATCAGAGGGGGCCGCAATTCGCCAGGGCTTGGAAAGTTAAAGCTCAATGACGGATCTTCAGCAACGGCGGCAATGGGCTCCATACGAGCCAACGCCTTCATGCGGCTTTGGGCCTGCTTGGCGGTATGCGCCTTGTAACGCCATCGATCCACATAGGCTTGCAGTTCCTTGCGCTTACTATCCTGCTTAACGCGCATCGCCTCGACTTGGGCCTGCCGCTCCCGGCGCTGACGTTCGAACGCATCATAATTGCCCGGATAGAGTGTCGCCACACCGCCTTGAACATGCAGGATATGATCGACCACGTTATTCAACAAATCGCGCTCGTGGCTCACAACCACCAAAGTCGCCGGATAATTTTTTAGGAAAGACTCAAGCCAGAGCTCAGCTTCCAAATCCAGATGGTTCGATGGCTCGTCAAGCAGCAAAAGCTCAGGCTCTGAGAATAACAACGCCCCCAAGGCGACACGCATGCGCCACCCCCCGGAGAAGGAATCCATGGGTTGATTCTGGGTTGCTTCATCAAAGCCGAGGCCCGCCAAAATACGGGCCGCCCGGGCCGGTGCCCCGTGCGCGTCAATCAGGGTTAGTCGATCATGGATATCTGCAATACGATGAGGGTCTTCTGCGGTTTCCGCTTCTGCCAGAAGGTCTAATCGTTCTTTATCAGCCGCTAAAACTGTTTCTATAGGTGTCACGGATCCGCCGGGCGCATCCTGGGCCAAGTACCCAACACGCGTTGTGTTGGGGTAACTAAAGGAACCGCCATCCGGCTCAATCTGCCCGGTCATCACCTTCAGGAGCGTTGACTTACCCGCGCCGTTGCGGCCCACAAGGCCAACCCGGCTTTTCGGCGGAATCGCCGCGGTCGCGCGATCGAGGATCACGTTTCCACCCAAACGAACGGTAATATCTTGTAAGGTCAACATAAGGGCGTTCGGATAGCATACCGGTCTCACGAAGGCTATTCGTGAAATAGCTGTTTAGAGTCTATCTGCGAGCTTTAAAGGCGATGCCCAACAAAACAACGCTGAGGTTGCACTATTGAAACTTCAGCTTATGGAGTTGCGCCCGAATACCGATGAACTCCAGCCCGGTAAGATCATCGCCATAGACCAGGTTCTGGGTGGTCGGGAAAAGATACAACACCGGCGCAAGGTCGTGCATTTCCTGGGAAATATCCAACAGCATTTGCAAACGTTTGCCCTCATCAAATTCTGCGGCAACGGCTTCGATTTTGGGCGTTAAACTTGGCTCACAGAAAAATGGGTTTGGTCTGAGACACGAGTAAGTTTCAAAGCCACGCGCGGCATCCATAAATGTGGAGTTGGACCAGGCTGAAGAAATAATGTCTGCATCTTTCCAGTCCCCCGAGAACCACATCTGAACCCAGCTTGGCCCTTGGGCAAATTGTATGTCCAGTTGAACCCCAATTGCCGCAAGATCGGCAGCAACCTTTTGGTACATGATGCTCAGCACAGGTGGGCCTGGCGTCACCCGGGCACGCAGCCTCATGCCATCGGCGTAGCCTGCCTCGGCGAGAAGCGCACGCGCACGTTCTGGATCATAGGGGTAGGGTTTTACATCCGGATTATGGCCGTAAACATCAGGCGTTGTGCCTTGCCCTGTCGGCTCAACAAGTCCGCCATAAATGAACTGCGCGATCCCCTCTTTGTCGATCGCATAGTTAAAAGCCTTGCGCACACGAATGTCTGCAAAGGGGGAGTCCGGGTCTTGGTTTGAGAACGCCAAAGAGCCCACCACCGGCGTGATCATAACTTTTACGGTTTGCCCTGCGCTCTTAAGATAGTCGAGTTCGTCAATGGCGACATTCATTGCCATATCGACCTGGCCTGACAGAAGCGCCTGGCTCCGTGCCACCCCCTCAGCCTGAACATAAGAATCAACCCGCGGGATATTTGGCGCGCCACGCCAGCTATCATTAAAGGCTTCATATTTAATAATACCGCTGGACTCGCCCCAGTCGGTAATCTGGTATGGCCCCGACCCAATAGGGGTTTGACTAAACTCTGATGCGCCCAGGTCGGCCCACGCTTGAGCAGGGACAGCGATGATTGTACTCAAGCGGCGCGGCAAGATGGCATCGCGGGTTTGCGTCACAATCAGCACAGCGTGTTCGCTCTCTGCCTCCACGCGCTCAACCGTTGGGATCAGAGAGGCCGCGTAGGTGGTTTGGCCTTCCGGACTTAAAAGATAATCTATGTTGCGTTTAAAAGACTCTGCGTTAAACGCCTCTCCGTTGGCAAATTGAACGTCTGGTCGCAGGTTAAACCGCCACGTGAAGTCATCAATACGTTCATAAGATTCAGCCAGAGCAGGAAGTACTTGTCCACCCTCGCCCAAATCCGTAAGGGCGTCATACACCGGAAACAATGTATGCAAAATGCTTGGCAGAGCCTGCGTGTAGGGGTTGCCATATGCTGGCGCGCGACTCTCAACCGCTATTTTTAAAACACGGTCCTGTGCATTTACATTAAATACCGAAAGACTGAGAAGCGCGAACGCGAAGCCGACAAGTTGTCTATTAATTTGAATCACCTTTGAAAGCCTCAACCTGCTGGTTGGTCTATGAGAATGTCATGATTACAACGCATTATGCTAGGCAACACCAGGGCTGCGCACAACGCTCACTGCATGGTGATATACGCGAATCTAGATTCTTCTAGTGATCATGGCTGTGAAGTATTTTTTGCGCCAAACCGGTTTCGTAAGCGACGCCATCAGACGTCAGAACAGCATCCGGAGGCGCGCCAACAACCAATCCTTTTCTGTTCAAAGCTGTCCAAACGGCTGCGTTATGCAGACCGGTGGCATCGCTAGCCATCACCAAATGGGGCCCCACATGAAAGTGGTTGCCATGCGGGGATGGGAGCATGGGTATAGTTCTCTGCCCCTCTGCCGTAGCGCCATCCTCTGGCTCGGTGAGGGCCTGCAAGAGTGTCAATGTTTTAAGTTGAAGCGCATTGAGCTTCAGCGGATTACGTTTCACAGCCATACTTGAACCTTCTCTAACGAACGAGCGCTTTTAATATCGCAACCCTGTTCATATGACTATCGTCTCATCATTGTTGTGTGCCAACACGCGCCTATGCGCCAACCCATGTGTAAGGCGACCTCATTCTGACGAATTTACGTGCGCCCACCTCATCCAGAAGTTTGTCTTGTAACGCGTCTGATTTTTTAACCGCTTCGAACCGGTCCAGCGTCACATGCTCACCGTCTCGCACGATTGTTTTACCCCGTACCATGACCCGTGATACGGCATCGGTTGAGGGGCCATTGCCATAAATGAGATTGGGAACGAGCGCCGCTGGCGGCGACATCTGCGTCTCGCCCCGGCGGTCAATTAAAACGATATCTGCGTCTTTACCGGCTTCGAGCGATCCTATTTTATCGTCCATATTGAGCGCCTTGGCCCCGCCGATGGTGGCCAATTCAAGCGCCAATTCTGCGCTGCCAAACAACATTTCATAGCCGGTCCATTTGGTACCGGTGTCATCCATCTGTTTGCGATGCTGGTCGCCCATGCGTTGCGCCGTGAGAAAGGCCCGAAGCGCCGTCCACAAATCATGGCCGTACGCCACCACAGGTCCATCCAGCCCGATGCCGCAGGTCACACCGGCATCGAGAAACGCCCGAGAGTCAAAATCGACCAGACCGAGGACTTGCTCCATATCCGGCACCAAGGCAATAGACGCGCCGCGGGCTTTGATCATGTCTGCCTCACCCGGCCTCAAATTTTGGGCGTGAGCGGCGATCACGTTCGGCCCCAAAATGCCCTCGTGGTCCATCCACTCGAAGGAGCCACCTTCCCATCCGCGGCGTTCGGCCAGATATTTTGTGTCCAAGACAGACGGGGCGTGCACATCAAACTGTCGATCATGATCAATTGTCCATTGCCAAATGGCTTTGAACTCATCGGGTGTGCAATAGGTGATGCCGATGGTCGATGCGGTGACCGTTGTAAACTCATTCTCCCATTCAGATTTCACCCGCTCGGTCTCAGCAAGCCCAATATCCAAATCTTCCCTGAAGCCATTGGGTGCGTTATCAGGGTCACTGAGAATCAGCCGGGCCATGCGGCACCGCATTCCGGACTCGCGCACGGCACGCAGAACACCATCAATTGAGCGTTTGTGGAGATGAGTGAAATGATCATCCGCCGTTGTCGTCACCCCGCGTCGCACCAGATCCAACACCGGCGGCAGAGCCGACGCATAGGAACGCTCTTCATCGCAAGCGCCGGTCATCGGGTAATAAAAGCCAAACAGGCGCTCTTCGAATGTGGTGCCTTCTGCCATGCCGCGAATACAGCCCTGCACCAGATGGGCATGCACATTCACAAGCCCCGGAATAACGATATGTCCGTCTCCGCCCAGGGTCTCAGTCGCGTCATAGGCGCAATCAGAAGCTGGTCCCACTCCAACGATCAGACCCTCTTTGACCGCGACATAGCCGTTTAAATAGGCATGGCGTTCCGGGTCCATGGTTATGACTGTACCGAGGAGCAGTGTGTCGCAGGTTTTCATCCGGCTTATTCCTATTGTCGTGTAATCTAAGTGAGGTTTTGATTAAGCCCTGATTTCACACAACCGCCAACAGGCGAGCGCGACACCATCGCCCTTGGCGATCATCTGTGGAACAATAAAGCCCGATTATGCCCTGGGATGGATAACCGCTCATGACTGACGCCCCAATCGCTGCCAATTCTATGCCGCTACGTCTGAGACTCGGCTGGGGGCTTGGCAGTCTCTCCATGTCGGCCATGTTCAATGCGATCAGTCTGTTGCTTCTGACCTTCCTGATTGAATTTGTTGGCATTCCGGCTGTCACGGCTGGCGCATTGATTTTGGTGTCGAAAATTTATGACGCGGTGACCGACCCTTTGATGGGGGTCTTGAGCGACCGCACCAAAAGCCGGTGGGGCCGGCGGCGGCCATACCTGATGCTGGGAGGCATATTGGCCGGGGTGTCGTTCATGATGATTTTCACCGTTCCGGCTTTTGAGTCTCAGAACATGCTGCTTCTTTATGTTTTTGTTGCTCTGCTTCTCAATGCAACCGCCTACACTGTCTTCAATGTGCCGTATCTGGCCATGCCCGCCGAAATGACCAACAGTTACGATGAACGGACATCGCTCATGTCCTTCAGAGTTGGTGCAATTGCCGGCGGACAAGTGCTGTCTTCTGTTCTTGGCCCGGCCGTCATCGCCTATTACGGTGGCGGACTGCTTGGTCATTCGGTGATGTCCGTGGTTGTCGGTATCGCGATTATTGCGGTGTGCACCCTCTGCTTTTGGTCCACCCACGATGCAAAATTTACCGAACCCTTAAATGACCATAGCCATTCCCTGCGCGATCAAATCAAGCTGGCTGCCGGCAACAAACCTTTTATGGTTTTGCTGATGGTCAAGTTTACCCAATTGTTCGGATTCTCAATTTTTATCGCAGCTTTGCCGCTGCTGTTCACACGGATTTTAGGCGTAACGTATGCGGACTTGGGAACCTATTATTTATTCCAGGCTGGCGCGACCATGGCTTCACAACCCGTCTGGGTTGCTCTTAGTAAAAAATACGGCAAGACGAACTGCTACTACATCACATCAACAATTTTTGCGATCGCGTCCGCGTCTTGGGTGTTTGGCACGGCAGCGGATCCCACTTGGTATATTGGCTTGCGGGCCGTCATTACAGGGATCGGCGCTGGCGGTTTGTTGTTGATCGGGCAATCGTTATTGCCTGATACGATTGAGCATGATTTTCGCCGGACGGGTCTGCGGCGCGAAGGCGTTTTCGCGGGCGTCTATACAACCATCGAAAAATTCTCTTTCGCCTTTGGACCCGCTGTTCTTGGCTTGCTTCTGGGCTTTATGGGGTGGGTTGAGTCCCAAGGCGGTCAGCAGGCAGAACAAACCGCGCGGGCGTTGATGGCGATTGATATCGCAATGCTGGTGCCAACTGTGACCTTGGTTTTGAGTTGTATATGTCTGTCGCAGTATTCGTTAGGGCGAGATAAAATCGATGCGCCCCTTTCATCCTCAGAGCCTAAGCAAACTTAACCGCATAGACCGGCGGCAGATGAGCACTCACCAAAACCCAACTGTCTCCCGAAGTGTCGCTGCTCCACAGCGACCCTGTGGTTGACGCCATCAGCAGCTGAGTGCCCGTATCATTTACAGCCAAGCCATGACGATACACCAGATCAAAGGCTTGATCTTGGGGCAGTCCTTCACGAATCACGTCGAAAGATTTGCCGCCATCTTTGGTGCGTGTGACAACCACTTTACCGTCGACCGGATACCGCGCTGAATCTTTCACCGCAGGCGCAAACCAGGCGATGTCCGGGTTTTGCGGGTGGACAGCAACGGCAAACCCAAATTTTGAAACTGCGAAGTCTGTAATTTCAGTCCAAGATTTTAGATTATCTTCACATTTGAAAATTCCGTTGTGGTGTTGAATCCAATACACATCTGGGGTGCTGCGACACTGCACCATGATGTGAGGGTCTTGCGTTACCGGGTCAAACTCCGCTTCGGGCGGCACGTATTCAGCGCGCAAGCCGTGCGACCCGATCTGCCATGAGTCGCCATCATCCTCTGTGACCCAAACGCCTCCGCACGACACAGCAATCGCAACGCGTCGGCTGTCCCGCGGGTCGACACAAATGGAATGAATACCGGCTTCATCCATGCCGCCACCGAACCATTTTTCCCGCTCGGGCCGGTTCCATAAACTCTCGTTGAGACCCCAGGTCTCACCGTGGTCATCAGACCGGAAGAGCCCTCCCGGCAGAGTTCCGGCCCAAACACGTCCGGGTTGATCTGATCCGCCCGCTTCCAGAGTCCAAATCAACGACAATGCAGGAGCGTCAGGCGAATCGCTTTTGGGATATTTGGGTGGATCAAGCTCTTGCCACGTCTCTCCCGCATCCTGTGATCTATGTAATTTAACCCCGAAGTGCCCGAGATCCAGCGCAGCGTAAAGCGTGCCGTCACGCGCATCGTGTAAAACATTGGTTACGGGCTCGCCCAAGAAATGTGTTCGGCGGTGAGTCCAACCCTGACCGTCGTGCGAGTATTCCAATAACCCTTTTCGTGTCGCCGCAAACATTCGGTTTTTCATGATTGCCTTCTTCGCCTGTTACAAACACCCGCCGGACAACGCTTGCAGAACATGAACTTCTGTTGAGTCCTCAACGGGATGGTCCAAGGCCGCTTGTCCACGAATTAAGGTGCCATCGATGAAGATCGCGATGTGCTTGCGCACCCGCTCTTGATCATCCAGCACGTATCCTTTGAGTTTCTGATGAGAGTGCCATACGCACTCAAGCGCTTGTCGCACTGTAGTACCGTCCACCGGCATGGGGTCAGGCGGGGCAACAGAGCTCAGGTGTGCTGTAAAATACACCACAGCCATAGACTAAAATCCAACCTAAGGTTTGCGTCTTGGGCGTGATGATGCAGGATGAACATTCGCGACGCAATCTCAAGTATGTGACATGCCAAATTCAAACCTTAAATCGTTATTTTCCCGTGGCCTTTACATTCACGCTCCAGATCAAACCCTAACCCATTTCTCGGGCTGTTTGGTTGAAGGGCTGTTGGACTTGGGCATCGGCGTAAAGACCAATGCGACACAGGTGACCTCGCGTCCGGCCTCGACCCCGCTGACGGATTTCGACCTCTCAACCATTCATGCGGAACCGCTCACCGGTTTTTCAGCGTATTTGGTTGATATTTCGGCGACCAACACGTTCGTTCGTTTCGAGGGTGTTGAACCAGCCCCCGTGGCATACATCACCACCAGCGACATCAGTATTTTCAGTGAGGTACCTGACCCTCATATTGTATTTGTCGCCCATGACAGCACAGCTGCCGTGAAACCGGGTCGCCGCATCCCAATCGCGTTCGGATTGCCCCAGCACTTATGCGATACATCCAAAGACAGTCTGACACCAAACAAACGCGATCAAGTGGCGCTCGACAGCTTTCGCCCAACACTGCACCAAGGGGTCAGGGCGCTGCTAGATTTGGCTTTCACGCCAGCGCTCGCACAAAACATCCCAGTCACGAAACTCAATGTGCCGCCTACGCGTTACATCAAGGCTGTGGAAAACTCAGCCCTGTGCCTGGCCTATGGCGGCGAATTTTACAGCCCAATTATGGGGAACCACTGGTTCAAAAACCATCAACCGGCCCTTTTTGCGCAGCACACCTTCGACCATGTTGATACTGCAGCCGTTTTGCGGTGGGACAGTTGGCGGTTTTGGGAGGCTCTTGCCTGTGGCTGCATCCCTATTCATCTCGACTTTGAAAAGTACAAATTTAACCTGCCTGTGATACCCGAAGCCTGGACGCATTACATTCCTATCGATCTTTCAGACTTATCTGAATCAGCCGATGCCATTTGGAAAAGACGCGCACAGTGGCCCGACATCGCTGCGGCAGGGCGGGCCTGGGCCATAGAACATTACGCCCCGGCGCCGACAGCCCGACGCATCCTGACCGCCCTGGCAGATGTGTTGCCCTAACTCTCAGATTAGGTAGCATACGGCGGGGAAGCGTATTGAGAGGGGTTTGATCATGGCGTTTAAACACGAGCAATGGTCTTCAAGCACAACATTTTTAATGGCCGCTGTCGGCGCGGCCGTTGGCCTCGGCAACATTTGGCGCTTTCCCTATATGACAGGCACAAACGGCGGTGGTGCGTTTGTCCTGATCTATCTTGCTGCGGTCGTTCTGATTGCCATCCCCGTTCTCATTTCAGAAACCATGATCGGTCGTCACGGGCATATGAGTGCCCCCGTCTCGATGCAAACGGCAGCCGCAGAAGTGGGGGCGTCAAAAAATTGGGGCGTCGTCGGATGGTTCGGCGTTGCTGCCGCGTTTCTGATTCTCTCGTTTTATAGCGTGATCGGCGGCTGGGTTATTGCCTATGTCCCCAAAACCATTTCCGGTGCTTTTACCGGCATGGATGCCGCCGCCGTGAATGCAGACTTCAACACCTTGCTGAGCAGCCCTGGCGTGGTTCTGTTCTGGCATACGACATTTATGGTGGTGACCGTCGCCATCGTGATCCGAGGCATCAAAGCGGGCTTGGAACGCGCCGTCAGCATTATGATGCCTGCTTTGTTTGTGATGCTTTTGCTGGTGGTGGGCTATGCCATTGCCGCCGGGGATTTTGCCGCAGGACTGGCATTTCTCTTTAAGCCTGATTTTTCAAAAATAGACGCTGACGTGGTTCTGGCTGCCATCGGGCAAGCTTTTTTCTCCATTAGTGTCGGCATTGGAATCATGTTTACTTATGGAGCTTATCTGCCCAAAAACATTCCGTTGCCGCGGGCCTGTGCTTTGATTGCGATTGCCGACACGGTGGTTGCTATTTTAGCTGGACTCGCCATTTTCCCGATCGTATTCGCCAATGGCCTGGACCCCGAAGCAGGGCCTGGTCTAGTGTTTGTGACCTTGCCTTTAGCCTTTGGCCAAATGCCTGGCGGCACGATCATCGGGACAGGTTTTTTTGTGTTGCTGGCTTTTGCAGCGCTCACTTCAGCGATCTCACTCTTGGAAGTGCCGGTCTCTTGGCTTGAAGAACGCCAGGGATGGACCCGAAAGCGAGCAACACTATCCATCGGCGCGGCAGTCTGGGCCGTTGGGGTTGGCTCTGCCCTCTCCACCAGCATCTGGGCTGATGTTTACCTGTTAGGATTCATCGAACGCTTTCAGACAACCGGTATTTTAGATTTGGTTGACTATATCACTGGCCAAGCGCTCTTGCCCTTAGGTGGCATGTTGATCGCTATATTTGCGGGATGGTGGATGAAATCGGACGTTCTGACCCAAGAATTAGGCATGAGCGGAAGCGCCTTTAAAACATGGCGCTTCCTAGTGCGATTTGTCTGCCCCGTGGGTATTTTTTGGATTCTAGCTTCAGCATGGTTATAAGTGCTCGCCTGCACAGACGTTAATCCAAATCGTACTGTGCCTTTTGGCCGGTCAACAAGTCACTGAACGCAATCGTCTGAACTAAAGGTTCTTTTTTGCGGACCAAACCGGCCATACCATCCACAATCACATTCACAACCACAGGGCCGTCCGACACAGCCTTGTAGGCTTTCTTCATGGTGTTATCCAATTCTGCCGGGTCTTCCACCTTAAGGCCAAGTGCGCCATAGGCCTCGCCAATCAACTGATAGTCATTGTGACCAAGTTCGCAGTTGACCACTTCGCCAAACTGCATGATCTGCCCATGTTTTTCGGTGCCCCAAGCCCCGTCATTACAAATGATTGTGAGCAGTGGCAGGCCCGCCTGCACCGCACCATTGATCTCGCTACAGTAAAAACCGAACGCGCCATCACCAGAAACGAGAACGACAGGGCGTGGTTTTTTGCCCGTTTTTTCTGCTTCTTCTTTTGTGGCCGCTGCCGCGCCGACAGCCAGTGGCAACACTGTTCCCATGCAGCCGACCGGATAATGATCGAGGAAAGAGCGTTCTGTTTTGACGCGCAAGAATCCATGCATCCAATTCTGGGTGTCCGCCCCATCGCCCGCATAGATCGCGTTCTTTGGCATATAAGCTGTCACAGCACGCGCCATATCAAAGGGTTGAATCGGCCCACCGACGGGACTGGTGGCCAGCTCTTGAATGCGCTCCAAGCGTGGTTTCATCGCTTTTTTAATCCACGTCGGCGCGGCTTTGGGCTTAGTTTTAAGTTTTTTCAGCGCCGTGTGCAGAAACTCCACGGCCTGTTTGGCATCGCTGACAACCGGTACATGAATAGGACGGTTGCGACCAATTTCTTCGGGATGAACGTCAATTTGAATAAACTTCGCGTTCTTATCGAAACGTGGCGCTAGGCCATACCCCATGCGTTGCGTCAGGCGCATACCCAACACCATAACCACATCGGCGGGCGCTGCAGAACCATTGGCCAGCGGCCAAGAATAACTGAGCACATCATCTTCCGGCACCAGGCCCCGCCCCAGCGCATTGGCAAATATCGGAATGTTATACGCCTTGGTGAATTTGCGCAGTGCATCGCCGGCACCGGACAAAGCTGCTCCAGACCCTGCGAGAATCAGGGGGCGCTTGGCTTTAGACAACAAGAGCGCCGCCTGAGCAATGGCGTCTGCGTCCGGTTCAAACGTTGGCGCGACGGTGGCCGCTGGGTTGATGCCTTCAGCATAGGTGATGGCTTGAGTCTGAAACCCATTTGGCACACCCAGAACCGCCACCCCTGGGCGGCCTGACAGCGCATGCCGGGCGGCCACTTCAATATATTCCTGCAACCGGTCCGCATCAGGAACAAGCTGGCAGTATTTCACAAACGGCGACACCATGCTGAGCACATTGGAAGGGTATCCGCCCTGGGCATCAGCCCGGTTGCCATAAGGCATCGTCAGCAAAACAATTACCGGCGAGCAGGCTTCCTGTGCGGTCAGAATGCCGGTCATGGCGTTGGGCAGACCATGCTCGGCATTAATCAAAGCCACGCCCAGCTTGCCAGTCACCCGCGCATAGCCATCGGCAGCCCCAACGGTGGCCGATTCATTGCGACCGGAGATCACTGAAATTTTATCTTTCGCCAATTCAACCAGTAACGGCCCGTGCGCTGTTCCCGCCAGACAAAAGGCGGTTGTGAGGTCATATTTTTTTAGCGCCCGAAGAATAAGCTGCGCACCAGTCATCTGATTTGATTTCGCTGGCATGAGTCTTCCTTTACTAAACTTCTGTCTGATTTACGCGACGTCAGGGGTGTGATGAGTTTTCAGGCTGGAAACCAAGTCTTCAAAGGCCACGGTTTGAACCCGCGGGTCCTGCTTGCGGACGAGGCCCGCCATGGGGTCAGTAAGGACGTTCACAACACTAAAGGTCTCAGCAGCAAAGGCACGTTTTAACGCCGGTCCAACGTCTTGGGGCAATTCGACCTTTTCACCGCGCCCCCCGAACATCTGCCCAACAAGGTTATAGTCCCATTGCCCCAACTCGCAGTTAATGGCTTTCCCAACCGCGTTGAGTTGACCGTGCTTTTCAGTGCCCCACGCCCCGTCATTAGAAATAATGCACACCAGCTTCAGATCAGCCAGTGACAGCGCATTAAACTCAGCCGCATAAAACCCAAACGCCCCATCGCCCGTCACCAGAACAACAGGCCGAGGCGGTTCTCCGGTCGCCTCGCTTTCATCACGAGCGGCAGCCGCAGCCCCGATTGCCAACGGCGTGCCGATTCCCATAGAGCCCAGCGGATAATGATCCATGAAACCGCGTTCGCTGCGGATGCGGAGAATGGCATGCATCCAGTTCTGAATATCCGCGCCATCGCCAACGTAAATCGCGTTGGCCGGCATCTGCTTCATTAATTCTCGACCGATGCGATAGGGATGCACCGGAGCATCCTTGTCTTTGCCCAGTTCTTCGATACGGGCCAGCCGCGCTTTCATGGCTGTGTTGACCCATGTGGGCAGCTTCTTTTTCGCGGCAGATTTTCGTTTACGTAAAGCTTTGCTCAAAGCCTCGACCGTCAATCGTGCATCCCCAACCAGCGGCACATCGACGGGTCGATTGCGGCCAATCTCCTCGGCCTCCACATCAATCTGAATAAACTTCGCCGATCCATTGAACCTCGGCGCTAGACCATAGCCCAGGCGTTCGGTCATACGCAGACCAACAATTAAAACGACATCCGCATCTTTTGCGGCCACCTGGGCCAGCGGCCAGGAAAACCCCAACTTCAGGTCTTCCGGCACCAACCCACGGCCCAAGGCGTTTGCCAGAACCGGCACGTTATGAGCCTTAGAGATTTCCCGTAACGCATGCCCTGCGCCAGATAAGGCAGCCCCGGTGCCCGCCAGAATCATCGGCCGCTTTGCGCGGGCCAACAGATCTGCAGCCTGATCAATTGCAGCCTTGCTCGGCACAGAAGGTTCCATCGGTACCGGACTGACCGTTTGAACAGCGTCAACCGCCCGCCCTTCGAAATGCTGCGGGATGCCCAAAACAGCCACACCAGGGCGTCCGCTTGTGGCATGCCGCGCAGCGGCATGGACGAACTCTTCCAAACGATCGACTGCTGGGACGCTGCGCACCCATTTGGCATAGGGCTTAACCATATCCAGCCAGTCGTTCGGCCACTCATCTGCGGCTTCACGTTTCGGGTCCGGCAACATGGAAACCAAAACCACCACTGGCGAGCACGCTTGATTGGCCGTAATGATACCGGACATGGCATTCGGTAACCCCTGGTCCGCCTTGATCAACGCCACACCTAATGTGCCGGACACTCGGCTATAGCCGTCGGCCACGGCAACGGTTGCCGTTTCGTGACGGCCAGAGACAATACGAATGTTGCTGTTCTCAAAGGCAAACAGAAGGTGTGTATGCGCCGTGCCCGACAAACAGGCCACAGTACGCACGCCATAGCCTGCCAGCGCCTTGGCAATAACTTCTCCACCATTTAGTTGGTTGGACTTAGCGCGTGAGATTTTCTTGGTCGTCCCAGCCATGCCTCTTACCTTTGATTTATGAAAATCTGACTTGATCAGTAGTCAAAGACATCACGAATCAAAGACAATGACTTGCCGTACGGTTTCGCCAGCCGCCAGACGATCAAAAGCCACATTGATGTCTTCCAAGGCGATTCGGTCTGACATCAGACGATCAACGGGTAACTTGCCCTTCTTATAAAGGTCAATGTAAGTGGGAATATCGCGCACCGGCACACAACTGCCGAGGTAGCTACCTTTAAGCGTGCGCTCTTCGCCAACCAGTTGGACAGGTGGAAGACTCATGCGTTTGTCAGGATGCGGCAAACCCGCCGTTACGGTTTCACCACCGCGCGCGGTAATCGCCCACGCCAACTCCAGAGCTGGAACCGACCCTGCCATTTCAAAGGCATAGTTCACACCGCCACCAGTGAGTTTTTTAATCTGCTCGACAGCATCCTTATCGCTGGCATTGACCGTATCTGTCGCCCCTAGCTGCCGTGCCAAAGCCAATTTGTCATCGCGAAGATCGACAGCGACGATCTGTTTTGCCCCCGCCAATACTGCACCGAGGAGAGAGTTTAAACCCACACCCCCAAGTCCAATGACCGCAACCCGCGCCCCGGGTGTAACCTTTGCCGTGTTTAGAACCGCACCAACACCCGTAATCACAGCACAGCCAAACAAAGCGGCTTCTTCGAAGGTGAGATCTTTATCTATTTTGACACAAGAGGTCTCACTTACGACTGCATGATCTGCAAAAGCCGAAACACCCAGGTGATGGTGCACATCCTCACCTCCTGCGTGCAACCGTCGCGCGCCTGACACCAAAGTGCCAGCCCCATTTGCCACAGCACCGGGTTCACAGAGTGCTGGGCGACCCTCTGCACAGGGGACGCAGTGTCCACAACTGGGCACGAACACCAACACCACATGATCACCAATTGCAAAGCGTGTGACTCCGCTGCCAACTTCTTTAACGATCCCAGCCGCCTCGTGCCCCAGCGCCATGGGCGTTGGTCGGGGTCGATTGCCGCTAATCACAGACAGATCAGAATGACACAGACCAGCAGCTTTCACTTGGATCAGAAGCTCTCCAGGCCCAGGACCATCAAGCTCTAGAGTTTCCACTTTAAGGGGCTGACTCTTTGCATATGGCGTCTTTGCCCCCATCTCATGCAATACTGCAGCCTTAATTTGCATGTCGCCTCCTTGCGTTTTTGCGATTCATTTTGATACCTGTGTGGCAGGCATTGTAGACGCTCACCGCGTCATGCCAAGATCAACCTCCTGAGATTTGATCCCTTGCTCCATTTAAACAGAAGAACTTATGAATTCATTCACTTGGTATATTGGATTGGCCCTTCTGTTCGGCATAGTCCTCATATTATCGGTGCCGAGCGAGAGCGCCGAAGAGGAGTACCTTGGCACGGTCGGGGCGGCCACGTTCCCAGGCGATATCGGCGAGCAGATCTGGCTCGATTACGAAAAAACCGTACTGGAACGCTCGGGTGGTGAAGCACGGTTGCGGATGCTGATCCGAGGCGAAACTGGCGGTGAAGAGAGCCGCATGCCTGCCTTGCTGCGGGGTCGCGTCCACATTTCAAGCTTTAGTGACTCGGGCATGTCGCGCGTGGTGCCAGAATTTGGCATTCTCACCGCCCCTTATCTGTTTGAAAGCCTGGAAGAAGTTCATTTTGTTGTCGATAACTTCTTGAGAGCGCCGTTTGCGGAACTCGCTGAAGACACAGGCTTTGTCATATTAAATTGGCAGGATGTGGGCTGGTTAAATATCTATGGCGCGAAGCCCTTGATGACACCTGCTGATACAGCGGGCTACCGCATGCGATCTTTGCAGTCGACGGCCTCCATACTGTTCTTGCAAGCCATCGGTGCAGACGTCATTCACATTCCCCGAACAGATTTAGTCTCCAGCCTCCAAACCGGATTGGTGGAAGGCGGAGAGTCGTCGCTGGTTCTTTATGCAACTGGCGGTGAAGCAGAGTACGCCCAGCACATGACTCTCACACAACACGCTCGGCAATTCGGGTTTAGCATCGTCAATCGGCGATGGTTCGAAAATCTCTCTCCTGAATTCCAAGAGATTATTGCGACAAGCTTTGGGCCTGAATCCGCGCAACGCGATATGGCTTTGGAACTGACACGCGAGGAAGCTGAAAAGCTCTCTACGATTGGGGCCAGAACGCATACCTTGTCAGATGCACAGCGGTCTGTATTTCAAGGCCTTGCCCAACCCAATCAGCAGGTTTTAGTTGAAGAGATTGGTGGCCAAGCCGCAGCTTTATACGAACTCATTCAAGAAGGTAAGTCTGCTTTCGCAACCCGCTGATGAGGATCAGAGACCAACTCAGGATCAGGTTCCGGCACAAGCTGCGTGGTCATCACCGCTTCCCGATATACAACAAATATTCCAGCGCCCGCAATCATGAGCATGCCCAGAACGGTCCATTGATCCGGTAGTTCATCGAAAAACCAATACCCAAACAACACCGCCCAGATCAGGCCGGTATACTCCAAGGGGGCCAGGACAGGCGGCGAGGCGTAACGGAACGCCAACGTGAGGCAGAGGTGTCCAAGGCCAGCGCAGAGCCCCACAAACAACATGGCTGACCACGCAACTGGTGATGGAGGAGTCCAGTCCAATGGGGATAAAAGGCCTGACACAATAAAGATGCCGATCAGGGGATAGTACGTAAGCGAGGCCAAGCTTTCCTTATCACGATTAGTGCGATTGGACAGAATCAGCATGGCATACCCAAACGCTACAGTGACCGCGAGCAAGGCAATTGGATTAAAGATACCCATGCCAGGCCTGACAATGGCCAGCATACCTGCAAAGCCGATGCCCACCGCAATCCAGCGCCGACGTCCTACTTTTTCACCCAGCAACGGCACAGATAAAGCCGTAATGATGAGCGGTGCGACCATTAAAATAGCACCAAGGTCCGCCAGCTTCATCCGGCCAAGCGCAAAAAACCACGTGTAACTAATGGTGACCATAAGCAAGGTGCGCCAAACATGAACCCAAGGCCGTGTTGTATATAAAGCCCTAAGCCCGCCGTTTTTGATCAGCAACGGACTTAAGACCAACATCGCAGTGATGCTGCGAATGAAGTTCACCTGCTGCAGGCTGTAATCGGCCACAGCCCATTTCACAATCGCATCCATAGCCGTCATGGTCAGCATGGCGCCAATCATCAGACCAATACCAAACGGCTTGTTTTCTCGGGCAATTGGGGCCATCGACTGGCTCATGCTTTCTCCATCAAGATACTGAAGCCAGGACACCTGAGCGGTGCCCTGTCGTGCGTGACATGCTATCATAAGTCTTATGACAACATCTGCTACCTCTGCGCCGTCGTTCTCTTTTAATGAATGGCTTAAGTTCACCTGCATTCCACCCCGGCTCTATGCACAATATCTCGTGCGTAAGAATCTCCGAAAAGGGGAGGCCGAGCTTCGCATCCTGAAAGACATTGTTCCCGCGGACCGTGCAGCCTTGGATGTGGGCGCAAACAAAGGTATATACACGTGGTTACTTGCTGACCTAGCAACGCATGTGCATGCGTTTGAACCAAACCCCAAAGCCTACCAATGGCTGAACCGCGCCCTGCCACAAAATGTCTCGACCTACCCGCTAGCGTTATCAGACATGGCAGGGCAAGCGCCTTTGTTTTTACCACAGAGGGGCAGCGGCTACTCAAACCAGATGGGATCTCTCAATTCAAACAAGGCAGAGTCTCCTCACGCCGCCATTCCGGTTGAAGTGAGGACCTTAGACTCCTTCGCTTTTGAGAATGTTGGCTTCATAAAAATCGACGTTGAGGGCTTTGAAGCCGAGGTGCTGCGGGGGGCTGAAGAAACGTTAAAGCAGTGCAAACCGACACTCCTGATTGAGCTTGAAGAGCGGCATACAGGCCGCCCTATCGAGTCTTCTATCATGGAAATCACCGCACTGGGTTATGAGGCGCGCTTTATGAGAAGCGACGAGCTGCGGCCAATTTCTGATTTTAATCCGGACGCTGACCACCGCTCATCCGTGGGAAAACCGTCCTACATTTTTAACTTCATTTTTCTGCCTCAGACACCTCCTTCATAGGCTGTCCCCTAGACGCTCAGCCTTCAGGCTGCTAATCAAGAACCATGATCGTCAGGACCGCCATTGCACGAATTATGATCCCGGCTCTCTAAGGAGATCCGGGCCGCGCCCGCGCATGAGTTCTAAATGAAATAAACCTAAGGAGGCCGGCGATCATGGTCCCAGAAAAACTAACGTTGACGCTTCCCGTGCGCTCTTTGAAGGTGAGGGCCTCATGAGCCTGACTCTAATAGATATTAAAGCGACGGCTGAGCGCATCAAAAGCGGAATCGTGCGCACCCCGTTCTTAGAGTCTGAAGCGCTTTCGCGCCGCCTCGGGACACAGATCGTTGTGAAGTACGAAAACCTGCAGCATACCGGCGCTTTCAAATCACGCGGCGCACTCGCACGGCTTTCTCTCTTGAACGAGGCAGAGCGTACCGCTGGCGTGGTCACCATGTCAGCGGGCAACCATGCTCAAGGTCTCGCTTATCAGGCGCAACGTTTGAGTATTCCCGCGACCATTGTCATGCCAAAAGGCACTCCCTTTGTGAAAGTCCGCAAGACAGCTGGGTATGGTGCCAAAGTTGAGCTTGAAGGAGACACGCTTGAAGAGGCTGCGGCGCATGCCAACGTGCTAGCCGAAGAGCATGACTTCACCTTTGTGCACCCATATAACGACATTGCTGTCATTTCCGGCCAGGGCACCATCGGCCTTGAGATGCTTGAGGACGACCCATCTCTTGATGTTTTAATAGCACCTGTCGGCGGAGGCGGACTGATCTCTGGCTGTGCTGTGGCCGCAAAAGGATTGAAGCCGGGCATCGACATCATTGGTGTCGAACCGGAACTCTATCCGTCATTAACAAACGCGCTCAAACAAACAAAGCTCCCCTGCGAAGGTTCGACCCTTGGCGAAGGGATCGCCGTCAAAACACCAGGCCCGAACACGCTCCCTCTGATTGAGCAGCATGTAAAAGATGTTTTAACGGTAAGTGAAACCAGCATGGAACGCGCGGTGTCTATGTTTCTGTCCATTGACAAAGTCGTCGCCGAAGGCGCGGGCGCGGCTGCGCTGGCAGCCATACTTGAACATCCGGAGAAATTTGCGGGAAAGCGTGTCGGATTGATACTCTCCGGCGGCAATATTGATGCGCGAATGCTGTCCTCCGTCTTGATGCGCGACCTAGTTCGGCTTGGCCAAGTGCTCACACTGTCTATTGCTATGCCTGATAAGCCAGGGCAACTGAACGCGGTGGCCACCATTTGCGCCGAACTGGGCGCCAATGTGTTGGAGGTAGCCCATACACGCTTCGCGATGGACCTCTCCGCCAGCGCCGCACGACTGAACATCACGATCGAAACCCGTGATAAAGAGCATGCGCAACTGGTAATCAGCCACCTCACAGAGGCTGGATTCACAATCCGAATCAAAGACCCAACTGCGCCCTAATGTTTGTTTAGATGTACTAGACAGCGCCACTAGTTACGACGTCTAACAGAAGTGGCTACTTCACCATCTTGCTGACGGCTTTAAATTCTGGCGTGCCAGACACTTGCAACCATTCAAATAATACCATCTCAACATTTACAGGCGTGATGCGATTGGCGAGCAATCGGTCTTTGGCCAGGCTGACACTCTCTGCACAACGGGACGCCGTCGCATCCATCGCCACATACACATCAAACCCAGCCTGCTTAAATCCGAGCGCAGATTGCAAAACACAAACGTGGGCTTCTATTCCCGCAAGCACGATCTGACGCCGCCCGGCATTGGCCGCATTGGCGACATCGGCGAGAATATCTGGATCAGCCGCACAGGAGAAATGCATTTTCTCTCGCCGCACCGCATCCCCAGCTAAGTTCTCCAGCACAGAAACTGTTGGCCCCAGACCTTTGGGATATTGTTCAGACATTAAAATAGGCACACCTAATTCAGACGCACCGCGCATGAGCAGAGCACATTGTTCAATCGCCTGATCACCCCCTTGCAAGGCCGGGACCAAACGCTCCTGGACATCGACGATAATCAGATGCGACTTATCGCGATCAAGAATCACAGTGCCCTACCTCCGGTCTTCAGATTGCTTATTAAACAGATTGTCAAACGCTTCGTCGTCTGGATCGCCAAGCTTCATAACATCTTCAAGCAACGCGCATCCGGCGACAACAGCGGGACGATTGCCCACAGCCTCTCTCCACCGCTTGACGTTGGGGTACTCATCCATATCGATCTCATGAAAATGGTTGATCTTAACCCACGGATACGTAGCCATATCCGCAATGGAATAATCACCCGCAAGATAGTCTACCTCATCGAGGCGTTTATCCATAACCCGATACAGGCGCTTGGTCTCGCCTTGATAACGGTCGATACCGTACTGAATGCGTTGTGGCGCGTACTGCAAGAAGTGTCCGCACTGACCAAACATCGGACCAACATTGGCCATCTGAAAGAACAACCACTGTATTGTGTCATAGCGACCGACTGGGTCTTCAGGGATAAATTTTTTGGTCTTCTCCGCCAAGTACAATAGAATCGCGCCCGATTCGAAGACCTTATAGGGCTTACCCTCGGGGCCGTCCTGATCAACGATAGCTGGGATTTTGTTGTTGGGGTTGATCTTCAAGAATGACTCTTCGAACTGATCACCCTTTAGCATGTTAATGGGGTGGACCTGATACTCCAGGCCACATTCCTCCAGCATGATGGGGATTTTGTGACCATTGGGCGTTGGCCAGTAGTATAAATCGATCATGGATATCCCTTTTCTATCTGCTGGAACCCTATGCGCTGGAACCCTATGCGCTGGAACCCTAATGGGGGAGACGCAGAGGCTGAAGCACAGATATTGGCCCACATTCTAGCGATTCAAGCTCGCCTGTCAGCCGCAAAGCAAAACCGCAACGCCCTCAGCACACTCTTGGCTGTAAAAGCCCGAAACGCTATGCTGCGCCTATGGCTAAATCACCAAACCCGCCGATGAACCGCAAGCGCGTCATTATCTGGATGACAATCGCCGTAGTGATTATCCTTTTGACGATGACGGTTGTTCTTTTAGGCGCGTTGCCGCCCTGGCCCGTGTGGCTGTTTTTTGGTCTGTCTCATGCGTTTTTCTGCACAATGATCTGGAAAACCAAACCCTATTCCGGGCCTTTTAAAGAGCCGATGGAAGACATCATCGCACCTTCAGGCAGTTGAATAGCAGGAATAGCGCTTAATCAATTAGGCGGTCGAACACATATTCCTCTGTGGCCGGAACCCGAAACACCACAGACCCATCCGCCTTCAGGCCAGCTTCCCGATACGTCAGCTGATCGCTAGAAATCACTATATGAGACTCTAAAGTCATCGTCGTCTGGGTGCCCTGTGAAACGATTTCACATGTTTTTGGGATACGCGCGACAAACTGGCCACCTTCTCGGGACACCGGCAGCAAACATGTTTCGGGATAGCCAATGGTGTCCCCCCGCGTCATCCCACGAACCTTTTGGGGATATAAATGCGCATTCAACCAAGCGTCCGGCTCCTTCAAAGTGAAGAAATCCATAGTGATTCTGCCGGTCGTTTCATTCAGGTTAAACACCCAAATGCGTTGTCGTTGCAAATCACCTGTGGAGCTGCCGATAGGCCATTGAAGATAAATAACAGAGTCGCCAAACGCCGGGACATCAATTTTCTCAAACACCGGAAACAAAAGATCAGAGGCTTTGGTAACCCCGCCTGTGTCGAATTGCTGTTGATTGGAATACCGGCCTTGCACCCACTCTAACAGCTGAGCCATATCAGCTTGACTTAATGTTTCCGCTTGCACCTTCACGGGCAGCACCCAAGCCGCCAAAATGATACATGCGATCTTTAGTCTTGAGGTCATATGCTTATATAGCCCTTACTTAACGTGCCAAAGTCGTACAATGTCGTTTTAAGACAGTCATAGTCTAACCTTAATCAGCTTAGAGACTGAAATTAAGGTTAATACCCAAGGAGACTCGAATGGGCCGGATCGCCACACTGTTATTTGTTTTACTGCTCACCGCGCCCGCCTTAGCGGACGGCATCGCGCGCGGCAAAGTGACCGCCCTGTCCCAAGTTGACTCCCCTTGGGACCACCATTGGGACTACTTCAAAGCAAAAATTAATGAGTCTCCTATTGTCGAAATGGAATACTTCATCCGCGGTGAAGTCGGCACAGAAGAAACAATGCTGACGGCGCTCAGGCGTAACCGTATCCAGATTGGCGGCATCACCATGTGGGGCTTGGCTGGCATTATTCCTGAGGCCGCTGTGCCGATGATTCCTTTCCTATTTGACTCAGAAGAAGAAGTCGACTTTGTCTTCGATAACTACCTTCAGAGCATTTTTACGGACTTTCTCGCAGACCGGGGCTTGGTTTTTCTGGAATGGTCCGAGGTTGGCTGGAACACGCTTTATGCCAACAAGCCCGTCTTGACTCCAGCGGCGGCAGAAGGGTTGAAACTTCGTGGATCCCCCAATTTCGCGGCGCAAGCCTTCCTGCAATCTGTCGGAGCAGACTCAATTCCTTTGGGCACAGCAGACATTGCACCAGCGCTCCAGACCGGCCTCGTGGATGGTGGCCTGTCGAGTCTGGTGTTTTTCTATTACGGACTGTCAGGTTTCGCGACAGACGTCACTGAGACGAACCAATCCTACGATCAAGGTATTCAGATGGCCAACAAACAGTGGTGGGATAGCTTAACCGATGAGCAGCGCGCTGTGATCAAAGATGCATTTTTCCCCATCGCCCCTGCCCGTGAAGATGTCCGCACCCTGATTACCAACCTCAAATCCAACATGGTGGAACGAGGAATCTCTATTCACACCCCGACACCAGACCAACGCGCCCTATGGGTTGAAGCAACAGCACCCTCGCACAGCATCATTCTCGATGAAATCGGAGGACGGGCCAAAGAGGTGTACGCCGCAATCCAAGACGGCAAGCGCGCCTTCGCTGCACAATCTGCATCCGTAGAATAGCCACGCCACCAGAATAAGGCGTTTCTGCCGTAATGCGATTGCAACCTCTGGCCCAATCGATAAGATGGCTTCAACAGAAACGTTTTTGAATCGCTTGGGGACTTCGTTTTGCAAAAGGCAAAAGCCTTCCTGCACTATCTGAAACTGTTTGAGCAAAGCCTGTGCTTCATCGCCTTTTTAGTGATGGCCGGCGCGCTGATGGGCGACGTGTTGCGTCGCGAGTTCACAGGATCCGGATGGTTTGGCGCACCACAAGTCGGCGTGGTCGGCATGATCATCGTTGCCTACATGGGTGTATCACTGGCCTCTGCCAACGGATCTCATTTCAGGCCGCGCTTTGCTGATATTATTTTGCGCCGCTGGGATGACTTGGCCAATCGCATTGGCGAACTGGGCTTTGCTGTGTTCTGCTATTTTCTGGCCTACATCGCCTTTAGCGTTGCCTATGAAAGCTACGAGTTGAGAGATGTCTCAGCCGTATTACGGTGGCCTATCTGGCCGGTGCAGGGCTTTATTGTGCTTGGATTTGCCTTGGTGGCCGTTCGACACACCCTATACGGCATTTTTCTTGAATTGCGCCCTGTCCCCCCGGAGTCCGTCGAAGGTATAGAGATCGCGACAGACACCTCAGCCGAAGGCATTAAAGATGGCGAGCGTGATTACCGGCAGGAAACGCAGCGATGAATGGTTTGCTGCTGGCGGTCATCCTGATCGCACTTTTGATCTTAAGGATGAACATCATCGTCATCCTTGGGGTGGCAACGTTCTGGGCCTACTACTTCTGGGGCGGCGGCGAGTTGATGAACGTCGTCTACGACATGTGGGACGCATCTAACCGCGAAGTCCTGCTGTCGATCCCACTTTACATTCTCGCCGGCTCCATCATGTCGCAAGGCTCCATCGCTGAGCGCCTGATCCTGTTGATGCGCTCGCTGACCAAACCTATTCCGGGCGGGCTGGCCATCGCCGGTCTGTTATCCTGCGGCGTGTTTGCCGCCATTTCAGGATCTTCGGCCGTTACATTGTTGGCCGTTGGCTCGATTATGTATCCGGCCCTGATTCAGGAGGGCTACTCCCGCCCCTTCTCCATCGGTATGTTGTGCGCGGGTGGCACACTTGGGATTATCATTCCGCCGTCGATTCCGCTCATTTTGTATGGTGTGATGACGCAATCCTCCATTGCCGATCTGTTTCTTGCTGGCACCGGACCCGCAGCGCTCATTTTGGTCGTCTTGAGCCTCTACGCCATGACGGTGAATTGGTCGAAACGTGGCGACCTCTGGGAACTAAGCGAAATATGGAGCACCTTCAAAGGGGCCATCTTCGCGTTGATGACACCTGTGGTGATTCTCGGCGGGATCTACTCCGGTTACTTCACTCCCACGGAGTCAGCCGCCGTTGCCGTGCTCACTGCATTAAGCGTTGAAATCTTTGCTCACAAACACGGCCTTATGCATCTCGTCTCTGGTCGCTTTGGTGACTTAGGTGAAACTTTCAAAGATGCAGGAAAGTTGGTGTGGCGGGTGGTCGGCGACACCTCAACCTTAATGGGTAGCTTGTTTCCCATTCTCGCGATTGCACTGTCGTTAAATGTGTTCATGACCTACGAGCAAGTGCCGGGCCGGATTGTTGACGTGATGACCACGTTCATTGATTCAAAATTGCTGTTCCTGCTGATGACCAACTTGTTGCTGTTGGCTGTTGGCCTGTTTCTTGATATCGGCGCTGCCATTTTAATCTTGAGCCCCCTGCTGCCACCCATGGCCGCAGATTACGGCATGGATACCATCCACTTCGGTATCATGATGATTGTCAACTTGGAAATCGGCTACCTCACACCGCCCATGGGGCTAAACATCATTATTGCCATGGGAGCATTCCGTGAAGATTTCCTGACTATCGTTAAGGGGGTGATTCCCTTTATCCTCTTGATGCTGCTGTGTCTGATCATTGTGATGTTTGTGCCGTCGCTCTCGCTGTTCTTGATTGATTAGACAGCACTCATGTCTAATCCTGCGCTACAAGCTAAAATCAACGCCGTTGAGTATTGGTACCATCATATTGAACTGACAGATGGCATTACAACGCCCGGCTGGGCACCAATAGACATAGACACTTATGGTATTCCTACAGACCTGACAGGAAAGCGTGTTTTAGACATAGGGGCGTGGGATGGCTTTTGGACTTTTGAGGCGCTTAAGCGTGGTGCCAGCGAAGTGTTGGCCATCGACGATTTTTCTGACCATCTTGATCTGAATATAAAACGCACCGCCTGGGACACATTCGACCTTTGCCGTGATGCCCTCGGGTACAGAGATAACCAGTGCCAACGCCAAGAAATGACAGTCTACGACCTCTCACCAGAGACGGTCGGCATGTTTGATGTCGTGTTCTTTTTTGGCACGCTCTATCATTTACGATATCCGCTTTTGGCCCTTGATAAAATTTCAAGCGTCTGTCGGGAAACTGTTTTTATAGAAAGCGCGATATTAGACGACTACAGCCCTTACAAAGGCGGCATCAATCTAGGATATCCTGGAAAACAGATGGTTATGGAATTCTATCCAGGAAAACATTACGGCAACAATGATTCAAACTGGTGGGTTCCGACATTGAACTGTCTGGGCAACATGGCCGCAGCAGCTGGATTCAAAAACATAACGGCGTGGAAGCTTAAGGATAAACCGACGGCTCCACCAGAGTGCCGTGGCTTTGTCAGTGGATCAAAACTTTAGCGTTCTAACTTCTATCCAACTCAGAAGTTTCAGAGCCCAATCCGCTTGAACTACCCTACAGCCGGAATAACGCACACATCCAGCGTGCCACAGCCCATGCGATAGCCTTTTGCTTCCTGATACTTCTCTGACGCCACATACTTTTGATACGCCTCTAAGGACGGGTACTCAAAAATCACAACGCGGCCATTTTCAAACTGCGCGCCTTCGATGAGGGTTTTTTCATCCGGACCACCGGCCCCGATGAGCTTGCCGCCAAACTGCTCTGCCAAACCAGCGACTGTTTCCGAGTACTTTTTAAATCCGGCCGGGTCTGTAACGCGCGCCTGGCCGATGACATAAACCGTCATAAATTTTCTCCTAAGTCTGAGATGATAACTGTGTGTCTAGGCCCTTTCCGGCCCCACCGCGACAATCGCTTTGCCGACGTTTTCGCCGCGCATAAGTTTCAAGAACTGCGCTGGCGCAGCAGCAAGTCCCTCCGCCCGGTCTTCTTTCACTTTCAGATGACCAGCGCGCATCCAACCTGACGCTAAATGCAAGTAGCGTTCTAAGTCGCCTTCGTAATCATAGACCACAAGGCCGAACATTTTTGCTCTGCGCCCAATGAACGGGCCCAGTCCGACGCCCTGAAATGTTTTAGAATGATAATCCGCTGGACGCCCACACATAACCACCCGCGCATACAGCGACAAATGAGGCGCAAGCTCCATCAGCAGCGGCCCGCCAACATTGTCGTGGTAGACGTCGATACCGTCAGAGCAAGCTGCCCTTAACGCATCTTGCCAGTCTTTTTCTTTGTAGTTCACGCAGACATCAAACCCGTAAGACTTGGTCACGAGATCGCATTTCTCTTGAGAACCTGCAATGCCAACAACGCGCGCGCCGCGCAACTTGGCCAACTGCCCGACACATCCGCCAACCGGACCGGCCGCCGCAGACACAAGCAATGTTTCCCCGAGCATAGGCTTGCCAAGATGCTCAACCGACCCCCAGGCCGTGAGGCCCGGCATTCCCAAAGGGCCAACTGCGGTGGACAACGGACCCATCGATGGGTCAACGCGTTGCACCACTTTCTCAGGACCAATCACGGCATGCTGCTGCCAACCTGTTTCAGCAACCAGATAATCACCAGCTTGATAGGTCTCATCGTGACTGCGCACGACCCGGCAGACACTGCGGCCATAAATCACATCGCCTTCCGTGAGGGCGGCATGGCCAGGATGGTCGCCACGGATGGCCTTACGCACATACGGATCAAGCGACAGGTAGACCGTCCGCACCAGAAGTTGCCCCGGCACCGGGCGCGGCATGGGCGCTTCAACGACACGAAAGTCAGACTCATCGAGCATGCCATCGCGTTGCCGCGCCAATTGAACTTGAAGGTTCACCGCCATAGTTGGCCTACACCCCGAACACTGAGCGTTAGAGTTTCTCCGGACCGATCGCGACCATGGCTTTGCCAACATTTTGGCCGCTCATCAGTTTAGCAAAATGCGCCGGAGCTTTCTCAATTCCATCAACACAATCTTCATGAAAATGCAGTTTGCCCGCCTTGACCAACGGCACAGCGGCCTTCAGAAACTGATCAATCTTATCGTAATAATCATACACGACGAGTCCAAGCAATTGCGCCCGTTTGCCAACGAATGGCCCCATATTGTGACCATTCCAACCACCATCGTCACTGCGATTGTATTGTGACACCAGACCGCACATCACGATTTTGCCGTACAAGTTAAGCTGCTGTGTGATGGTGTCGAGAACGGGTCCACCAACATTGTCAAAATAGACGTCAACGCCATCTGGGCAGGCGGCTTTGAGGTCCTCAGCCCAATTTTCATTCTTGTAGTTTACGCAAGCATCGAAGCCATATTCTTCAACAACGATTCGGCACTTTTCGTCAGAGCCCGCGATGCCAACCGCACGGCAGCCCTTAGCTTTCGCCAGTTGCCCTGCTGTCCCTCCAACGGGACCAGCCGCAGCAGTCACCACAAACGTATCTCCAAGACCAGGCTGAGCCAGGCGCTCAACTCCAGCCCAGGCCGTCAGACCTGGCATGCCCAACGCGCCCAAAGCCGAAGACAACGGGCCCGCGTCTGGATCAATCTTGCGCACTTCGTCTTTCGCACCACCGTCAGAGACACAGTATTGCTGCCAACCAGATTCGATGACGATGTAATCGCCTTCCGCATAATCCGCATGTTTTGATTCTATGACCTGGGCGACACACCGACCGCCAATCAAATCCCCTTGGTTGAGGCGGCTATGCCCCATATGACGCCCGGCTATAGCCCCGCGCATATAGGGGTCTAAAGACAGATAAATATTACGGGCAAGAAATTCTCCTGGCCCAGGTGTGGAGATATCCGTTTCCGCGATTTTAAAATCGCTGATCTTAGGCTCACCCTCTGGTTGGCGGGCAAGTTGAATTTGTTTGTTGGTGGCCATGTCATCCCCGTTGGCAAATTATTTGATAAGTGTTGTGTATTTATACTCTGTCATAAGTAAGTCTTTGCAACACTTAAGCCTTAGCCCCCTGTGTAAGCGGCCAGGTCTTCGGTCAGATCAGCAAGCAACAGACGTAAATAGTAATCCCCGCCACCCGTGGCCCGCACATTATCAAGAAAAGAAGTCATGTCGTCTTTTGAGGCATTCAAGCTACACGCGTCAAACAACCCTTTCGTGACATGACGCACATAAGAAACCTGTGCCGCCAGACGCCCGGCCTTAGCAGACTTCGACCACCACATCTCTGCATCACAGACATCATCTGATGCATCCGGGCGATTATTGGTAATCAAAGCGCCCATAACAAATTGTGCCTGCCGGTGGCCCGCCTGCGCGGCTTTTTCCATTGTCGCAACGGCGTCGGCACTGCGCCCATTATAGAAATAGACGCGCGCCAACTGATAGGTCAGTCGTGGATTGCCTGGGTCAGCTTTCAGATCAGCTTCGCAGGCAGCAATGGCCGCCGGTTGATCGACATCAGCTGTTGCAACCCCGGCAACAACGCGATCCGGGTCTTCCGGATGCGCCGCAAGACGATCACACCGTGTGACCGTCTCTTGCGCTGCTGCCTTTATAGGCGCGGCGAGGCCGAGGATAACAAAGCATGCGGCCAGTCCGACAACGGCTGTTCTCACTCTATTTTGCATGGTCAGAGGCCGCATAGGTTGCCGCAACTTCCTCAACCAATATCTGCTGGTAGTAGCCATCCGCCTGACCGCGCGCAGCGTCAATGAAGCTCATGATTTCAGAAGAACTGGCTTGAATATCACAGCCTTCAAATTTGCCATGTGCAACATGACGCGGATAACTCACGCGCGCTGCAAACCGTCCCTGACGGGCAGATCGCACCCAAAGGTCTTCAACTTTGCACGCATCTCTTTTTATGCCTTGGAAGGCTTCATCGGTGATATACCCAAGCACAAACTGCGCCTGCATTGAACCCGCTTCAGCCGCAAACTCAAGATGCGGCAGCGACTTGGAGGTATCGCCGCTATAAAATAATACGCGGCCCAATTGATACCGAAGGCGGCGATTTTCTGGGTCGGCGGCAACTGCGGCTTCGCACGCCGCCTGCCCGGCCAGAAGAAGCACATCATCAACGCCAGGCGCAACACGCTCAGGATCTTCCGGATGAGACACTAAAATATCGCACTCAGTGACAACTTCATCTTCCGCAAGCGTTGGGGCAGCAAATGCAAGGGCAACGGCTGCAACCGTAAAGCTAAGAGCTTTCATACTTAATTTCCTTCTCGATAAGTGTTGAAATCTTCTGTGACATCTGCTGTCCACATGCTGCGGTAATAGTCCGAGGCCATGCCTTTGGCTGTTTCTAAAAAGCCTGCCATTTCATCGGCGCTGGCCTGAACCTCACAGTTGTCAAAACGACCGCGCACCACATGATGAGGGTAACTGACCAGCGCGGCAAAACGTCCCTGGCGTGCGGACCTGAGCCAAAGCTCCTCGGCCTTACAGAGGTCCTGTTCAATGCCACCAAGGCCGCCGCCATAGATGTAGCCAAGCACAAACTGCGCCTGACGATGCCCAGCGTCTGCTGCAAAAATAAGATGCGGAAGTGCTTCTTCACCACGGCCAGAATAAAAGTATGCGCGACCCAACAGATAGCGAAGTCGGCGATTTTCAGGCTGTATATCCGTGTCCGCGGTGCAGGCGGCAATAGCGGCCGCTTTCCGCATGTCTGACTGGCTGATGCCAGGTGCAACCCGTTCCGGATCAGACCCATGCGATGCCAGACGATCACATTCTGTCACGGCCTCCGGATCTGGTGCGGCGTTGGCTGAAGCTGCCGCCACCATCATCAGTAAGGTCGTAAGTAACAGTCGCATCATGTCCCTCCCGTTAGTGTAAATACGCGGCATTGTTAATTAGGGGTTAGTTTCAAGGTCTTGACGCAGATTGGCAATGAGCAAACCACCCACATAGTCTAATTGCGGGGCAGCCTGATCTAAAAAAGCAGACATGGCCAGATCAGACACACGCTGCGCGCAGGTATCAAAACGGCCTTGAACAGCCATATCGACATAGCTGACTTGAGCATTAGCATGATTCTGTTGTGCCGCAGCCCGCCAAAGCTGCTCGACTCGGCAGATATCTTGCGGCACGCCTGCGTAGCCACGCGTCATGATTAAGCCGAGCAGAAACTTAGCTTGCCGGTAATCTTGCTGAATTGCGCGCTCGAAAGACGCTAGTGCCAACTCTGTCTGACCATCGTAAAAAAGCACCCGCGCCAGCTGATAGGAAAAACGCGCCTCCTCCGGATAAGTTGCGACGGCGTAACGGCATGCCATAATCGCTGCGGGGAGATCGACCTCCGCCCGGAGCACACCTTCCGTCACACGATCAGGGTCTGGCGGATTCGCAGCCAGGCGATCACACCCAATAATGACCTCTGAGGTGACATCCGAGGCCACGGCCGGTGCCATCCAAATAAACGCAGATAAAATCAAGTAACTTAACCGTCGCACCTTGGTCCTCCCTAAGGGGGGATGCTATACCCCGGGTCAAAATCCTGCGCAAACGGTGGCGTCCTAAACGTCCGAGGGGAGAAAGTCGTGGAAATCGATCTGTATCAGGTGTTGGTGTACTTGCACCTGCTGTGCTTTGTCTACTGGTTGGGGGGTGATCTTGGGGTCTACTACTCGTCTGGCATTCTCATCAAACCGGGTCTAACGCCGGAGGCTCGGACCTCTGTGAGAAAGGTGATGCACTGGCTCGATCAATTCCCACGGGTTTGCATGCCACTGGTGATTGCGCTGGGCTTTACCATGGGCAACATGATGCTGTGGTTCGAGATCGCCAGTCTCTGGCTCTGGTTGATCTGGGCAATCTCGGGCATTTGGGTGTTCTTTGTCATTTATTTGTTTCTCGGCAATGGCAATCCGGACACCATAGCCTTGGTCCGCCGTGTTGATTTAGCGATGCGGTGGGTGATCGCGCTGACCGTGACCGCGCTCGGCGTCACCGCTTTGATGGGCATCGGCATTACCGAAGACAAGTGGCTGGCCGCTAAACTGCTGATTTGGGCGGGCACGGTGTTCTGCGGTATTTCGTCTCGCTACACCATGAAGCCCTTCGGTGCAGCGTTTAGCCGGGTCATGAATGACAAAGAGACGCCGGAAGATATAGCGCAAATGAAAAGTGCGCTTTACACCACCCGCATTCCCATTTTCATGATTTGGGGATTAGTTGCGATTGCCGGTGCAGTTGGTCTTTGGAAACCGTTCTAAGTAAACGGTCAAGTCACGCGAAGGAGGACTAAGGTATGTACGACCTTAAAGGCAAAGTGGCGATCATCACGGGTGCGGGCCGCCCTCAAGGTTTAGGCGAAGCTATGGCTGTGCGCCTGGCCCAGGAAGGCTGCAAGGTCGTTATTCACGATATTGGTCAGGTCAAAGGGGACATCGCGCCGAAGCACGGCGTCGGAACGTCTGACGAAATTGACCAGGTTGTTGGTGGCATTAAAGCCAAAGGCGGCGAGGCTGTTGGATATGCGGCAGACATGCTAGTAGAATCCGAAGTCGCAGGCTTGATCGCATTTGCCGTTAAGACCTATGGTCGTCTGGACATTCTGGTGAACAACGCCGGGATCGGCTACCTGTTTGGCCCGCTGATTGAGATGACCCAAGAACAATGGGATGCGGTGCTGGGTGTAAACTTGCGCGGCTGTTTCTTTGGCATCAAACACGCGGCCAAGCAGATGATCAAACAAGGCGACGGCGGTCGCATCATCAACATCGCCAGTCAGGCGGCCAAGTCTGGTTTTGGCAATACAGCGGCTTACACCTCGTCCAAACATGGTCTTGTCGGCCTGACCCGGGTGGCCGGTATTGAGCTTGCCCCGCACAAAATTACCGTTAATGCGATTTGTCCAAACCACGTCACCACCGGCCTCGGTGCCTGGCAAAACGACTTCATGTCGAAAGCGCAAGGCAAAACCGAAGAAGAATACTTAGACGGTATGCGCGCCCGCATTCCTATGGGACGCGTTGGCCTGGTGGAAGATATCGCCAAAGCTTGCGCGTTCCTGTGTTCTGATCAAGCCGACTACATCACCGCAGAAGCTATGAATGTATCCGGCGGCGAGGAGTATCATTAGATATGTCAGCCCCTGCATTTACATGGCCCGACACCAAACGCCTTGCCGTCTCCGTTGTTGTCAATGTTGAAGAGGGTGCGGAAGAAAGCATCGCCGACGGCGACCGCATGCCCGAGCCCGTTGATGAACTGCAAGTCATAATGAAAAAGGGCCGCAACCTGGGCAACGAGTCCAACTACCAATACGGCATACGGGCCGGAGCGCCACGGGTTTTGAAGCTGCTGCGTGACCAAGGCATCACCGCCACCTTCACGGCAGCCGCCCTCGCCCTCGAACGCGCACCAGATCTCGCGAAAGAAATCGTATCCGATGGTCATGAAGTATGTGCGCATGGCTATCGCTGGGCCCACCAGCATTGGATGAAGGAAGACATGGAACGCGACTTCATCCGCAAAGCGGCCGAGTCCATTGAAAAAACCTGTGGCAAACGTCCACAGGGATGGTTGTCGCGTTATGTGCTGACCGAGAACACACGGCGCCTGCTGATAGAAGAGGGCTACAGCTATCATATGGACGATTATTCTGATGACACCCCGCGCTGGGATGTTGTGGATGGAAAACCCATTTTGATTTCCCCCTATGCGCTGGACACCAACGACATGAAAATGTGGATGGATCCGGCCTATACACCAGATCAGTGGGAGCGTTATCTGATCGATACCTTTGACTGGCTTTATGAAGAAGCTGCTGAATCTCCAAACAAGCTCATGTCCGTGGGCGTGCACCTGCGCATTGTTGGGCGCCCGGGACGCATGAAAGCGTTTCAAAACTTCCTCGACCACGCCGCATCCAAAAAAGACGTCTGGTTTGCGACCCGCGCCCAAATCGCTGATGCCTACGCGGCGCAGATTCCCGCCCCCGTTTAAATTCAAACCCTTTACATCCGTCACAGACACCAAGGAGCATGACATGGTCGTAGAAGCCGCCAAGGTTGGAGAAAACCGTTACCGCGAACGTGGTGGCCGTTACTTTGAAGATTTCAAAGTGGGCGACATTTATGAGCACCGCCCCGGACGCACCGTGACCATGACTGACAACATCTGGTTCACAACGCTGACCATGAATTCACACCCGGTGCACTTTGATGCGGAATACGCCAAGCACACAGAGTTTGGCCAGCCGTTGATTGTTTCAACCCTGACGCTAGCGATTATCACTGGCATGAGTGTTTCAGATGTCAGTCAGAAGGCGATCGCGAATCTGGGGTGGACAGACATTATGTTGCCGCACCCGGTTTATGCAGGCGACACGATTTACGCAGAATCAGAAGTGCTTTCTACACGACCAAGCAAGTCCCGGCCTGGGCAGGGAATCGTTAAAGTTAAAACCACCGGTTTCAATCAACATAAAGACGTCATTTGCACGTATGAGCGCACGGTTCTGGTGATGGGACGTGACAATAACGTCGAAGAGAAGGCAGGATATTAGCCATTCGAACGCTTTGCATTTAACAGGATGGTAAGTATGAAAGTCCTCTTGGCGTTAACCCTTCTCTCAATCATTGTCCTTCCTGCCGCTGAGGTTGGTGCCGATACGTTAAACACTGAACCTCAAGCATTGGCGACCAACTCAGGCCCCGCTGCCGTCACGCGTATGTCGATGGTGCGCCGTCTTTATGATTTCTCCAAAGATATTCCCGCCATTCGCGCGGCCAATGAACCGGGTCATCAAAAGCACCTTCTTCAATTCGGCCAAACCATCGTCTCATCCGCTTTGCTGGCCGATGACGGCACGCGGATCGGCAGCGTCTCGATCAGTGACATAGCTGATTTGGAAACCATTCAGCGTTATGTGTACGACGATCCCTTCACACAGGGAGGCATTTACAAAGACATCACCCTTGAACAACTCGAGGTTTACAAAATAGATGGGCGTTACAACAGGGCACCCGCATGGTTTGCGCCTGAGCTTGAACGCCGTCAAAAAGCCAACGGATACGATCGCCCCGTCAAGCCGACGGGAAATGCGCCCGCCACAGTCATGTATCTGATTCAGAAGAGCTATGCGGACAGAGATGTCGTTGATGGCATTATTGAACGTCTGCAAGACGCGCACTACGAACACCTAAAGACCTACGGGGCCAATGTCGTCTCAGCCTCGGTCAAAGATGAAAACAGCAAGAATCTCCGCAGCATCGCTATTGGCGACTATGGCTCCTGGGAAAATGCGGCGCGATTTGTCTATGAAGACCCTTACACCCGGGCAGGCATGTTTGACGCCATCACTATTGACCGGGTTGATCTTTACAAACTGGACGGATCATTCGAACGTGCGCCCGCCTGGTTCTATGACACAATGACGCAAAACCAGACGGGCAGCGCAGAGAAATAAAACGCTATTGCTTTGTAGCGCTGCCGAGACGTTGACGTTCGGCCCCGATGTCTTGCATGGATGCGCCGAGTTGCGGGCCATCTCCCTCAACAACCACAACGAATGGCGCTGGCGCTTCAAGAGCCCACATTTTCCATCCCGGTTCACCTTCGTCGACAACGTCAACCCAGCGGTCTTCTTTATCGCCGCAGGTCTGGATCACCTTAAAGGGCACGACGGAATCAATCGGCCCTGTGATGCGCGCCAAAAATTTGAATACACCAAGATGTAAGGCTGGCAGGTTTCCGCGCCAAATCACTTCATCGTAGACTTCCGTGATGGTCTGGTTGCCGCGCTTGATCGGCTCATCCAATTTACGCATCACAAGTTCGGTTTCCCAGCCGTCTTTTTCTTCCGGCGCAAACAAGGGAACGCTAGCGGGAATTTTCATTCTGACTTCCGTGGTATCCAGAAGGCCGCATCCGTGAGGCACCATGAGGTTTAGGAATTCATTATAATTGGCCCGCCCTTTGAATCCTTCGATGATCACATGCGCATTTGCTGGCGTAACCATGGCACAAACTGCAAGCGCTACAGCTGTAGATTTAAGACCAGAGATCCAAGACTTAGACATACTTACTCTCCCGATTTTTGAATGTGGCAAAAGCCTACGCGCAAACCGTCAACGCTGGCGCATACTAACTGCGACGAAGCTCGGAATATGGGCTGGAACGTCCGTCCTTTGGTCACAACCTGGATGAACAACGACCGCTGGGCGTGCACCTCTACTAAGGCCGTTGCGCTACCTCTCCCTATGACTAAAGTGCTGAGCACGCTGACTAAAGTGCACAAAAGCTTATCTTTTTGGTGTGTGTCGTATAGTTCAATCGCTGCTAAACACGATCCATCATAGTGAAAAAAGGATGTTGTCCATGCGGGACGATCACGTGGCCTCAACCCTATCTGAGGAAGAACTCGAAGCCATTCGCGACTCGGTCCGCGCCCTGTGTCAGGATTTCCCGGGCGAGTATTGGCGGGAGTTGGACGAAAAACGCGCTTATCCGACGGCCTTTGTCACTGCGATGACAGAAGCAGGGTTTATGGCTGCGCTGATCCCCGAAGAATACGGCGGGTCTGGCCTGGGCCTCAAAGCCGCCTGCGCTATTTTGGAAGAAATTCACAAAAGCGGGTGTAACGCTGGCGCCTGCCATGCCCAGATGTACACCATGGGCACAGTGTTGAAGCACGGCAGTCCCGAACAAAAAGCCGACTGGTTGCCGAAAGTTGCATCCGGTGAAATTCGCTTGCAAGCCTTTGGCGTCACCGAACCCACGTCTGGCACCGACACCTTATCGCTGCAAACAACTGCCGTAAAAAACGGTGATCATTACGTCGTTAACGGCCAGAAAATCTGGACCAGTCGCGCCGAACACTCCGACTACATGGTACTCTTGGCCCGCACCACGCCCAAAGATCAAATTGAGAAGAAAGGCGATGGCCTATCTGTCTTTATGGTCGATATGCGCGACGCCCTGGAAGACGGCATGACCATCCGCCCAATCCGCACGATGATGAATCACGCCACCACCGAAGTCTTTTTCGATGATGTCAAAGTGCCGGCGGCCAACCTCATTGGTGAAGAAGGCAAAGGCTTTCGCTACATCCTTGATGGCATGAACGCCGAGCGCACGCTCATCGCGTCTGAATGTCTTGGTGATGCGCAATGGTTCATCAAAAAGGCAACAGATTATGCCAATGAGAGAAACGTGTTTGGTTCACCTATTGGCAAAAATCAAGGCGTTCAGTTTCCCATCGCACGGGCCTACGCGTCTTACCGCGCCGCCGCTTTGATGGTCAACGAAGCCGCCACAAAATTTGATGCCGGTGAAAAATGCGCTGAAGAGGCCAACATTGGCAAAATGCTGGCCTCTGAAGCCTCCTGGGAAGCGGCAGAAATGTGTGTGCAAACCTATGGTGGATTTGCCTTCGCGGAAGAGTACGACATCGAGCGTAAATTCCGCGAAACGCGGCTCTATCAAGTGGCGCCGATCTCCACAAATTTGATCTTGGCCTACCTGGGGCAAAACGTCCTTGGCCTGCCACGCTCCTACTAGAAACTGACCTGCCCCATGGCAAAACGCCCACCCTACTTCGCTGGTTTTGACATCGACCAGATGTTGACCGATCACCCCATCGGTGATGATTTCCTGCCAACCTTTACACAGATGAGCCGCGACGAACTCCATGCGCTGCAAAGCGATCGCTTCATGTCTTGCGTGAAGCGAGCCTGGGAGATCCCTTTTTATCAACGGCACTGGGGCGCTGTTGGTTTGGAACCCGGCGACGTCTCCTCGCTCGACGACATTAAGAAAATTCCGGTCTTCGGAAAATCCGACCTGATGAAGTCGATTGAAGACCATCCACCGTTTGGGGATTTTGCAGGCACTGATTTTTCCAATGACAACCACAGGCATGCGGTGATGCACACCACATCCGGCACAACAGGTACGCCGCAAGTCTTGTTGTTCAGCCCCAAAACCCGGGAGATGCAGAACCTTCTGGTGGCGCGGGCCTATCTCTTCCAGGGCCTGAAAGGGTCGGACGTGGTCCACTCCATCTACGGTCACGGCATGGTCAACGCTGGACACTATATGCGTGAGGCCGTGCTGCACTTTACCAACGCTATATTCTGCTCAGCAGGCACGGGCGTCGAGACGCGCTCGGCCCAGCAAGTACACATCATGAATCGCTTCAAGACGACCGTGATCGTTGGCTTTGTGGATTACCTCAAACGCCTCGCCACAGTCGCACGCGATGAAGGTCTAGAGCCCGGCAAAGACATTCCCATCCGCATGATCTCAGGCCACTTTGGCCGTGAGGATCGCGATGAAATATCGCGCCTTTGGGGCGGCGCGGAATGCTTCGACTGGTATGGCGTTGGCGACACTGGCATCATTTGCAGCGAAGGCCCCGATCACACCGGCATGCATGTGTGGGAAGACGCACACTACGTCGAGATCACAGATGTCGACACCGGCGAACCCCTAGAAGACGGAGAACAGGGCGATGTCATCGACACGGTTCTCTACAAAGATGATCTTTATCCGATGATCCGGTTTAACACCCATGATGTCTCTGCGTTTCACACGGGTGCAAACGACACAGGTCTGGTGTTTAAACGCATGCAAGGAATTTTTGGCCGCTCTGACAACATGGTCAAGCTGCGTGGCATCAATGTGTTCCCTCATGGCATCGGCGGCGTTTTGCTTGAACGACCTGAATTCGACGGCGAGTTTTTCTGCCGCGCGGTTCGTGATCAACATGGCCGGGATGATATGATTGTGATGGTTGAGATCAATACCGACCCCTCGCCAGATTTAGAAAAAGCGTACAAGGAACTGATCAAGACCCGCATTGGAGTCGACATGCCCATAGAGTTTCACAAGCCGGGTGGACTCTCTGAGTTGACTGAAGTGGATAAACGACAAAAGCCTAAGCGCCTGAGCGATGAACGGTTTTAGTCGGCGATTTAGCGAGCAACATCCTTCACTGAGCGAACAATACACGCGTTAGGACGTGGAGTTTGCATAGCACTATACGGAATACTACGCTCACTTTTAATTGTTGAACGTATTGTTTCCGCCAGATCACAATGTGCACCCCAGATTACTTAAAGCCAAATGACACAAAGAGTCGATCATCATGTCGTCCATAAAGGAAGTCGTCGCGCATGCCATGAGCTTGCATCGTCAAGGTGATGAAGACGGGGCGGCTGCCGTTTTCGAAAAACTCTTAAAAGCCAAACCAAACGAGCCCCTGGCGCTGGATTATCTTGGGACACGCGCCAACAAAAAGGGCGATTACAAAACCGCCATTACATTGTTGCGGCAAGCTCTGGCCCAACCGAAGTGCCGTCCCGCTGTGCGATTGCAACTGGGACATGCGTTGCGCGACAACGGCCAGCTCATTGACGCCGCAGATACATACCGCCGTCATGTCACGGATTCTTCAGACCCCATCGGCGCCTCCATTTTTGCCGATGTTCTGTTTGAGTTGGATCGTATTCAAGAAGCTGAGACTGTTCTGCGCCAAGCCATCGAATGGAAACCGGGGTATGTGAAGGCCCTGTGCCAATTGGCCCGGGCCTGTGATGAAGGCCATAAACCAACCGACGCGACGGAATTCCGGCAACAGGCTGTCGACTCAGAGGATACAGGGAAACAGATTGGGCTGATGAAAGCGGCAGCCCAGCTTGATCTGGGCAATATTGAAGCGGCCTTCGAAGCCCTAGACGACAGCGTCAACGGATTGTTCGGGGACGCATTTGACGATGCCATATCAGCTTTAGACTTGAGCAGTCTACCAGACTTGCAAGGCAAACTGCCCTCGGCCATGGGCGTGCCACTGATCGTCGCCAGTGGCGATCCGATGTACGTGCGACGGTATGGACCAGCGCTGGCGCGCTCCGTCGCCGCCAATTCGCCGGGTTCAGACCTGCATATGCACGTGGTCATTCCAGGACTGGAGGGGGAACCGCCGCCTCTGCCCGCCGACATGCCCGGGCACAGCCTGACCTGGGAAGTTGAGCGCCACGCAAACCGCGTCACGTTTTCGACCCGTCGTTTTGTGCGCGCTGCCGCGTTGATGCGGATGATGGACCGGCCTCTTGTGTTGATCGATATAGATTCCATCGCAAATAAAGATATCGCCACAGCAAATACAGGTTTACCGCCCTTTGATGTCGCCATGCGCTATCAAAAGAATGAGATTTCCCTCAATCAACGCGCCTCAGCAGCTTTTCTCACCTTGGCACCAACTTCAGCAGCACAAAAGTATATCGACGCTGTCGCCGCCTATATTCAGTACTTTGAGCGCAAAGGCACCGCTCATTGGTCGTTAGATCAAATGGCGCTGCTCGCCGCACGGCATAAATTTCTCGCCGCCGATTCAGGCAACAGCGTCAAAATTGTCGACGTGCCAGATCGATATGTTGATTGGCGACGCCATGGACCAGACAGTGTGCTATGGACAACCAAGGGTGCTGGAAAGGCCCTTCCGAAATAACACACCCCAAAATGTTTCAGGTTAGAAGATGGCGACAGATTTCATAGCACTCGGCATTGCCGGGCTCAGCCGGGCGTTGGAGTCCGGGGACACCACAGCCATGGCGGCTACAGACTTTTACCTTGGTCAGATTGCTGCGCAGAACGAAACCTTAAACGCATTTATCACCGTGATGATAGAGGCGGCGCAGCAGGCGGCCCTCGCGTCAGATAAGCGCCGTGCCAACGGCAAGAGTCTGGGGCCGCTTGACGGCATCCCCATTGCCTTGAAAGACAATATTGACGTCGCAGGCGTGCCCACCACAGGCGGCATTGAAGCCTATAGGACTCGCATAGCCGATGAAGATGCCGATGTGGTCCGCCGCCTCCGCGACGGAGGGGCCGTGATCTTGGGTAAGCTGAATATGCATGAGGGCGCTCACGGCGCAACAACGGCAAACGAGGTTTATGGCTTCTGTCAGAACCCACACAAAATTGGCTACACACCGGGTGGATCATCTGGTGGGTCTGGCGCAGCGCTGGCGGCCGGGCTTTGCGCTGGGGCGTTGGGCACTGATACTTTAGGATCAGTCCGCATCCCTGCATCGTTCTGTGGGGTCGCCGGACTAAAGGCAACCTACGGGCTGATCAGCACGCGCGGCGTGATGCCGCTGGCTTATGCGCTGGATCATGTGGGACCCATGGCAAGGTCGTGCCACGACATCATCATGCTGCTGACAGCGATGGCAGGATTTGATGCCAAAGATCCGGCGGGTCGTCATGGGCCAACCACGTTCGCCGCCGCCCTGGATAAACCCACTTCGCTGGCAGGGTTACGCATTGGATATTTTTCGGACTTAAACAAAGTCAGCGGCGACGTTGTTGACCCTGCAGTTTCAGTGGCCTACGCGAAGTCCATCGATAGAGCGAGAAGCCTTGGCGCAGACATGGTCAGTGTCAGGTGGGAGGGTTATGAGCCCGCCAGCCTGCGATCGAAAGCGCTGCTGCTGATCGAAGCCGACCTTGCGAACACGCATGCGGCTGGTCTTGCGCAAAACCCGGACGGCTTTAGCGACACGTTCCGGGCCGGAATCGCTTTTGGCGCTTCCCAATCCGCACCTAAGTTGGCGAAGGCTTTACGCCTGATAGAAGAAGTCAGGCCCGTGGCACGCCGGATGTTCTCAGAAGTTCAAGCATTGATGACGCCGACGACGCCGGTCACAGCATTCTCGTTTGATGCCGACATGCCAAAAACAATCACAACTTTTACCGCGTTCGCTAATTACGCAGGCTGCCCTGCGCTGTCGGTGCCTATGGGGAAAACCGAAAACGGCCTGCCGCTGGGCGTGCAGGTTGTCACCCCAAAGCGTGAAGAAGCGACCGCACTGCGCATTGGGGCTGCGTTAGAGAGATAAGCGCTGATATCAGTCGCCGCGATAGCACGCCGCACTGACCCGACCCAGGAACAAATCTGCAACCATCTCGGGATTAGCCACATCACCAGACTTGCGGATTTCTTCCGTCACGAATTGCTTGATCAGATCAGGCTCCATCACCTCTTCCACCTGACGTATCACACCCTCGCGCGCGGCCTCACAAGACGCTTCAGAGCCAAACCCGATGGTTTTCAAGGTCAGAGAATCGACGCCCTTTTCATCACTGCCCGGCGCCAGCGCTGCAACAATCAATATCCATTTCATAACGCGCACTCCTGATTAATGAGCGGCATCAGCCGCTCGGGATCAATCGTCTTACATCTTAGATGCACAGCAACGCCACTTTGGATGCAAAAAAAGCGTCAACCAGAGACTGCGTTTATTCCGCAACATGCAAAAAGGTCGCCGGCTGCACCACGATGACCGGCGCGTCCAGCACACAATTAGACGCCAGCGTCAGCTGAAGAGTAAAGCGGTCCAAATCAACGCCGTCTGGCACATCCGCCCAGAATGTTGATGCCGGTTCGCGGCGCTCAAATTTTATCGCATCGTAAACACGGGAGGAGTCGCCAGCAAAAAGGTCACGCTGAAAAACCGGACTGCGGCCGCCCGGCCATGTCACAAAGGCGGAACGGATAGACTGTTCGCTCAAACCTATCGCCGACGTCACTTGGCCTTTGAGACGGAGATAGGACTCGTCACCGAAGGCAAACATAATCGGTTGCGTCACCTCGGTCACAACATCACCGAACGCACAGCGTGGCAAGTTTTCCTGAGCGGCACCCGCCGTCATTGTAGACAGTTGCTTTGTGAGGAGCGCTGTCATTTCCTGCGCGTAGACATTGATGAGAGGTTGACCTGGATGCGCATCCCCTGGGTTGGCCCACAATTCGCGATACAGCGGCGGTGTGCCCTTATCCCTTAATTCTTTTAAGACGGCTGGCAACACATCAACAACGGGTATGCCCGCGTCACTCAGCAGCGCCTTAAGGGCTTTATACTTCGGCCCAAAAAAGGCGGCGTCCGGGCGATGGGGGGTGAGAACAAATTTAACGGCAATGCCCTGTGAGTCAGAGAACGATTTGAGCTCCGCCAAAACGTTTGCATATGCTTCCAGGTTTTGATTGGTCCAGAGCGCCGCTTCCCAGGCCGCGTACCCCGATTCAGGATCAATCCACGTTTCGTACAGCGTTTGCAAAAGGCCGGACATAAATCCATCCGCATTGGGAAATACATCGACCAAAGCCGGAATAGGAAAATGGAACGCAGGTGAGGTTTTCTGCTCGATGCGCCCGACATCTGGATCATTGGTGACAAAGCCGAACCAAATCTCGTCAACACCGGCTAAGCTATTGTCGCGGGCCATGGCTTGAAGAAAATGAAGCTGATCCTGCGTCGACCAGCCGTTGATGCCCCAGGCCAGAATGCGGGCAGGAACACCTGCGTCCACAAGCCGCCGCCGAACATCATGCGGCCAACTTACACCCGGGAGCAGGCCATCGCCCCACACAAATGAATCGCCGATCACCGCAACGGTATACACATCGTTGGGCTCGTGGGCGGGGGTATCAATGAGGTCTGTGAAGCCATAGGGGTGAAGATCAGACAGCACAGAACTGAAACGATCTATCACGCGATCATTCTGCACGTCCTCTGCCGTTTGCCACAGCACAGACGTTTGAGAAAAACCACCGTTGCGCAGAAAAAGCTCTAACACGGCCAGCCCCGCCAGGGCCGTCAGCCCAAGCGAAATCAGTGTGATCAGAAGATTTGAGAGTAAACGTTTCAATGGAGACCTAACACCGGAGTCATACACAGTTCACATCACGTCAGTTGCGGGTACTGAACCAAAGTCAGTACGTTGCCGTCTGGGTCTAACAGATGCGCCAGCGTCCCGCCCCATGCCTGTTTTTGGGCTGGCCCCAAAAACTGTACGCCTAAGCCGGTGAGTTTTCCAACCGCAGCCAGACAGTCCTCGACCGCAAAAGAAAGCGCTGTGAAACGACCAATCATCTCTGCCGCCTCCGGGTCTGCTGGATTGGCATGTTCAACAATGAAATCAATGTCATTGATCCGAAAAACAGCCGCGCCTTTGGTATGTCCGACACATGTCAGGCCAAGCGTATCGCGATAAAAGCGCGTCGCCTTCTCAACATTGGCAACAAACACCCGCGCGGCCGCAAGGCGGGAAATCATAACATCTGACGTTGCGGTTTGGGCATCAGACATAAGGGTTTAATCCGTGGACGGCGTTCCAGCGTGTTGTCTTTTAAACTCCGCCTTTGCCATTTGAATTTGCGCATAGATCGCTTCAGCTTCGCCGCCGATATCCCGCAAGATAGCCGGATGAACCGCCTGGGCGGCCAAAATCCATCGAGCCCGCTGCTGTGGTGTGAGGTCATACACAAAGGCACCTTGCTCACGTAAAAGCTCTACCTTCCGGGCCGCATCTTCCCGCACGGTTTGACGCTGAGAGGGAAACACATTGAAGACTTGATCAATCGCAGCCCGTTGAGCTTCTGTGGCAGCATCCAGCCAAGGCTTCGCCGCCATCAGCACTGTGGTTTCATAATGGTGACCCGTCAGCGTGTAGTGCGGTGCGTGATCCTTAAACGCATTTAAGTACCACGGCAGGCTGGAGGCTCCGCCCTCGACCATGCCGGTTTGCAGGGCGGGCACCACATCTTGAATGCCGAGAAATACCGTATCAACACCCAAAGACTGAAAGAATAGTGCCACTGATGGTGTGGAGGGTGTACGCAAGGTTTGGTCTTGGACGGCAGCAGGGTCAAGGTAAGGTTGCGGGCCGTAGAACCCAGTCCATCCCGCTTCTGACCAGCCCAAAAACGTGATTCCGATTTGTTCCAGATAAGGGCGAATCAAATCGCCCGCGCAACAGTCATAAACGTAATCTGCCTCTTCTGGAGACTCGAAGAGGTAGGGCAAAGACAGCACAGCCACTTCGGGAATTGTCGCCGACAGCCCCCACAGCGACGCGGACGAAATCTGCACACGGTTGCGGCGCAGGCTGTTGATCATGTTTTCTTCATTGCCCAGCTCGCCATAGAGATAATACTCCATATTGATCTCTGAATTGGCGGTGAGCGTGCTTTTGCGGAACAGCCAGTGCTCTTCCCAGATCGACCCTTGTGGGACGTTCCCAGCTGCGCGACCGGTCAGCGGGCTCTGCGCGAAAACAGGGGCAGCTGAGAGGATGACGAGGCTGACGATGAGATTTTTCAACAGATAAGCCATGCGGCATCCTTTCAAAACGAAGCGTCTTTGGGGGCCGTCTGCGGTTCAAACACGTTGGCGTGAACAACACCTTTACCCAGCGTATGATGCCCCATAAGCTTGTTCAACTGTAACACCAATATGTGTGGGGGACATGATGTCACAAGCCGACCCAAATCTGCCGATCACCCAGATCGACCATACTGTTATTCGGGGCGTCATTGCCTACACCTCAAAAAAGCCGGAGCGCCTCGACCAGGAGCGGGGCCGTGAATTTTACACCATCACCAAGTATGGCTCCGGGGGACGGACGATTGGCGTACATACGGAAATCGATGATCGTCCCTCCGTGATGCGCGATGCCACCTATTCTGTGGACGCAGACTGGAATCCGCTGGATTGCTTTGTGCGCCTGACCGTGGCCGATAAGTTTATGGGCACAGGGTGGTTCAAGATGTACGAAGATTACACCGAGTGCGAAACCTTCACGGCTTTGGAAGGGCGCATCTCACAGCGTATGACTCACAAACATGGCCGGTTGAAGTCGTTCCAGAACCACGCCATTGCCTGCGACAGCTGGCATTTCGCCCATTACGACCTGAGCAAAGGCCCGGGCCTCCAGAGCATTGATGAACTGCTGCTGTGCTCGCCGGATCATCGCGGCGCAACAGGGCCGATGTTGTATCCCCTGCGGCTCGATATGGCTTACGTGGGGGATGAGAAAATCACGGTCGGGGCTGGCACGTTCGATGCCCATCATTTTCAGGTGCCGACCAACACAGACCTCCCTGAAGAGCACCCGCCCTATGAGGTCTACACCACAGCCGACGGCGACTATACCTTCCTGAAAGGCGGTGTCGCGGGATACATGCAGACCCATTACGAGTTGGTCGAGTTTGAAAAGACGGTCGGCTAAACGGACAGATCGGGACAGCTTCATATGGTTAAAGATTATCACCAGCGGGATCATATCACGCGCAGCGGACGGCTGCTGTACACCTCCAAAAAGCCAGACCGCCTGAACGAAGAGCGGGGCCGCGAACGCTGGACAATGACCCGGCATCAAGACGGCCGACGCTCTATCATGTCACACGGCGAAATTGATGATCGTCCCAGCGTGCTGCGCTTCGTGCATGTGACCGCCAATGCGGACTTCTCGCCTTTAGATGCGTTTGTTCGCATCACCGTGGGCGATGAGTTTCGGGGTTCAGGCTGGTTTCGCTTTGCCGGTGGCATGGCCGAATGCGAGACCGTGACCAAGCTGGAAGGGCGTGTTTCGCAGCGTGTGCCTTACGCTGGTATTTGCCCAGGGTTTGGTGGGCATGCCATCCAAAACGATGGCTGGGTGTGTGCTTCTGTTGACCTCAACAAGCCAGGAGAAACGCAAACTTTTGTACAGTTGATCTCCTCAACTGATCATCGCGGCGCGACAGGACCGATGATTGCCGAAGCGCGGCCCAGCGTAATTTATGTCGGCGATGAAGAAATCACCGTTGGCGCAGGAACGTTCACAGCGCATCACTTCCAGTTTGTAGCGGTGGAGGGCCTGCCCGAGGAACACCCGATTTATAACGTGTGGACCACCACAGACGGCGACTACATTTTCCTCAAAGGCCAGGTCGATGGTTATATGCAAACCCACTACGAATTGGTGGAACTGACAGAGGGGCTTTGACAAGACAACCGTCACTTTTCAGCCAGCGTCTTAGATTGGATCGGCCTGGGGTTTATGCGACAGACGCGGAATCCCTACTTGCTTACTTCGAGACAAACAAAAGCCATCTTCAGCCGTGGGCACCACCGCAGCCACTGGATTACTACACCCTAGGCTACTGGGAAGATGCTGTATGCAAAGCCCAAGACAATGAAGCCAAGGACAAAGGCGCTGGCTTCCTTATGCGTAAAGCCCAGACAGATGGTGGATGCATTATTGGCGTTATTACGCTCTCGGAAATTGTGAGGGGCGCCTTTCAAGCGTGCTATCTCGGCTACAACTTAGACCATACGCAGCAAGGCAAAGGCTTGATGCAAGAGGCTCTTCAACTGACCATTGGCTATGCCTTTGACACGCTCAACTTGCATCGCATCATGGCAAATTACAGACCAGAGAACGCCAGGAGCGCCAAAACCTTAGAAGCTCTCGGGTTCAAAATCGAAGGCACGGCAGAGAACTATCTGCTGATCGATGGCCACTGGCGCGATCACGTCCTAACAGCACTGACGAACCCGCAGTGGCGTAACAGCAGCAACGCCTAACCCGCGCGCTTTTCAACTTTCACAGCGATTTCATTACGGCGGAGCGTTGGCACTGTCCAGGGCGGGTCGTAAAAGTAAGCGACAGGCTCACCAACTGGAGCCCAATCGGTTGCGCTCAATTGCTTCAATAATTCTGCTTTATGGGTTTCCACATTGTTCGTCGTGCGCATCCCTTTGAACTGAAGTGTCGCGAGGGTTTCCGGCGGTACCGGCACAACACTAACCTTGGGATTAGAGGGCACTGGTGCAGACTCCAGTGTGTAGGCTGATGGCAAGAAGAACCGCATGGTCATTTCACTGCCGCGTGTTGTGGTTTCAACCGGCGACGTCATCGCAATTTTCTCAGACTGATTTGAGCGCGTCTCTACAGGTGAAGTCCTGGTGACTTTTTCGGGGACGACCTCTGAACGCGCTGTATTTTTGCCGAAGATGTAACCCGCGAGCGCGCCAAAAGCGGAATTCTCGTTGGAACTGCGGCCACCGCGCGCAACCGTCACCTCAGCGGCAAGGCGCTCGCCGTACTGACGAACTTCGACCTCTTCGCTAAGACGCTCGACCACATCGTATCTGGGTTGTTCGGTGCCAGATCGCACACCCACCACAGAACAGCCCGCGAGCAAGGCAGATCCGGCGAGAGAAATAAGAGAGCGCATGAGCATCAGCGAAAACTCCAAGTTCGGCCCGAAGGTTTGAGGCCGTATGAAGAGTCTACGCGTCTGAGCAGGGGACAGATCAGAATCCTGCTTACACCTAAAAGGCGACTCACCCCCGACGCGCTTTTAAAAATCTGGGGGTGACCTCGGAACGAGCCCATGCACGCCCCTCAGTTTTCTTTAAAAACAAGGACTTAGGGGTATGTGTAACAAGTCTCCCCCAGACCAGACAGAAAATCACGGTTTTTTGGCCGTTTTAAAGGGGGTTCAGACGTCTGAGCGCAAAATCATACGATTTACCGAACATCAAATTTCTGCACGTATTGAGAGACATGACAGCTCTGTGACGTATCCTGCCGAGCCTCCGGTTTCGGTGGCCCAGGTGGGCCGAGCTTACTATGATGCGTCCTAAGACTGGACCCGACCCTGACCCACCATAGCCGGAGTTTTTGATGCCCTCAGTTATGTTTTTACGTCACGCCCTGTGTGTGGTGGTTGTCCTTTCATCCGCCGTCTTCGCTCCAGCCACCTCAGCTCAGGCGGAACCAACCGCCGCTGAGGTGATTGAAACCCTCGGTCTGGAAGAAAGCGACACGGCCGCGCGCGACATGCCCGGCTGGCAGAAACCCAAGGCGGTCATCGTCAACGCCCAGGGCGACGGCCGGCTCGCGTGGTTTCAGGAGGTGATTCCCGATGATGTCATTCTGCTTGCTGCGCGCTCTGATCGCGAAGCCGCAGAACTGGCCGCCGCCAATGCCGAGACCGTGATGGCCGTTGTCGGCTTTTGCAGCCAACGCATTGTGGACGCAGGCCCCAACATCAAATGGCTGCATATGCCGTTTGCCGGCGTGTCGCAGTGTGTGTCTATTCCGCAGGTGGCTGCAGGCGGGTATCTGATCACCAATATGCAGCGGCTCTCAGCCCCGCAAATCGCCGAGCATGTGATTGCCATGATGATGTATTTCGCGCGCGGCCTGGATCATTATGCTGCCGCCCAGCGCGACCGCAAATGGGATCGCACCGCGGCCCCCAACGATGAACTGTGGGCGATCAACACCAAGACCATGCTGATTGCCGGCCTGGGCGGCATCGGCACACAAACCGCAGAACTGGCCGCGGGTTTGGGCATGCGGGTCATTGCCACGCGCAATTCCAGCCGCACTGGCCCTGCCTTCGTGGACTATGTGGGCTTATCCGATGAACTGCCCGAGCTGTTGAGTCAGGCCGATGTGGTGGTCAACGCCCTGCCCCTGACCCCGGACACAGAAAACCTGTTTGACGCCGCACTGTTGGCCCGCATGAAACCCACGGCGTTATTTTTCAACGTTGGACGGGGCGGCAGTGTGGTCAGCGCCGACCTTGTGGCCGCGCTAAAGAACGGCACCCTGGCCGGTGCCGGTTTAGATGTGCAGGACCAGGAACCGATGCCCGCCGATCACGTGCTGTGGGAGGCGCCCAATTTGCTGATCACGCCGCACATCTCGGGTTTTAATGATGCGGGGCGCGATATGTTCTGGGTGATCCTGCGCGAGAATCTAAGGCGCTATGTCGCGGGTGATAAAATGCTGTCGGTCGTCGATGTTGAGAGAGGGTATTAACCCTCTCAAACCCCCGCCTCACCGGCGAAGCGGCGAATCATATCGACATAATGATCGATGTTTTTGTCGAAGCCGGGCACCGGGCCGATGCGGTTGACGAATTCGGCCATACTTGAGGTGATCAGCAAATGGCGCATCAGGCGAAATAGCGGCTGGGCTGCTTTTTCTTCCCCCGACAAGGGCCTGGTGCTGTTGTAGCCCGCGACAAAGGCTTGGTTGATGGACTCGGGCCGCCCGTCAAAATCATTGCGCCAATAAAAAGCGGCGATGTCTTTGGCAAAATAGTCTGTGCCGCAATCTGAAAAATCAAACACCGCCAGAGATCCATTCGCCAGCAGCATGGCATTGGCGCATTGCAAATCACCATGGCACGGCCCCAAAGGAACGGCGACGGGATCAAGCGCTGCCATGCGGGTGAGAACCGTTTTCCCGGCATGCGCTAAAAACGTGCGGTCCGCTTCTCGGTCGCCTAAAAGGTCCAACAAAAAAGGCAGACGTCGCGTCAACTTAGGCGCAGAGGACACATGCTTGGTGTGAGATGTGGTAAAATCCGCACAAGCCAAATGCAGCTGGGCCAGCATGGCCCCAAGGCGATGCGCCTCTTGCGCGTTGACTGCAAGATCATAAGGCTGACCTTCGAGCCAACGCATCATAACGATTTGGCGTTTGCCTTCCGGCGCTTGGACCGAAAAAAACAACGCCCCATCTGCCAACGGAATAGCCGTAGGCACTTCGATACCACGAACCGCCAGATGATTAATGTAGTCCTGCTCGTAGGCAAACTCGTCATCCGTGCTTTTGCCCGTGCGCGCGACTTTCAGAGCATGGGGTCCGTCGTCATGCTCAATCCGATAGATATCATTCATACCACGACTGAGCAGCTTGCATCGGACATCGCCCTTCAGCCCATACCGGCGTTTCAGTTCCGCTGCGAGGGCATCCGCCTCCAGAACTGACTGGCTGACGGGAAAAGTCATTGCAGGCCGGACTCCGCTAGATGCGTTTTTGCCAAAGCGGTGAAGGGCGCAAAGTCGCTATCGAACCCTGGCACCGGCCCGATGCGATTGATGAGCATAGCAAAGGTAGAAGACATCACCAGATCTCGCGCAACACGGAACAGACCAAGATTGGACTGCTCCTCGGGCGTCAACGGGCGGGTGTCTGCGTAGCCCTTTAAAAAGGACGCGTTGATGTTTTTGTTTTGAATATCCAGATCACTGCGCCACATGAAGGTGAAGAGATCCTCGGCCAGATAGCCAAAGCCACAACTGTCAAAATCCAACGCCGCTAACCTGCGATCAGTGGTGCGCATCACATTGGCATATTGGAAATCGCCATGAACCGGACCGCGCGGCAGACCGGCCTCTGCAAGGGCGGCATACCCGGCCTTCACCAGTGCAGTGGCCTGCTTATAAAAAGCAGACTGTTCGGGGTCGGACTCCAACATTTTCAACAGAAGCGGCATGCGCTCGTCGATCATCGCCGTGGCGCTGAGCAGGCGCGGACTGTCCGGTATGAACGACTCTCCGGCAAGATGAACAGTGGCGAGGGTTTTTCCGATGTCGTAGGCGTCCGCAACGCTGAGGTCTTGGCTGAACACCGTCCCCTCAAGCCAGCGCATAAGGGTCAGCGTGCGCACGCCTTCCGGGGCCTCGACTTCAAAAGATAAACAGCCATCTTTCGCCGGGACCGGGGCTGGCACCTCACAGCCCTGGGTGTAGAGGTGATGCACATAGGTGGACTCGTAATGATAAGCCTCGGCGGTGCGGAAGTTCGCTTTGGCCACGCGCAGCGCATACTTCTTTTCGCCTGCCAGAACCTCATAGAAATCGTTATTGGCGCGGTTGATCAACTGACAACGCACGGGCGCGGGCAGGTCATAACGGCGCACCACCTCAGCTTTGAGGGCGTTGGGATCGAGCGTGGAATGGATGACCGGAAAAACCATAAACGTCCTTTACTTTGATCACGCAGCAGACCGGTCCACAAGAAACCTGTCAAGACAGGGGTCGGTTATGCGTGTGAGTCTTGACTCTGAATCCAATGGCCGCACAGTCAGAATAAGGAGCGTTTAATGAATACGACACAGTCAAACTTAGTGGGTGGGATTTACGACATTGGGGTCGGGGTGAGTGACCTTGAGGCCGCCACAACTTTTTGGGCCTCATGCGGCTATCGTCCTGGCCCCGAAGGCAAGCTGGATGCACCCAAAGCAAAGGCCCTGTATGGCGTCGATTCTGCCGTCACCTGTGTGCGCCTGCTGCATCAAAACGCAACGGCAGGATTGATCCGTTTGATGAAATGGGACACCCCGGTTGGACCGGGCCTGAACATGGCACCGCTGCGCACGCACGGTTGCCGCTGGTCGGTGCATCGCACCGATAACATCGCCAATGCCGCTGCCCATGGCGAAATTCTGAAACGCCAGGGCAAGCCGATCTATCTGGTGGGACCCCACTATAATTTCAATCTGGCGCAGATGTTCACCGAGAAAAAGCCCTTTGAAGAACACCTGCCCGTGTCCGGCGATGTGTTGATGTTTCAGCCCGAAGCACAACTGGTGGTCATGACGCGGATGAATTTCCCAGTGCCCAAGTACGGTACCATCCATGAAGGCGCACCCTTAAGAACAACCGAAGGCTGCCATATGGCGCTCGTCCTTCAGGGCGATGACGTGGCCGTGTTTGATTTTTACGAAGATGTTATCGGCTTCAAACGGTACCACCAAGCCGATGTGACATATCAACCCGGGTATATGCCCAGCGATATGTTTGCCTTGAGCGAAGGGGAGCGTTTCTCGGAAGTCGACTTTGACGACCCAGATGCCGGGGATCACCCCACCGAGCATCTGCCCGGGCGATTGCGCTGTTTTCTGATGCGCTCTAACACCACGCCCGATGACCGGTTAGCGCGCGCGCAACCGGGACATTTAGGGTATACGCTATATTCCGTGCGGGTGAGAGATGTGAAGGCCATGCACGCGCGCGTGTCAGGCTCTGAGGCGACACAGGTGACGGCTGTGATGAATGATGAATTTGGCGTGCCCGCATTTTCGTTTGCCGCCCCGGATGGCTTTACCTGGATGGTGCTGCAGAACACGCTGTAGATGTTGGCCGTTAGGTTTTGTTCTCTTAGGCTTTCGCAATCAAACCCCCGAGCACCGTATCCAGATGCGTTTGCAAGGCGACTTTGAGCTCAAACGGCCTTTGGTTTGAAAACAAGTGATTCCAAATCACCGAGGCAATTACCGGGCTCATAATCAGCATGGGGTAGGCCGCCAGGCCCGTATCTCGAAACTCACCACGATCAACGCCGCGCTGAATAATTGCGCCCAAGCCTTCGACGCCAGGGCCAAGCAGTTCCTCATAGTAGAAGGACACCAGTTCTGGGAAACGTTGCCCTTCGGAAATCAGCAGCAGCAAAATTGTGCGATAGGCGGGCAGCGATAAGCTAGAGCTGATGCGGCGGAAAATTTCCCGGAGGAGGTCTGCGGTTGAGCCTTCAAAGCGTGTGGCCATCGCCATGGTCTCTTTGAGATGGCTGCCAATGGTTTCACGCACGCAGGCTTTAAACACCTCTTCTTTATTTTCAAAATACAAATAGATGGTGCCTTTGCTGATGCCAACGCGCTCGGCCACATCTTCCAGACGGGTACCGGCAAAGCCATCGCGGGCGAACACAGCCAGGGCGGCCTCGACGATTTCCTTAGGCCGCGCCTCTTTCTGGGCGGCCCGCACGCCCTTTTTGCGCCTCGCCTTGGTCACCATCCTGAAAACTTCCTCGTTGCATTTTGATCTGAATAAGTTATCTTACTGACTAACTGGTCAGTCAGCAAGAACTGATCGCGCCACAGGGTATTCTTTATGAACGACACATCTTTATGAACGACACATCCCGCACGACTGAAACGCAGGATATTTCAGGCCAGGACGCTTTGGACACCCCAATGGACCCACAGGGCAAATGGGGCCTGATCGCTGGTGGTATTTTGGGCGTGGGGATTCTCGGCTTCATTTTATTGCAAGCCTTATCAAGCGACCCGGAGCAGGTGGCCCGCGACTCCCGCGCGCCATTGGTGCAGGTGGTCCCACTTACAATTCAGAATCAGCCTTTGATGGTCCAGGGTGACGGACCGGTGCGTCCCCGGGCGCAAGTGACCTTGATCGCACAAGTGTCCGGCACTGTGGTGAACACCGGCGCGGCTCTGGTGACCGGTGGCACGTTCAAACAAGGCGATGTGCTGGCACAAATTGATCCCCGGCCTTATGAAGCCGCCCTCGCGCAAGCCAACGCCGAACGCGCTGCACGGCAGGCGGATTTAGATTTGGCCGACCGGCAATTGCAACGGGACCAGCAATTGAGCGAAAGCGGTGCGGCCAGTGAGCGGCGCCGGGATGAAACACTGAACCAGCGCGACCGCACCAAGGCGCAAATCGGCGGGTTGAACGCGCAGATTGTTCTGCGTGAGATTGACCTTGAACGCACCACCCTGACCGCACCCTTTGACGGCCAGGTGCTGTCGGAAAATGTGGATGTGGGATCGGTGGTGCAGCCGGGGGTGGAAATAGCCCGCCTCTTTGCCACCGATATGTATGAAATTGTGGTGCCGTTGTCAGACCGCGCGGCCGCGCTGATTCCTGGAATTTGGGATCCTGTGATCACCAAGCGCCCCAGCGCCACAGCCACACTGTCCTATCGTGGCCGACTGTATACCTGGGACGGGTATGTGGACCGGGTAGAAGCGGGTATTGATGCCGAGACCCGGACCATCGACGTGGTCGTGCGGGTGCCCAACCCCATGCAGCGGGGCCGCTTGGTTGGCCCACCGCGTGGCAGCGCCATTGCCGACGCCCCACCCTTTCTGGCCGGCACCTATGCCGCCATTGAAATTGAAGGTGTGGTGTTGCCCCATGCGGTGATTCCGCGCGCAGGCTTACGCAATAACAACACCATCTGGCTGGCACGTACCGATGATACCTTAGAAATCGTGACGGTTGACGTGTTGCAAGATCAAGGCAACGACGTGGTGATCAGCGGCGAGGATCTTACAAACGGAGCGCGGTTGGTGGTCAGTGAACTGAACATCGGCACCACCGGGCTGCCGGTGCAAGTGGCAGAACAGCAGGCCACCCCAGATCAAGCTGCGCCTGTTGGAATAGGGCAATGAGAACCGCCACATGAGAACCATGATCGAATGGATGACCCGGCACGGGGTCGCGGCCAATCTGCTGATGGTCTTTATGGTCGCCGTTGGTGTGGTCAGCGCCTTCACCATCCCGGTTGAGGTGTTTCCGGAACTCAAACTCGAAACGGTCAACATTGAGGTGGAATACTTAGGCGCGTCGCCTGCGGAAATTGAAGAGTCCATTCTGCAACGCATCGAAGAGCGGGTGGAAGGCATTGATGGCCTCAGCGACATCACATCAACTGCAATTGAGAATCGCGGTACGGTCTCGATTGAACTGGCATTGGGCGAAGACAGCGCGCGCAAGCTGGATGAAATCAAATCTGAAGTCGACCGCATTACCACCTTTCCAGCCGGGGCCGAAAAACCCGAAATAAGTGAAGCGTCAAACCGGCAACGGGTGATCGAAATTGCCCTGGTGGGCGACATCGGCGAACGGGCGCTGAAAGAACTGGCCAACAAGGTCAAAGACGACCTGGGCCTGAGCGACGCGATCTCGCTGGTGGAAGTGGGCTCGGTGCGAGATTACGAAGTCTCGATTGAGGTCGATAACGCCACCTTGCGCGCCTATGGGATGTCGCTGCCACACCTGGCGAACATCGTGCGTCAGGAAAGCCTCGACCTGCCCGGTGGTGAGATTGAATCCCGTGATGAAGATGTGGTGCTGCGGACGCTGGGGCGGAATTACGACGGCAAAGACTTCGAAGAGATTGTGGTGCTGACCGGACGCAACGGTGCGCAGGTGAAACTGAGTGACATTGCAACGGTCAACGATGGATTTCGTGACCAGGATTTGATCAGTCTGTTTAATGGCAAACCTGCGGTGTTCGTAAAAGTGTTCCGCACCGGTGATGAACAGGTGCTGACGGTGGTTGAAGCGGTTGAGAGATATCTCGACGAAGAACTGACCCCCCTGCTGCCGCCGGACACCGCGGCGATTGTGTGGCGCAACGATGCGGAAGAACTGGAAAGCCGACTCAGCCTGTTGCTGAAAAATGGTGCGCTGGGTCTGATTTTGGTGATCGTCACGCTGACCTTGTTTCTGGATGTGCGCCTGGCGTTTTGGACGTCGCTGGGGATTTTGGTGGCCTTCGTCGCCGCCATCGCGGTGATCAGCGGCATTGGCAACTCGATCAACCAGATTGCGCTGTTCGGTTTTATTCTGGCGCTTGGGATTGTGGTGGATGATGCCATTGTCATTGGCGAAAATATTTACTCAGAGAACATGAAAGGCGGTTCGCCGTTGGAGGCCGCCATCAAAGGGGCGCAACGGGTTTCCGTGCCGGTGTTGTTTGCGGTGGCGACCACCATCGCCGCCTTTTCGCCCTTACTGTTGGTGCCCGGAACCAGTGGCAAGTTTCTCGGCCAGATGCCAACGGTGGTGATTATTCTGCTGCTGTTGTCGCTGCTGGAGGCCATGTTGGTGCTGCCCTATCACCTGTCGCACCAGAACTTCGCCGATAAACCAAAGCCGGGTTCGATTCTGAATCGCATCAAGACCGTGCAAGAAAAATTCTCCACCGCTTTAATGCGCTTCGTCAACGGACCGCTGGACCGCGCCCTGGTGTTTGTAACCGGGCACCCGTGGGTGGCGGTGTCGGCCAGCGTCGCGATGATTCTGCTGTCAGTGGGATTCGTCGCCGGGGGCTATGTTAAAATTCAGTTCTTTCCGGTGGTCGAAGGCCGCTACGTAACGGCAACCATGGAAATGAAGCCAGGCACGCCGCTGGAACAAACCGAACGCATGGCGGCGCAGATTTTAGACATTGGCCGCGCGGTTGAGGCCGAGTTCCAAACGCGCTTGCCGGATGATAGCGAAAAACTCGTCACCGCCACCTACGTTCTGGTGGGCAGTCAGGATTTTGCCGCACCCCCGTTTGGGGGCGTCAGCATCTTGCCCGATGCCAACAAAGCCTCGGTGGTGATGGAGCTGATTGATCCGGAGCTCCGGCCTTTCGGGGCGCAGGCGTTTCAAGACGCCTGGCGGGATCGCGTCGGCGAACCGCCGGGCATGCGGCGGCTGTTTTTCTCTTCGCAACTGTTCAACTTGGGCGAGCCGGTGCAGGTGGAAATTTCCGCCGACACCGACGAAACCCTGGATCAGGCGGTGAACGAAATTCAAAGCGCGTTGAACCTGATCTCCGGTGTATTTGATGTGCGCAATGATCGCGACGAAGGCAAGCGCGAGATGGAACTGCGCCTGAAGCCGCAAGCACGGGTGTATGGCCTGACCTTGGACAGCCTGGCGCAACAGGTGCGGGGCGCGTTCTTCGGCGCTGAGGCGTTGCGCGTACAACGCGGCCGTGAAGAAGTGCGGGTGTATGTGCGGCTGCCGAAGTCTGAGCGGAATTCCATTGCGGATCTGTTGAATTACCGCGTGCAGGTGCCGGGCAGTGGATTTGTCCCTCTGGGGGCTGTCGCGGACGTGACCGAAGGGCTGAGCCCGTCGATGATCAAGCGCCGCAACGGACGGCGTATTGTGTCGATCACCGCCAATGTGGACAACGTTTCCATCACCGGGCAGGAAGTCACCGCACAATTGGAAACCGACATTCTGCCGCGTCTGGCCGACGCCCTGCCGGGTTTGAAATACGACTTCGGCGGCGAGCAGCGGGAACAACGTGAAACCCTGCCCGTGCTGGGCCGCAACTTCATACTGGCGTTATTTGCCATCTATGCGCTGCTGGCCATCGCGTTTCGATCGTACATGCAGCCGCTGATTATTATGGCGGCGATTCCCTTTGGCGCGATTGGCGCGATCATCGGCCACTTGCTTCTCGGCATTAACCTGACCCTTCCTGGTATCTTCGGCATTGTCGGATTGGCCGGGGTGATTGTGAACGGCGCGCTGGTGATGATTGATTTCATCAACGAAGAGCGGGCCAATGGCAAACACGCGCGGCGCGCCATTGTGGATGGCGCGAAATCACGCTTCCGCCCGATCATGCTGACGGCGCTGACCACCTTTTTAGGCGTGTTCCCGCTGATTATTGAACGCAGCATTCAGGCCCAGTTTCTGGTGCCCGTGGCGTGCAGTATTGGATTCGGCGTGCTGTTTGGCACCGCTGTGCAATTGCTGCTGGTGCCCGCGTTGACGATGATTCAGGCACAGGGGTTGAAAGCCAGTCTGGGCTTTGGCCGCAGATCGCCGCACCCTGCGGAATAACCCGCCAATCCCGCCGTGCTCTAGGGAGTCTCAAAACCCATGTGCTAAGGTGCGGCGACACGTAATTCTCAAGGGCGCATGTATTTTATGTTTAAACGAGTCTCTTTTCTGATCAGCGCGTTGAGCGCGGTGCTCCTTTCCTTTTCCGCTTTAGCGGTCACCGTCACAGTGGGTGGCACCGGGGTGAAAGACACAGCCGGGGACAAAAAGTGGCTGACCTTCCAAAGCAACGTCGAAGCCGCTACCGACAAGATCGAGATGCGCATGCTGATCTACGGCGAGTTGGGGCCGGAAGATAACTTGGTCAACGGTATTCGCCGGGGGCGGATACAAGTGGCCAACTGGTCGGGTCTGGCGACCACCACGGTGGTGCCGGAAATGGCGATGCTCTACACGCCCTTTCTGTTCGACAGTTACGCCGAAGCCGACTTCATTATGGATAATTACCTGTTCGCCGCCTATGCAGAGCTGCTGGCAGAACGGGACATTCGCTTTATTCAATGGGACGAAATTGGCTTTAATCAAGTATACGGCAAGACCCCGCTGATTACGCCTGCGGATACCAGCGGCGTGCGTTTTCGCACCTCGTCGAGTGAGTCTGCACGACTGTTTGCCGAAGCCATTGGCGCAGATGCCATCCCGCTCGGCTTCACCGATATTGTGACCGGCCTGCAAACCGGACTGGTGGACGCGGGCGAAAGTTCGATCATTATGTATGTGCCGACTGGGATTTCCGGCGAGGCGCAACACCTGACGCTGACGGATCACTCGTTCGCCACCTCAATTATTGTGATGAAGCAAAGCTGGCTCGACCGTCTGCCCGACGCGCAAAGCAAGCTGCTGTTGGACTCCTTCGTTGATGTGAAGGATGGTCGGCAGTGGACACGGGACGAGTGGAAAACGTTTTTGGACGAAAAAGAGAAATGGGGCTTTAGCACCCATGAGTTGACGCCAGAGCAACGGACAGTCTGGAAAACCGCAACGGCACCCGTGTCACGTCAACTGATCGATTCCATTGGCGGCGATGCCCAACGCATTTGGGATTTGGTGCAAGAGGGTAAGACAGCTTTCGCCGCGCAAGAGCAAGATCGGGAGTAGCTGCGACACTCCCATAAGGAGACAAGACCATGCGCCTGAACCGCTTAAGAAAGACGGTCACCCTTTCTATAATGGCAAGCGTATTGCTCTGTGCTCCAACGCAGGCGTTAGAGTCTGTGGTCAAGCGTACCACACTGCTGGTGTCCAACATTGAACAGTCGATGGCGTTTTACGAAGCGATTGGGTTTTCCGTCTGGCTGGACCGTGGCGGAGACCGCAACCCCGAGGGCGGGGATCTGCCCCTGAATGCCAAGCCCACACAGTCCCGTATCGCCATTATGCAGGGCCAGCATGAAGACTGGGCCATGATTGGACTGCTGCAGTATGACAACCCGCCCCTGCCCTGGACCCGTGACCCCGACAACCCAACCATCGGCACATCAGACGCTGTGCTGGTGATTGTGACCGACGACATTGCGCAGGCGTACAAAAACCTGCTGGCGATCAACGCGACCATACTCAAACCGCCGCGCGCCTATACCTCCAACTCCGTGAAGGGCCGCAAAGAAGGTGCGATTATGTTTTTTCAGGACCCGGACGGCAATGTTATTGAAATGACCGAGGTCTACAGCCTTACGCCGTATGGGGAATGAGTGAGCCTGACTAGAGTGTTTTGGCTTTAGGCTTTTTTTGGTTTCTGGCCCTGGGTTTCTTGGCCCTGGGCTTCTTGGCCCTGGGCTTCTTGGCTTTGAGCGCCACATCAAAGGCTTTCAGAGTCCATATGTACAAATCGTCCTGATCTTCCAAAACATCTTCCGGCACTTGCCAGTACGACATTTGAATCGGTTTGCTTTTGCCAGAGTAGGTGAAAGGCTCTGAGCCTGCATCTTCATAGTCGGATTGATTGCCGGGTCCGACTTTATAGTACAACACATCATCGGCAATCAGGGCGAACATGACGCCGCTTTTGTATAACCCAAAACCGCCGAACATGCCGCGCGCCGAGACGCCCTCAACATGGGACAGGAGATCAAGCACATGGTCACAGTATCCGCGCGAGGCCATCAGCTATTCTTTCGCTATACGATTTTACGCAACACGACAAAAGCGCGCAGGTTAACCGCGTCATCACACAGGGTGCCGTCGCGTTCGACCGTAAAACCGGCTTGCGCAATCGCTGTGACCGTCGCGGCAAAACCCGGCTCTATTTTAGACGTCGAGCGCTGCCCCTGGCTTTCAAACAACACCGCACCACCTGGGGCCGTCAGGTGCGCCAGGTGACGGGCCAGGTTGGGCAATGGCAGATCAAGCCAGCCATGCACAGCAGCAGCAATGACCACATCAAACGGCTCATCTGCGGCGAATGTCGTAGCATCGCCACAGAGCAATTGGCAGGACTCCAGCCCCATAAACTGACGCACACGGTTGCCGATATCGACCAAGGCTTGCGCGTGTTCAACGCCAATAGTGTGGCGCGCAAACTGCGCGGCCTCAAGAGTTAGAAACCCACTGTTGGCCCCGAGGTCAAGCACACGCTGCCCGCTGACAAGGTGTTCCACGTCATAAGCGGCAGCGCGAACGTCGGTGTCACGACTGCCCGCGATATAGGCCGGAGTAAAACTTTGATAGGGCAAACCAAAATCGCCGAACCGCATGTTGGGCGTTTGACGGTAGGCCGACCACACGGCTGTAACATCTTGATGGAGGCGTGCGAGGTCTGTGTGGTCTGGTGAGGCTTGCAGGGTCTGCTGCAACGCCTCTGCATGCTTGCGCACGTGATGGGTGAATGGACGGCACGACACGGCCTGCCAGCGTGCAGATACTGCTGCGTCCCAGTGGCCGTCTGTCTCGGCTTGAGCCGCCACACGGGCATGAATAGCGGGGACGTTTTTGAAATGGTCCAGAGACTCCGTGGACAGCTGTGATGCCTGCGCGGGAATATCCGATCCGCCCAAAAGCGACTCACGCCCATAGGCATCCGCAAATTCTGCGAGCCACGGCGCATAGGAGCGCCATAGTCCAATGCCCTGAGTCCGCACGGGCGGACGATCCGCAAAACTGGCCCAGGGCAGGGGTGTTAGGTCTTGAGGGTCCAGAGCGGGCGGCAACAAGTCATCTGCCCATGCCAGGCCAAGGGCTTCGACAATCGGCCTCATGACGTTTGCAGGGGCACCGATGAGGTTTTCATAGCTGATGGTCGTGATCACCGGAGACCATGTGGCGTAATAATCTCGCAGGCGATCGTAGCATGTGAGACGCTTGGCTATGCCCGTCCAGCTGTCCGCCCAATGCCCGCCGGTGACATAGTTGCGGGCGTACACGCTCACAGCCAGATCAAGCGGGTCGCGCTGCATTTGGATGATCTTCGCATCCGGACAGAGGCGGAGCAGAATGTCAAAATACAAGGCGTTGGTGGGATGGGTGTCGATGACAAATTTTGCGGTTTGTCCCTTTGTCCCCGCAAGCCGCTTGAGCGTGGTGCGATAGGTGTCCGCTGCCTCGGCCAAGCGGTGAGGGTCAGCAGAAAAATCAATGTGGTGCAAACGCGGGAGCAGCCCCACTTCATCGGCAACGGCGATGTCGGGATGCGCGGACAACCAAGATTGCAGCAGCGACTTCCCAGCCCGGGACGGCCCAGCAATAATTAACGGCGTAGGGGGATTCACCCCCATTTGCTCGGGCGGTGGCTGAAGGGGTGCGCCGAGCAGATGTTCAACCCGGGCCTCAAAGGCTGCCGCAGAGCGGGCGTGATCCGAGCTCGCGCTTTGTGCGCGCAAGCGATTGCCTTCAGCAAAACAAGTGAGAGAGTCGGCGTAGTTCTGGTGTTGGGCAAAACAGTTACCAAGAGCAAACCACGCCTTGATGAGATCGGATGCGTCTAACGTGTTTTCAGCTATCAATGCGGCAAGTCGTTTGATGGTTGGCATCGCCGCCGCGTCGGACTCAATGAGGGACAGGTTGTGATGCGCGGTGATGTGATCGGGGGCGAAGTCCAACAGGTTTTGCAACGCATCCCGGGCGGCAGTGGTCTGACCGCTTTCCCACAACGCTTGAGAACGCTTGAGATGAAACTCTTGATCAGTAGGGTGCTGCGCCAATACGGCGTCGCATACGGCAGTTGCGTCGGTAAACGCCCGGCGCGCAAGAAGCTGTGTGACCAAAGCGTCTGGCGCCGGACGATAGCCGGCGTCCTGGGCCAGTGCCTTGCGATAGGCGCTCTCGGCCTCTTCGGTCCAACCGGCCAAGGCCAACACACGTCCAGCGGTGTTTAAGGTGATCGCATCAGACTGAGCGTGGGCAGTGATGGTCCGGGCATATGGTACGGCCTGGGGCAGGCGGTTAAGGTCCACCAGGACCGCCGCCAATAACGACAGGGTGTCGAGATGGTCGGGCCGCAGGTCGGCGGCTTGCTCAAGATATGTGAGCGCTTCTTTTGACTGACCCGCCTGATACTTCAACGCGCCAATGTTATAGGTGGCGGCGGGATGATGGGGATCAAAGCCCAACACGTCTTGGAAATGCTGCACCGCTGCGTCGTAGTCGCGCCGCTGCAAAGCTGCCATGCCCGCGTTGAACGCTGTTTCAAGAGAGGCGGTCACATCAAACCCTGGAGCCGGAGGCGCACTCAGGTTTTGTCAAAGTTCGGTGCGCGTTTTTCCGTGAAAGCGGTAAAGCCCTCGCGGAAATCATCGCCCGAGAAAGAATGAATAAACAGATCCCGGGTGGCTGCGGTGTCATCGGTTTCGCCATCCAGAATCATATGCACGATGCGTTTGGTCGACTCCGCTGAAAACGGCGACGTGGCACAAATTTCATCAGCAAAGGTGTGGACGGTAGCTTCCAAAGCATCTGGCTCAATCAGGCGGTCGATGAGATGCAGGCCCTGCGCCTCGTCCGCCGGAATTATGCGACCCGTATATAAAATGTCCTTTGCCGTCGAAGGACCAACCGCCTCGACCAGCCGTTTGGTATCGGCCAGACTATAGATCAAACCCAACTTGCCCGGCGTGATGCCCAACTTAGCCGAGGTATCAGCAAAACGCAGATCGCAACACAGCGCAATACCACACCCGCCGCCAACGCAAGCGCCGCGAATCATGGCGATGGTCGGCTTGGGAAAACGGTGCAACGCCTTTTGCGACTCATAGGTGATCTCGGCAATATTTTTGGCGATTGCCGGATCTGCAAAAACCGCTTTCATTTCATCAATATCGGCGCCCGCCGCAAAGGCATTGCCCTCGCCGGCAACAATGAGGACGCGAATGGAGGGATCGGCCTCGGCCTCTTTCAACAATTCGATCATGCGCTGCCACATGGCCAGATTGAGGGCGTTGCGCTTTTCTGGCCGGTTGAGGCGCAGCACCGCATGCGGACCGCTGCGATCCAGGTAAATGTCGTGACCAGACGTAGTGCCAGAAGAGGAAGGGGACATAACAACTCTCAGAAAGCCGATGGTGAGCTTAAGGTTTTACCCCACAGCGCCACAAATCTCTACGGGCGGGTGTTTGGGCGCGTTTTGAGTTGTGGAGAGAGTCTATTTCTGCCCCGGTCTTAGAAGCGATACGGCCGACAGCGTTCCGACTGTCACGCAGTTGATTTGGCTTTGCGGGCGGCAAGCTTTTTGTTTTTCTCGATCAGTTTTTCTTCCGGTGTTTTACCACGCCCAATATGAAAGCGCTCTTCAAACAGGGGCTTTTTACTGCCTTCGCGATACCAGGTCATCACCATGGGGATACCAGCCAAGCGGAACAGACCGATTTGCGGGCAGCGGCGGTCGGTCTCGCGGGCCAGTTCCTTGACCCGCTCAACCTTTTCGCGACTATCGACAAACAGATCAAAGTTGATCTGCTCATACTTGGGTTGCAAATGCAGGTCGAAAAAGAAACCGCGAATATCAATCAATGAACGCACGTCGGTGCGAATGCCCTGGTACTTAAATCCCTGATCGCGGGCAACGACTCGTACCGTAATGGATGTGCAGGCCGCCAGGGCGCTGAGTTGCGCATGAACCGGCGACCAGCCGCGTGACCGGCCCTGGAGATCCGGTGGGTCGCCAATGTCGAAGCCTTCCGGCTCGTCGTACATAATAGACGTTTGACCTTCAAAATAGCCTTCGACACGCATTTGCTCGAAAGACTGTGAAGTGACATCAGAAATTCCAATGTATCCGGGATAGGTGGCGTTCTTTTCCATGGCTGTGTTCCCTCCTTAAATCCAAATTAGGTTTCGGTTTTCTCATCTTAACCTTTTCAATCCGGGGTGAATTATGGCACCAATCTTTCATGAAGTCGGCCCCACAAATCACACCAGCCGCGATTGACCACCTGGGCGTGGTTGGTCGGGACATTACCAAGATGACTGCAGCCTATGCGCGCCTTGGATTTCAGCCGACCGCCCCAGAACCCCTGATGGGTGTGGTTGAGGGCCAGCTGGTGCCGCTCGGCCAGGACTCAGCCCACCTCATCTTTAAAGACAGCTATATAGAATTGACGGGTGTCACGTCGACAGATCCCGCGCACCACCTGGCCCCCTGGCTCGGCCGCCATGAAGGGCTGCACATTCTGGCGTTCAGCAGTTCAGATGCGCAGGCCAGCCATGCGGCTCTAACGAGCCAAGGATTAGAGGTGCCAGCGGTGCAAAGCGCAGGTCGCTATGTCCGTTCTGGGCAGCATCATGGCGATGCAAAATTCAAATGGTTCAAAGCCCCCGATGCCCTTGGCGAGGAAGGCTTTGTGTGTCTGGTGGAGCAGATCACACCAGAATTGGTGTTTCAGCCGCCGACTCAGGGGCACCCCAATGGCGCAATCGGTGTCGCTGGCGTAACTGTTCTTGCTGAGAACGTAGATGCGGCGATGACACGGTTTGCATCTTATCCCGGGGCGACAGTCAAAAAAGCCAACACCGTGACTTTCGATCATCAGACGCTGACTTTTCTGGATGATCCGGGGTTTCGTGACACCTACCCAGGAATCGACCCTCTGTCAGCACCAGCACTGGCTGGCTTCACCGTGTTTGTAGCTGATCTTGAGACCACGCGTGTCTGGCTTGAAGACAATGACGTGACGGTGCGAACCACTGCACAAACGATTTGGGTGCCGCCCTCGCAAGCCTGCGGTGCGGTCATCGCATTCAAAGCGGTTTAAGCAGACTCATACATATAATCGCGGGTGAGTGGCACGGTTTCAAGGCTTGGGCTCATCTGAATATGGAAATTCACGTGGTAGGCGTGATGAAAACTTGATTCGGCGCTGGCCAAAAAGAATTCCCACATGCGGCAGAAGCGCGCGTCGTAAATTTTTTCCATTTCATCACGATGAGCCATGAAACGCTTGCGCCATTCGCGGAGCGTGTAGGCGTAATGCAAGCGCAGCGTTTCAACATCAGTAATGTACAGCCCTGCCCGCTCCACATGCGGAACGATCTCGGACAAGGCCGGAGCGTAGCCCCCCGGGAAAATATATTTCAGCGTCCAGGAATCTGAGGCCCCCGGCCCATCGGCCCGACCGATGGTGTGGAGCAAGGCGACTCCCTCCTCCGTCAACAGCGCCTTCACGGTTTTGAAGAAGGTCCGGTATAGGGGCAGACCGACGTGCTCGAACATGCCGACAGAGACAATGCGATCAAACGTCCCTTCGACCTCGCGGTAGTCCTTGTACAGAAACTGCACAGCCCCGCCGACCTTGGCCGCGTCGGCGCGGCCGCGGGCAACCTTCAACTGCTCCTCGGACAGACTGATGCCCGTGACAGTGACGCCATGACGTTGGTGCAAGGCAAGACCTAACCCGCCCCAACCGCAGCCAATATCGAGAACACGCATGCCCGGTTTAAGACAGAGCTTGCGGGCAATGTGATCGACCTTGTTGCGCTGCGCCTGTTCCAAAGAGTCGTCTGGCGACCGGTAATAGGCCATGGAGTACTGCATGTCCTCGTCGAGAAACCGCTCGTACAGGGTGGCCGACAAGTCATAATGATGCGCGACGTTATTGGCCGCGCGCGACACCGGATTGTAGGTGCGCACCAACCCACCAAAACGCTCGATGGATTTTAGGGTGCGTGCCGCCCAATGGCCGTGGGTGGCCCGAATGTTGGACATCACCAAATCCAGCATGTCGTAAAGGTCGCCATCTTCAATCGTTAAGGTGCCATTCATATAGCCCTCACCGGCATGCAGCGCCGGATTCAGGAACAGCTTTGTGCCCAGCTGGGGATCATGAAAGGTGACCGTGACGGTCGGTGCATCGCCCGTACCGACATTATATCGCCGTCCGGTGTGATCTATGATGACAAGCGTACCGCGCTTCATCAGCGGCTTCAGGAAACGGGCAAACAGCATAATGCAAAAACCTCTTTAGAATTTAGTGCCCCGGATGAGTCTAAAATATTCCATAATAGATGAACATTGTCCGTCTCTCTTCGTTCACAGGTACATGGTTATTATAATATGACAGATTTTGATCTCCATCACCGTGACCGGGTTCTTATTGTTGGCGCGGGGCCGGTTGGCCTGGTGGCGGCCCTGAGACTGGCGCGGGCCGGCATTCCCGTGACTGTGCTTGAAGCGGCCAGCGAACCCCATGCTGAGCCACGCGCCTCAACCTTTCATCCGTCAACGCTGGATTTGCTGGACGAACTTGGTCTGAGCGAAAAGCTGGTGGCTTTGGGACGCCCGGCCCGCACTTGGCAGTATTGCATGTTTGAGTCCGGTGAACGGGCCGTGTTTGATCTGGGTGTGTTGGCCAGTGAAACCAACCATCCCTACCGGCTGCAGTGCGAGCAGCTGAACCTGGTGGTTGAAGCCGCACAGATGCTGAACCAGGAGCGGCCCGGCACACTGATGTTTAATGTCAATGTCACCGGGGTCGACCAAGATGAAGACGGTGCATCGGTCACCGCCGAGATTAACGGCGAGCCCCTCACCCTTCATGGCCGGTGGTTGATTGGCGCAGACGGCGCAAACAGCATAGTGCGTCGTGATTTAGATTTAAGCTTTAAAGGGGAGACCTATCCGTCGTCGTCCATTTCCATTGGCACGCCGTTTCCGTTCGAAAAACACATCGACGGCATTTGTGGTGTTAACTACTTCTGGGCGGAGGGCTGGTCTTTCAGCATGTTCCACACCAAAAACATGTGGCGTGTTGGGTATTCACCGCCCGAGGATTTGGACGATGAAGCCGCCGTTTCTGACGATGAGGTGCAACGCCGCCTGAATTTGATTTTGCCGGACCAGGGCCCCTTTGAGGTGATAACGGCACGGCTGTATCGCGTTCACCGGCGGCTGGTGGAGCAAATGCGCGTGGGCCGCATTTTGCTGGCCGGTGATGCCGCGCATTTGAACAGCCCCTCTGGCGGGTTTGGCATGAATGGCGGCGTTCAGGATGCGTTTAACCTGACCGATAAGTTGATCAAAGTCTGGCAGGGCGACAGCGAGAGCTTACTCGACCTGTACTCGCGGCAACGCCACTATGCGGCGAGCGCGGACATTCAAAAAACATCCGATGCCAATTACAAACGTCATCGCGAACAAGACAGCGCCAAACGTCAATCGAACCTGGAAGAGATGCAGGAGATCGCCAATGACGACGTGAAGGCAAAAGCGTTTCTGCGGGAGTCGTCACTCATCGACTCGTTAGAACGCGCCAACGCGATTCAGTGAATTTGTGTTTAACATGAAGCCTGAGTCTGCTTTACCCTTGGGCGTTCGGGCGGTAGTGTTTACGTCAGATTTTAAGAACACACCAAGGCTCTAGGGGTCGTCATGCTGAAACAAGATCAACACGCGGTTCTGCCAAAAAGTTCAGTCAATGAGCAGGCGCGGCAAGATTTTCTCAACCAGCTCGGCAAGCATGTGTTGAATGAGATTACGCCCGGAAACATTGCCGCCTATCAGCAGCGTGTCCTGCCGAAAATTAAAGCCGCTAAAGGCCGTGATCCGGAAGACCGGCATGAAATCCGTAAAGAGATGGTGCGCGACCCCTATTATCAAATGACCAGCTCCTTCCAACGCACGGTGCAGGAAATGATGTGGAATTCTGTGGATGACACTATTCAACGCCAGTTGCCCGCGTTGATCGCCACGGCAAAATCCATTCGCGAGGGCGAAACGCTAGGATCTTTGCACATTGATCCAGACTTCGTGGTGCCCGCCTATGTTGCCGAGAACGATCATCACTGCATGCCCGGCGGATATTCCGGCGACTTGATCGACGATGACATCACAGCGGGGGCGCTCTACGACAAAGGGGCGTTCATATACACACAAGGTCTATTTGGGCCGCGCATGGATGGCATCGGGAAGGCCACAGCGCTGATGATTGCAGCAACCTTCCCAGAGTTGAAGCCAAAGAAAATGCTGGAGATTGGCTGCACGGCCGGTGGCTCGACCACAGGACTAAAGATGGGCTTCCCGGACTCAGAAATTCACGCTATCGACGTTGGCCCCGCCGTTTTGCGCTATGCCCACGCCCGCGCTGAGAGCCTCGGTGTTGCGATTCATTTTCACCAAATGAATGGCGAAGCTATGACCTTTGAAGACAACACGTTTGATTTGGTCAACTGCCCGGCCTCGCTGCACGAAATGTCGCGCAGCGCCGTCTATAATGTGTTTAAGGAAGCCTGCCGCGTGCTCAAGCCCGGTGGCGTTTTCCTACTCTCGGAATTGCCACCCTATGAAGGTGATGATCCGTGGACCCAGTTTGTCCGGGATTGGGACACCTACAACAACAACGAACCCTTCTGGGGAGCTGTTCACGACATGAACTTTGAAGAGGTCGCCGCCAAGGCTGGGTTTGATCAAAAAAGTTATTGGCAAGGCACAGGCCCCGGCATTGCCGAAGCCAACGCGCTGACTGGCGCTGTGGAAGTGCAAAATAAAAAATTCATGGGGTCGACCCGTGGGGGTGGTAAAGCCTGGTACGCCCACATGACCAAACCCGTGGCGTAGCAAGCCAGACTCATGACCGAAAAAATCTCCACGCCCCGCCCCGCCAAAGGGAAGCGGCCTCAGTACTTCAATGATCCGAACATGGATCAAATGCATGCCATGATTATTGCACTGGCTACGGAAGTGTCTGTGCTGACGGACCGCTTCGATACCATTGAACGGGTGCTCGATCAAAAAGGCACGCTGACGCGGGCCGACATTGAGAACTGGGAACCCAACGAAGACGAATGGACTGAGCGCCGGGGGAACAGAGAGGCTCTCATCCGCCGTTTGTTCCGCAGCGTACGCGAAGCCCGTACGGCGCTTGAGGGTCACACCATCGGCGAGAAAAACGCGTAGATGGCACGGCCACATATTGAATTTATTCAAGCGCAAGCTGTAAATTGGCGCATGTTAGGGCCTGACTCTTCTCGCCCCGGTGCCGCTGCTAAACCCCTCAGTTACGATCCGGATTCCAAAGCCGTCACCCAGATTATACGCTATGCTCCAGGCTGGCGTTTAGATCAGGAGCATCACCTGGACAGTGACGAAGAATTTTATGTGCTGTCGGGCGCGCTGAAAATCAACGGCATCCTCTATGGTGAAGGCGATTACGCCTATTTGCCCGCAGGTTATCCGCGCACCTTGATGACGGCACCAGACGGCGCAGACGTGATGACCTTTTATGAGGGCGCGCACAAACGCGTTGCCGGCCCCGCGCCGGATGGTTTTTACACTGCGGAGAATCTGGTCGAACGTATTGCAACAAAATCTGTGCCCTGGGGCAGCGCAACAGACCCCAAAGTGGCTGCCCCAGGTGTGAAGCGGTTGGGTCTTCGCAAAGACCCAAAAACCGGTGACAGCACCTGGCTGTTGGATATTGATGAGACGGGCATGACCGGGGAGGTCAACCGCCTGGAAACCCACCCGGTTGTGGAAGAAGTATTTCTGCTATCCGGTGAAATGCACATGCCCATGGGTGTATTGAAACGCGGCGCGTATTTTTGGCGTCCGCCCGGGATTTCCCATGGCCCCGTCGGCACGAGAACAGGCGCGCTCGGCTTGTTTCGCTGCAAAGGTGGACCACTGACAACCGCATGGTCTGAAGAAACCTATCCGGTGCCCTGGGACGCCCCTTATGCGCCGCAGCTCCCCGAGGGACTGACAGGCACGCTGCAAGAGAACCCTGATTTAACCCTGCCCTATTAAAGGCATTTCAACCGATTATTTGAAAAGCGGCACAGCCGCGTCTTGAAAAGCGGCACAGCCGCTGTGTGGCAACCACCTGAAATGGGCATACACAGCCAAAACGCGACGCTCTATAAATTTAAAGGGTATTCGCCCTTTTCTCCTGCGGGGATCTCTATTTTGTTAGATCGTGCACCTGGGCGGTATGCCGTCGCCTTCATCCTGTTCAGTATTCTGCTTGATGCCATCACCTTCGGTATCATTGTGCCGGTGATGCCCGCCTTGATTACCGATCTGACCGGTGAAGGCTTGGGACAGGCTGCGGCTTACGGCGGCATGTTGATGTTTATCCATGCTTTCATGCAGTTTCTGTTTGCGCCGCTGATGGGCAACGTCAGTGACCGTTATGGGCGACGTCCGGTGTTGCTGATGTCCATGCTGGTGCTCGGCACCAATTACATCATTATGGGCTTTGCCCCAACCCTGGCGTGGTTGTTTGCTGGGCGTTTGATCGCCGGCATTGCTGGCAGCACCATCACCACCGCCAATGCTTACATGGCCGATATCAGCACTGCGGAGAATCGCGCCAAGAACTTTGGTCTGATCACGGCAGCGGGTGGCCTTGGCTTTATTCTCGGTCCCGTGATTGGGGGATTTCTAGGTGAGTACGGGCCACGGGTCCCTTTCTTCTTTGCTGCGGGCCTAGCCTTTACGAATTTTGTATATGGCGCTGTTGTCCTCCCCGAAACGCTAAAGAAAGGCGACCGCCGGGCGTTCTCTTGGGCGCGCGCCAACACCCTCGGCGCGGTCATGCAGATGCGGCAGTACCCGGTGGTGATCGCTTTCATCGGCGTTATGTTCTTTTTGCAGACGGCACAGTTTACCCACCCCAGCGTATGGTCGTTTTACACCATGCTGAAGTTTGACTGGACGGTGCAGCAGGTCGGCATTTCTTTGGGGGTCTTCGGCGGCATGACCGTGTTTGTGCAAGGCTTTGCTCTTGGCCGTATCGTCAAGAAAATCGGCGAACAAAAAGCGGTTTTTATTGGCCTGACCGTGGGCACCATTTGCTTCTTCGGCTTTGGCAGCGCGACCCAAGGCTGGATGATCTACGCGTGGTTGATTCCCGCCGGGTTTACAGGACTAGCCATGCCGGCGCTGCGCTCGATCGTTTCAAACCAGGTGCCGGCCAATGCCCAAGGGGAGTTGCAGGGGGCGATCACCAGTTTGTTCAGCCTGACCGCTATGCTCGCCCCGCTGGGAATGACGCAGTTGTTTCGTGTGTTTACCGAGGACGGCGCGCCGATGTATGTGCCCGGCGCTCCGTTTTATGCGTCCAGTCTCTTCGTCTTGATCAGTTTGTTGATGTGTCTTCGTATTTTACGCAAAGCGCCCCTCGCGCCCGCCGCCGGAGACGGTTAATCTCTCTCCTCATTTGATTCGGGAGAGAAAATATGGCGGCAGCTATCCGCAAGGGCTTCGTAAACGTCGGCAACGGCCAAGTGCATTACCGGGCAGCCGGGTCTGGCCCGCCGGTTATTTTGCTACATGATTCTCCGCGCTCGTCGGTGCTGCATATTCCCCTGGTGGAACATTTCTCAGACCGCTTCACGGCCATTGCCATCGACACGCCGGGCTATGGCAACTCGACCGCGCTGCCCTCTGAACCACGTCCGGAAATTGGCGACTTCGCTGGGGCTCTGGCCGATACCATTCTGGGGTTTGGGGTTGAACGCTGCCCTGTATACGGCTTTCATACCAGCTCGAAAATTCTGTTGGAATTTGCCGCCAACCATCCAGAACGGGTGGCCGTTGCCATTATGGATGGCTTGTCTTTACCCCCTGGCGATACCGACTATGCGTTTATTGAAAGCTACATGCACCCCTTCAAGCCAACGGCCTCCGGCAGTTACCTGGCGGAAGAATGGTCGCGCGTGCGCGATTTCCAACGCTGGTTCCCTTGGTTTTCCAAAAGCAAAGCAACGCGCATGCCAACCGCCCAGCGCGACATGACCTACCTGCAGGACTACAGCATGGATCTGTTTATGGCGGGTCCCAATTTCTCAGACGCATACTCGGGAGCCATGCGCTACAAAGCCATGCCGGTGATTCCCACGTTATCCGCCCGCTGCGTGTTTATGGCGCGCGAAGATGATGTGCTCTATGCGTTCCTCGATAGCTTGCCCAACCCCTTACCTGAGGGCAGCACCGTTGAACGCCTGAGCCCGGATCGGGATGGATGGAAAGCGCGCCTTGGGGAATTGTTCAGCGAGCATGCGGACTTTGAGGGCGCAGGCGATTTCTCACCACCTGATCCGCTGAGAAATCCACTCAGTTCTGGCGTGACCCGGGGCTATGTAGACACCGGACATGGCCAGATTTTGGTGCGTCGCGCCGGTAAGGGCACCGCTACGCCCATCGTCTTCCTGCATGATTTGCCGGGCAGCGCCCGCGCGGATGAAACATACCTAAAGTCCCTTGGCCGGGGCCGTCCAGTTTTTGGTTTAGACCTGCCCGGCTGCAATGATTCTGATGCCTTAGAAAAACCCACAACTGACGCGTACGTGCAGAGTCTTGTTGCTGCGCTGAACGCCTTGGATCTGGATCAGGTGGACCTGGTTGCGAACGGACTCTGCACCCCGATTGCCCTGGCTCTGGCCGCTAGTCATGGTGCGCGTGTGCGCAAGCTTGTGCTGGACGCGGTTGCTTTGCCGGAACCGGAATTACAGTCTGAAATGAAGGTGAACTACCTGCCGGACTTGCGGCCACAACTGGACGGCACCCACTTGCATCGCTGCTGGCATATGCTGCGGGATCAATCGGTGCAGTGGCCCTGGTATGATGGCGGCGTTGGGGCCATTCGCAACATTTCACCGGACTTTGATACCGATAACTTGCACATGCGTTTGATCGACACACTGAAGCAGTGGAAGACGGCAGGCGATGCCATTGCAGCGGCCATTGATGTAAATGGGCGCGCGCTGTTGCCAAAAATTACCGCGCCGACGCTGGTGTTGGAAACGGAAGATGACGTGCGTTATCGCTGGGCCAGAGAAGCTGCAAAGACGCTCTCCAAGAGTAGCGTTGCTGCGCGGCCTGCTGATCAAGCTGCCCGGGCGCGGGCGATTCTGAGTTTCCTTGAAGCATAACAGCCCATTGAAAAGCCGATTGAGGAGCACGCTGAATGGTTGACAGCCCGGGCGACGTCACCAGCGTTTTGCGGCGCGCAACCCTGTTGGTTCGTGATCTAGACCGGTCGCAGACTTTTTATGAAGGCGTGTTTGGACTCACCGTCTATGCCGAGTTGAGTGTGGATTTGGCGCGCGTGCCTTTCTTTCCGGTAGGCACAAAACCGCGCGATGGGAATGGGCGCTTCCTGATCCTCAAAGGCGAGAACCCACTGGTGGGTATGATCGGCCTGATGGAACTGTGTGACCCGCCCCTGCCAGAGCCAGATCATGACATCCGCCGTCTCGGCATCGGCAGTGTTGCGTTGGTTCTCTCAACCTCAAATGCGGAGCAGGCTGCTGCGCAGGTCGAAGGACTGGGGGGAACCGTCTTGATGCCTGTCACAGAAGCGCGGAACCTCGGCGATGAAAGCGGCGCGTTTATTCCGGCCAAGCTGTTCATGGCGCAAGACCCGGATGGCTATTTTCTGGAAGTCTTTGAAGACTTCAGTTCGGCATAATCTTGAGTCTCAAGGGCTAAGCTTGACCTGGGGAACGCCCCAACACAGGATACGGAGGACGTTAACCAGGGTAGCCGCCGTGAAATTTAAACTTCTCATTCTAATTGTGCTGCTTTGGGGACTGCCGGTAGCCGCCGCAGATAAAATTCCATTGACCATCGGTGCCGTTTCAAGCCCGGCCATTGCGTCTGACACCTTTTATCAAGACATGGGCGCGGCTCTGAGTGCTGCGCCAAGCCAACCCTTTGACGTGCGGCTGTTGGTCAGGGGTGAAATCGGCTCTGATGAATCTTACTTTTACGCCCTTCGTCGCGGGCGCATACAAATCGCTGCTGTCGGGGCGCAGTCAGCCGCCACAGCCGTGCCGGAATTTACAGTCCTTAATGCGCCCTATCTGTTCGACTCCTGGGAAGAGTTTGATTACGTTAACACAACTGTCATTACGCCTTTTGGCAATGATCTGCTGGCCGAACACGGCGTGGTTGGCTTGCGGCTTTATGGGGCTGCCTGGCATGGCGTTTACGCCAACGCGCCGATCCATCATCCGCAAGACGTAGCCGGAAAACGCTTTCGCGCTTTGATTGATCCAGCCTCACAGCTGTTCATACAAGCCCTTGGCGCGGATACCTTTCAGGTAGCGTCGCCCGAAGTTGTGACATCGCTTCAGACTGGCCTCATTGAAGGTGGAGAAACCAACTCTTTCGTCTACGCCATGACCGGGACATCGATAGATGCTCCGTACTACACACAAACACACCACACCCCGAGTGTGATTACGCTGTTGGCGAACAAGCAATGGTATGAAAGCCTTAGCCCTAAGCAACGGGACTTAATTTTGAATGCTCACCCCAATGCGGCCGACGCGGCCGCAGCAATGCGCGCCGATGAAGATCGTATTCTCAACGCCGCTGCGGCAGACCATGTTACGCTGATTGAGCCAACAGACGCAGAGCTTTCTGCCTGGCGCGCCGTTGGCCTATCAACGCATCAGGATGTAATTGAGGCTGCCGGCGGCCGTGCCCAGGACTTGTATGACGCCATTGTCGCGGCCAAAGCCGATTTTGCCGCACAACAAAAGTAAAATGTCTGCCGCTCGGTGCGCGGCTTTCGTCCTCATAAAGCGAGGAAATTTAATGGTGGCCTATTAAGCCGCTTCTGACGGTGCGCGGTACACGCCGGTTTCGCGATAGCGTTCCATGGTTTTCATGACATGGCCAATCCCCTCGAACGCGGTCTCGGTGGGCGACTCTAAAGCCCAATCCAGCGGAAAACCATCATGCGTGGTATAAATTTTAGCTGCCGCACTAAAATCGATTTTATCTATTAAGGATAAATCAGCATCTGCCCGGAGACGGCGCAGGTTTTCAATATCCACATTGACGATCAACGGCACTTCGCCCGCCGTATCTGCCACGCCGGCAATGCGACCTTCCGGCCCGACCAGTTTGGAAAACCCGCGATGGAAATAGGTGGTCGGCGCACCCGGTGCCGACGCCTCGCATCCCGCATTGGCGCTGGCGATGTAAATCTGGTTTTCAGCGGCATGGGCTTGCTTGGCAATCTCCCAGGCCGCGCGACAGACATGATGCGGCTCACCGGTGGGGTAAACGATCAGCTCAGCGCCGCGCAAAGTGAGCACGCGCCACAACTCTGGAAAATTGGTGTCGTAACAGACACAGGCGGCCAGACGCCCAATCTCAGTCTCCACAACCGGAAACAGACCCTCTTCACCATAGCGCTGCACATATTCTGAATAGACATTGCCCGGCGTGGTGTTGTTGAGCATGCCATTGATGTCACCACATTGAATTTTGCGATACTTGAGAATGACATCGCCTGACGGATTGAGAATAAACGCCGTGTTAAACCAGCGGCGCGGCCAGTCGGGATCATATTCAAACATGGCCCCGCCGACATAGGTTTTGGTCTGTTGGGCAAACTCTTGCAGGCGCGCAAAGTGCGGACCATCCATGCGGATGCCGACGTGAGGCCAGAAGTCATCCACCGAGCGCCCGAAGGGCACGCCGGTCATCCAATACTCTGGAAACACCACCAACTTGATGTTCGGCCCGGCGGCAAACTTACCCGCCAGACCAAGACTGCGGTCCATATTAGCTTTAATCACTTCATCGGCCTGCTCAATACTGGGCACTGTGGTGATGTGCGCCTGCACGATAAGGGCTTGGTAAGGAACAACGGATGGTGTTGTCGGTGTGCCCCAGGTTTGGGCGCGCTCTGCCGCACGGGTGTATGCGTTGGCATAAAGCTTGGTGCGCAATTGCGCCGGGAAATTGAGCGGCGCGACCATGCGCTCCGCGCGCAGCGCTTCGAGGTCGATTTTGGAAGAGACAGCATCATGCGCGGGACCGCCAGAGACCAAACATTCCCCGCGCGAGTCCCACGCCCCTGATGTGCCCCCCGCAGAGGCCGTGAGTACAGCGACGAGATTCTCATAAGCGCGCGCGGACCGCGCTAAATCTCGCTGATAGGACACGGCATCAGGCCGTTCGCGGATGGGGTTGAGAATGATCTCGGCCCCATTGAACATATGACCACGCACGACCTCATGAATGCGCAGATCATCCCCCACCACAACAGCCAGATCACCGATCGCTGAGTTCACCACGGGAAAGTCCTCTGCGGCATCAGCCAACATATCCTCGCCCTCGGGCGAAAACAGAAACGCCTGTGTGCCTATGGCACCGGCAATGTGGAGGCTGTGTTCCTTGGCGGCTGCAGACAGATCGAGCGTTACATCATGGCTGGAATGCGCGAGCGCCGGAACCACCACCAATTCGAGGTCGGCGTAGTCGGTCGTCAGGTCGGCAATCCGCGCGGCCCAGTTGTCTTCAGCGGATTGCGTGCTGGCAGTCAAACATGCTGCGGTGTAACGCATAGTGATTATCCCTTGTTTTGGTAAGAGATAACCCTAGCGCAAACTCACTGGAGCCGCCTAGGCCGCAATCGCTTTATAACTGCGATTGGCGTTAGAGAACGACAACATCACCACCGCCTCACCATCGCCCACATTGCGCAGACTATGTGGGGTGTAGGCCGGAAACAGATAGGTTTCGCCTGCCTTCAAGGAGCTCGGAGCATGGGTGCTAACCTGAAGTTCAACAGAGCCTTCAAGTATATGAATGACCTCGGAGCAATTATCGTGGCGGTGCAAGGGCGTCTCCGCGCCGGGCTTCACGATCATTTTGGCGAGGCTGGTTTTCGCCCCGGGATGAGACGCATGATCCGCCAGCCATTCGACACGACCCCAGGGGAACTCTTCGATACGGGGAGATTTATTGGACATATTTTGACTCTCTAAGCCTCCCGCTGATTCACTTCCCAGACAAAACCGTCTGGATCGTGAAAGCCCATGGAGTGCATTTTGGTTTCGCCTTGGCCGCCGGTTTTGGGCACCGCGCGGCTGAACAGATCGCGGGTGACTTTTACGCCAGACGCCTTCACCTTACCAAATAAATCTGCGGCATCGTGAGCGTGGGCGACAAACACCGCCGAGCCGATGCCGGTGTTCCAGGTGGCCTCGCCGGGATCGGGCAACGGGGGTGTGAGGAATTGCAGCGCCGCCGCCATGCCATAATAGTCGTGCGCGGCCTTGCACACAGCGAACCGAACCGTGTCGCCAGGGTTCCCCGCCGCCAGTTGGCCACCAATGGGCATGGTGGAATCCTGAATTTTGGTCAGGCCCAGGGTGGTGGTAAAAAAATCGAGCGTGCGGTCGATGTCACGCACCAAACAGGTGGTACGGCGGATCAGAAACTGCTCCGGGTTGGGCCGATTGTAACGAAAATAAAGCTCGTAAAAAAAGCCCTCGGGGTCGAACATCGCGGCGCTGGTGTATTCGATTTTTCCCTCGCCGCGCGGGTCGGGAAAGCTGCCATCTTCAGGTGCGGTGTGCATTGTGGCCCCCGGAAAGGCCGCGACCTTTTTCACCAGATCATCCATATCCGGCACGTCAGCGACCAATACAATACTGCCAATGCCCAAGCGATGCTGGGGCGGACCGGGGTCTGGTAATTTCGGATCCAGCCACTCCAGCAGTCCGATTTTGCCGATGTCAGGGTCGGCCCCTTCCATCATATACAACTTCACCAGATCTCCGGGTCTGCCGCACGGGAGGATGCCGCCAGAGAGTGTCATCTCGGACTCATAGGACACTGTCCAGCCTAAGACCTGTTCGTAAAAGTCTTTCATGCGCGCCGCATCCCGCACAATCAGCGTGGTGCGTTTGAGAATGATATCGGACAGAGGCTCGGTCATTTTATCTATCCCACTTCTTTGCGCGTGTTCAGTTCGTAAAAATACCCATCGGGATCGAAGAATGACATGGTGGTGAGGTGTATGGTTTTGCCATCCGCGCCCGGAACTTCATCATGATCCGGGGCACAATGAATGGCGTGGCCATAGCTTTGTCCGGTATCACCCGCTGCGACCATGCGACTGTGAATATCGATAACATCCTCAGCACCCGCAACAAACATTGCGGTCCCAATACCGATGGTGCGCGGATACGGACCTGGGTCTTCTATGGGGGGATCAAGATATTGCATGAGACCGAGCATACCAACCTCGGGATCGTTGCCCTGTAAAATAATAACGCGCACGTTGGCGCCCGGCGCACCGGCGGGCAGCACTTCGCCGCCCACAGGCATCTCCTGATCGTACCAGACCGTCATCCCCATAATGTTGGTATAAAACTCAACAGACTTTTGCACGTCCCGCACGATCAAGGTCGTCCGCTTGATGCCAAAAGCGTCGATGTTGGGCGCGTTGCGTTTGTGATTGACCTCAAAGAAAAATCCATCGGGATCAAAAAACGACAGCGTTGTCATTTCGATCTGCCCGGCACCATCCGCCGTGGGCACCGACCACTCATGGGGCGGGCAATGGATGCGGCAATCGGGCGATTTTTTAAGACGCTCAATCAACGGGTCCATGTCGGGTGTTTCGCAAACAAACACCACGTCGCCGATGCCGAGACGGGTGCGATCCGCGAAGCCAGGGTTTTCCGGTAGGCGCGGACCCGTCCACTCTAAAATCCCGAGCTTGGCGATATCAGGCCGGTTGCCTTCCATAATACCAAGATGCACCTCTGCGCCCGGTTTTCCCGCGGGGATGACCTTGCCGCCAACGGTCATGGTTTGATTGTAGTACGCAGTCATGCCGATGACATCGCGATAGAAGGCGATGGAGCGTTCGCAGTCATTCACCAGGATGGTGGTGCGCTTGAGGTGGGTGTCGGTCGGTTGTGGGCTAGACGACTGTGAGTCAGGCGAGCGTGCATCGGCCATGGTGTCTCCGTTAAGGCATTAGAAATCCGTGCAGAGTTTGCGACGTGCTGATGGTTTTGGCCACAGATGCCAGCGCGAAACTTTAATCTTTATTGCCTAACATCAAGAAGGATGGAGCCGTCGTCTCGCAGGGTCCAGAAGGGGTTGTGTGCGACTTCCCACAAATGACCGTCCGGGTCTGCGAAATAGCCGGAATAGCCACCCCAAAACGCCTCTTCCGCTGGCTTTTTCAGGGTGGCCCCAGCGGCGACAGCTTCAGCCAGCACGGCGTCCACCTCGACGCGTTCGCTGACGTTGTAGGCTATAGAAACGCCACGGAACGCTGGCGTCGAGTCATCAACCGCCGCATCTTCCGCCAGAGCTGCGTGACCATATAAGCCGAAAATTAATCCCCCGGCCTGAAAGAACGTGACGTTATCATTGCTTTGGGGTGACGCGACAAACCCAAGCGTCTCATAGAACGCGCGACTACGCTTCATGTCCGTCACGCCGAGGGTGATGAGACTGATGCGCGGATCCATGCGTTATAGTCTCACCTCTTGCGCTGAGTGCACTTATTGCTCAGGAAAACCCAGTGCGCCGGGATTGACGGTGCCCTCGGCATCGAGCAAGTTTTTGATGCCGCCCATGACCTTGGCTGTTTCCGGCAACAGGGAGTCAAAATACGGATACGTTTTTCCGATCTGATTTGAGGCCGCACCGTGCTTGGCAAAGATAGCCACAATTTTCTCGCGCACCTCCGCCACCAAAGCAGAGGCTTCCGGGTTGGGCGCGGGTTCTTTAAGCGTTTTGAGGTGGCTGGGCTCCGGCGTTAGACGATGCACAGGATACCACTCGTCAAACCAATGGAAGACGGGCTCGTAGGAAAAGAAATTCTGCCCAATGGCAATCATCAGCCGGGTCATGAAGACACCGTGCTGATCCATTTTGTCTTTATAAGAAGCCAGCAGGTCTTCAGTTTCTTTCATCAATGGTAAAGCGCCCGAATGCCCAACCTTGGCGTTGAGGGCGGCCCAGCGATCCCCATCTGGACCAAGAATGCCGTTCATGGGGGTAAAAGGTTTTGCGCGGACTGCCTTCGGAATAGAATTGGGAATTTCTTCCGCGCCAAATTTCGCCACAGCGGCTCGAATGGTAGCCAGGTCAGCTTCAACAGCGGCGCGGCAATTGCCCGACACCACCATGTGCATGGAATACGCACCCTCTTTCATAAAATCGCGCCCGGCGACCACCAGCTTTGCGCCCTCGACCAAACCTTTGAGCCAGCCGGACTGACCTTTGACCACAGCGCCGAGGGTTTTGATGTCATTGATGGTGTCTGAGGAGGCCATGTTCTTTTTGGTGGAGCCTGGATCAAACACATAAGCTTCTTCTGCCGCGCCAGTGCGACCAACTTCTGACAGCGCCTTGGCCGTCGATTCCATATCGGGGAAACAGAACGAGGCAAAATCCGTGACCGCGGGGGGGCGCATCATGCGGAAGGTGGCCTGGACTTTAAAACCAAGCGACCCGGCGTCATGGACAAACAGGCCGGTCAGATCCGGGCCATAAGTGCGATAGAACGGCTTTTCGACATTCTTGAACCCAGGCTGACCGGTTTTCAGCAACGTGCCATCAGACAACACGACTTCCATACATTGGACGATCTCTGCCGCTGTGCCGTAGCGGCCCGTGCCCATAAACAACGCGCCGTTGGACAGACCGCCACCCACCGTGGCTTTAGAGCCCGAGAAAGTGCCGAAGAACGGCAAGCGCAGTCCGCGCGGTTTCAGCTCTTCGTAAATCTGTTGCCACGTCACCCCGGCTTCGACCGTAATGTAGAGGTCTTCTTCATTGACCTCGATGATCTTATTCAAGGCACTGAGATCAAGGGTGACCGTATCTTCGCGCACGGGGCGATACCCACCTGTGTACGACATACCGCCCCCGCGCGGCACAATTGCATACCCTTGCTTGGTCGCCGCCGCCACAGCTTCCGACACTTTTTGCTTACTGGTGGGCTTAATGGCGACAGCAGGCGTAGCCCCCACCGAGTACACATCGGTCGCGTAATAGGCGCGCTCAGCCTCACCGGTGATAACCTGATCGGCCCCGAGAATCTCGGTCAGGGTTTCAATCAAGCGGTCGTTCTTGGCGGCGGGGTCGGCGTTCATTGTTGTATTCCCTATTTCTCTAATCTTCTTTTGATTTTGGTTTAAATCTGAGAGATCCATTTTACAGACCGTGAGGCTCAGCGCGAGTCATTGTATCGCCCTCGATTTTCCACGTTTTGCCGCCAATCATCTGGCCCGCAACCGGCGTAAACGGCATTACACGCACTTTTTTCCAGACTCCATTTTTGACGTAAGGATCCCCATCGAATAACGCCCGCGCCTCCTCCTCAGTGTCGGCTTCGTACACCATAATGGAGGCCTGAAACTGGCGTGTATCAGCTGCATCGGAAGGCGCACAGGGGCCAGCGATCACCACCTTGTCGAGCACGCTTTCAATGTACTTCAGGTGTTCCAGCAAATGCTTGGTGCGGGTCTCGCCCTGATCACCATCGTCAGTACAGATGAATGCGTAGTTCATGCGAACCCCCTAAAAGAATGCCTGCAAACCGGTTTGTGCGCGCCCCAAAATAAGAGCGTGGACATCGTGCGCCCCTTCATAGGTATTCACGGATTCCAGATTCACCATATGGCGCATAACATGATACTCGTCGGAAACACCGTTGCCGCCGTGCATGTCGCGGGCAGCACGTGCGATATCCAACGCCTTGCCGGCATTGTTGCGTTTGATAATCGAGATGTCTTCCGGTGCACAGGTGCCCGCATCAATCTTGCGGCCAACCATCAGCGCCGCCGTGAGACCAAGCGTGATCTCGGTTTGCATGTCCGCAAGTTTCTTCTGAATCAGCTGGGTTTGCGCTAAAGGCCTGCCGAATTGCTTACGATCTAGCGTGTATTGCCGTGCCGCATGCCAACAGAATTCTGCAGCGCCCATGGTGCCCCAGGCAATACCAAACCGCGCCTTATTCAAACAACCGAACGGACCTTTAAGACCTTCTACGTTCGGCATCAGGGCCTCTTCGCCCACTTCGACGCCATCCATCACAATCTGGCCGGTGATGGAAGCACGCAGGGAGAGCTTGCCCTCGATCTTTGGCGTGGAAAGTCCCTTCATGCCTTTTTCAAGAATGAACCCCCGGATAACGCCGTCCTCCGTTTTCGCCCAAATGACAAAAACGTCTGCGACCGGAGCATTGGAGATCCAGGTTTTGGTGCCGCTGAGGACATATCCGTTTTTGGTTTTGACCGCCTTAGTAGACATACTGCCCGGATCGGAGCCAGAGTCGGGCTCGGTCAAACCAAAGGACCCAACCAGCTCCCCTTTGATGAGACCTGGCAGATACTTCTGACGTTGTTCTTCCGTGCCGTAAGCCGCGATGGGATAGATCACCAGAGACGATTGAACGCTGATCATCGAGCGATAACCGGAATCGACTTTTTCGATTTCCCGTCCGATCAAGCCATAGGCGACATGGCCAAGTTTGGAACCGCCGTACTGCGTGGGCGCCAATGACCCCAGCAAGCCGAGCGCGCCCATTTCAGGGTATAGCGCCGGATCATAGGTTTCGTTGCGGTTGGCCTGAATGACACGTGGCATCAACCTGTTTTGAGCATAGGCGCGTGCCGTGTCGCGCACCATGCGCTCTTCCTCTGTGAACTGATCTTCCAGAAGGAAGGGATCTTCCCAAACAAACTTGCCCCATTTCGTGGCGTAGGAAACGGAGGGCCTCTCCGCTGGTGCTTCGGCCATAAGTCTTATCCCTAATAAATGCTGTCAGCGCCCAAACAGGATGCGCACGATGTTTATGGACGGGACTTTACCGGGGTTGGCCGCCCCACCACAAGGACGAGTAGATGCCTATTATTGCTTAAAGGCGCCAAACATATACATACCGCCAGACTTTTTAGGATTTGGTTTTTCCGAGCCTTCACGCATTTTGACTTCATGGGCATGACGGCTGAACGCCCCGGCCCAGGAGGGGTAACTTTCGTTATGCCGATTCATTGGTTGTGCCGTTTCGAACGTGTCTTCGGTATTGAAACCGGCCTTTACCATCTCCTCAATCACATCGATGGTGTGCAACTTCGCCCAGAACGGCTCGGCATTATACCAAGCATCCCAATCCCGCACGAATTGCTCATAAGCGGAGGTGTCGGGATCGAAGTTCGGCTGTTCCATATGCAGCATCAGGCCGCCGGGCTTCAGCAGGGTATGGGCCTTTTTCAAAAGCCCGTGCATCGCCTTGGTTGAGGTCTCATGGAAAAACATAGCGGAGACCAATAGATCAACACTGCCCGGCTCGATTTCGACCGTTTCCGCATCGGCCTGCTGGAAAATTACGTTCTCGACGCCCATGGTTTTGGCACGCGCATGACCATACCGCAGCATTGGCGCCGCCACATCCACCGCCCACACTTCGGCGTCAGGATAGGCTTCGGCTAAGGGCAGCGTATTGATGCCCGCGCCTGCGCCAAAATCCACGATGCGTGCAGGATGAAGATCAGGATGAGTCTCTTTCAACCACGCAGCCATTGTGCGCCCGACGAGGTCGCTTTTTGGCCCGGTTCCGCCAGCGACCGTGGTGTAATGACCGGCCTCGTAGTTGGCCGGGCCTGACACATCATCTGGAAGCACTTCGGCGTAGTAACTGCCAGGCATGCAGTGGTTGTCCGCCGCGGTGACATAACGCGGGACCGCAACTGAGGGGTCCAATCGCAACCGGTTGCTGCCTGCATTCAGTTTTTTGGCGTTTTCAATCAAGGTGTCGATTTGGCGGAACACAACGGAGCGGCCAATCTGATGGCGCATTTCCATGGTGTTGCGCCGAATGGCCGACCAGTTTTGATAGGCCACATTCTTTTTCATGGCGTCGCGGACTTCGACAGCGTTTTTAGGCTCGCGACCGTTCTCTTTGATAAAAGCCGGTTTCACGCTGTTTTCGTAGGCGGCACTCACACCCGGAAATAAAGCCGCTCCAATATGCGTGTTGAGATTTGAGATAAAATTAAGCCGCGACGACTCGTCATGGGTGACCTTTGGCAACACATCGTGCCTGTGAATGCGGTTGTAGGGCGGCGGGAGAGGAACAGAACTGCTCATGACAGGTTGGCTTTCATTGGGTTCGTTCGGTGGCTTGAATATTAAGAAATATGGGGCTCTCACGATGATCTCAAGTGGTTTCGGTATCCGATCACGTTGTCTTTTGGGATTTTAACGGCCCTTGACCTCTATTAAGGACCGCTGATTGAGCGGACTCAACATTACTTATGGATTGATAAGCCCTCTATATTGGTTCGAGGTGAGCGAAAGGATTACAGTGCGCGACAGGTTGAGAGATTCGATCAAATATCAAGACTACACAGGGATCGTATGGGTAAGACATTAATTGAGAAAATCATGGCGCGCGCTTCTGGCCGAGACGCCGTAACGCCGGGCGAGATCGTGACCTGCGATGTGGATCTGGCGATGATTCTCGATTCCGGTGGTCCACGCAAGATTTGGCCCCGCCTGGAGCAACTTGGTGTTGGCGTCTATAGCAACGAGAAGGTCGTTGTGGTGGCCGATCACTTTGTCCCCGCAGCCGACCCGCAAAGTGCTGCCATATTGAAACTGACCCGCGACTTCGTGAAAAAGTTCGACATTAAACACTTCTACGATATGGAAGGCATTTGCCACGTGCTGATGGCCGAGAACGGTCATTTGCAGCCGGGCATGTTCTGTTGCGGTGGCGACAGTCACTCCACCATGGGCGGCGCGTTCGGTTGCTACATGGCTGGGTTTGGGGCCATTGAAATGACCGGTGTGGTGATCACCGGAAACATCTGGTCCGTCGTGCCAGAGACCATCAAGGTGGATTGGTCTGGGAGCTTCGGCACCGGCGTCGCGGCTAAAGACATCATGTTGCATCTGGCCCGCGAACTGGGCATGGAAAACGCGTTCAAAGTTGTCGAATACGGCGGCGAGACCATTCGTCATATGTCGATGATGGAACGCATGGTTCTGACCAATATGGCCGCCGAGCTTGGCGCAGAAACAGGATTGATCGCGCCGGATGAAATAACGCTAGAAGCCATTCGCGCCGGTGGCACAGAGCCAACGGCGGATGCCTTAGAGTGGCGCAGCGATGATGACGCAACGTTCTGTGCGGAACACGCCTTTGACGCAAACACCCTTACCCCCCAAGTGGCCGCGCCGCACAAACCCTCTAACTCTGGGCCCGCTGCAGACTTTGAGAAAGATCAGATTCACGTCGATCAAGCCTATATCGGCGCGTGCGTCGGCGCCAAATTGACTGACCTGCACATGGTGGCCTCAGTCCTCAAAGGCCGCAAAGTCAAATCGGGCACACGCTTGATGGTGGCCCCGTCCTCGAAGAAAATCATGACCGAGGCCGCAGCCGATGGCACGTTAGCCACGATCACAGAAGCGGGAGGTATTTTGCTGCCGTCGGGCTGCGGCGCGTGCGCAGGCTTAGGAGCCGGGATTATTGCTGAAGGCGAAGTGTGCATTTCCTCGACCAACCGTAATTTCCAAGGCCGCATGGGTTCAAAAGACGCGTTTGTGTATTTGGGCTCACCATACACGGTCGCGGCGGCAGCCGTCGCCGGCCATATTGTCGATCCAAGAGACATGGTTGGGGAGATGCCCTCATGAGCGCGGTGACCGGTAAAGCCTGGGTGTTCGGCGATGAGATCAACTCAGACGTTATGGCCCCGGGGATTTATTTCAAAGAATCCATGGAGGTGATGGCCGGCCACTGCCTTGAGGCTGTGGACCCCGAATTTGCGCCGAATGTACAGCCCGGCGACATCGTCGTCGCAGGCCGTAATTTTGGTGTTGGCTCGGCGCGTGAACAAGCAGCGCTGTCGTTCTCACATTTAAAGGTAGGAGCGATCCTGGCAAAATCCTATGCGCGGATTTTTTACCGCAACATGCTGAACTTCGGCGTGCCGGCGCTGATTTTCCCAGAGGCAGATGAGATGAACCCAAAGGACGAAATCACAGTCGACGCCATTGCCGGGACCGTCGAGAACAAAACCACGGGTAAGAGCTATACCGTATCGCCGATTCCAGAACATCTGATGGAGATGATCCGTCTCGGCGGGTTGATGCCTTATCTTAAAAAGAAGATTGATGCTGGCGAATTGAAAACTGGAGCACTCCCAAAATGACCCACACGCAGCGTTTAAGAGCACTCCTGGCTGGACCAGACACGATTGTCGCACCGGGCATGTATGACGGAATGACGGGTCTGCTGGTGGAGCAAGCCGGTTTTGACTGCGCTTATGTGGGCGGCGCCAGCATCGCGTACTCCCGTCTGGGCCGTTCTGACATTGGCCTGACGACATGTTCTGAAGTCGCAGACACAATTTCAAAAATCAGAGAGCGGATCGACATTCCTTTCGTGGTGGATGCTGACACGGGTTTCGGCAACGCGCTGAATACCCAGCGCACCATGCGTATGTTCGAGCGCGCCGGTGCCTCCGGGATTCAGCTGGAAGACCAGACCATGCCGAAACGTTGCGGGCATTTGGACGGAAAAACCCTGGTCTCGACGGAAGAGATGACCGGAAAAATTAAAGCGGCTTTGGATGCCCGTCTGGACGAGAACACGGTCATTGTTGGGCGCACAGATGCCATTGCTGTTGAAGGCTTCGAGGCCGCTTTAGAGCGCGCGGAAGCCTACCTGGAAGCAGGCGCAGACATGCTGTTTATTGAGGCGCCACGGTCGTTGGATGAAATGAAAACCATCGGCGAGTGCTTTGCCGGGCGCGTACCACTTCTCGCCAACATGGTTGAAGGTGGTAAAACGCCGGTCTCATCGGCAGGCGACCTCGGGGCGCTAGGCTTTAAATTCGTGATCTTTCCCGGGGCAATGATGCGAATCGTCGCTAAAGCCGGGCAAGACTACCTCAAAGCGCTGAAACAAGATGGTTCAACGGCCAAAGTGCGCGATCGGATGTTCGATTTTAACGGCCTGAATGAGCTGCTGGGGACCGCTGAATTGCTGGAAAGCGGCAAGCGGTACGACGCAGATGTCAAGAAAGCTGCCGAATAAGGGCCTCAGTCGCGCTGAGCAACCGTCACAATACGAACAACACGCGCCGCGAGGGACATTTCCGATCACCAGCACTGTTTGATTCCCGAGAACTCAACGCTATTCTCGGCTCAAAGCACATCGCATTCGCGGTGTTAACAAAGTCACGCACGATATAGACGTTAAAAATAAACGGTAAAAGGGACGCATCGCCATGGAGATGTCAGATAAGACAGCTCGTCAGATTTTTGAGGAAGTCAAAGCCAATCCAGCCCGCGCAAAATTCGGGTTTGGGAATAAAGCCGCTCTGGTGAACATCGATATTCAGAAAGCCTACACCCGCACGGACCTTTTCAAGACCGCCTACGAGACCGATCCCAATCAGCTGCAGTACGTCAATGAAGTGGCCGCACTGATGCGTGCCAAAAAGTGGCCGGTGATCTGGACCTATGTAGCTTATGTAGAGTCTGGCGAGGACGCTGGAGTTTGGGGCACGCGCACCAACACGCCAGACAGCCTGCAAAACATCAAGTACGGCTCTGAGCGTTCAGAGCTTGATGATCGCCTGGACATCAAAGACAGCGACATCATCATGGACAAGAAAATGCCGTCGCCATTTTTTGAGACAAACTTACAGTCTCTTCTGGTCTACCACCAAGTTGACACCCTGCTCATTACCGGCGGATCAACTTCCGGCTGCGTGCGCGCCATGGGGGTAGACAGTTTGTCCCGCGGCTATCGCACCACCGTGATTGAAGAGTGCGTCGCGGATAAACATGAAAGTTATCATTTCGCCAACTTGACCGACCTGTTGCTCAAGTACTGCGATGTTGAGTCCGTTGAAACGGTTAAAGACTGGCTGCGCAGTAAAAATTAAGCCGCTAAAGCACATACGTTATTCACACCAAACTATGGAGGGGCATGTGAAGCCCGACCTCGGATTATACGATTACTGGCCTTATGAAGACCGCCCAAAAATCACCTGGCCAAACGGCGCGAAAGTTGCCTTTTGGGTGGCACCTAATATTGAGTTCTATGAGCTTGATCCCCCTGAGAACCCACTGCGCAAAGCCTGGCCACGCCCCAGCCCCGACGTGCTTATGGCCGCAAGCCGCGATTACGGCAACCGCGCCGGACATCGCCGGGTCATGGATGTAATGGACAAGTATGATGTGCGCGGTTCTGTTTCGCTGAACATCGGCTTGATTGATCACCACCCTGAATTGATAGAAGAAGCCAAAGAACGGGACTGGGAGTTTTTCTCTCACGGCATTTACAACACCCGCTACTCCTACGAGATGGACGAATCTCAAGAGCGCGCCATTCTGGAAGACAGTCTTGAGTCTGTGATGAAAGCAACCGGCCAGAAACTTGCCGGTTATCTGGCTCCGGCCCTAACACATACCGAGCGCACCATCGACCTGCTGGCAGAATACGGATTTCTGTACAGCTGCGATTTATTCCAAGATGACATGCCACAACCCATCAACGTGAAAAGCGGGCGCTTGATTTCCATGCCGTACTCTTTGGAAATCAACGACATCATTGTTTACAACGCCTACCTGGGCACACCGCGGCGCTATGGCCAAATGATCAAAGATCAGTTTGATCAACTGCTTGTCGAAGGGGCGGAGTGCGGCACCGTGATGTGTATTCCGCTGCATGCCTATGCGGTTGGACACCCGCACCGTATTCGCGGGTTTGAAGAGGCCCTGGAATACATCACCGGGCACGCCAAAGAAGAGGTGTGGGTCGCGACCGGGCGCGAAATTGCCGAGTATTATTACGAAAACTATTACGATGTGTGCGCTGCCGATATTGCTGCACGGAAAGGGGGCTGAGCCATGACCCTGGATAAATCTTATTTAGAATACCCCAACCGCCACCATGGCATGGATCATGACCTGTATGACTGGTCGATGTTAGACCGACGCCCCAATGTGACATGGCCGAACGACGCAAAAATGGCGCTGTGGATCAGCTATTCGTTGGAGTTCTTCCCGCTTGATCAACCGTCTAAGCCCTTTAAAGCGCCGGGTGGCATGGTGACGCCCTATCCAGATTTACGCCACTTCACAACACGCGACTACGGCAACCGCGTCGGCATTCAACGCCTCTGGAAAGTGCTGGATAAGCATGGCCTGAAAGCCTCAGCCGCCGTGAATTCCAAAGTCGCCGAGCGTTATCCCTATCTGATCAAAAAGATCAACGAACGCGGCGATGAAATCATCGGCCATGGCGTCGATATGGGTAAAGTCCATTACGGCGGGATGGATGATGCGGAAGAACAGGCGTTGATTAAAGAGAGCCTGGCTGTTCTGCGCAAAGCCTCTGGCCAACCTGTCACAGGATGGTGGTCGCCGGGCAAATCTGAAAGCTGGAACACCGGCAAACACCTGGCTGCCAATGGCATTGAATACAGCTGCGACTGGGGCAATGACGACATGCCTTACCAGATGAATGAATCTGCCGGAAATATTTGGGCCATGCCCCATGGCGACGAAATCTGGGACCGCACCATTATTATGGATAAGAAACATAATGAGGAAGAATTCTGCGAGCAGGTCGAAGATGCGTTCACCGTTCTCAACAGCGAAACCGACCAATACGGCGGACGCGTATTATCGATTGTGCTGACGCCTTACATCATGGGTCAGCATTATCGCATCAAGTACCTGGATAAAATCCTCGGATGGATCAAAAGCCAGGACGGCGTGTGGTCGGCCAACGGGTCGGAAATTCTCAACGCCTTTAAAGAGCAGGTCTAGATCATGACAAATAAATTCTCCGGTGTTTCCCGTCGCGCAGCCCTCGGCACAGCGGCGGCGGCCGCAACCACAGTGGCGGTGGCGTCGTCCTCCCGCGCCCAAGAAGCTGCTGTCACCAAACCGGTGCCAAAACTCAAGCGCATCAGAATTGCAACCATTGGCGCGCCAGATCTGAAGGCAGTTGAAACCCTCTACGGAGACTGGTTGGGATACGCTGTGGTTGAGCGCGGGAACGTTGCCGAGAATCTGGCCGCCTCTTGGGGTGCGCCAAAGTCAGCCGGGCGTCCGTTCATTGTGATGCAGCCGGAAAGCGGTGCGGATGTGTTTATCCGCGCGGTCGAAATTGATCCTGTACCAGGGTACAAAGCCATGACCACCTGGGGCTGGAACGCGATTGAGATTATTTGCGACGATCCAGATGCGCTTTACGAAAAGCTGTTGGACTCGCCCTTTACTCTGCTGGGCAAACCAAAAGGTCTCAATAATTATCCCTCTATCCGCGCCACCCAATTCAAAGGACCGGCAGAGGATGTGCTGTATTTCACAACGGAAACTGGGGATCGCTCGAACTCTCTGCTGCCGCGCCCGGGCGCATTTATTGGCAGAATATTTATCATGGTTGTGGCCGGACCCGACATTAACGACTTGCAGGATTGGTACGCCGACACGTTTAACATGGCGCGCGGCACCATCAACAATTCACCGGTGGATCTGATCAATGAAGCGCAGGGTTTACCCTTGGGCAGTGAACGGCCGCTGACCATTCTCAGAATGGCGGAACACGGCAATATTCTGGAACTGGACGGCTACGGTGACAACACAGGTCCTCGCCCACACCATGACGGTCAACTGCCGCCGGGCGTCGCCATCACCAGTGTGATGGTTGAAAGCATAGATGATCTAGACGTTGAAACCATTACACCACCGATCTCCTTCGGTGGGGGTCGAATCGCCACCGTTATTGGCCCGGCCGGTGAATTGCTCGAACTGATCGAAGAGCCCGCATAACCTAAAAGGACCAGATATGCCTGATGCCAACACTCCCCTGCTGAAACGCCTCAAGATCAACACGGTCGCCGCGCCAGATATCGGGCTGGTTGAGAATTGGTACACCGAATGGCTGGGCTACACGGTGTGCGAACGTGGTGAGATCAGCGCACAGTTGGCGGGCTCCTGGGCGGCGCCCAAAATGACCGGACGGCCTTATATCTTAATGCAGCCAGAAAGCGGCGAGGATGTCTTCATCCGCGTTTGCGAGATTGATGAGGTTCCGGGCTACAAACCCATGAACACGCTGGGCTGGAATGCCTTTGAGATCATTGTTGATGACGTCTACGCGATAAACGAACGTATTCTGAAAAGCCCGTTCAAAGTAATCGGCGAACCCGCCAGCTTGGGCGGTGACCTCGATTTCATTCATGCCATGCAGATCGAAGGCCCAGGCGGAGATGTGTTGTACCTGACCTGTGACAGAGTGCGCGCGGCTGACAGCCTGCTCCCGCCACCTGGCGCATTTGTCGGGCGGCCCTTCATCGTGATCTTGGCCGGCCATGGCGTCGATCAAACGCAAAGCTATTACAGCAAGACTTTTGGCATGAAACGGGAAGCCGACATGCAGACGGCCATTGGTGTGGTGGCCGATGCACAAGGCTTGCCGCGCGATCATGTGTTTGACATGGGTTTCATGGCCCTCGCCGATACGGGCAACTTCATTGAATATGACGGCTATGGGGACACCTTTGGGCCGCGCCCTCAGCACGACGGACAGTTGCCGCCGGGATGTGCAACGGTCTCAGTAACCGTTTCAGATATAGACTCACTTGATCTGGACTATGTGGGAGGTGCTGTCCGCGACCCCTCTATGGCGTACGGTGGCAAAAAATGCCGAACGGCACGCGGACCTGCTGGTGAGTTGCTCGAGTTGATTGAGGACTAGCATGCCAGATGCGCCGGGCGACACTAAGAACTCAGGTCTTACACGTCGCAGTGTCGTTGCGGGCGTCGGGACAGCAGCGTCTGCTGCGATAACGTCTTCACCGACGAGCGCTATGACATCAGAAAAAACCAACACCATCCTCGGCCATGCCATTGCAACCATTGGCGTGCCAGATGTTGATCAAGCGCAACGCATGTACGAAGCCGGGATCGGCCTGTATGAAGTGAACAAAGGCACCCTAAGCGCGGACGTTGCTGAGTCCTGGGGGGCTCCAGCTATGGTTGGCCGACCCTGGGTGATGATGCGCTGTGAGAGTGGCGACCCGACGTATCGTGTTCGCTTTGTGCAAGTTGATCCCGTGCCTGGCTATCGCACCATGACGACCTGGGGCCTTAATGCCATTGAAATGATTTCAAGTGACATCTATGCGGTAAACGAGCGGGTTCTCTCCGCAGGATTCGAAGTGATTGGCGAGCCGCGTCCTTTAAGCGCGGCCTATGCCAGTGTGCATGCCATGCAGGTCAAAGGACCGGGGGAAGAACTCTTTTACTATGCTGGCGATGTGACCGGCGAAAACGAGTTTGGTCTCATCAAACCCAAGTCCTTGGTTGACCGCGCGTTTAACGCTGTGATCGGCACACCCAACATTCAGGCCAGTCGAACCTTCTATGCAAGCGCCCTGGGCATGCGCCTGGGCGATGTGCAAGATTTCAAAGTGCGTATGGTCGCCGACGCCCTGGGGTATTCGCGTGACACAGCCATTGAAATGGGCGGCGCGCGCGGCACGCGGCCTGGAAGTTCTTTAGAATTTGACGCTTATCCGGTTGCGTTATCAGGCCCTCGGCCACGGGCCAAAGGACAACTGCCGCCCGGTGTATCTATGATCAGTCTCGCGACCAACGCCTTTGATGACATCACCGTCTCTTACATTGCGCCGCCAGCTGTTTTGTATGGTGCGGGCCGCGCCGCAACCTTTGTGGGACCCGCAGGCGAATGGGTCGAAATCATTGAAGAGGTCGCCTGACTCTGGCGCGCGAAATTCAGCCACGACAGGAGAAACAAGATGAGCTTAAGACTCTTCTTTGCAAGCATTGTTATCGGAGGGATGAGCATGACCAGTGCCAATGCGGACGTAACAATCAAACGCTGGAACCCGGACGGACTTAGCCAGCCGGACGGATATTCTCAACTGGTGACGGTTGAAGGACATGGCAAACTTGTGCTGCTCGGTGGCAAAGCTGGCTTGCGGCCCGACGGCTCCATTCCGGAAACTTTGGCGGAACAATCGCGGCTGACCTGGGACAACATCGACCTTGCCTTAAAAGCAGCAGGTGCCACCCGCGAAGACGTGGTTGAGATTCAGATCTTTATCGTCGATTTGGCAAACATAGACCCAGAGCCCGCCTACCAGGATGTGCGCGATTTCTTCCAAGACGGTCACAAACCCGTGTCCATGGTGATTGGGGTCAGTGCCCTGGCCATTCACGCGTTACAAATAGAAATCAATGTGCGCGCCATCGTCGCTGCAGATTGATTTCAGAAGATTGATTTAAGCTGATAAAGTCGCAACGAACTTAAGACATACGTTTCAAAAGGACTCACGCATGCCCCTCTCCCGCAAACACTTCCTCACTCTGGCTAGCGCAACGGCTCTTGTGGGGCCACATCTGGCACAGGCCCAAACATCGTCACCCATCATGAGCCGGATTAAGTACGCCACGCTCGGCGCACCAGACCTTAGGGCCGTCGAAGACGCCTATACTAAGTGGCTGGGCCATACCGTGGTCGAACGCTCGACAGTCAGCGAGACCATGGCGATGTCGTGGGGCACACCCAAAATGACAGGCCGTCCTTTTGTGCTCATGCGCCCCATGACGGGCGAGGACGTGATGATCCGTGCCGTCGAAACAGAGCCCAGCCCTGGCTATACACCAATGACAACTTTGGGCTGGAATGCCTTTGAGATCATTGTGAATGATGTCGATGATTTGCATACGCGGCTGATGGACGGCGCACCGTTCGAACATATCGGTGGCCCCGAGAACCTGGGCGGCGGATCTTCCATTCGGGCTTCTCAATACATCGGCCCCGCTGGCGAAGTGTTATATTTCAATTGTGAAACAGGTGATCGCGACGCCTCCAATTTGCCGCCACCAGGCGAAGATGTCGGCCGGACGAACATTGTCATTCTCGCGAGTGAAGATTTGGATGAGACCATGCCGATTTACCGGTCCGCGTTTGGTCTGGGCCAAGGCTTTGTTATGCCCACCCCGAACAAACTGGTGGCCGATGCCCAAGGGCTGGCCGACGGAGCCATGTTCCGCTTAGGCTTCATCACCCTGCGCGAGCGCGGTAATGCGATACACTTTGATGAGTACACAGACGGTAGTGCACCGCGTCAGACTGCTGACGGTATGCTGCCGCAAGCCTGTGCGATGGTTTCTTTCAACGTCGACAATCTGGATGCCGTGAACGCGGATTTTGTTGCCGAGCCGATCTCAGAATATCAAGGCCGCTCCGCCGTGTTTAAGGGTCCGGCTGGAGAATTGGTGGAATTGATCGAAGCGGATCGTTAGACATGACGAACTTCAGCCGTAAATCCTTCCTCACACTCTCGGGGGCTGCCATTGCAACGGCAGCCCTGCCGCGTACGCCTTTTGCTCAGGAGACTCAAATTTTGCTTAGCCGAATTAAAATGGCGACCATCGGTGCCCCCAGCATCGACGCCGTCGAGCGTTGGTACACGACGTGGCTTGGATATGTGGTGATCGAGCGCTCCAATGTCAGCGTTGAAATGGCAGACTCTTGGGGTGCACCAAAAAGCGCCGGAAGACCGTTTATCTTGATGCAGTCCTCCGCCAAAGATGATGTGTACATCCGTGCTGTCGAAGTGGACCCCGTGCCCGGGTACAAAGCGATGACCACCTGGGGATGGAACGCCATCGAAATTATTTGCGATGATGTTGATGCCTTGCACGAAGAGCTTAAGACGTCGGCGTTTACGCACCTCGCCGGGCCAGCCAATTTGATGGGGGGCACATCGTCGATCCGCGCCGTGCAATACAAGGGCCCAGCGGAAGAAGTGATTTATCTGACCTGCGAAACCGGCGATCGCTCGAAATCGACCTTGCCGCTGCCACGAGGGCCAGTAGACCGTCCGTTTATTATGGTCCTCGCGGGTCCGGATTTGGATGAAATGGATCGCTTTTACACGAATGCCTTCAGGCTGAAAGATAACGGCTTCCGCTTTACCTCAACAGGCGGCCTGATCTCCATGATGCAAGGACGGCCTGATGATGAAGTCTATCAACTAGGGCTGCTGCGTCTCACTGAAAAAGGCAACAACATCGAACTGGACGAATACCCAGACGATACAGGGCCGAGGCCAAGTGCATTAGGACAGCTCCCACCAGGCTGTGCAATGACCACCTTCAATTGCGAAGATCTGGAGGCAACGGGGCTCAATTACATCACCGCTCCCATTACGGAATACGGGGGGAAAAGGTCGGCGACCTTTATTGGTCCAACCGGCGAATTGACAGAACTCATCGAAGAAAAGCGGGCTTAACAATGACTGATGAAGCTGAACCTTACGTGCTACGTGAAGATCATAGCGGCATCTGCATTCTCACCCTAAACAGACCCAAGGCACGCAATGCCCTTTCGGGGGCGATGATTGAGGCTTTGTCTGACCGTCTGAGTGCAATAGCTTCCGACACAAACGTACGCGTCGTTATTTTAGAAGGTGCGGGACCGGTTTTTTGCTCTGGGCACGACCTAAAGGAACTGGAAGCGACAACAGATCACGACAAAATTCAGCGCTTATTTTCCCGCTGTTCAGAAGTAATGATGCAGATGGTCAGGCTGCCACAGCCCGTCATCGCAAAAGTGAAGGGCCTGGCCACAGCAGCCGGATGTCAATTGGTTGCAACGGCAGACTTGGCCATTGCTGGAAATGCGGCAAAGTTCGCAACACCAGGCGTGAACATCGGGCTATTCTGTACCACACCTTCTGTTGCGGTTGGCCGGGCCATCACGCGCAAGAAGGCTATGGAGATGTTATTGACCGGGCAACCTGTCACCGCTGCGGAAGCTGAAAAGATGGGGCTCATTAACTCCGCCGTGCCGGATCAAGACCTGGACGCGACCGTGCACGCTCTTGCGAAATTACTCACAACGAAATCAGCCCACATTCTGGCACTCGGAAAGAAAGCGTTCTACGCCCAAATCGAAAAGCCCATGGCCGAAAGCTATGTTTATGCCTCTGCTGTTATGGCGCAGAATATGCTGGAAGAAGATTGCAGCGAAGGGCTATCAGCCTTCGTTGAAAAGCGTGCACCGAAGTGGGGCGCGGCGCATTAAGCTCCGTGTTTCAGGGCAGCGCCGTCTCTGCCCTAGCGCAGCAGCTGAATAATCACAGCCATCACAATATAAGCGCCGAGCGTGTTGCCCGCGTTGATCACCGAGAGCTTTACCGGAATGTCGTTGTAGCGGTCGTGCAGCAGTTCCGTCGTGAGACAAAAGACAACCCACAAAAAGACCGCAACACCAATGGCACCGCTCAAGGATGTGACGCCCTGCATGACCATCACCACATTGATGCCGAGCGCGGTGACTAAATTCATTACAGCGGCATTGATAAGAGCCTGAACCGGGCTGGTTATGTCCTCCAATGCTTTGCCCATGGCCCCAAGCCAAGCCTTCATGAACATCAGCGGGGAATAGTACAGCGAGCCCCAGGCCATGGCCCCGACCATGCCGAGAAAAACACCCAGCCAGGTTACCCCGTCAAACAGTACGGCACTCATTCTGCGGCTTCAGGGTTCGCATCAGATACCGACCGCTTCAGAGACTTGGCACCAGAGGAGATCGCCCCGATCGCCAAACAGATAAACCCGAGCATGGCCGACAACCCACCGACGGGGGCAAAAATTCCCGGTCCTTCAAACGATAAAGAATATAACGCGCCTGAAAAACAGAAGATTCCAATACCAAAGAGAACGCTGGTCGCAAGCATCAGTTGTCGCGGGCGTCCCTCGGCTACGCGGTCATGAAGGAGCGCGACAAAAATAATCCCAAACGCCATTTTCATTTGAAAATCGCTGGCATCATAAAACCAACTCACAGCCTTTTCACCCGCCGGAGCGATCGCATCAATGCCATGAGCCGCTAATGAACCCGTGATCACGGCTATGAGGCCGTTTAAGGCGGCAAATATAATCAGATAAATCGCGGTGCGACTCAGAAACATGACAATTCCTCCTAAAAATGTAGTTGGCGGCGGCGCCACAATTCAGAAGACTGACAAATCGCCGTCATCTCTTTTGCAGTATCATCGCGGCTTCCAGAGCACGGAACCCCGTTAAGAAATCCGCCTCTGCCTCAGCCACTGGCACAGGGGTGAGTATAACACCTTTCAAAGGTTTCTCCCTAAACCCCAAGACTGTCTTTACTTCCCGCTCTGTAAACCCAGCCAACTGGATGGCTTCTGTGGCTCCGGCAATGAGATCTGCCTTCTTAATCAATTGCTTGTGGCCTTCCGGCATTTCTGCTGGCAGTCCGAATCGCAGACGGATAGCCTGGAGAAGTCGCGCCTCGACTTCCTTGAACACGTCACCAACGACAGCTTTGAGAGGGGTGATTAAATCGTGGGTGACGTATTCAGAGGCATCGTGAAGCTTTGCGGCCATGAGAACATCCGGCCTGGCTTTGGGGTCGAGGTGACGGACGATATCGACCACCAAATCCGAGTGTTGCGCCACACTCCAACCGTGAGTGCCTTTTGTTTGACCATTCCACCGCGTATTGCGCGCCAAACCCAAAGCAATATCTTCGATTTCGATATCTATTGGTGAGGGGTCAAGAATATTGAGTCGACGGCCCGACAACATACGCTGCCACGTCCGTGGGGCATGGCCTGCCAACCGCGCAGCGACGTCATGATTTTGCTTTCGTCGCATTGCCTTCACGTCAAAAAAACCTAACAACTGAACAGACAATCCGCATGAGAACGGCTATGAGATAGAGTAACGAGCGATACTTTAATAATCGGCTATTATAAAGCGTAAAGACCAACTGAAGTAGGTGTGAATGCCATAAAAGAGGCGCACACGAACATATATGAGAAAACAAAACCGTTATGACGGCAAGCCGCCCAGATAGAAAAAAATTGAAGATACCGTTGAACCGGCTGGGACCTGCTTTAGTCGTTGCTTTTCTGTGCCTTATCGTGACGGCAGGTGCGGCTTTTTTGGCGCAACGAGACGTTTATGATCGAGAGCAAACGCTATTCTTTCGATTTCTGGAAGGGTTGAGCGCTGGGACGATGCGTGCCGCCCAATCTTATGAGCAACGTCTGTTGGGCTTGGTGGGCTTCGTTGCAAGCAACAAGACATTAACTCTAGAGGAATGGGCAACATATATTGCAATCATTCAAAGCCAAGAACTGAGACCTGAGATCTGGGATGTGGGACTGTTCGACCGACTGCCACCAGAACAGTCTGTGGTTGCACGATACATTACACTTTTTTCAGGCAAGACAATTGAAGCGTCATCAGGGCGGAATGCCTACGACGACATAGAAAGCGGGTCTGCTATTCGCAGAGCTCTGGAAACAGGTAAGGCTTCCTTAACGGAAGTTGTTAGAAACGCGTACAGCCCAAATATTGCCCCGGCTTATGCAATGATTGCACCTGTCTTAGAGCAACCGTTGAGTGAGCCGGAATCAGCAAAAAATTTGATCTTTATCAGCTTCTCAGCAGGAGAATTGCTAGACGCCATTATACGTGAAATCGAGTTCCCAATCTGCGTGACGTTGCATGATGGCGACACAATTTCAGCGCAATCTAAAGTTTCTCAGATATGTAGAGACGGAGCGACCACTGAAACTGCGTTTTATACAGGCACGCGAACGGTCATGATGGCAGGACGCCCACTCACGCTGTTTATCACAGCTGATCGCGGATTTTATATCGCGCCTCTGGCGCTGCCGGTCAGTATGATTGTTGTCCTTGGCACCGTTATCGCCACACTTTTGGGGGGAATTTTATGGTTGGAAGCTACAACCCGGGAACGGGCGATCTCACTCGCGGCGTCTATCACCACTGACTTAGAGCAAAGTCGCAACAGATATGACCGCGCCGTGCGCGTGGCCGGCGTTGGGTTTTGGGAACGCGACCACAATACAAAACAAGTTATATGGTCCGAGAAAATGTGGGACATCACCGGTTATGACAGGAACACAGTTCTAGATACTGAGAATTTATTGCGTGAAATAGCGCACCCTGACGACAAAGCCAGAGTTGACCTTGCTGCATCTGAGCACCGCAAGAACGGAACTCCCTTTGAAGAGGAATACAGGATTCTGAGACCAGATGGACAAATAGTTTGGATTCGCGCCAGTGCGGATACGGACCGTGGCCCTGACAAGCAGCCCATAAGAACCGTTGGCTCAATTACAGATATTACACCACAAAAAAAGGAAGAAGAGACACGTCAGTCGAAAGAACAGGAACTCACTGAGACGATTAATGAACTGCGTCAATCACAAGAACGATTAGATGCTGCATTAAGAGATGCCGAAGCCGCCAGCAGAGCTAAATCAACCTTTCTTTCAACCATGAGCCACGAACTCAGGACTCCACTCAATGCCATATTAGGTTTCTCGGAAGTTATCAGAGATAACTTGCTTGGGAGAGAAAGCAGACGGTCCTATGAAGATTATGCGGCAGACATTCATTCCAGCGGGGAGCACCTTCTGGATTTGATCAACGATATCCTTGATTTGGCCAAAGTCGAAGAAGGTCAAATTACACTTAACCCTGAAGATGTTGATTTAAACTCTGTCATCGACTCAACGCTCAACCTGATGCAACCCAGAGCTATAGGTAAGCGTCAAGCTTTGTCTGCACGTTTTGAACATGAACATATGACAATTTATGCGGATTTGAGGGCGCTGAAGCAGGTTTTGTTTAATCTCATCGCCAATGCTGTCCAGTTTACTCATATCGGTGGAAAAATTGACGTCACGGCAACAACTCTTCGGGCCGGTAATGGCAAAGGTAATGTGGAAATTTGCGTTAAAGACAATGGAATCGGAATCGCAAAAACTGATATAGGGCGCATTTTCAACCCTTTCGAGAGGGTCATTGAACCTGGGCAGCCCCAAAGTGAGGGGACTGGCTTGGGGTTAGCCGTGGTTAAAAGTTTAATCGAACTGCATGGCGGCTCACTGCGAGTCGACTCGACCCCTGGCGCCGGATCTACGTTTTGCATTACCTTCCAATCCCGGCCACCACCATTTGATGAACTAAGAAACGTCTAGGGCTTTGATTTTTCACCAGTTTCGAAATAGTTTATCGATTGGGAAAGAGCTCGGTATCGACTGAGCGTGGATGCGGGGACTTTGGTCACAAAATGGTCCAACCGACCTCAGACTACCTAAAGCCGATCACATTTCTAGTGATCGACAACAAGGTTTACATGCGCAGGATGCTGAAAAGCGTCCTCGAAACGCTTGGGGCGAAGCGTATTGAAGAAGCGCGTGATGGTGGTGATGGTCTCGCAGCCGTTCGGGCCTTGGAGCCTGACATCGTTCTCACAGGATGGCGCATGAGTCCTGTAAATGGATTGGATTTTCTAAAATCTGTTCGCGACCAGCCAACCCCTGTTAAGTTCACACCCATCATTATGGTGACCAGCGAGACCCGTCGCGAAAAAGTAATTGAGGCGCGGAACGCTGGCGTTACAGAATATATCGCTATGCCGATCACAGCCAAAGGTGTGTTCCTGAGAATTCGGGAAGTGATTGAACGGCCAAGACCATTTGTTGATGTTGGAGGCTACTTTGGCCCAGACAGGCGCCGGAGAACGGTCTCTGCAAGTGAAATAGAAGAAGATCGTAGGGGCAAAGGGACACCCCGACCGAAAGCACCTCAGAAAAATGGTGGCGACGGCTTATCTCAGGATGAGATCGATCATCTCGTTGCCGGCGGATCAATCAAAGACTAACTATTACGCAACTTCTTAAGCACAGCAGCCAACAAGAATGATATGAAAGTGGGACTCAGATGACCCAGTCTGTGGTAATTGTTGGCGCAGGCGAAGCGGGAGGCCAAGCCGCCATATCATTGCGTCAGGGCGGTTTTACCGGCCCTCTCACACTCGTCGGCGATGAACCTTATATTCCCTATGAGCGCCCCGCCCTGTCGAAGCAGTTTCTCGCCGGGACTCTTGATCTTGAGCGCTTATACTTGAGGACCTCGGGCTTTTATGCTGAGCGGGATATCACCCTAAAGCTGAATGAAACCGTAACCGCGATTGAACCCGGACTTGGGGTGACACTCGGCAATGGTGAATTACTACAATCCACAGATATTATTTTAGCGACTGGCGGGCGGGTCCGTCGCCTCAGTGTTCCAGGCGCAAATCTTCAGGGAATTCACTACCTGCGGACCATAAACGACGTACTGGGATTTCGCGATCAAATGAAATCCGGACTCAAGCTCGCTATTGTTGGCGGCGGGTACATTGGGCTGGAAGTGGCCGCTGTTGCTGCAAAACTGGGTTGCAGCGTCACCGTATTGGAATCTGATCAACGGGTTTTAAGCCGGGTCGCCGCACCAGAAGCTTCTGCGTTCTACGAAAAACTGCACCGCGAGGAGGGGGTTGATATACGCACCGCGGTCACAGTGTCAGGGTTCTTGGGCGACATGCTCGTACATCACGTGAAATGTCTCGATGGTACAGAGGTAAAAGCAGATTTGGTGGTTATTGGCATTGGGATCATTCCGAACACGGAACTCGCTGAGAGCGCCCACCTTAAAGTAGACAATGGCATTGTCGTGGATGATTTAACTCGCACGTCTTCAGAACATGTTTATGCCATCGGCGACTGCAGCAACCATCCGAATGTACTTCTGAACCGGAGATTGCGTTTGGAATCAGTGCAAAACGCACTGAGTCAGGGAAAGACGGCCGCGAACACAATTCTGGGGCATCAAACACCCTATGCCGAAATTCCCTGGTTCTGGTCTGATCAGTATGACGTCAAACTACAAATGGCGGGCATTAACGATCCTGGGGATGATGTGATTATTCGGGGAGACCCTAATTCAAGGTCGTTTTCTATCTGTTATTTAAGAGAGGGTCGGCTGGTCGCCATTAACGCAATAAACCGACCCAAAGACTTTTTGCAGAGCAAGAAAGCCATCGCCGCCAACATTTCGCCCGACACGACTCGGCTTTCAGATCCTGAAACCCCCATAAAAGAGCTCTAACCTGCTGTTTTTTATGAGCTTTATCGGTTACAGTGTTGTGCATTGAGATTCCAACCTGAGTGCTTATGTTTATAAATATAAGTATGTGGAGGAACTCAGATGTCCGAGATTACTGCCGCCAGCACTATTATCCAGCCCGCATTGCAGCAAACACAAGCCGTCAAGCAGCCGGATGCGACGGACGCTGCGCGTGGCCAAGACCCAAACGAAGGCGGCAGGGCACGGGCAATTCAAGAAGACGCCATATGGCAGCAAGAGATTGACGAAGCCGCAAAGCGCGAAGACCGGGGCCAGGAACTCAACATAACTGTTTAATGTGACCCGTTAATCTGGACTTGCGCTATGACTCTGGTTTAGTGAAAACAGGTGTACCTCTTTAAGGAGCGCACGCCTTTAGTATGTCAGCCAATCTCTACTCTGTTTTTCGCAAACATTTTCTAACTGACTTAAACCATCCATTTATTACGCATGCGGATGGAACAACCATCTCATATTGCAACGTTGAGCAAGCTTCCGCGCAGTTTGCAAACGCCCTTACCGCACTGGGCTTATCCAAAGGAGATCGCGTTGCCGTACAAGTGGAAAAGTCTACTGCAGCTTTAATGTTGTACCTTGGATGCCTGCGCGCGGGCGTCGTCTATCTGCCGCTGAACACAGCTTACTCCGGCAAAGAGCTGAGTTATTTCCTGAACGACGCCACACCAAAACTGATCGTTTGCGACCCCTCACGACTGACAGAAATTTCTGGTCTTCTAGAACACCACAAAGACACACACTGCCTGACATTAGATGCGAATGGAAACGGCAGCGCGGCGGAGCATATGAAGGTACATGCCTTCGATTTTAATACAGTTGAGTGTAACGAAGCCGACTTGGCAGCCCTTCTTTATTCATCGGGCACAACCGGCCAGCCCAAAGGGGCGATGCTGAGTCATGGGGCACTCGCGGCAAATGCGCGTTCATTAAAAGCTGTCTGGCACATCAAACCCGGCGACGTGGTGCTGCATGCACTTCCGATCTTCCACACGCACGGCCTTTTTGTTGCGACAAATACCGTTCTCCTGAGTGGCGCTTCTCTGCGTTTTCATCCAAAATTTGAGCCCAAAGAAGTTGTGAAAGCACTAGCGAAGTCGACCATCTTTATGGGCGTTCCAACGTACTACACACGACTGCTGAAAGAACCAGAGCTTACCGAAGAGGCTTGCGCTTCAATCCGCCTATTCATTTGCGGCTCGGCTCCTCTGCGAGAAGAAACATTCAACGCGTTTACCGCCAAAACCGGACATACGATTGTCGAGCGTTATGGCATGACCGAAGCCGGCATTATCACCAGTGCAACACTGGAAACGCCGCGCATGGCCGGAACAGTTGGCAAGCCACTAAAAACTGTCTTGCTACGCGTGTGCAACAAACATGACAAACCGGTCAGTGCTGGCGAGGTTGGCGACGTTCAAATTCAAGGACCTAGTTTGTTTTCTGGCTACTGGAACAAACCTGAAAAAACAGCAGACGATTTCACCAATGATGGTTTTTTTCGAACCGGCGACATCGGACTGATTGGTCCCGATGGGCAACTCGTTCTGGTAGGACGCGCAACAGACATGTTTATCTCAGGCGGCTTTAATGTTTTTCCAAAAGAAATTGAGCAGGCTTTGGATACCTTAGAAGGTGTAGAAGAGAGTGCTATTGTAGGCATGCCCCACCCTGATTTTGGAGAAGCAGGTTTAGCCATTGTCGTCGCCAACAACAAAACATTTGACGGGGACCAGTTGCGTTTAGACCTCAAGGCACATCTGGCGAATTACAAAGTGCCTAAGGCTGTCATTCGAGCAGATGCCCTGCCGCGCAATGCCATGGGAAAAGTACAAAAAAATGTTCTGCGTGAAATGTACAAAACAGAATGGGATAAGATAATTTAATTCACACCCTTTTTACCCCCGTGCTCATGGGCAGGCTCTTATCCGGGCCCCACTCGGTCATAGACCCATCATAGAGAGCCACATCCTCACGTCCGAGCAAGAGCAAGGCAAAAGAATCAGTCGTCGCCGAAATGCCACCACCGCAGTAGGTGATGATTTTATTCTTTTCGAACGCACCAATCGCGTCGAATTTTTTGCGCATGGTCTCGGCATCAACAAAGGTATTGTCAGATTTATCGATCAAGTCATAAGCATAGAGATTGACGCTGCCCTCAATATGTCCGGGACGGCCATAGGCCGCGCTGAACGTTTCTCCTGAAAAGACATCTGGGGACAAAGCGTTTATCAAGCATGTGTCTTTGCGCTGCACAGCGGCCAAAACATCCTCTTTACCAATGATCTGTCCAGGGCGAGGATGAGGTGTAAACTTTGCTGGTGAATAATTCGGCCTATCCGTCGTTATGGGGCGACCCTCTGCCACCCATTTATCCCACGCACCGTTCAAAACCTGACAGCGGTCAAACCCAAAGGCACGGAACATCAAAAACAATCGCGTCGCCCAAAAATTTGCGCCCCGCGAATACAACACCACTCGGTGCCCATCCCCTATGCCTGCCGCTCCAACAATCTGTGCAAATTCCTCCGCAGTCGGCATCATGAAACGGAGTGTGGGATGCGCGCCAGACAACTCGGAGAGAAAATCCAAGAACACCGCACCTGGAATATGGGCTTTTTCATAGTCCTCTTTCCCAGACCGGATGTCGTACCCTCCGCCGGGCTTTGGGCCCATGTTAACATTGCAATCTATGATCCGAAGATCTTGAGTACCAAGGATCGGTTCTAGGTCAGCGGTCTCAATGAGTAGCTGGGGGGTTTTATATCCTTTATCAGTCATGCCTGATCTCCTGAAACGCAAGTGTCACTCACTGTCAATTCTGGATAGTACCTTGTCATCATGCGCTCAAAATGGGCAACCAGATTACGATGTTTTCGTGTTTCTATCGTTAGGGGGTTGTCCCAGGGCTGCGCGATGATCTCGCCCACATAGGCGGATAAACTGGCATCGAAGGTCGTTGGTTGACCGCCGAATCCCCACTCCTTCTGACCTAACCAATGGGCCAACGCGCGGATATCGGAAATGCCCATCTCAAAGATTACCTTCGGGGAGTGACGCCCCATACCGTGCCCCTTCAGTTGATTTCTGACAATGCGTTGTGCCACTGGCTTAAGAAGCTTCAACACAAACCCTGGCACGCCCAACACGTCTTTCATAAATGGCGTCCATTCCCTGACGCCCGCAGGGTCAATCCAGCGACCGTAAACAAGGGTCCAGTACAAATGCTCGTCCATTAATCTCTGAAAGGCGAGGTTTTCAGCGCGCTCGGACAATGTCAGCTTGCCATCAATTGGATAACCGTTTTTCGCTTCCAAAGAGTCGATGATGAGGCCGCTATCCGCCATCACTTTGCCATCTTCATCGATAATAAAGGGGCGCTTTCCGGTTGGCGCTTTCTTGCGTTTGTCGTCGGCCACTGTGTAATCAATACCTGCCATACGGAGATAGGTCTCAAGCTTGAAACAGAAGGGGCTCGGATCAGGAAGTCCCATGACCGGCTTAAACTTGAAAAGGGTTACCCTCATGCGTTTTTGCTCCTTTTGCACCGGGTCCAGGCATTTGGAGTATTATACGACCTTTCGCTCACATTTGCTTGAAGCCTATTGTGCCCAACACTCAGAAAAACAACACTGTGTTTATGTATAGATTATCTGTCCTGAAATTGATCATCATGTGGAGTGCCATATTCGGCCTTCAGGCTTTTTTGGCTGACACGGCCAGCGCCATCAGTGATCAAAAAATCGAAGATGCCCGCTACGCATGTACTACCTTCATTGAAGGTGATGGCGATAAAGGCGGTCGCACTGATGCTGAGCGCGCGCAATTGGCACGATTCTGGCTGATTAGTTTTCTGACTGGTGCTTATGAAGCAGACGAAATTCTTGAATTCTCAGACGACATAGAAAGCGCTGAGCGCGAGGTCATTTCCCATATTAAAGCCTACTGCGACGAAAACTCATCCTTCTCAATTCATGCAGCCGCCGTAAGAACACGCGACATGCCAAGACCGTTGCCCACGTCAACAGCCATTGGCTTAGATCCAACGCGCTACTCCTGCGCAGCCTATTCTAGCGGGCAGAACAGCAAAGGCGACGCAAAATCCTTGGCCGAGGCTGCCGAATTTTGGGCCTTTGCCTTTGTGCAAGGCAATGTGAGTGCAAGATATCATCCACGGCTTGTGGTCGCGCACTCAAACAAGCGCAAAATTGTCCGCGCCCTCAAACAGAGTTGCTCACGCAACCCGACGCGCACACTCTTGGACCAAACGGCAGAGATTGCGGACAGAGTGAAGCCAGAGTCGAGATAAGTCAGCGCCTAAGTTAAATTTCGCGCCCGCTCGCGAAGAACAAATTTTTGAATTTTACCGGTTGAGGTTTTCGGCAATTCGTCAAAAATAACCGTCTTTGGCACTTTGAACTTGGCAATGTTGTCGCGGCAGAACGCAATAATATCATCTTCCGTGGCGGTCTTCCCTGTTTTCAGCGTCACAAACGCACAGGGTGTTTCCCCCCAATGATCATCCGGACGCGCAACCACAGCCGCCTCTAAAATAGCCGGGTGCTTGTAGAGGACTCCTTCAACCTCAATGGTGGAAATATTCTCACCACCAGAGATGATGATGTCTTTGGAGCGATCACGAATTTCCACATAGCCATCCGGGTGCTTGACCGCCAAATCTCCTGAGTGGAACCACCCCCCTTTCAAAGACTCCTGCGTTGCTTTCGGGTTTTTAAGATAGCCCTTCATGACGACATTACCCCGGAACATGATCTCGCCGATGGTTTCACCATCAGCGGCAACGGGCGTCATCGTTTCGGGATCCATCACATCCAAACCTTCAACCACCGAATAACGCACGCCCTGGCGGGCTTTTAACGCCGCCTGTTCATCAGCAGGCAAATCGTTCCATTCATCATGCCAAGCACAAACCACGCAGGGCCCATAAACCTCCGTAAGGCCGTACGTATGCGTGATCGAAATGCCCATCCCTTCCATCGTGGCAATCACAGCGGCGGGTGGCGCAGCACCAGCCGTCATGGCCTTAACCCCGGACGGCAAGCTGGCCCGTTGGTCCTCGGGGGCGTTCACCATCATGTTCAAGACGGTGGGCGCTCCGCAGAAGTGAGTCACCCCCTCTTCTTTGATGAGACGAAAAATTTCTTTGGTATCGACCTTACGCAAACATACATGGGTGCCGGATATGGCTGTGATCGTCCAAGGAAAACACCAGCCGTTGCAGTGAAACATGGGCAAGGTCCACAGATACACGGGCTGTGGTGTCATGCCCCACGCCATCATATTTCCAATGGCGTTCATGTATGCGCCACGATGGTGAGTCACAACACCTTTTGGGTTTCCTGTCGTTCCAGACGTGTAGCCGAGGGCAATGGCTTGCCATTCATCAGCAATCGATGGCGGTGTGTAAGATGGATCCCCTGTTTTTAAAAAACTCTCGTATGTGATCTCACCAATAGGGTCAGCTTGAGGTGCCAGCACATCATCAATATCGATCACGAAAATCTCATGCTCGCACTCTGCAAGCGCCGTGCGCGCCACGTCTGAGAGTTCAGGATCAACCATGAGCACCTTGGCTTCACCGTGCTCCAAAATAAAAGCGATTGCGGCGGCATCAAGACGCGTGTTGATGGCATTCAGCACAGCCCCCGTCATTGGAACACCGTAGTGCGCCTCCAAATGAGCTGGGATGTTCGGGGCTAGAATTGCAACTGTATCGCCAGCAGTAATGCCACGGGCGACCAGCGCTGAGGCCAATTGGCGGCACCTGGCATACAACTCGCGATATTTGAAACGTTGCTCCCCATGAACAACGGCCACTCGGTCCGGATACACCTCTGCCGCCCGGCGCAGAAAACTAATAGGACTCAGAGGCTCATGATTGGCTGAGGTTTGCGGCAGGTTCGTGTCGTAAATATTGGAATGCGTCATAATCATATAAGCCTTGTAGTAGAGTGGACAGAGATTGATGCCTGACCTTGCGATGTTGTTCAATTATTGCCTTAGCATGACCCTGGGGCTACAGGTTTTGCTATCAATTATTTCTATCACGGCTGTTGTTTTCGATATGGCGCGACTAACGTTGCGACCAAACATGCCATCACTAAGGTTTAATAGCGAAACAGACAGCAGTGTCTTAAGTTATCACTTAGACACGGCACTGCAATAAGGACAGAAAAATTGGAACATTTTACGATTCGTGGGCGCATTCGGTATACATCTAAGAAAAAGGAGCTTCTTGATAAGGAGCGCGGTGGAGAAAGCTTTATCTATACAACACATGTGGACGGATCGCGGACTTTGCGCGCCCATTGTTCCATTGACGAAGGCTCGCCAAGCGTGCTTCGTGACTCAGTAACCACGCTAGATAAAAACTGGAATCCCACATACGGATTTGTGCAAATCACCGTAGACGAGGCGTTTGTCGGATCATCCTGGTTTCGTTTCACTGAAGAGACAGCGGAATGTGAAGGGTATACGATCAAAGAGGGCCGTATTTCACAAACAATACCGCTCGACGTGCGGCCCAGCATATTTGGCACTCATCCCATTCAGGCCGACGCCATGCACACGAATATATATCCTTTGGAACAAGGACCTGGCACCTATACCTCACCCATGCATCTGATGTGTTCCTTTCATCATCGGGGCGCGGATGGCCCCTTTTTGATGCAAAAACGCGGCTTGGTGATGAATTACTTCGGTGAAGAAGACGTAACCGTTGAAGCCGGAACCTTTAAAGCCCATCACTTCAGTTATGGCACCAATAAAGATGACGATTACATGGGCACAGATATCCACCCCCCGTATCACACGTGGGTCACGACCGACGGCGATTATGTGATGCTAAAAGCACAATGCACGGGCTATATGCAGACCTATTATGAGTTGGTCGAATATGAAAAACGGCAGAGCTTCTTTTAGACCTCGCACGTAAACAATTTGAGGCTTATCCGATATGTCTGAAAAATCCCGCACCCCCATTGATAGCTTCGGCCGTTGGCTCGCAGACACTCCAGATGCATGGCCCAAGGACGCCACTCATGCAGCCGTACGCCAGTACATCGATATTATGGGCGTGACCATTCTTGGGTCTGTTAATGAAGTTACACTCAAAGTCTTTGCGACAGTTTCGACATGGGGAGACGGCCCCTGCACGGTTATCGGACAAGCCCAAACCCTCAGCGCGCCCTGGGCCGCTTTGGTCAATGGAACAGCCGCACATGCGCAAGACTTAGATGACAACTTTGATCCCGCGAAAGCCCATGCCACGGCCGTGCTAGTACCAGCCATCCTGGCCCTTGCAGAACAAGAAGGGGCCACCGGCCAACAGTGCATTGATGCCTACATTTGTGGCCTGCAAATCATGGGTCGGGTTGGACAGGGCGTGAATCCCGTTCACAGAAACAGAGGCTGGCACGCCACGGCAACCGTGGGGGCCGTGGGGGCTGCGGCAGCCTGTGCCCGGCTGCTGAAGCTTAATGCAGAACAGGCGGGCTATGCGCTGTCGCTATCCACAAGCATGGCTGCTGGGTTTATGTCGCAATTTGGCACCATGGCAAAACCAATCCATGCGGGACTCGCGGCAAAGTCTGGCGTCGTGGCAGCGAGCATGGCCCGGCAGGGCATCACGGCTGGACGCGACACACTTGACGGCGTAACAGGTATGAATCGCCTTATGGTGGGGCCAGATTATGAAGCTTTAAGAGACGCCATCACGTCACCGGAACATGGCCAGAATCTGCGATTTGAAACCACGCACATCGGCGAGCCATTGATGATCACTGAACATGGCTTAAAAGTGAAGCGGTTCCCCAACTGCGCCAGCGCCCACCGCTCTATGGACGCATTACTGATGCTGAAAGACGAGCACGGATTTACAGTTGATGACGTAAAAGAAATTGTTGTGCATGCGCCAAAAACGCACCTCAATAATTTGATGCATCATAACCCTCAAGACCCGATGCAGGCGAAATTTTCGATGCAATACGGTTTGTCTGTAGCCTTGAGCACCGGCAATTGCACGCTCAACGATTTTACACCTGCGGCGATTCTGCGCTCCGAAATTCAAGCACTTTACCCGATCATTACTTTAGACCCGGTTGATAAATCTGAGGGCGCGTTTCCAACTCAGGTGGAGGTTTATCTGCACAATGGGACGCATCTAACAAAAAGCCTGGCCATGCCGCTGGGTAGCAAAGCTGCCCCGTTTAGCGATGCACAGTACCACCAGAAATTTGACGGGTGTACAGATGGCTTGTTGACCAGAGAAGAGCAGACCTCCGTCTACAACGCAGTGGGGGGCTTGCGAGATCTAAAAAACCTTGGCACCTTGCTGCATCCGCTAAGACACAGCCTGCAATAACAAGAGCGGACTCAAATGACGCTACAGATGGTCGGCTGACCCAACGGTGGCAACGGCGGTTCAGTGTCTGTTGTTTGCGTTATAATAACGGTTGCTGGCCCAGCCGTGTGTATGCCTGCAGCCGCGGGTGCTCCGCCCGGCGTAAAGCCGACGAGGTTCACAATATCGACTTCATCGTTGGGCAGAAACACTTCGACCGTATTGGTATCAGACATGGACAGAACAGCGTCTTCATCCAGGGTAATTGTTTGAATGCCGTTGCAACGGAGATCGATGCGCTCAATGCCGCGAATGGCGTTGTCCGGGATGGTTGTCGCAAAGTCAAATGTGCCGGGATCGCGCAGGACAAGCGTATCTGTGCCTGAGCCACCGTCCACTCCTGTTGGCCTGGGTCTAAAAGTAATCGTGACACCCGGATTCTGATCGGGAAATAAAGTTGAAGCGCCGATAGCAGGCAAAGCATTGCGACCGTCAGAGTCTGACGGTGATGCGGCATCTAGCGCCCCTAGGGCAATGGGAGTGGGTGTTGGTGGAGCATTCCCGGCTGGCGCTGCCTCATAACGATCATTCGCGGTGAGTGCGCTGTAGACGTCAGACTCAAGCTGAGTTGTGTTAGTAAACGATGCGCCATTTAGGTTAATCGATGTGTTTACGACGATCACGTCATCTCCACTGCCACCATGATAGTAAATTTCCTGACTCGTGTTGCTGCCAATGACAAGGTAGTCATTGCCCGCGCCGCCAAAGCCAAACGTTTCGGATTGGTTGGCGGCATACAGAATATCGTTGCCCCGGCCGCCAAAAAGACCTTTAACTGTGAAAATTCTGCTGCCACCAGAAGTTAAAAAAACGACATCAGACGTAACGCCCGCCGAAATACCAAGATTGTTGTTCCCGCTCCCCAAATCAATACTCGTCCACTCCTCGGGATCATCTACGAGAGCATATTCATCAGAGCCATCTCCGGTAATATCTGTGCCAGTGACATTTGCATTTGAGGTGGCTGTAGGGGATGACGTCGACGAACAAATATCATCAAACTCTGAGCTTATAGCCAACACCACCTGGTCATCGAAGTGGGTGTCGCCGTTGTTGGCCTCGACAAAGGGGCCGCGCTCGACAGCATTGGTGTCTGGATCCGTACACGCCGCGCCGTTAGGGCAGTTTTGCCGTTCGTTGGCGGTGGCTAGAATGGCCAACTGAGTGCCTGCCGGCGTATAACCCCCACGGCGATTTTGTCCATGGCTGACAAGTGCAAACAACGCATTTGAAGAATCAACAGAAGCAACGGTGATATCCAGATTGCCCGCACGACCAACAGCACCGTTACACACGTTAATATCTGTATCATCAACAATGTAAGTGACTGTTGTTCCAAATTCATCTGTCACCGCCTGTTCGGATAGTCCAAGCGTGAGAAATGGGACGATGCCAGAATTTATGGTGCAGACACCGCCAGCATTCGCAGCGGCGGTTCCCCGCGTTGCGCCGGTTACTGAGCCGTCTGCAGGGCACGGCAAATACTGATTGGGATCCTGAATGGCATAAACATTCAACGCATCTCGAAGAGTCGTTAGAGACAGATTGGTATTTTTGGTTTGACGTAGCGTGCGCTCGGATTGATTAGACAATTGCACGGAAACAAAGGCCCCGACCACCATCAGCAAAGCAAGCACGATGACCAAGCCCGCTGCGCCATCATCGCTCCGGGCAATCGCAAGACCCCATCGCGATAGTGAAGACTTAAGACATTTTAAAACTGAAGCTAGGAGAGGCTGACTGTCAGAGTTTTTCATTTTCATACGCTGTATTTTATAAACGTTTAGAAAGTGAAGTGGGGCGATAACACTTAGGATGCAAGAGTTCTATTCAATCAGAAAGTCGTATGTTTCTGTTCACACATATTATATGTCTTCTGCACCTTGTCGCCTGGCCATGATTTCATCAAAGCGGGGCATACTCTCTGCCCCAGGATGAGATACCCCCTTGCCGGTAATCACAACCCAAGCTGTGCGCAAGAGTATTTTGAAATCCAACCACAGCGATCGGTTCTCAACATACCATAGGTCGAGCTCGAACTTTTCTTCCCAGGTCAGGGCGTTGCGCCCGTTTATCTGAGCCCAACCTGTAATGCCAGGCGGTACGGTGTGACGGCGGGCTTGCTCAAGTGAATAATACGGTAAGTATTCCATAAGCAGAGGCCGGGGGCCAACAAGGCTCATATCGCCCAACAGAACATCAATCAACTCGGGCACTTCATCGAGAGACGTGCGCCGTAAAAAACGTCCTAACTTGGTCAGCCTTTCTCCATCCGGAAGCAACTTACCGGCCTGATCTGTTTCAGCCGTCATGGTGCGAAACTTCAGAAGCTTAAACGGCTTTCCATTCAAGCCGGGGCGCACTTGGCGAAAGAAAATAGGCCGACCCATGGTGGCGAAAATAGCGACGCACACGACGAAAATAACAGGAGAGAGAATCACGAGTGCTAGGAGTGAAGAGATCAGATCCACACCCCGCTTGACCCCAAGACTGCGTTGGCGGAGACGCTCGGTGGCAGGGCGCGCGTGATGCATTGACTCCAAAACACTACGCAACTCCCCTGTCAGTTTATCACGGTTAAATTTACTCTCAGCCAAGGCATTTGCTTGTTCACCAAAGCGGCGCAGTGCGTCTCGGTCTCTTACAAAATCGAGCAGTTCTTGAGCCGCAAGATCAGGGTCTTGAGTGTTGATGACGATACCGGCACCGCGGCTTTGGATGAGCGACGCATGCCATCCCCCATGATTCATAACGATAGGCTTGCCCGCCGCTAAAGCATCGAAAACAGAGATCGGTGCGGCGATAGTCTGTGCGTCTTCAGGCGGCCTCAGGGATACGATTGCTGTTGCCGCTGCATACAACTGAGGCACTTGAGACCTTGGCAATGCAGGCAACATCCAGAGATTATTTTCCAGAACACCGGCATGGGCGGCCATCTCCCTGACATCAGATTTTGCTGGTCCGTCACCACACACAACAAAACGAATGTCCGAATCAACGTTCAGCATGGAGGCTGCAAGTTTGATCAAAACTGAAGCAGATTGATCACTGTGAAGCGGCCCCTCTAACACCACCAGAGGCGCATTATCCAGGTGGGGATACATCTTGAGAAGAGCGGCTCCATGATCGGCGGGAACACGAAACAGATCGACATCACACCCCTCAGAGATCACGGAGAGGTTTTGAGCGTTATACCCAGTTGCCACAAGAGCAGACTCCACTTCTGGAGAAGGCGTAATAATGTGATCAGCCGCATAAATAGAAAATTTGTCGAGGGCAGATCGCCAAAGACGTTTTATCCAGGATCGGTGACGTGCCGGTTCTCCATGCCTATGCCTAAGATCTGGGATCTCGCTCACCAGCGGCGCCGCTTTAAGATGACTGACCGCAAACCCGACAGCCGTCAAACCTACAGACGGCGCTTTAGTGGCTGTGAAAACAACATCAACCCGGTCAGCGCGAAGTGCCTGCCGGAACATAGACACCCAAAAAAGACTGCCAAAAATAACCCGCGGGAAAAGTCCAGCCCGACGGTTAACATGACAAGGGATCGCGAGAACCTTCACTCCCTCAATTTCTAGTCCGCTCTCGTTCGGCGGATCTGAAAACGCTGCTGCAGACGTTAATACTGTAACCGTGTGCCCACTTAACACCCAGCGTTTGGCGATCTCATGCGATCCCGCACGGCCAATTCCCTCAGGTGGAGTATAGTTTTGATCCAGTATTACAATATGCATATGGCTCTTATACAGACTGCGCGGTGGTCACGGAATCCCCTGATCAACGGTATCGTAAAAGAGAAACGTGTGCATGGTCGACTTCGCTGCAAAAGAAAACTGCTGTATACACGCCATGGCTCCAAAACGATTCTTGGAAAAACATGAGCAACTCCATATCAACACGATCAAACAGGATGTGGTATGCGGCCATTACAGTCGTTTCTGCCATGTATTACGCACTCTATCTTAATGTGGGTTTCTCACCTGCCGACGATGGCAATTACGCTCAAATTGCCTACGAACTCTATCTAGGAACACCGGTTGAAGACTTAACACTCAGCTATGGGTTGATATGGTTTAAGCTGGGCGAAATTTTGTTTGACCTCTTTGGACCGAGCTACCTCAGCGTCAAAATCATCTTCTTCACGACCATTGCAATCACAAATGTGCTTCTATTTTATACTATTGTTGCCATGACCGGTCGTCGCGGATTAGCGCTGGGAATGACAACCGTCACGCTAATTGTACCCGCTTTCCCGGCCACCGCATTTTACAGCCTTTGCATACTCATGAACGCGGCAGCCCAGATGCGGTTCGTCACGCGCATGCCAAACAACACCATTCAAGATGCCGTAGTCGCTGGAGCTGTTCTGTCGGTCTCTTTTTTGATTCGCCCAGATTTTGGGTATATCTGGACGCCACCCTTGATTCTCATTCTCGGTTTATCTGCCTTACGCAGCGGAGGTTTTACCGATTTTTTGCGGCTGCTTTCGGCAGCTTTAGTTGGGTTTGTTGCCGTTCAGGTTCCTGCTCTGCTTATGGCCTGGAACAGCGGTTTATTAGGCTCTGTGGTGACGCCTTATGCTAGCTATCCAGCTATGATGGCGGATTACGCATTTACGGGATTGCAGTCACTTCTGCCAGGTTACGCCCTAGAGCTCTCTAGCGTCGGCGCAACCACCCTGCAGCGCCCCCCTCTCTCAGCCCTTTTTTCTTCAGAGACTGGACATTCATCGCTCGCGATACTCATTTATGCCCCGCTGCTGTTTATATTGCTTGGCCTTGGACTCATTGGTACGACCCTTATTAAGCAGAGACGTGATGTGAGTGTGCAACTGCTGGCAAAAATTCTTGTGGCGCTGTTCGCCGCCGGTGCCGCATTCCCGCATTACTTCTTTTACCGGCCAGATCTCTCACATGTGGCAAACTTTATGCCGGGCTACATGGTGCTCGCAGCCGCCCTGATATGGCAGCTTAGAAATATCAAGCGTGTAAAATTGGCAGCGACACTTGCAGGCAGTGCTATTGCCCTTCATCTCGCGCTGTATGTGTGGGTGGGGGTGCAAACCCAAGGCACGGGATCGATTGCGGTTAAAGCCAGTCGCACTGAAACTTTTGTCGCCGAAAATGGCGTTAACACATCGGTTTCAGCCTTTGAAAAACAGCAGTACGAATTTCTGAGGGACATAATTCTTGAGAATTCAGCGCCGGGGGACTCGATTGTGTGTGTGCCTTACTGCCCTGGGTTCGCCTTCATGACAGCGCGGCGGATGCTATTCTCAAATTTCTACGTGGACGATTCGACGCCGATCAATGATCCACAATGGATTTCAAATGCGATTGCAAAGACACGTGCCGATAGGCCGCCAGTAGTGATCGTAATGGATTGGGCCATTAACGGCACAAAAATCTCGCGTTTTGAGAACTGGGCTGCCGCGTATGTGAAATTCTTAAAAGAGAATGCGCGCGCGCAGATTGCAAAGCCGGGGTTCACCCTTTACCTGTTATAAATGTCGAACAACAAAGAGCCCCAGAGACAAGATTCAATGAACTTTGTAATTGAACACCTAGAAATTTCAGATGTTAAACTGATCAAAGCCGTCAAGCATGAAGATCACAGAGGTTTTTTTTCTGAGACCTATTCAACAAAAGCGCTAGCAGATATTGGAATAGATGCCACCTTCGTACAGGATAATCACTCGTTTTCTGTAGAAAAAGCGACGCTTCGAGGGCTGCACTTCCAAGTTCCACCTTACGCACAGCACAAACTCGTGCGCGTTACACACGGAGCGATCTTTGAAGTTGCCGTAGATATCCGCCGGGGATCGCCGACTTTTGGAAAGCATGTTTCAACTATCGTGTCTGCTAGTTCTTGGAATCAGCTGTTTATCCCGATTGGTTTTGCACATGGGTTGATGACTTTAGAACCCAATACCGAGGTTCTGTACAAAGTCTCAAATTACTATTCACGTGAATGCGACAAGGGCCTAGCTTGGGATGACGCCGATCTAGATATTGATTGGCCTGCATTAGAAGCGGATGCGATTATATCTGACAAAGACAAGACTCATCCTACGCTTTCTAAATTACCGAATTATTTCCCAATTGAAGATCCTCGCTTATGAAAAAAGTAATCGTGACGGGAGGAGCTGGATTTATTGGATCAGCCCTTGTCAGACATCTCATCGAAGACGTCAAAGCACAGGTCGTCAATTTGGACGCCCTGACCTACGCCAGTAATCTTGCGTCTTTAGACACTGTTTCTAATCGGCCTGAGTACACCTTTGTTCAAGGCAACGTGTGCGACCAGGCTTTTGTCACTGATCTTATACAAACTGAAAAACCCGATGTGGTGATGCATCTGGCCGCCGAAAGTCATGTCGACCGGTCAATCGACGGTCCCGCCGCTTTCATGGAAACCAACATCATCGGCACGTATGCCATGCTTGAGGCTGCGAAGAGTTATTGGGTAGGTTTACCTTCAGAAAAGCAAGATACGTTCCGCTTCCACCACATTTCAACGGACGAGGTATATGGCAGCCTTGGGCAAGAAGGGTTGTTTATGGAAACAACACCTTACGCACCAAACTCCCCCTATTCCGCGTCTAAAGCGTCATCAGATCATCTGGTGCGCGCTTGGCATCACACTTATGGGTTACCTGTTGTCACCACCAATTGCTCTAACAATTATGGTCCGCATCAGTTTCCTGAAAAATTGATTCCGCTGGTGATTTTAAACGGACTGGAGCGCAAACCCCTGCCGGTGTATGGCACCGGCGAAAATGTGCGCGACTGGCTCCATGTCGAAGATCATGTGCGCGCCTTATGGACCGTTGTGACAAAGGGTCGGGTTGGTGAAGTTTACAATATTGGCGGCGAAGCGGAACGCGCCAATATTGATGTTGTCCGCACGATCTGCGCTTTACTTGATGAATACCTTTCACCGGATGCGGCTACTGCAGATTTGATTACATTCGTCACAGATCGCCCGGGGCATGACGCGCGCTACGCAATGGATATCACGAAAATCAACACCGAACTGGACTGGTACCCATCAGAGACCTTTGAAAGTGGCCTGAGAAAAACCGTCCAATGGTATCTAGAAAACCAGAACTGGTGGCAGGATATTCGGAGTGGAAAATATGCCGGTGAGCGACTGGGTCTGTCAGACAAACCCAAAACATAAGTGATTCCGGGATGAAAAAGATCCTCATCACGGGTGCTTCTGGTCAACTCGGGCACGCGCTTACCCAACACACGAATGACCTTAATATTTTTGTGCAAGGGTATGACAGAGCCTCTTTGGACATCACTAACAAAGAGGCCGTTAACCGCATTGTTTCGTCTGCCGAGCCAGATGTTGTCATCAATGCCGCCGCTTACACCGCCGTGGACAAAGCGGAAAACGACGCAGAGACAGCTTTTGCCGTCAATAGGGACGGTCCGCTTAATTTAGCCTCGGCTTGCTCGCAACTTGGCGTGTCACTAATCCATGTCTCTACTGACTATGTGTTTGATGGCGCACAGCGCGCACCCTACAGCGAGACGGACTCAACCTCTCCGCTTGGCGTCTACGGCACCAGTAAGCTTGCAGGGGAAGACGCCATTCGTGAGATACTAGACCACCACATCATTCTCCGGACAGCTTGGCTATATGGTGTTCATGGAAAAAATTTCGTGAAAACGATGCTACGTCTATCAGAGTCACAAGATACCTTGCGGGTTGTGAATGACCAGCATGGTTCACCAACATTTGCTAATGACTTAGCAACGGGAATTTTTGAGATCGTTGCGCAGTTGACGAATGAAAATGTTCCCACTCACGGATTCGGCACATTCCATAGTGCGAACGCAGGCCAAACCACTTGGCATGAATTTGCCAAAAAAATTATTGAGTTGGCAGGACCGATAACGGGCAAAAAACCAACGGTAAACGGCATTGCAACATCTGAATATCCAACGCCAGCACGGCGGCCAGCCAACTCTATTTTAAATTGCTCTAAACTTTCAGAAACCTATGGTGTAACCCTTCGCCCTTGGGACGAAGCACTCGCGGACATGCTCAGTAAAACTTTGGTGAGTTAAGCCGAAATCGCAAAGGATATACGATGAAGGGAATAATATTGGCGGGAGGATCTGGCACACGGCTTCACCCCATTACACATTCTGTATCCAAGCAAATGCTACCCGTCTACGACAAGCCGATGATTTACTATCCACTGAGTACACTGATGCTTGCTGGGATCAACGATATTCTTATCATCACAACACCCCAAGATGCCGATGGTTTTCAACACCTGCTCTCAGATGGAAGCACTTGGGGCATCAACATCCAATATGCACAACAGCCTAGCCCAGATGGATTGGCGCAAGCCTTTATCATAGGCAAAGACTTTGTTGGTCAAGACACCTGCGCATTGGCGCTTGGGGATAACATTTTTTATGGTCATGGACTGACCGAGAAACTCCGCCAGGCATCCGCCATCACTCAAGGAGCAACGGTTTTTGGATATCAGGTACGTGACCCTCAACGCTACGGTGTAGTCGCCTTTGATAAAGATTTCAAAGCCACCTCCATAGAAGAAAAGCCAGAGACGCCGAAATCAAAATGGGCTGTAACGGGTTTATATTTTTATGACAATGCAGTGATCGATATTGCAAAGACCCTAAAACCAAGCCCACGGGGTGAGCTCGAAATTACTGATGTTAATCGGGTTTACCTGGAGCGCAGCGCGTTAACAGTTGAGCGCCTGGGTCGCGGCTTTGCGTGGTTTGATACCGGGACCTGCGATAGCCTTGTCGAAGCAAGCGCATTTGTGCAAACCGTTGAGAAGCAGCAAGGACAACGTATTTGCGTACCGGAAGAGATAGCGTTCGCAAACGGTTGGATTAGCAAGGAACAGTTAATTGCACTCAGCGATCCACTTAAAAAAAGCGGTTATGGTCAGTACCTCATTGATCTGGCTAACGACTCGCCTTCATAAGTTAACCGTCTGCGATGGGCGATCTGTAAACCGCTAGCTTGATGACACCCATAACAGCGGCCGTGGTCAGACCCAGCACGGCAATCCACCAAGGTTGCCAGACCCCGAAGCTAAGGAGCCAGATAGCTGCGGTTGCACTGAACGTGCCCGTGACTAAGGCGGCAATAAAATGGTTGCTGCTCTTAGAAAGAACTGACCGCACTGACACAATCAAAGCAGCAATAAAAACGGCAACTCCGACGCCACCCAACTCCAACCACAAATGAATCATGCCATTGTGGGGGTGCAAAAATGATGTTCTTCCTGCAGGATCGGGAATTAACCCTGCGGTTTGGCCTAGCGTACGCGCCGCATCAAAACCATGGCCAAACAGAATGCTTTGATAAATGAGCTCACTCGCACGACCCCAAATCGCTATGCGGTGCCCCCAGTTGGGATGGATGTTATCAGTAAACCAAACCTGAAGGGTTGGCGTAGCCCATATCGCTGCCAACAAAGTCCAGCCGACAGATGCGATTCCTATCAAACCCATAATTGCGAAAGCCATGCGCACGCCCCACTTTTGTACAAGCAAGAAGGATAGCAGTGCAGCCAGCATAGCCACAGGCACAGCATCCATGCGGTAACTCAAACCAAGAGCACAGCACAGGCAAAAAAGTATAACCGGCCAAGTCCAGCCGCTCGTTGTTAACCGCAGCAGACACATGGCTGGTATTGAAGTGCACGCCATTATGACCAGGCCACCATTCATCACGTTGAATAACTGCTCTGCTGTTTGGTCGCTACGGTGCAAACCAACGAAGAACCCACCGGTCACGCGCTCGGCTAAAAGTACAGTCAAGAGAGCGAAGCCCGCCATAGCGGTTGGCTTGATCGCTTTGCCAATGTCTTCAACCGGAAGGCGTTGCGTGCCTGCACACAGCATTACACAGAGCAAGATTGTCAAACTGGCTTGCCCCCACGCAAGCGGAGAGAATTGTGGGCTCCAAACGAGTGAGCACCCAGCGAACAACATCATCAACATCAGAAGTTTCGCGGTGAGTGATGAAAACACCAACTTAAATGAATCTGATCGACTCAACCCCTGGGCTTGCGTAATTGCAAAGACTGAAAGCATAAGAACAATGACGGAAGCATCTCTACTCCAAGCGACAAGAGGCACAAAAAGCAATGCAATGCCATATGTCATCGAAGGCTTCATACTACTTACGCATCACTGATTTAAAAATCTCTGAAATTTTCTTGGCTGCTATTGGCACGTCATACTTCATCAGGGCTTTAGCTTGGGCCTGGGCGCCCATGTCAGACCTCAAATATTGGTCTTCGCCAAGCTCCCTAAGTGCGCTTAACCAATCTAGTTCTGTCTCGCACTGTAGGCCGGTTTTTTTATGGGAAACAATCTCTGCCGCAATCCCCACAGGAGAAACCACAGACGGTTTTCCTGCCGCCATATATTGAATGATTTTGTAACCGCTTTTGCCCCTGTTCCACTGGGTATCTTCCAGAGGGCAAAGGCCGATGTCGATCTTTGTCATAAATTCAACCTCGCTTGCCTCGCTCCAACCGAAGTGCTCCGCGGGGAACCCATAATCAACACTTGGGTCCGCCCCCATTAAGAGGCATGTCGCGCCAGAGTCAGCTAAAAATTCGCGAAGCGTATGGCTAATCAATGGGAGAGACTGGGCTGCCGTAACGGGAGTTCCAATCCACCCCAGGGCTAGTCTATCAGGGCGGTTAGCGCGCTGAGTTAATGTTTGATATTTCTTCACATCCACAGCACTTGGAACAACAGAGATGTCCTTAGCCCCTGCGCGGGCTGCGTAGTCGGCCAGCGTCTCGTTTCCGACGACGACTGCATCAGCACACATTATCAGATCATCTGTTTTGTTTGAAAACATACGCCGGAGCGCTGTTGATGATATATTCTTGTAGTAAAGATGATGCGCATCATCAAAGTCGACAACTAAAGGGCGGCCCTTTAATAACTGATGCTCAATGGCGAACGGAATGAACGGCATGAGTTCACGCTGCAACCAAACGAGATCATAATGAGACTGACTCATCAATTTTTTTAACCGCTCGGCCATGGCCTTAAGCACATCTAACGCTGAACGACCTTCACCCGAATAAAGTTTGATGAGATATGCATCAGAGAAGAGCGATTGAACATCAACATTGAATCCATGGCGCTTGAGATCAGGAATATACTGCAGAAATCTGACCCGACTGCTCGCACCCATACGGCTATATCTGGTCAAAGCGAGGACAGGGATGGTCATACGTTTGCGATCAACACTGTTTGTTTAAACTGGCACGGGGAACGGGCAGGCCACGGCCATTTACAATATTTTGCACTAACAATACATACGCGCGCACAACACTAGAGACCGGCATAGATCCAAGCCCCAACAAAGCCTGAATCAGCCGTGCAGGCAACTCAACGACGCCGCAAGTCAACGCCAGGAGGACACTGGCCACTATGCCGAAATGTCGACGTGCATAAGTTACTCTGCTGCGAATATGCAAAGCCAATGAGAATCCAGAGTCTTGGGAACTGGAGGCGCGCCCAATATGGGTCACCGTTGATGATTTGAGATAATAGCACGTAGAGCCTGCTGCCTTGGCCCGGGCGCATAGATCGACATCTTCATAATAAACAAAAAAGGACTCATCAAACCCAGAAAGGATCTGAAAAAGAGGGCGTCGAATCATCAAGGCCGCTCCCATAACTTGGCCAACAGATCCACTGCTTTGATGGCGTGACAGCGGCAAATACGGATCACCGCCAAGACCCGAATACAAAGCATGAATTCCGGTAGACCGTAATATAAGATTGATAAATGTTGGGACGTGCGAGCAGGACGGCACGAGATCTCCTTGAGAATTTCTGATCTCAGGACCCACGATTCCTGTTGCCTCGTTTTCCGGTTGACTCAGAAAATCGGTAAAGCCCTTAAGAGCCCCTTCATGCAAAAGGGCGTCAGGATTCAGGAATAAAATATAAGGCGCAGCACCGAGCCGAGCACCAGCGTTACAGGCCACCGCAAATCCATCATTATTAGAGTTGCTAATGAAATGCAGATCGCCGCTCTGTCCCAAGGCAGCCTGTAAATCCATCGCATCGCCACCATTATCGACAACGAAAATACCTATCGTCACATCGTCTTGACGCGCTGCGCGGCGAGCCGCCTTGACACAATTTACGGTGTGGGCAGCAGATTTATAGTTTACGATAACAACATCAACGTCGGTCATTCGAGTTTCCGGGTACCTAACTATGCCCAAGCAGCACTTAAGGTCATGAATACACAAAAGAGTGCCGATAAGCAGCCACGCGTTTGCATTGCCATTGTGACCTACAACTCATCAGGCACTCTGCCACAGTGCCTGAGTAGCCTGAAATCCCAGACATATAAGGAGTTCTGCGTCGTTCTTATTGATAACGACTCAGCTGAAAAACCAACAGCAATTGTCGAAAATGCCGGGTTCCCCATCACCTATATGAAAATGGACGAGAACTTAGGCTTTGCAAAGGCCATGAACATAGCGCTCAATATCACTAATTGTGAATATCTGGCCGCCCTTAATCCAGATGCCTTTGCCGAACCAGAGTGGTTAGCAGAATTGGTTGTGATGGCCGATAAAAACCCAAGCATTGCGGCACTTGGCTCACTGCAATTGAAAGCCGAGGACCGAAATCATATCGACGGTCTGGGTGACAATCTTCTGATCACCGGGCAAGCTTGGCGGGGACAGACACAGCAGCCAAACCTTCTTAATGACAAACCTGCCTATTGCTTTGGGGTTTGCGCGGCCGCAGCGTTATATCGGGCTCAGATTCTCCGCGATGTTGGTGAATTTGATGAAACATTTTTTTGCTTCTATGAAGATGTCGATATGTCCTTTCGATTGCGCCTCGCAGGATTTCATTGCGCCATAAACACAAAAGCCGTTGTTGAGCATGTCGGCGGTGCAAGCTTTGAAGGTAAATCAGATTTCGCAGCCTATCTGATGGCGCGGAATCAATGGTGGATGTTGCTGAAAAATATGCCCGCCCTGTTTTTTATCGTATCACTTCCAGGTTTTTTTCTTATTCAGATTATTGGCATCCTAAAAAATCCGAAATCAGCGCGTATGAAAGGCATCTGGGAAGGACTCCGCAATAGCAAACAAGCCTGGATGAAACGAAGCGCAATACAGAAAAATCGTAGACTCTCCTCGTTAAGCCTCAGCAGGTGGCTGAGTTGGCGGCCTCGTGATTTTCTTAACCGAAAAATACGCTTAAGACAAAACGCTAAAGATTGATGCTGTATTGACTACTGAAAACAGCGATCTACCGTAACCTTTGAAATATCTAGCCCGACCAAACCATGGCGTGCCGCGCTCGAAATGACCTCGAACATCACAGCATCATGCATCCAATGGCGCTGTACATGATCGTCCATCACCCCATCCGCGATCGCTACCGTTAACGCATAGGTTCCCGTCATCAAAGCTGGCCACCGCATGTAAAAACACGCGGCCATAGACTCACCCGCAGGTATGGAGGGCACTGCCACACGATCCGTCACGGTGTTCTCACCCAGCAAATTCTGACCCAGCCGGTCTTTAATATAAAAACCAAAAATGGGTCGCTTAACGTCCTCATCAGCAACGACAACAATGCGAAGCTCAACCTGTTGCCCATCAGTGACCTGCGTTAAGCGCCCCCCCGTTTGGACATCCCATAACCCGGCATCAATGACGCTGGCACCACCACTGCCGAAACTGTTCGCAGTTTTACTAAAGGGCGAACAAGTTGTGATGCCTGGCTTCGAGAACGGCGGCGACTCCCCACCTCCTATCTCTACCGGATTCCCACTTAAGGTATAGTTCGCCTGAGCACCACTTACCTTGGAGCCTAGCTGCACAGGTGCGTGCCGTTCTGAACCGCCTTCCGTGATTTCTGGTGGCGTGTTTCTGAAAAGAGATTCAACGTATTGTTCGCAAATGCGGCCGGCATCACCTTCCGCTTGGATTTTACCTTGCTCTAACCAAATCGCACGATCACACAACCCCGCCACAGCGCCCAGATCATGGCTGACAAATAGAATGGAGCCACGTTGTTTGAAGTCATTTAAAAAACGCATGCACTTTTGCGTAAAGCGGGCGTCGCCGACAGACAGGGCCTCGTCGATGATGAGCACATCGGCATCCACATGGGCGGCCACAGAGAAAGCCAAGCGCATGAACATACCGCTGGAATAGGTTTTAACAGGACGATCAATAAATTCTTCAAGCTCTGAGAAGGCAATGATGTCATCCATGCGTTCGTCAAGTTGACGGCGAGTCAGCCCCAGAATCGTTCCGTTTAAATAGATATTCTCACGCCCCGTAAAGTCTGGTTCAAAGCCTGCCCCCAGTTCCAACAAAGCTGCGACCCGGCCTGAAATGTTTACTTCGCCAGTGGTTGGTAAAATAGTGCCCGTCACAATTTGAAGTAATGTGGATTTGCCTGCCCCATTCTCCCCGATGATACCAACGGTCTCGCCTCGCCTAACATGAAAAGAAACATTTTTTAAAGCTTTAAAAGCCGGGTATGTCCGCCATGGTAAGAGCAGATGTAAAAGCCGCTCTGATGATCTTTTATAAAGGGTATAAGATTTGGAGAGGCCGCGCGCCGTTACCACATAACTAGGAGCCTCTGATGAAGTTTGCTGCGTGTTAGAGGACATCAGCAAAACTCTTGCGGGCGTAACGGAAAAACGCCAGGCCAGCCGAAGCAACAAGCCAAGCGATGCCGAAATATACCGCAAGTCCAAGCCAATCAGGACTTGCTCCATCCAACAGAACAACGCGCATCTGCGTGACAATAAACGTCACCGGATTGAGCAGAATGACCAATTTTAAGGCCGGACCAAGACGGTCAATAGAGTAGAAAATCGGGGAAAGAAACAAAACGCCCGTCATCAACAACCCGACGATGTGCTGTATATCGCGGAAGAAAACGCCAATAGCTGACAACAACCAACCAAAGCCCATGAGCAGCAGCACAAAGGGAAAAAGAATGAGGGGCACAAACAAAGCGGTGGCAGGAAGAGCCCCCTTAAAAAACAAGATCGCCGCCAACAGCACCGCCGTACTGATGAGGGCGTGAAAGACCGCGCTGCCAACGGCGACAAGAGGCAGAACCTCCAGCGGAAAGACGGCCTTTTTCACTAAATTTGTGTACTCAACAACGGCCACAGGCGCAGCGCCAACCACATCCGCCATCAGCCAAAACACGATCAAGCCTGAAAACAAATAGAGGCCGAAGGCACTGGTATCAGCAGCATCTGCGCTGCCGCTCCAACGGCTTTGCAGGATCACCCCGAAGACCAGCGTGTAGATGGCCAGCGTGAACAGCGGCACCAGCACGGTCCACAGCAAGCCAAAGGCGCTCAGCCTGTACCGTCGCGCAATGGCCCGTTGCAGGAACTGCCGAAAAACCAGATCGTGATTTGTTATCACTCTGAGAGGCAGCAGAATATCTATCATTGACATGGTCTTGTCACAGGAACTTTAGGCCCTTCATGCTCGTGGCATCTGGTTAACTGGCGAACTATGCAGCATCCGCGAGCGCATCAACAACATCTCGGATAGACAGTGACGCATCAGGCTTTTTTATGCCCAGCGATTCTTGCACAGCAATTGCGACGAGCGTCATACGTCTGCGTAGCTCAATCGCTGCTTTGATTTCTTCGTATTTAATTCCGGGCTTGCGGCCTCCGGTTGCAGAAATGGTATTGCTGCCATCCGTTTTAAAATTGTAGTCACCAATCGGATGCTTAAGCAGATTAAAATCGGACTTCACTTGGGCGCAGATCCGCAACAGAAGGTCGTAGTCTTCCTCGAGCGTGTTAGAAGTTTCCAGCGAGAGTGTGTCTGCCGGTACGAGGGAGCGGTCCATCGCGTAGCTGTGCAGCGGGCAAAAGTTGTTGCGGAATAAATCCAGTAAACCAGTGCCGGAAAAAACACGATCTACGACATTCCGCGCATAAAAATACGTGGGATAAACATCCAGGTTCATCAACCTAACAGACGCAAACGCAATACCGGACTGGGTTTGCTTCATCTGGGAAATAAGAAGTTGATAGGCTTCAGGGTACAGCACGTCATCATAGTCAAGGAACGCGAAATAGCGTCCTTCGAGGTTCTTAATACCCATATCGAGCAGCGCTGAGCGCGCATCAACCGGCTCTGCGTGCTGCCAATTCACAACGGCCAAGGAGACGCCATCCTCGCCATGCAAAATAGGCGCAAGAGCAGCTTTTGTGTCTTTAATTTCCTGCTCAGAAAAACGCTGGACAGCAAGAACGATGCGCAAGGGGCGGTGACTTTGGCCAACAACCGAAAACACACAGCGGCATAACTCCGGCAGGCGCCTTGAGTCGTGAAAACGAATAATCGTATCCATCTCATCTGTCATGGCATCACCACCGCACCGGTGAGAAACTAAACCGGTGCTCAAAATCAGGGATGGACTGCCATTCTTTCGCAACCTTCTCCGGATGGTCTTCTGGTATAGGAATGCCTGTTGCCTGCATCTCTTTTGTAAGCCATTTCTCAAAAGACGGATTAGACCACTTACGGGCCAACTTGATGCCTGAAGTGTACATCATTTTCAGCAGGTTCGGGCTGTGGCTGCGATTGGTCACACTATGATGGAACAGGGCGCGGGGACAAATTTTTACCGGAAATCCATGCGCCCGGACACGCCATGATAAATCTACGTCTTCGCAGTACATAAAAAAGGTATCATCAAAACCGCCAACACGATCATAAACAGTACGCGGTATGGCCAAGCAGGCTCCTGATGCCCATGCCGTGTCGAAGTAGAAGGGGTCATAGCGCTTAGGATGCTCAACCGGAAACTGGACCCCCTCGATCAGCGCCTTGCCGCCATTTACCGACATCATCTGCACCAGGGCATAAATTGCCTCGTGATGGAACGCGCCATCCGGGTTGGTCGCAATGTAAAGGTCTGCGCCAGACTTAAAAGCCGCCTGCATTAACTTGTTGTGACCGGCCCCAAAGCCAACATTGCCTTCGCCAGAAATGTGGGTGACGGATGTTTCAGTCGGAATGAGATTCACTGTGGAAGACCCATTATCAACAACCAAAACGCGCCCGTCAGTTTGAAGGCCAGCATGGTCTAGCGCTTTGTGCGCACTGCGCACAACGCGGGCAATTTGCTCCTCTGAGTTATTATATGTGACGATGCCGACACAGACGTTCAACGATGAGTCAATTTGAGCGTTAACACCCAACGCGGCATGCTGGACACGCCCGACAAGCGCGGTGGAGGGCTGCGCAACGGGCGGCACCTTCTCCGCTCTGGGAGATGGGGCATCATTGCCGCGAAGGCAAACTGTCTTCTGGGCGACAAAAGCTTTCATCTCTTCAGGAGATTTGGCGGTGTGAATCGCCGGCGTGTGAGAATACACATCAGGCATGGCGACCTTTAGCCACTTAAAACCAGCATGCTCGCACACATGATAATAGAGGCGTTCGATGGCATGGGCCGGTGTCGCATCGATCTGACCCCGTTCTAAAGGAAAATCATCAAACGACAGGTTCAGGTCCAGTAAGGGCTCTAGCGCAGATGTGCGCGCCCAAAACATGGACCCGGACGGGAAATCAAGCACTGTTGTCGGCGAAAGTTCAAACCCCATGCGCTTGGCAAGTGCGGAGGCGGTTTTGAAGTTGTCTCCCCAATTGATCCAGTGACGGCAGGGCTCGAAATGCTGCGCGGCTATCATGCCAACATCAGGGTTTTGTTGAAACACGTCGAAGACGCTTTTAACGATCTCGGTTGAGCCGATGAGGTTTTCCAGCAAATGACCGCGCCATGCAGCCAGAATATCGTCGTGGGCGGACCCTTTGGTGTGAATGTGCAGGGTGTATGCGTAGTCGGCATAGATATCTTTGAAACCAATGAGTTTCGGCGCGATGTCCCGGCCACGGTTTTCAGTCACACGCACATCAAGCTTGCCGGAATCCCACCCTTTGAAGACCGTCGTTATACGATCTTTCTTGGCCTCAGTATCCGTTGAAATGTAAAGATCAAACGCGAACGGAATGTTTTTTAAGTACCGTTGAAACTCCACGGCCATACCGTCGTAAAACATATGAACCACAACGGCGAGGCGCGGCACATCTGATAGCGTCGAGGCATAATCAAAAGGTACAGCCAAACTGTAATCCGTGTCGATTGGGCGGGCGACTTCTCTGTGCGGACGATACCAGCGCGAGCGGTTCTCAAAAGGATCAGCGCTGACTTGGTTTGCACTGCGAGACAACTGCCAATTGCGGTAAACGCCAGTTTTAGAGATAGCGGGGGACAACGCACCCATTACCACATCGGCGACGCCCCTTTTTAGAGTCAAAGGCAGTGGCATAGCTCGATAAAGTGAACGCACACCATTAAAAATACTTTCCTTTGTGACCTTCACGAGTCGAATTTTAACGCGCTTCACGCTCCGTAAAGGCTCTGTGATGCGCCAACTTACAGAAGATTTCATGAGCCTGATCGACGTCATTCGGGCTTCAAGTTTTACTTCCAGTGACTCGTTTTTTTTGATCTGACCTTTGAGTTGCCCACCATAATACTCCGATTGCTCAAAAATCTCGGTCCCTAGCTTCTGAGCGACAGCTTCCAACTTGGCAGACCGAACTTGTTGGGTTTCTAATTGCTCACGAAGAATCTTTACGTCTTGCTCGAGCTTTTCACTCCACGCTTCGCGTTCCTTTAGGGTTTGCACCAGCTGCGATTTTGCATAATCAGACTTAAAGGAATCTCCCAACCTGCTGTAACTCTGGCGCACGTCGGCGGCCACCTTTGCATCGCTCGTGGCCGCAAAGAACGCCATCAGTTTTTCGGGCAGGTCAGCGCCGTACCCCAACACCCCAAGCCCATGGCCGTGAAGAAATTCGAACGATGGAAAGTCACCACTCAGCTCCGCCCAGAGCTTGTAAACACCAAAGTCACGTTCACGCACATTGGTGTCATGAAATAAGACGACAGCGCGGTCTGACAGTTTCGGACGCCACGACTCAAAGTCATGCTTCACATCATCGTAAAAATGACGGCCATCGATGTGCAGAAGGTCAATAGACCCATCTTCAAATTGACCCATCGCGTCATCAAAGGTGACCCGTATCAAAGTTGAAAATGCAGCGTAGTTTGTGTGGTTGTGTTTCTGCACCCGCTGAAAAATATGTTCCCCGTAAAACCCTGCGTGTTCGTCCCCAGCCCAACTGTCCACCGCATAACACCGCGTGCCGGTGCCAAGAGCCTGCACAGCTTGGCAAAACGCAAAATAAGAATAGCCGCCATGGGTTCCAAGCTCGACCAAACTTGCGGGCTTTAAGGTCTCCATAAGCCAGAACGCAAACGGCGCATGATCAAGCCAGGCAGATTGCTCAATATATTGGGGAGACCAAAACGATGCCTCTGACAGATACGTCCGAAACGCCGACCCTGAAGGACGCGAGTGAATATTATTGTCAGGCCGTGACGTGTCGTCATCGCTGGTGAGTTTACCGGCGGTCATGCGTTAAACCTGTAATAGGGCAGATGGGAAAGAGACATAGTCCTGAAGCAGTCTATCGTGATTTACGTTTTAAGGTATCGCCCCTGACGATCCCCAAACCAGACGGTTTTAAGGAAGTCATTGTTATAAGGCAATTTTTAGGCTGTGGCAGGGCTTAATAAGGTGTGGATTTGAGCCCAAGCGCAAACATACCCTGGTGTTTTTTAGTTATCTAACGAGCGCCCTAACTTCGCATGGCAGCCTGCATACACCTCAATATGTGCCTGGCGCACAACCTCAACAGAGAAATCCGCTGACACCTTCTCGCGAGCAGCATCGCCCCAAAAACGGCGGCTTTCTGACTCAATGCTCATGCGTTCCAGAGCATTAGCCAATGCTTCAGCGTCCCCTGGTGGCACCAGCAAACCAGTCTGTTCATGCAAAACAATTTCGCGATTCCCCGCAATATCAGAGGCAATCATCGGTCGCGCCATGGCCGCTGCTTCCAACAAGGCTTTGGGCAACCCCTCACCACCGAGCGCCGGGTGGACCACAGCATGAGCGTCACGGAGCGCAGACTTCACATCTTCGAGCTGCCCGCGAAATGTCACACCCGGAATTTGGGACCACGCGTCCAGCACATCCTGCGGTATGGATGACGGGTTGCTTGGGTCAGGCACCCCACAAATAACCAGCGTTGCGTTTACACCCCTCTCCTTCAAGATTTTAAACGCATCAATCGCCACAGCGATGCCCTTCATATAGAGCAATCGCGACAACATCAGAAAGGTGATGGAAGGCCCGACAGGCTCTGGCGTGCTCTCATACCCCAGAGGATCAATGCCAGACCCTCGGATAAGGCTGAGCTTACTGTCAGGAACCCCGAAGTCTTCAGCCACAAGCCTTAAGTCGTCCCGGTTTTGCAAAATGATCCGTCCAGCGTTGGACGTAACCGACCGACGCAGAATGAATCCGCAGCAGATCTGAACGAACCGGGCCAGACGCGACTTGGCATAGAAAACAAAACCAAACCCATTGATGGAATGAATCACTTGTACCGGCTGCCGATACGCTGCCAAGGCCCCAATGATGGCCGGTTTAAGAGAGATACAATGCGCAACATCGGGCCGGACATCAGCAAATACGCTGCGGATGCGAAGAACATCAGGAATCAGCCTGAGAACGGCCGTCACAATCGATCCGGTCCGACGCCAAGGCACAGGGACCAGGGTAAACGCATAACCCGCAGGTGGAACAAGCATCGCACCCTTTTCACAGCGGGCCGCCACAATAACGTCGAACCCAGCTTCAGACGCCGCTGAAACCAGCGGCAACTTATGGGATAAAAAGTAGGAATACTCAGTCACCAGAATCAAAAGACGCGGCTGACCAGAAGAATCCGAATATGAATCGGGGCGCAAAATCATAGATAGCACAGTAACGGCAGCAGACCTTCGTAGGCCAGCATACTTGAAAGTCGAAAGACGTGGAGAGACCGGAAAAACTTTAAGTTAATAGCAGATTGGCGCGCCCGAGAAGATTCGAACTCCTAACCTCCTGATCCGTAGTCAGGTGCTCTATCCAGTTGAGCTACGGGCGCCCCATCGCTGACGGGAGCGGATGTCCTACTCAACCGACCCCGCTGTGTCCAGGGAAATTGCGGAAAATTTGCATATCTAGCGCCTAGACACGACTTTTCTGAGAAATTAGCCCGTTTGAAAAGGCAACCAAATCCGGCTTGTTCCCTTGCCGCACTTTGCGTACACTCCCATCTGGCAGGGGAAAAACCGAATTCTGGTTCTGCCTCAATGCGTTGAGGGTAATCGCTTAAAATCGGCGAGCGCTCTTTTCGCTGTTGCAATAACCGACCAATACGGCAAATAGTCTGGTCTAGTTACAGTGAGACAGGGGACAGACAAAGGATGAATGTAATGGGGCTGTCCGCACGTCATATTATTTTAATGAGCGCGCTGTTGAGCTTGGGCGGGTGTTCTTTCGCCACTGATGCCTTATTCCCATTTGGGGAAGAGCCATCAAACGCTGCACCAGTCGCAAGTTCTGGCGAATTTCGCCCAGCACCTGTTGCCGCAAACGGCCAGGTTGGGCAATTCGGCATGTCCACGATGGACACTGGCACTTTTGTTAATCAGAAGGTCAGTCAGTTTAATTCAGAGCTGAACCAGTTGCGCAGCACCCTCTCGGTGCGCAACAACCAGCTTGAAGCGATTCGGTCACAAACCGTTGGCAACGCTTCAACCTACCACGGCATGGTCGGCAACATAAAAAGCCGCCTGCAAGTGGGTACGACACCGGGCAACCCGCAATTGATGAGCCAGTGGCGTTCCTCGCAAGAGCAGTTGAATCGTATTGAAGGCGACATCGCCAGCATGAACCAGCTTGCGGCCCAGGTAGCGGCAGACTCCGCCATGTCGTCTTACTTGTTAGATAGTGTACGCGCCGCCTATAGCCTGACGGGAGCGGTCGATGATGATCATCGCCGCCTGCGCGGCCTGGAGGATGAGGTCAACCAAACCACCGTCACCATCGAGCGTTTATTAACTGAACTGAAGACCGACATTGGTCGTCAGCAGAAGTTTGTCGCCACTGAACGTGAAAACCTTATGGCACTGGCCGGAGACATCAACTCGGGTCAGTTGTACGGCTCCCAACGCGCGTCGTCATCTGGCATGCAAATGGCTTCGGCCACGCCGGGTGATTTTTCGCAGCGGCGGCCACTGGTTGTGATTCGCTTTGACCGTCAAGACGTAGCTTACGAGCCAGCTCTGTACCAAGCCGTTAGTCGCGCCCTCGAACGTCGCCCCGATGCTGTGTTTGATTTGGTGGCCGTCAGCCCAGGATCAGGCACGCAAAGCCTGTCTTCCGGCTCCGCACGCAGCAATGCGGAAAAGGTCATGGGATCCTTGACCGGTATGGGGCTGCCGTCTGACCGGGTGATGCTGTCTGCTATGGCAAGCCCAGCGGCGCAGTCTTCGGAAGTCCACATCTACGTCCGCTGAGCACCCACCTCTTTTTTTTAGAGCTTTACGGCAGAACAACCGTATCAACCTAGATAGGCACGTTGTCTATCAAACGTGCTTTTCCTAGGTATGCTGCCCCCAACACGCGCGCAGCGGGGCCAACGCTTAAGAGCGGCGCGAGTGTCTCTGCTTCACAAGCTTCGATATAATCGACCGATGAAAAGCCCGCCTCCAGCACAGCTGTAACCGCAGCAACGCACCTGGCTCGAACATCCGCCCCCGCAGCGATATCAGCCGCCGCAGCCGTTAATTCACGATGCAAAGCAGGGGCTTGAGCGCGCTCAGCCTCGGTCAAATAGGCGTTGCGCGATGACAGCGCGAGACCATCTTCTTCACGGATCGTCGGCAAACCAACGATATCAACAGGAATATCCAAATCTGTCACCATCCGCCGTATGACAGCAAGTTGCTGAAAATCTTTTTCCCCAAACACGGCATAGTCAGGCAGCGCCTGTAGCAATAGCTTGGCGACAACCGTGGCAACGCCATAAAAATGACCGGGCCGATGGTCGCCGCAAAGTCCCTGGCTGACGTTAACAACGCGGACTTCGGTTTGAAAATGCTCGGGATACATGACGGCCGTATCAGGCATATATAAAAGGCCTACCCCCGCAGCGTTTAATAAACCCCAATCTTCAGCCTCGCGGCGCGGATAGGCCGCCAGGTCTTCATCTGGTCCAAACTGCGTTGGATTGACAAAGATGGACACGACCACCTCGTCGGCCAGCGCTTTCGCGCGCTCAACAAGGGCCAAATGGCCCGCATGCAAGGCCCCCATCGTCGGCACCAGCGCAACGGTCTGGTGAGCCGTGCGCCAGGCTTTTACCCGGCGGCGCAAGCTATCGACATCACGAACAATTGTCAGCGACGTTTCAGAGTCAGGCATAATCGCGTTACTTCTTCTTAACACCGTAGCAATGCTCGGCAGCCGGAAATTTACGGCTGCGCACATCGTCAGCATAACGACCAACGGCTTGAGATATCTCAGATCCGATATCCGCATAGCGCTTGACGAACTTGGGGGTGAAATCCTGAAAGATACCAAGCATATCTTCTGCAACGATAATCTGCCCATCACAGGCTGGCGACGCACCAATACCAATGGTCGGGATTGCGACAGCCTCTGTGATATCGCGGGCCACGGGCTCGACCGTACTTTCGATCACCATGGCAAAGGCCCCAGCTTCTGCCACAGCTTTTGCATCAGCCATGACAGCAGCTGCAGCTTCATCTGTGCGACCTTGAGCCTTATAACCACCAAACACATTTACGGACTGCGGTGTCATTCCCACATGCCCCATAACCGGAATACCGCGATCAACCAAAAAGGAGATGGTTTCGGCCATCACCAACCCACCCTCCAACTTAACGCCAGCACAGCCAGTTTCAGCCATGATATATGCCGCTGCATCAAACGCAGCTTCCGGTGAGCTTTGATAAGAACCGAAAGGAAGATCAACAATCACCGCTGAAGAGCGCGAGCCGCGCACGACCGCTGCCCCGTGATTGGCCATCATATCAAGCGTGACTTGCAACGTGGACGGCAAACCATACAAAACCATACCAATTGAATCGCCAACCAGAAGCACATCAACATGGGCGTCCATTAATACGGCCATCGGCGCTGAGTAAGCCGTTATACAAACGATCGGCTCTTCGCCTTTGCGGGTGGACAATTCACGCACTGTGGTGCGTTTTTGTAGTGCTGGAGAGGTTGTACTCATGGATCACACTCCGGGTTTGAGCTAGCGCTTATCTCTCGCAGCGGGGTTTACCCTATTCACGGTTTGCGTGGTAGGGCCTGCATAATCATGAGCCATCACAATAATGACTGGCCCTTATGCTGGAAGGCGAATTTCAAAGACAGCACCGTCAGACGACGACTCGCGTAACACCAAATCCCCTCCCTGAGCGCGAATCGCTTCACGGGAAATGGGCAGACCCAGACCCGACCCGCCAGACCGGGCAGAGCCCGAGAAAGGCACAAACAGATTCTCAATCGCTTTGGCCGGCAGACCAGGGCCATTGTCAGACACGACGCACATGACATCGTCAGCAGATACACCGACATCGACAGATATTTCAGTGGCCCCTGTCTCTGCTGCGTTTCGAACCAGATTTTCTATGGCACGCCGCAACAAATCCGCATCGGCATATATGGTCGCCGTGTCATTTGATTTAAAAACAACACGGCACCCCTCCAACACAGGCTCGAGCGCTGATTTAATTTCAGCAAAATAGGTCTCTAAAAAGATTTCAGATTTTTCGACACGGGGCGGGCCTTCTTTGGCAAACCTGAGTGTTTTGGTGCACAGGTGAATGGCGCGATCAATGGCCTTCACCAACCCCGAGGTAATGCGCCGCACTTCCGGGTCCGCTGATTGTTCAAGACGATCCGATTCCAACATAGCTGTCGCCAAAATGTTTTTTAGATCATGAGACACCTTGGTCACGGCCGTCCCGACATCTGCCAACCGCTCTTGTTGCGCTAGTGCCGTGCGAAGCTGGCCTTGCATCTCCGTAAGGGCACGTTCAGCAATCCCCACTTCATCCGTACGGTCCCCAGGCCGCATAATTTTTGTTGGGTCTTGCGGTGCCTTTTGGAACGCAACCATGTTTGCAGTAAGGCGTTTGATTGGTCGCACAGCCAGCCACTGAATACTGAGAAACACCAAAGCAGCCGTTACCATTGAGATGAACAGGCTCAGTAAAAAAATTCTCACGCCGTAGCTGATCAATGCCTGCCGCAACGGCTTCTCAGGTAAGATGACTTCCACCAAGACAGACGGATCTGACGGCGACCAACCGGTAGCGCCGATGACCATATCTTTGGACTGAATGAGACAACTCATCGCATCTGTGATCAGCGTGACAAATGAAGCATCTCGAATATCAAACAACAACGGAATTCGCGCAGGCATATCTGGCCCGAGCGTACGGGCAGGCATGCCAGGGCGAATAACCGTCATACCCAAAACACCGGCTTGGTTGAGCAAGCGGCGTTGCAGTTCAGGATCAACCATCTCTGCCGCCTCAAGAGCTGTTAAGGTGAGATGGGCTGCATCCAACTTGGTCTCGAGATACTGGACACGGAATCGTGCAATCGACGGTGCAAAAATAAAAACTTCACAGAGCATCACAAAAGCAACGGTCAACCAGAGCAGTCTGGCTGACAGTCCAAAAAACAAACCCGTTGTCCGTTCTGGCAGTTGAGGTGTGGCGTGATGCTGAGAGGCAACCATCGCTCACCCAAACAATGACAAAAACTTGACCACCCAGCGTGTTTTTGTGCTGTACAACGACGGTGTATAATACGCACCAGCCACCCGCTTGGAGAGTTCACCAAGCGTTGGATAAGGGGCAATAATCCCCGCCATTGCACCAATTTTCATGCCTTGTGACAAAGCCAGTACCCACACCTGAATCAGCTCTCCCGCTTGGGCTCCAGCGATGCCACAACCCAGGATACGCCCGTTCTTTGCAATCACAGCCTTGATCAGACCGTTGGTTTTACGTTCTGCCCGGGCACGATCATTTTCCTGATAGGGCCAGGTAAGAACACGAATCGTATCTCCATACTCTTCACGCGCCTGCGCTTCAGTTAAACCGACTTGCGCCAGTTCTGGAGCTGTATAGGTCACCCACGGCACTGCTGAGTGGTCTGCTTTCGCAGGCAATCGAAAGAGCGCGCTCCGAATCACAATGCCAGCATGATAGCCCGCAACATGCGTGAACTGCAGCCCACCAGCACAGTCGCCAATGGCGTAGACCTTACGGTTGGATGTACGCAGGCCATCATCTACGTCAATGCCAGATTTGGTTGTCTCAACGCCTGCCGCCTCGAGATTTAAACTATCTATAGCGGCCTTTCGACCCACCGCAATCAGCAGGTGAGAGCCAGAGACCGTTTCAGGTTTTCGGTTGCGCTCAAAGGTGACCGACACGCCGTCGTCTGATTTGGCAGTGCGTGTTACCGTTGCCCCTTCAACGAGATCTATCTTTTCTCCACGCAGCGTGGCTCGCACGACATCCGCCAGGTCAGGATCGTCTTTAGGTAGGATTTTGGTCGCTTCAATTACCGTGACTTTGCAGCCAAGCAGACGATGCGCCTGCGCCATTTCACACCCGATAGGGCCACCACCTATGATGATGAGATGCTCAGGTGCCGTCGTAAGATCAAAAATAGTCTCGTTGGTGAGATACGGTGTTGTATCCAGGCCATCGATTGGAGGCACAAAAGCCGATGACCCAGTTGCCACCACAAACCGACGCGCACGAACGACCTGGCCGTTCACCTCAACTTCTTTTAGTGAGGTGAACTTTGCCACACCTTGAATGACATTGACGCCTAAACCCTCAAAACGCTCCACAGAGTCGTGGGGCGCAATCCCCGCAATCACATCATGCACATGGGTATGGACAGCTTCATAGTTGATTTCAGGCGCGTGTTCAGCAATCCCGAAGGGGCCGGATGATTGATGCGCCCGGGCAGCATGGCCCGCAGCCAGTAAGGCCTTGGATGGCACGCATCCATAATTAAGGCAGTCACCCCCCATCTTACCTTTTTCGATCAATACGACTGAAGCCCCCATCTGCACGGCACCAGCCGCAACAGACAATCCTCCGGATCCCGCGCCGATTATGCACAAGTCAGGCTTCAGGGTATTCATCATTGGCCTTCCTCCGGCGTTTTACTCCGGACGCGCTTGTAGATCACTGGGATAAGAGCCAGGACAGCCAACCCAAGCAAGGAGCCAACAACCTCAGGGCGGAGCAAAACAGCACCGGGATCAACACCGCCGCCAGCATCAAAAACAGCACCCAATCCATCCCCAACCAGCGCATACACAAAGGCGCCGGGAATAATACCAAGAGCCGTGCCGGCCACATACACCCGCACCGGCACGCTTAAAAAAGCGGGCACTAAGTTCACAATAAAAAACGGAAACAGCGGCACCAGACGAAGCACCAGCATGTAACTAAACGCGTCTTCTTGAAATCCAGACCTCATGCGCTCAATGGCTCCCCCAGCCTTACTGCGCAGCGTATCGCCGATAACATAGCGCGCCAGGAGAAAAACCAGAGTTGCACCGATCGTTGCCGCAAGCACAATGTAAACAGTCGCTGGACCGGCAGAAAAAACGAACCCACCAGAAATGGAAAGCCAGACAGCGCCAGGAATGGAAAACGTCACGGCCAGGATATAAACAGCGATAAAGACAGCGACAGCCCCCAGATAATTCTCTGAGACAAATTGAAGAAGCGTTTCTCGATTCTGACGCAGCCCCTCCAAAGACAGCATGTCTTGCACACCTGTAGACAACACAACCGCGATCAATCCCGAAAAAATCGCCAAAACGACCAAGCGCTTAATGATTGGATTCCTTACTGGCTTAGATTCTGAAGGCTGGTCCCCTGCGGGAGAGGCGTCTGTCATAATGTCTCTGTGACCTTATTTTATATAGCTTCTTAGGCACAAAGTGCCAGAAATACAGGCGAATCAGGCTTAAACTGACCATGTTGCTACTCGCATAGCACTCATGGCTCAGCCTGACCATTCAGGTTTACGTGAGCAGAAGGACAGAACCAGCTGAAACCAATAAGGTTTTTATCAGTTCTGTATCCTTCTGGATGACCAAGGACTCATTGACACCCCGCCGCACCACGGCTATACACCCCTCCGGCTTTGGCCGAAACCTGCCATTTTCGGATGGTTGGTATCTTTTTTAGTTCTAAAGCGGAGACACCCTCGTGAAACAGACGTTTCAACCGAGCAGACTGGTACGCAAGCGTCGCCACGGGTTCCGCGCTCGCATGGCCACCAAAGGTGGCCGTAAGGTCCTTGCGAGCCGCCGTGCCAAAGGCCGTAAGCGCCTTTCTGCCTGATCCCTGAGTCCTAGCGGAGGAACCGGACCATGGGACATCCCCTGGGCCGCCTGAAGCGCCGGGAAGATTTTCTACGAGTCGCTGCTGCCCGAAAAAAGCGGGTTGCGACAGGATTCGTTTTGCAAGCCTGTCCTCATCCCGACAATGGTGCCGATATGCGCGTTGGTTTCACAGCCAGTCGCAAGGTTGGTGGTGCGGTTGAACGCAACAAAACCAAGCGGCGCTTGCGGGCAGCCGCAGCGACTGTGCTTCCTGAGTTAGGAAAACCAGGGACTGATTATGTCATTATTGGGCGACGAGATACGGCAACGATGCCTTTTGACGCCCTAGAAAACGATCTGCGACATGCTGTAACCAAAGTCCTCGACTCGAAGAGCAAACGCAGATGACGATGGCACAACAGATCCTGAAAACACTTATTGCAGCCTATCAAGCGATCCTCTCTCCCCTGCTCGGGCCGCGATGCCGATATCATCCAACCTGTTCAGATTATATGAGCCAGGCCGTTGAGCAGCACGGGGCCTTGCGCGGTGCCTGGCTTGGCATAAAACGTCTCGCTCGCTGCCATCCGTGGGCAGAAGGTGGCCACGACCCTATCCCTTGTCCTATTCCCTCCTGCGCGCGCGCGCATACCGCGCCGCAAGACCAACCCTCTTCTCTCACCAGAGCGAAAGCGGAGTCATGACCGACCAACGCAATATGTTTCTAGCGATCGTGATTTCCATGGCCATCTTGTTTGGCTGGGATTACTTCTTTTCACCTGACCCCCTGCCTCCAGAAAATGTGGCCGAGACGGCTCAAGCCACAGCCTCTGGAGGGTCTGACGCCGCATTGCCACTCGCTCAAGGTCTCGGCTCAGCGCCGGGCATGGTCACCGCCATTGATCGGGACTCGGCGATCAAAGCCACTGCGCGTGCCCGTATAAATACAGAAAGCTTGCATGGATCCGTGCCGCTGAGCGGCCTGCGCTTCGATGACCTGACCTTGGTGAAGTATCGTGAAACCACCGATCCAACGAGTCCGGAAATTAAACTGTTGTCACCGGCCGGCGCGCCGTCGCCTTACTACGCTGAGATTGGCTGGCTCAGTGCAGATAGCTCACTCGCTTTACCAGGGGCTGACACAAATTGGGCGACAGGCATTGAGACCCCAGAGTTAACAACGGATCGACCTCTGATTCTGACCTGGAACAACGGCGCTGGCCTAACCTTTCGCCGGACGATCACACTAGACCGGAACTATATGTTCACAGTCTATGACGAAGTCGAAAACGCAACTTCGGCGGCCGTTTCATTATTTCCCTATGGTCTCGTCGCTCGTACCAATACGCCAGACATTCAAGGCTTCTTCATTCTGCACGAAGGACCCTTAGGTGTTTTTGATGAAACATTGAAAGAACTCGACTACGACGACCTGCAAGAAACCCCTCTGGAAACAATCAGTTCAACTGGGGGCTGGATCGGCTTCACCGACAAGTATTGGCTCACCGCCCTTGCCCATGATCAAGACCAGGCCATCGAAGCAGCTTTTCGCTACAGTTCTCCGGACGGACGTGACCGTTACCAAACCGACTTCAGGGCGAAAGACGCACTTGTCGTAGCTTCAGGAGCAACCGCCAGCACAAAAACTTATCTTTTTGCGGGCGCCAAAGAAGTTCAACTGCTTGACGGTTATGCGGAAGATTTGGGCATAGATCGCTTTGATTTGGCCATTGATTTTGGTTGGTTCTACTTCCTGACCAAACCGTTCTTCTACTCTTTGATATGGCTGAAAGGGGTTCTTGGTAATTTTGGACTGGCCATTCTCGGTCTGACCATCGGCCTGCGCCTGCTTTTGTATCCCCTCGCCGACAAACAGTTCCGCGCGATGACAAAGCTGAAGAAGCTGCAGCCAGAGATGAAAAAACTGCAAGAGCGCTATGCTGACGACCGAACCCGCATGAACCAGGAATTGATGGAGCTTTACAAGCGCGAGAAAGCAAACCCGGCGGCCGGGTGTTTGCCCATTCTTGTCCAGATTCCAATTTTCTTTGCGCTTTACAAGGTACTGTTTGTCACCATCGAAATGCGTCATGAACCGTTTTACGGTTGGATCAATGATCTTTCGGCCCCTGATCCGACAAGCATCTTCAACCTGTTTGGATTAATCCCGATTGACCTCCCATCTTTCCTGATGATTGGTGCGTGGCCCATCATCATGGGGATTACGATGTATCTTCAACAGAGGCTAAATCCAGCCCCGACAGACCCCATGCAGGCAAAAATTATGAGCTTTTTGCCGTTCATTTTCACATTTCTGCTGGCGACGTTCCCCGCTGGTCTGGTGATTTACTGGGCGTGGAGCAATGCGCTGGGTATTCTTCAGCAGTGGATCATCATGCGCCAGGCTGGCGTAAAAGCCTGACACAATTGGAGCGGCTGCATGCCTGAAATCGCAACCCCGGACTTTGCGGCGGATGAAGCGCGCTTTCGTGAAGAAGGACGTAAACTGTTTGCGGGAGACTGCACGTTCATCCTTGGGGCGGCGGCTTTGACTCAAGTGCCCGACAGCGACTTGCCGGAAATTGCGTTTGCCGGTCGCTCAAACGTTGGGAAATCGAGCCTGGTTAACAGCCTGACCGGTCGCAAGACATTGGCACGGACCTCCGTCACACCAGGGCGCACTCAACAACTGAACTTTTTTAGCATTGGTGACCGGTTGTTGCTCGCTGATCTGCCTGGATATGGCTACGCGCGTGCGCCCAAAAGCGAAGTGGATGCCTGGACAAGACTGGTTAAAACTTACCTGATGGGACGGCAGCAACTCCGTCGCGTGTGTATGCTGGTGGATAGCCGCCATGGCCTCAAAACCAATGACCGCGAAGTCATGAAGGATTTGGATGAAGCGGCAGTCAACTATCAGATCGTGATGACAAAGTCTGATAAAGTGAAGCCGGGCGCTTTGGAACGTACCGTTGCGGCTGTCACCGCAGAGGCGGCAACGCATGCAGCCGCCTTCCCAGAAATTGCGGTCACAAGCTCTCACACTGGAACAGGTCTTGCAGAACTTCGGGCCAGCCTGTCACAATTGGCTCTGCCAATCGCAAGCTCATAAACCTAATAATATAGATCAAACAGCGCCCTCAGAGGATTCATGTCAACACAAGACAATCACGCCGAATGGTTAGAAAAAGCCGGAATCCTTGCCGATGCCCTGCCGTATATGCGGGAATTCGCCGGAGAGACCGTGGTGGTCAAATACGGTGGCCATGCCATGGGAGACGATTCGCTCGCTGCAGACTTCGCCCGTGACATTGTCCTGCTGAAACAAGTGGGCCTAAACCCCGTGATTGTGCATGGCGGTGGGCCGCAAATTGGCGAAATGCTGGAGCGGCTTAAGATTCAAAGCACCTTTGTCGATGGGCTAAGGGTCACCGATGCTGCCACAGTCGATATCGTCGAAATGGTGCTGTGCGGTTCTATCAACAAACAGATTGTGACGGCCATCAATGGGGCGGGCGGGTTTGCCGTTGGGTTGTCTGGTAAAGACGGCAACCTCATTAAAGCGCGTAAGTTGCGTCGGTCTAAGAAAGATCCAGGCTCGAACATCGAGAAGATTCTAGACCTAGGTTTTGTTGGAGAACCGGACGAGATAAACCCCCACATTCTGCAGACCTTTGAAGAATCCGATATTATTCCTGTGATTGCGCCCATCGGCGTCGGCAGCAATGGCGAGACCTATAACATCAACGCCGACACCTCGGCTGGCGCGATTGCAGCCGCGCTCGGTGCGGCCCGCCTGTTGATGCTGACAGATGTGCCGGGTGTCTTAAGTGACACCAAACAGTTGATGCCTGAGATCACAGTCGAACGCGCTCGCACACTTATCCAGTCTGGCACCATATCGGGCGGAATGATCCCCAAGGTTGAAACCTGCTTGAAGGCTGTTGAACAGGGTGTCGATGCTGCTGTGATATTGGACGGGCGTGTGGCTCACTCGGTGTTGCTAGAATTGTTCACGCCGCACGGCGTCGGCACATTAATTCGCTAGACCCTGCATGACGGTTTCAAAACCTGACCTGTCGCACCTTGACCTGTCGCATATCGACACCTGGGTGTTCGATTTAGACAACACCCTCTACCCGGCCTCAGCCAATTTGTTTCCTCAAATTGACGCCCGGATGAAAGCCTTTATTTCAACACTGCTTGATATTGATGCGGACGCCGCCTTTACAATTCAGAAACAGTACTACCATGAGTATGGCACCACCATGCGCGGACTGATGATTCATCATCAGGTCGATCCCATTGCCTTCATGGATTATGTCCACGACATAGACCATTCTGTTTTACACCCTGACCCCCACCTGAAAGACATCATCGACGCCCTACCCGGACGCAGACTAATCCATACGAATGGATCAAAACAGCATGCCATTGGCGTTCTGACTGCGTTAGGCATTAAAGACTGTTTTGAAGCTATTTTTGACATACAAGCAGGAAATTTTATTCCCAAGCCCGATCCAGACTCCTATCAGAGGTTCTTGACCAGTCATGTTTTTGAACCCAGCACAGCTATTATGTTTGAGGATTCAGTAAAAAATCTAAAGCCTGCTGCCGAACTGGGTATGGTGACTGTCTTAGTACAGCACGAGAGTAATGCTGCATCGACAAACCCAGACGAGCACTGCCATTACGTGACGGAAGATCTTACCGCATGGCTCCGGTATGCGACGGAAGCAAGTTCATAGACTTAACCGTTCCTCGCCTCTTCCATGAACAACTCAACCTGCCACATCATCTCTGACGTCGTGGCATCATAACTTCCATCGGACCGCGGGGTAATAATCTCATTGGGTGGCACGCGGCCCAAGGCCATCTGAAGATGCACCGCATCTTCCGCGCTAAAACCAGCTTTCCAACTCAAGGCTTGTATCGCTTTGGCACTGTTTGAATTTACGGCCGCCGTGACAGCCTGCATAGATATACCCGCCAGTTGCGCAACTGCGACAATCGCAAAAGATATATTCTCGTCATCTAAAGCAGATAGCACTTGCTCGGCTGTAAGTTGACCTTGGCCGGCAAGAGTTTCCACTTGCTGCTCGGCCAAAGCTAAAGACTCATAATCTCCCATACCCTCGCTTGGGTTGGGCGGCAGCAAACGCTCGTTCTGTTGATCGTCACGCAATTTATTGCGCACAATGTCTTTTAAGTGGCTGATCGTCTCTTTCGGAAAATCATCTCGCGCGGCGAGGTTTTCAATAAGCGAGTCTGCAACGAACCCAGCTATATGCAACGCTGTCTCTGGGGCAATATCTCGTCGGCGCACCAGAGGTTCATGCCACGATGTATGGCCCGGTGCCGCAGAGACAATCGCATCCAGAGTTTCCTCGCGAATCTGAGCACTTTCATTGCCAAGCAGAGCCGTGACCGCACTGGTGTCTCCAGTGTGATAGATAGCATCCGAGACAGCAAAGCTGACACCATAGCGTTTAGAAATTGCGCTCAGAGACGCACTTAAAGGACTGCTGGCTATAACCGACAACAGGTCTTCATCAGTGAGCACCGGCGAGAACTGCAGAACGGGTGCGGCAACATCACTATCTCTATCATGGGCTAGAGTCAGAATGATGTCATGCGGCGCGGTCGGCAATAACTTGAGTGTTTCAGACAGCACCCGCCGCACCAGGGGCAACTGATCGCGCGCCAGCAGCGTTAACGCCTGATGAGTTGTGCGCCATGCTTTGTCTTTTTCATCTTCAGTTAGATCGGGTAAAAGCTGACCGAGACGATCTGCCAGATCACTGCGGACTTCACTGGCTGAATCCTCGGCCAAGAGCAGGTGTGCTTTTTCTGGCGTATTCGGATTAACAGTGACCGCGCGGCGCACAATTATATCTGGGTCGCGGGCCAGAAAGTATAAAATTTCAGGTTCAAGGTCCGACCGGTTGGCGAGCGCTAAGCGCACGTCGCTGTCGGGATGATCGAGTAGATCTCTTGCTTGCTCATAGTTCAGAGCATGGTCATGACTGCCAAGCAAGCGCACCAGTTGGTCCTTCGCCATGGTCATGATGGTGACGCTTCTTTCGGAGGCGCTGCAATGGAAAACTGCCCCTTGCCTGATTTTTTAGCGTCATACATAGCGCTGTCTGCCCGCGCCAGTAACTCATCTAAAGGTTCAGGGTGATTGCGTACCAGAACGGCAATCCCGATAGACATACCAAGGGGTTTATCTGGTGACGCAGAATACTCCCGAAGTTCCTGCGCGACCTCTAGAAATTTTTTAGCGCGGTTTTCAGCGATCTCTCTGTTCGCTCCATTCAGGAAGACCGCAAATTCATCCCCCCCAAGTCTGCAAACCAAATCTGTTGGCCGTGTTTGAGTCACCAGAATATCGCGCAACTTCATCAGCACCTCATCACCGGCCTGATGCCCTTTGGTGTCGTTCACAGCCTTGAAGTTATCAAGGTCCACATACATCAAGGCCGCATCATCCGGCGCACGGCCCAGACGGTGTAATTGCCGCGTCAATGCTTCTAAAAATGCGCCGCGATTCAACAGGCCCGTCATCGCATCGGTTCGAGAAATCTTAACGATACGCTCATGATGAACCAGTTGCTCAATTGTAATGCCAATCTGATTGGCAATATCGCCAATCAGCAAGCGGTCATCATCGTTCCACGGGCCGCGCTCGACCCGTCGCCAGAGTATTACGGCACCATTTAGAACCCCTTGATAGCGGGCAGGCGCTGCCAGTATTTGCCAGTTTTCTTTACTTATTTCAGCAGCACCTGCTCCGGCAGCGAGGGAGTCCAATATCGGCCGATGAGAATCCCCTTCGACGTGACCATAGGTTCCGGCCACCGTGAAGTTCTTAAATGTATAACCGCCGTCATCAGGTGGGTCCTGCGACGTCAGGCGAAAAATCTGACAGCACTCCGCGCCCAGACCCCGCGCAAGAGTCTCAGCCGCTGACGCAAGCATGTTCTCAGGATTCACTTCATCGCGGAAGGATCGAACGATGCGCGTCAACACCCGCTCGCGATTACGGACACGGGCTAACGTTGCTTCTCTTTCGCGTGATTCTGTTACGTCGCGGCAGACACCGCGCGCACCACGCCATGTGCCATCAGCCGTTTCCAACGGCATTGCGGAAATCACCACACAAGCCGACCGACCATCAGCTCGCTTCAGCCACACCTCATTATTTTCCAGCCGCCGGTGCGTAAAGAATGGAGAGTGGCCACCGCTGGAAAACTCCATCGCCAGGTTTTCTGGGTCAATCTCAAGCAATTCAGACGCTGCGTATCCAAGGCCACCACGAGGCGAAACAAACGCAAACCGATGGTCTGTATTGGTTTCCCAGGCAAAATCTGTCGATATATCGACGAAATCTTTGTAGCGCTGGCGAGAATCAACTAGGGCCAAACGCAGCGATGTTTCTAAAGTTGCATCCCGCATCAAAATAGACGCACGCCCCCCCTCTAACGGCATAACCGTGAGGTGAAGCGTTTGAGGTCCGTTCGCTCCAGCAACTTCGATTTGCTCGACCAGAGGACGCCCATTGATCGCTGGCGCTGCACTTTGAGAAATGAGGCCCTTCGTCTGCTCATCAATGGCTTTTAGAAAAACATCGGCCGGCGGGTTGAGGGCTGACAACGCGCCCGAGGCGGAGAGCTGCAAGAGCGGTTCCTGATAAAGATCAAAACTGGCAGACGCAAGAACGTATTCCCCATCAGGGTCCGTGACATCTGTATCAACCGTCTTACCCATCACTGCCCCCCGTTTCAAACCGAGCGAATCATTCTAACCGTGCAACAGTTTGAAAAATATGATCTTTTTATACCCAGACTGGCGCAATTTGTGAAACGGTTTTCCCCCGCAATCATTTCGCGCAATGATCCCCCAAAGACTCAAACAAGAGGCGATGGAGGACGTTGACTTGACCGGGGCTGTGGCTATGGTCTGGCAACTTTGTGACGTGCGTTTCAGCGATCAGCGCCACCGCCTATGGGAGCAATAAAAACGATGAACATCAAAGCCTTACAAGACCGCGTTGAAAGCGCCTGGGAGGCCCGCGACAGCATTTCCACCACCACCACCGGCGATCAAAGAGACGCGGTTGAAGACGCCCTGAACCTGCTGGACAGTGGCGCGGTGCGGGTTGCCGAAAAGACTGACGGAGCCTGGCATGTCAATGAATGGTGCAAAAAAGCGGTGCTCCTGTCCTTTCGTTTGAACGCCATGCGGCTGCAAAATGGCGGGCCTGATGATGGCGTGTGGTGGGATAAAGTCCCTTCAAAATTTAAGGGCTGGACGGAAGCTGAATTTTCCAAGGCCGGGTTCCGGGCGGTGCCAAGCACGGTTGTGCGTCATTCGGCCTACATCGCGCCCGGTGTGGTTCTGATGCCGAGTTTCGTCAACTTGGGGGCTTATGTGGGCGAAGGCACCATGGTTGACACCTGGGCCACCGTCGGCAGTTGCGCTCAGATTGGCAAACATGTCCACTTATCAGGTGGCGCTGGCATTGGCGGAGTCCTTGAACCCTTACAGGCCGGCCCGGTCATTATTGAAGACAACTGCTTCATCGGCGCGCGCTCTGAAGTGGTTGAAGGGGTTGTGGTTGAAGAAGGGGCCGTGCTGTCCATGGGCGTGTTTATTGGCGCGTCAACGAAAATTATCGACCGCAACACCGGCGAGATATTTATGGGCCGCGTGCCAGCTTATTCCGTGGTTGTGCCCGGTGCTCTGCCCGGCAAGCCGCTGCCGGATGGGTCACCAGGCCCGAGTCTGTATTGCGCGGTGATCGTCAAACGTGTCGATGCGAAAACCCGCTCTAAGGTTTCCATCAATGAGTTATTGCGCGAATGACCAACATCCCGGCGCACATTGAACGCGCCACCCTCAAAGACCCGTTGCCTTTGGCGCAAGCGCTGATTCGCTGTGCCAGCGTCACGCCTGAGGACGCCGGCGCTTTAGATGTGCTTGAAGCCGCCCTCACGACTTTGGGGTTTAGCTGTCATCGCCTGCCCTTTGAGGAGCCGGGCACGGCCCCGGTTGATAATTTGTATGCCCGCCTCGGCACGACCGCCCCCAACTTTTGTTTTGCAGGCCATACGGATGTGGTGCCCGTTGGCACTGGATGGACCACTGAACCTTTCGCCGGGGATGTGATCGACGAACATTTATACGGGCGCGGCGCTGCCGACATGAAAGGGGCCATTGCCAGCTTTGTGGCAGCGGCAACGCGCTATCTCGACGACAACGGCCAGCCGCCGGGCTCGATCAGCTTGCTCATCACCGGGGACGAGGAAGGCCCCGCCATCAACGGCACAAAGAAGATGCTGAACTGGCTGAAGAACCGCGGTGAGGTGCTGGATGCCTGCGTGGTAGGTGAACCCACAAACCCCACCCAGCTCGGCGAGATGATCAAGATTGGCCGCCGCGGCAGCTTGAACGGCAAACTCACCGCCTATGGCACCCAGGGCCATGCCGCCTATCCGCATCTGGCGGACAACCCCATCACGGCGCTGTTACGCTATGCCAACGCGTTGACAGCCCAGCCATTGGATGACGGAACAGAAACATTCCAACCCTCAACGCTGACGCTCACATCCGTCGATGTGGGCAATGACGCGACCAACGTGATTCCGGCCAGTGCGCGATTGGCGTTCAACATTCGATTTAACGACAGTCATAGCGGTGCCAGCCTTTCCGAATGGCTCCGCACTAGTTTGGATGCCGCCAGCAACGGCGCGATGTATGACTTGGATATTCAGATCAGCGGAGAGTCTTTTGTCACGCCGCCCGGCCCCCTCAGTACATTGGTTGCCAAGGCCGTGCAGGCTGTGACGCAAAAAACACCTGAACTCTCGACCAGCGGCGGCACCTCTGATGCCCGCTTTATTCGCGCCGCCTGCCCGGTTTGCGAGTTTGGCCTCGTCGGCCTGACCATGCATAAGTCTGATGAGCGAGTGGCGGTGAACGACTTGAACGATCTGACAGAAATCTACAAACGTATTCTTCAGAGCTTCTTTTCATCATGATCACGCTTCATGATTAGCACCAAAGAAGCCGCCGGCGCGTTGTACGGTTTATGGCGTATTGCCCGTTGGGACGAGAAAGCCTTCGATTATTTTAACGCAACAGAACAGGGCTTCTGGCGCTCCTTCATTGCTGCCGCGCTTGTTGCCCCATTGCAAGCGATCTACCAGATCAGCGTGTACATGACAGCCGAGCAACCCCCGGCTGCACTCCGCATGTTTTTTGTTGAAGGACTTGAGTACATTACGCTTTGGTTTCTCTATCCGGTTGCCATGCTGTCTGTGGTCAAACTGTTAGACCGCAACGCAGCGTTTTTCCGTTACTTGGTCGCCTACAACTGGTTTCAGTTGGCAGTGGGCTTTATCGCCATGCCAATCATTATTTTATCGCAACTTGAGTTGCTGCCACTGGCGATCTCCGGCTTTTTCGACAGCATGATCTTTGTGGCTTATGTGACATACGCCGCCTTTATTGCGCGCGAGGGATTGAGGGTCACGCTGGGCACGGGGATCGGCATTGTGGTGCTCGACATCCTGCTGACACTGCTGGTTGGTCAGATCACCCTGAGAATGCTCGCCAATTAAGGGTAGCGCACCTCTGTGAGATACAAGCCGCCCGGAGGTGCAGTCGGGCCACCTGCCGCACGGTTTTTTGCCACCAGGGCCGCACTGACATCAGCTGCGGTCCATTTGCCTTCACCGACCAAACTCAGGGTCCCTACCATGTTGCGCACTTGGTGATGTAGAAAGGAAGGGGCTTTGGCATACACTTCAATAGTCTCACCCTGACGGCTGACATCTAACGCATAGAGGGTTTTAACCGGCGTTTTGGCTTGACACTCGGTTGCGCGGAAAGACGAAAAATCATGCTCCCCAACCAGGCGCTGGGCGGCCTGATGCATGGCCTCAACATTCATATCTTTGGACAGCCACCACACGCGATCTTTTTCCAGGGCCGCCGGCGCGCGGCGGGTGAGAATGCGATAAACGTATCTCCGTTCACAGGCATCAAAGCGGGCATGAAAATCATCTGCCACTGGCTCCGCCTTGAGCACCGCAATAGGATGAGGGCGGACCAAAGCATTCAGCGCGTCGCGCACCTTCAGGCCGGTGTCGTCGCGGGAAATATCCACATGCGCAACTTGCGCCAAGGCATGAACACCTGCATCCGTGCGGCCTGCGCCATGAACAATGATTTTTGTCTGACAGTACGCTGAGGCCGCCTCTTCCAGAACCTGTTGCACGGACAAGCCGTTTAACTGCCGTTGCCACCCGCAATAAATGGTTCCGTCGTATTCAATAGTGAGCTTGAATCTTGGCACTCTAATACTGTCCCGCCGCTGCCAGCCAATCTTCACTAAGCATCGCCCATCGTTCGTGGTCGCGCCAAATCCCGTCGATTTGCAGAAACTTTGGCGAGAATCCCTCTTTTCTAAAACCGAGCTTTCGAATTAAGCCAATAGATGCAGCATTGGCGGGCTGCACATTGGCTTCCAGGCGGTGCAGGCCAAGAGCAGTAAAGGCATGATCCAATACAAGAGCCAAGCCTTCCATCATTAGGCCCGTTCCGGCCACATCGAGATCTGCGTAGTAGCCTAGCGACCCGGATTGAAAACCGCCCATAACGACATCGTTGATATTAATGACACCGATCAGCCTGTCGTCATCATTTTGCCCGACAAAAAAGCCATGCGTGCGGCCATTGTTCACACGCTCCAGATACATTTTATAACGACCCGCGTCGGTTGCCGGAAAAACCCACGGCTGATGATACTTTACATTTGACCGGGTCATCGCCAGGTAATCCCCACCTGCTTCGCGGCTGGGGGCAAAGAGATGAACGCGGTCTCCACGGGCAATGTCTTTGCGGCGACGTCCGAACATGGGTGGGAATCCGGTTTGGCTTGTTCAAGGTTCAGAGAGTGTCTACCCGACCCGGGTCCCCAGTGGCAACTTAAAGCCCCGCAGGAAAGCCTCGGTCTCAACTGGCCCTTTACCTGCGCGCTGCACTCTTAGCGGGCGAATCCCTCCGGAGGCACACGCAATTAAAAAATCTTCAGTTAACAGCGTTCCAGATTCTGCGCTCTGTGAATCAGGTATTGGGACCGCTTCAGCCAACAAAACCTTAATCCGCTGACCATTGATTTCAACAAACCCGCCTGGAAAAGGCGATAAGCCATGAATATGCCTGACGACATCTGCGGCAGCCTTATCGAAAGCTATTGCGGCTTCCGCCTTATCAATTTTAGGTGCGTACGTTACACCTACATCGGGCTGAGGCTGCGCTTTAAGGGTGTTGTTTTCACAGCCCTTTAAAGCTGGACCGATGAGCTGTGCGCCCAGCTCTGACAGCGCATCATGTAAAGTGCCCGCCGTTGTCACGTCAGTAATAGCCACAGACTCACGCAACAACATCGGCCCTGTATCAAGCCCGGCTTCCATCTGCATGATCGTCACACCGCTCTCGGCATCACCGGCCATGATCGCGCGTTGAATCGGAGCCGCGCCGCGCCACCTTGGCAACAAGGACGCATGAACATTCAGACAGCCGAAACGGGGCGCATCGAGAATGGCCTGCGGTAAAATCAAACCATACGCCGCCACAACAGCAGCATCAGCTTTATGACGCGCAAATTCCGTTTGAGCTTTTTCTGACTTAAGACTTTTTGGCGTGAAGACTGGGATACCAAGTTCGTCGGCACGCGCATGCACAGGACTGAGGCGTTGCTTTTGACCCCGACCAGAAACGCTCGGCGGCTGCGCATAAACAGCGATGACTTCATGGGCAGCAGCCAACGCTTCCAAAATCGGCACGGAGAAGTCGGGTGTTCCCATAAAGATTAGGCGCATATCCTAATCTGTCTCCACTTCCATTTGTTTTTTGGTCTTTTTGAGCTTACGCAAAATCATGCCGCGCTTCAGGCCAGAGATATGATCCACAAACAAAACGCCATCGAGATGATCCATTTCATGCTGGATCACGACCGAAAGCAGTCCATCGGCGTTCAGTTCTTGTGTCGTATTATTTTCATCCGTGTACCGCAGACGAATCTGATCAGGTCGCACAACATCTTCGTAGTATTGCGGCAAAGACAAGCACCCTTCCTCATGCACTTTGGTTTGCTCGGAAGACCAGATGATCTCTGGATTAGCAATAAGGTATGGAGCTGGGGGGTCATCGCCGCGGGCCGCATCAACCACAATAATGCGCTTGTGAACGCCAACCTGTGGGGCTGCCAATCCGACACCCGGCGCGGCATACATGGTTTCCAGCATATCGCGCATCAAGAGAGCTGTCTCGGCGTCAACCGTATCAACCGGGACACACGTCTTCTTCAGTCGTGGGTCCGGAGCAATGATGATGTCGCGTTTTGCCATAGCGTATCAATCTCAGATCAGCATTTATCCTGGTGACATAGTCCTGACACTCTGTCGGGTCAACCTGTGGCCGTGTCAGGTCAACCTGCGGCCGTGTCAGGTCAACCTGCGGCCGTGATGGCATGAACACCCAAAACACCGCTGATGACGATTAATACAACGCCCGTGCCTTTGAGAATCGACAGACGTGAGCTGCCTTCAACCTCTGACAAACTGGCCAAACCAAGCCCAGGCGCAAACAAACACATCGCGCTTTCCAGCAGGAGAAGCCATCCGAGCAGGGTCAACAAAAGAGGCGGTCCAGACCAAACATTGTGGAAAAAGACAATAACTCCACCAATACTCAAGCTGATCAGCCCGTTCAACCGCACACCTGCGGCACCTCGGGAGGCCAACCACACGTAATACGCTTGCCAGAGATGCGGTGCATACAGCTGACTTAATCCAGCAACAGCAAGGAGGATGGAGGCAATAAGAATAAAGGGCTCAGTCATTTCCCTTAGATAACACCTAGCCCCTTAAATAGCACCTCACCTTAGAACCGCACGCGCGCGCGATAGTCAATCACGACCTCACCACCAGCAGGCACCTCAATGACCCACTCCGCTTCACCTTGAGGTTTTTTATGAGACATACTTTCTTCAATGATTTCCCAGTCCCCCTGCATCGGCTCAACCACCCGCACAACCTGTGCTGTGTCTTTTGCATTACTCACAGTGATGCCATGGGCAGAGATCGTGATGCGATCAGACGCTCTTAGGAACTCTCTTTGCTCACGGGCAACGGTGATGTCGAAATCTCGCCCGAGGGAAAAGCGAACCTCCTGTCCGATAGGCGTATGCATAACATTGTCTTCGCCTAGCAATTGGAGTGCGCCGGTAGAATCCTGTCCGTAAACCCGCACGGTGCCCGATGGCAGCGGCGTGCCTACGCCTTCCTCTATTGAATTATCGAACACTAAAGAGCGTGTCGCTTGGGATGTCCTTACTTGACCATTCATTGGATTGCGGGTCGCATACTCTTCCCCACGGCTGACAAGTTCGGTTTCTACACCGATTTGATTTGCTGAGAGCAGCGCCAACTGCTTGGTTTGCCGATCAGCCAGGGAGACCGGGCGTTCAATCGCGTAGAGATGAAACGCCGCCAGGCTTTCTTGCTGAACCTGATCTGCGACTGGACCGCTGCGCGCGGACATTTCCATTGCTCGCATCATCTTTGGTTCGGGGGCAACACGATTGATGTCGCCCGCCACAAGCTTAAGCGTGGCCTCTGGAAAATCTGTTCCTGTTGTATTTGAAATGGTTGCCCAGGCCGAGAGATCGATGGTTTTACTGTCTGCACTGAGCTCCGCCACATAGTCTGCGCGCCATGTCAGGCCGTTGGTGAGGTAACTCAAGCCAGCATCAACCTTCGCGGCGGCCTCGGTGGCAATAGACGCCACAAGCGTAGGTTCGGCCCGAACCCCAGGCGGTAGCGCGTCAAACACCAATCGTCCTGGAATTTCTGTGGTGATACGCCCGTCAATATCCAGCACCACGCCATTGGCAACAGATAAAACGATGGCTCTGACCTCAGTTTCTTTCCCGGTCGCCGGATTCACGCTGAAAATGCTGACTTCCTTTCCAACAGAAGCCTGTAGCAACCCGGATTGATTGACCACATCGAAGTCGAACACCTGTTCCTTCACCGTGAAGGCGCCACTGCCAGATTGGAGCAAAGCCGTGTTCGGTTGAAGTCTCGTGCTGACATCCGCAAAGGCAAGCTCGCTATCGCCCTTCGGCAAATCCACTGTGCGGGTATCACGCACCAGGGCCAGATCACCGTTATAAACCGTGACCGCGAGATCTGTGCGAGCGGATGGAGGAACACTGAGTTCCTCTGCCAAAACTGGCGAGATAAAGAAGATGGCGGCAAGAAAACTCAAAATCGAAATTCTATGCATCGACATAAACATGGGCCTCATAGACAATGGCCTCTCAGCCGTGGTTTCAAAGTGCGGTGTAAGTTAGGGTGATCATCATGGCACGGGTAAGGCAGGGCGCAAGCCTATGAATTTTATAGCACAATTAGGGCTCAGCGGCACCGAATTTGGCCTCATACTGGCCGTGTTGGGGGTATTGATATTGCTGCTTGTTCTGATCATCCGTAGCCAAAAAACCGACCCATCTGCCGCCGTACACATGAGCGGGTTGACGGAAGCCTTGAGCCGATTGGCAAGCGATCAAGCAGAGCTGCGCGGTCAAATCAAACTGATGACCGAAGGTCAGGAGACCAGCCGCAGACAGGTTGCCGAACAATTGCAAAAACAGGAACGGGAAATCAGTAAAGCCCTGACCGAACGATTAGACACTGTCAGCCAGCGCGTTGGCGAGACCTTGCAAAAAACCAACGAGCGAACCGCCACGTCTCTGACAGACCTGCAGAAGCGATTGGCCGTGATTGATGCCGCGCAGAAAAATATCACAGATCTCTCCACCGACATCGTCGGACTGCAAGACATTTTGTCCAACAAACAAGCCCGTGGGGCCTTTGGTCAAGCGCAGATGGAAGACATTGTGCGCGACATGCTCCCAGCCAATTACTTCAAGTTTGAGGCCGTGCTTTCTAATAACAAGCGGGTCGATTGCCTGATCACACTGCCCGGCGACCAGGGCGACATCGGGGTCGACTCTAAGTATCCCCACGAAGGTTTTGTGCGGCTGATGGAAGCACAATCCGACGAGGAGCGTAAAATTGCCAGCCAGACGTTTACGCGCGATGTGATTAAACACGTTCAGGCCATTGCGGAGAAATACATTATTCCAGGTGAAACCTCAGACTGGGCGCTGATGTTTGTGCCCGCGGAATCGATTTACATGGAACTCCACACTAACTTTCAGAACGTCATTCAAGAAGGCTACCGGCGCAAAATCATTATTGCCTCACCGTCTTCCTTCTGGGCGATTTTGCATTCCGTGCGGGCGCTAATTCGTGACACCAAGATGCGCGAGCACGCGGGTACAATTCAAAAAGAAGTCGGACTACTCATGGAAGATGTGACCCGTTTAGACAAACGCGTCGGATCGCTGTCCAAGCACTTCGAGCAAACCGGAAAAGACATTGATCTCATTCAAAAATCAACCACCGGCATTATGCGGCATGGCTTACGAATCAAACAGGTTGATCTGCAAGGCGATGGGCCAAAAACGGATGACCCGCTGTTGGAAGAGGGACTCGCTTCCGTCACCAATATCGAAAGTCATCGCTCATAGAGCCATTTCAATTTTAGGGTGTATCGCTGTAACTTGACATACTTTACTGCGAGCCGCATATCAGACTAGCAGCTTAAAAGCTGAGTCATTGACTCACATCACCCGGCGAACTGTTTGGCCGCGCTGAGAGGACGGACACCCTTATGGAATTATCTTCAATTTTTGCCATCGCCTTTCTCGTCCTTGGCATTGTTATCGTTTTTAAAGCCGTTGTTGTGGTTCCACAGGGCTGGAACTTCACCATTGAACGCTTTGGCCGCTTTACCCGAACCTTCTCACCCGGCTTGCAACTCATCACCCCGTTCATCGAGAACGTCGGCACAAAGATGAACATGATGGAACAAGTGTTGGATGTGCCATCTCAGGAAATCATCACCAAAGACAACGCCATGGTCACGGTTGACGGAGTCGTGTTCTATCAAGTGCTGGATGCTGGCAAAGCCGCCTATGAAGTGCGCGGACTGGAACTCGCCATATTGAACCTGACCATGACCAACATCAGAACCGTGATGGGCAGCATGGACCTGGACGAATTACTGTCACAGCGCGATGCCATCAATGCGCGACTGCTCACGGTTGTTGATGAAGCCACCAACCCCTGGGGCATTAAAGTCACCCGCATAGAAATTAAAGACATCTCGCCGCCGCGCGATTTGGTGGAAGCCATGGGACGCCAGATGAAGGCAGAGCGCCTGAAACGGGCCGAAATTCTGGAAGCCGAAGGAGACCGGCAGTCTTCAATTCTACGCGCAGAGGGAGATAAACAATCCCAAATCCTGAAAGCGGAGGGCGAGCGGGAAGCAGCGTTTCGTGAAGCTGAAGCGCGTGAACGTTTAGCTGAAGCAGAAGCGAAGGCCACAACAATGGTGTCAGAGGCCATCGCGAAAGGTGACGTCCAGGCCATCAACTATTTTGTCGCACAGAAATACATTGAAGCGATTGGCAAATTTGCGACATCTTCTAACGAGAAACTGGTGTTCATACCACTGGAAGCCTCCGGCGTGATCGGGGCGATTGGCGGCATTGCCGAATTGGCAAAATCTGCTCTGGATGACTCTAAGACGGCTGTTGCTGAAACCCGCGCGGCCCGCATTCCGAACAGTGGAGAATAGAACCGATGGAAGGTTTCCTGGCGACCCTTGATCATTGGAATTGGTGGATTCTGGCCCTGCTTCTATTTGTTGTCGAACTGGCCATGCCCGGAGTCATTTTCCTATGGCTTGCTATCGCTGCGGCGCTGACCGGTTTTTTGGTTTTGCTTATCCCGTCCGTGGGATGGCAGATGAGTTTCATCATCTTCGCCATACTCAGCGTGATCGCGATTTACATCGGGCGCAAAGTTTGGACGCCAGGCAATACACCATCGGATGACTCAAAACTGAATAAGCGTGCCGATCAATACATCGGGCGCACGTTTACGCTAGACACAGCCATGGAAAATGGCCGTGGCAGACTGCACGTTGGGGATGGCTCTTGGCTGGCGGAAGGCCCGGACCTGCCTGCTGGCGCGCATGTAAAGGTGGTCGCCGTGGACGGTTCAGTGCTTAAAGTCGAGCACGTTCAAAGCTTGTAAAGTTTGATCGCTCTAGCAGGCTTTTAATTGGCCGAAATTACTTGGAAGACCGGGAACTGTACTGCCCCGTTGAAACCGCTTCGGACTCCGGTGGCACTTCGACGCGCACCGTTTTGGTTTCACCCGATGCGCCAGGGAACTGTTCAAACAGAGCCTGAATAATGTACGGCATCACCGGATCAATCTGTCCATTCGTGCCCGTGCTCACCGCAGACCCTTCAAACCTACGTTTGGGCGCTTCTGTGTTATAGCTCGGGCCATCGTAAATCACCATATCAACACGGCGCACATACATCTGCTTGGTTGTCGTACGGTTGTCATAGGGCGCTCCAAAGCCATAACCGAAATGGCTATGGCGATTACCAAAGCCAAAACCATAACCGAATCCGCTGTCGCGGGATTTAATGTCTGGGCTTGGCCCTTCGACAGACCACTTCAGCGTCACAACCAAGTCCGGTGACGCCCGACCACCATCAAACGCGCGCAAACCTAAAGACGACATGCGTTGCACAATCAGCGTTGAGTAATCATCAAAGGCAAGGCTCTCACGTTGCTCATCATCAAGCGGAACAATTGCAAATGTTTGACCCGACGGAGACGTCGGCAGGCTGTGGTGACGCGTAACATCAGACACGACATACTTAGGACTGGCGCAGGCCGCCAACCCTAGAGTCATCACTGTTGCTGCCAATATGTGCCTTACCATTTGCTGTCTCATGTCTTTAATGCCCTTAAATTAAAAGCGTCTAGCGTGTGTGCAGTACAATCATACTACATCGACAAATAGTTTTGCCACTTCACAGTCACGTCACATTTTACAAATAAGTCATTACGCTGAGAATGTGGCAAGGGCGTGGCGGCGGCAGACGTGAAACGTCAGGCGAAAAGCCATCATGACGGCAAGGTTTATAGTCAGGGCTATAGCCTTAAACAGGGCGGCGTGCTTTTAGGGCCGCAGACAAGGTGCCGTCGTCGAGATAGTCAAGCTCTCCGCCAACGGGAACACCATGAGCAAGACCCGAGATATCCACATCAGTCCCCTCAAGACGGTCGGCCAGATAGTGCGCCGTGCTTTGGCCATCAACTGTTGCACTGAGGGCTAAGATCACCTCTTTGACCTGAGCGGCACCTGCCCGCGCCACCAAACCAGCGATATTGAGGTCATCAGGTCCAACGCCATCCAACGGCGACAGCAGCCCGCCCATGACATGATAAAGGCCGCGAAAGGCGGCGCTGCGTTCCAGCGCCCACAGATCAGCAACATCTTCAACAACACAGATCACCGAGGTGTCGCGCTTGGGGTCCAGACACAGCGCGCAGGGGTCCTGACTGTCGAAATTACCGCAGGTGCCACAGATTTTCACGCTTTGCGCCGCACGGTCCATCGACTGGATGAGTGGGATCATCAGAGATTCTTTTTTCTTAATCAAATCCAAGACCGCGCGGCGCGCAGAACGCGGACCAAGCCCCGGCAGTTTAGACAATTGCCGAATCAGCGCTTCAATATCAGGACCAGCCATGTGCGCGGCCGACCCTTAGAACGGCAGCTTAAAGCCTGGCGGCAAACTCAGACCACCGGTCAACGCGCTCATTTCTTCTTGAGTTCGCGATTCAAGACGTGACCTCGCATCATTTGTGGCGGCGACAATCAGGTCTTCAAGCACTTCCGCTTCATCAGCCTTCAGCAGCGTCGGATCTATTTTAATCCGGCGCATGTCTGACTTACCGTTCAGCGTCACTGTAACCATGCCAGCGCCGGAGGAGCCTTCAACTTCTATATCGGCCAGACGCTCCTGCATCTCACCCATCTTTTGCTGCATCTCTTGCGCCTGCTTCATGAGCGCGCCGAGGTTTTTCATAATGATCTATCCATAGTTAAGATATCTTAGAACGTACGTTACGCATCATCTTCCACCGTGCGTACGCGTTCAATCACAGCCCCAGGAAAAGAGTCCAGAATCGATTTTACGAAAGGATCTTCTGAAGCTTTGGAAATAGTCTGCTCGTGCAGCGTTGGTTCACCGGCATCATTAGAAATGCTGACGACCCAACGTTCGCCGGTTTGCGCTTTGAGAAACGCCCCCAAATTACCTGCAACGTCTTGCGGCGTTCCTTTCTTGGGCCGGATTTCGATACGCCCTTGTTCAAACCGCACCAGATGGACGGTATGGATCAACTGGCCCGCCAGCTTAGCCTGACGATTAGCTTCACACAGCGCAACAACATCCGAGAGTGACTCCAGTTTATGCTCAACAGCCTCATCTGCACTTGCGTGCACAACGTTTTCCGGCACCAATTCAGGCGCGACGGAAACTGCGGCGGCGTTTGAACCGCTTGAAGCGCCACCAGTCTGAGCGGGCATATCAACACCAACACTGGGGGCTTGTCCATGACTTGTGCCAGAAGCTTTGAGACCAGAGGCAGGAGCAGGCTTGACTGCTGCCCCGCCTTGCCGCTCAAGCGCCTTAATCGCATCGCCGGGGGTTGGTAAGTCGGCCGTATACGCTAATCGCACCAGAGTCATCTCAGCCGCCTGCAACGGCATTGGCGCGGTGCGCGCCTCACCCAAACCCTTCAGCAGCATTTGCCAGGTGCGCGTGATCACCGGCATAGACAAAGCGGCCGCCATATCCTTACCGCGTGTGCGCTCAGCTTCCGCGACCAGAGCTTCATCAGCCCCATCCGGCGCAACTTTGAGCCGGGTCAACCAGTGGGTCAGTTCAAGGAGGTCTTGCAGAACAACAATTGGATCAGCGCCAGAGGCGTATTGACTGGTCAAAAGGTCGAGTCCTGTCTTTACATCGCCGCGCAACACCGCATCTAGTAAATCAAACACCTGAATACGGTCGGCCAAGCCCAACATATCGCGGACTTGGGCTTCACCAATAAGCGGCGGGCCATCGCCCGAAGCCGATTGTGAGATCGCCTGATCAAGAATGGATAGGCCATCCCGCGCAGAGCCATCCGCTGCACGCGCGATCAAAGCCAGCGCCTCGGGTGCCACCTGCGCGCCTTCTTTCTCAGCAATGGATTTAAACAACCCGCTGAGCTGCTCAGCACTGATGCGCCGCAAATCAAATCGCTGACAGCGCGACAAGACGGTGACCGGAACTTTACGGATTTCAGTTGTCGCGAAAATAAATTTTACATGCTCCGGCGGCTCTTCAAGCGTCTTCAACAACGCATTGAAGGCCTGATTCGACAGCATGTGGACTTCATCAATGATGTAAATCTTGGTGCGGGCTGAGGTTGGCCGGTAGCGCACCCCATCAAGCAATTCCCGAATATCATCTACGCCAGTGCGGCTGGCCGCATCCATTTCCAACACATCAACATGGCGGTCTTCAGCAATGGAGCGGCAATGTTCACATACACCACAGGGCGACGCAGTGGGGCCGCCAGCACCCTCGGGTCCTATGCAGTTCAGCGCGCGGGCAATCAGACGAGCGGCTGTGGTTTTGCCAGTCCCGCGTACGCCCGTCAGCATATACGCCTGGGCTAAACGGCCAGAGGCAATCGCGTTGGTGAGCGTGCGAACCACGGTGTCTTGCCCGACCAAATCACCGAACGTGGTTGGACGGTATTTTCGAGCCAACACCTGGTAAGCTGGCTTGGGTTTTGCCACCGCATTTGGGCCATCCAAATCAAGCCCCCCAGAGTTATCCGCTGAGCTTCCCGCACCGACGTCGCCTTCCGTGTTCGGCTTGTCGGTCATGAGGCATCCATCCGTAAGAAGGAAAGGTTAAACAAAAAAGGTGAGGTCCTGACGGCGACCCAGGCGGAAACTCGTTACGGCTGCTTCCTTCCGGACCTGACCGGGTTGGCGAGGCGCCCGTCCACCGCCAGTCCCTCACCTGCACTATATCAAACGTCCAGCACTCAGACGCAAGGGGTTCTGCTGTCCAGACTTGCCAAACTGGTCCGAACCCTTCAATAACAGGGCTAAACCTGGACTTTCATTAAGTTATCCACAGGCCATAACAAACGACATGACTGACGAAAAAAATACGACTCAGATCCCCCGGCCCGTCGTTCTTTGCATTCTGGACGGTTGGGGCCATCGCACGGAGCGGGAGAACAACGCTATAGCGCTGGCAAATACCCCAACCTGGGACAGCTGGATGGCCGCATCAGGACACCCGCATGCTTTGGTCGAGACCAGCGGGTTAGATGTTGGACTGCCAACCGGGCAGATGGGCAATTCTGAAGTAGGGCATATGAACATCGGCGCTGGCCGTGTTGTGCTTCAGGACCTGCCACAAATTGACGCCGCCGTGGCCGATGACTCGCTGGCGAACCGGCCAGCTTTATTGGCCTTTATTGAGACACTCAAAAAGAGCGGTGGAACCTGTCACCTCATGGGGCTGCTATCCCCCGGCGGAGTCCATTCTCACCAAGACCACATGGTCGCCCTTGCCAAGGCCGTTTCAACGGAAGGCGTACCGGTGCAGATTCACGCTTTTCTGGATGGGCGGGATACGCCGCCAAAGTCAGCGCGTGGTTTCATGGCAAAGTTTTTGAGCGACATCGCGGGCCTAGCCAAAGTGTCCATCGTAACGCTCAGCGGGCGCTATTTCAGCATGGACCGCGACAATCGCTGGGACAGGGTGGCCCGCGCGTACGCCGCCATTGCCAATGGCCAAGGCGCATCGGCCCAAAACCCATTAGAGGCCATTGACTCGGCTTATGCGGAGGGAGCCACAGATGAATTTATTGAACCCGTCGTTCTCAATGGGTATCCGGGAATTGCGCAGGGTGACGGCATTCTGATGGCGAACTTCCGGGCAGACCGCGCACGAGAGATTCTAAGCGCCCTGCTGGACCCTGACTTTGAGGAGTTTGACCGTGGCACACTCAAACATATCGGCTGCGCCCTTGGTATGGCGGAGTACTCCACAAAACTAACGGAGCAGATGTCTGTCTTGTTTCCATCTGCGATTCCAGAAAATGGACTCGGTCAAGTTGTCGCCGATCACGGACTGTCGCAATTACGCATCGCCGAAACTGAAAAGTACGCTCACGTCACCTTCTTCTTGAACGGAGGGCAAGAGACGGAGTTTACGGGGGAACAACGCATCCTGGTGCCAAGCCCAGATGTGGCCACTTATGATCTCAAGCCAGAGATGTCTGCGGCAGAGGTCACCGATCACTTAGTCAACGCCATCGACTCCGGCGTCTTTGACCTGATTGTCGTCAACTATGCCAACGGTGACATGGTGGGACATACGGGTGTTTTATCAGCAGCCATCAAGGCCGCTGAAACTCTTGATGCCTGTCTCAACAGATTGGCCGCCGCCGTTCATAAAGCGGGCGGAGCTCTGCTGGTTACCGCGGATCATGGCAACTGTGAACTGATGGTCGATCCTGACACCAAGGCGCCCCATACGGCGCATACCATCGGCAAAGTCCCAGTCGTTCTTGTCAGCGCTGACTCCGTTGGCCAACTGCATGACGGGCGGCTCTCGGATCTAGCCCCCACCGTTCTGGACCTTATGGGCCTGGATCAACCTACAGAAATGACCGGACATTCGTTGCTGGACCGGACTGCCGCTGCCCCACGCCGTGCTGCTGAATAAACACCACAGCACCACGAAAACACGCCGCGGTGTCGTCACCGACCTTTGCGCCTGTCTTTGCGCGTGTCTTGTGGTGGCGGCGACAAACTTCTCATTCCCCATTTCAGCACACGCACAGCAGGATGACAGCCTCCCGAGCACCTCAGATCTACAGGCCGTTCAGCAAGACCTAAAACGCGAGCAAGCCGCACGCGCAGAAGCTGAGCAACGGGCCACTCAAGCTGCCGCCGATGCCGCCACCTTACAAGCCAACATGATTGCCGCTGCAAAACGCATCCAAGAGCGCGAACAAACCCTGACCGATTTAGAAACCCAATTGGCCGGATTGGAACACCAACGTGAAACGCTGGCGGCGGAACTCGTGGAGAAAGATGCGCAAATGCGGGATGTCCTGCTCGCCTTAGAGCGCTTGGCTGTAAGGCCAACGGATGCGCTGTTGCTCCAACCCTTGCGTCCGGCCGACGCGGTGCGGTCTGGACTTGTATTGTCTGCCGCCATTCCCGCACTGACCGAAAACGCGGCGCAACTCCAAATCGACCTGGATGCGCTTTACCAAACCCGTGCCGCCATCATTGACCGTCGCAGTGACGTGGCCCGCACGACACTCGACTTGGTCAACGACCAGGACCGGCTGGAACGCCTTTACGCAGAAAAAACGGAGTTGCAGAAGGGATTTGAACGCAAGGCCACCGACGCCGAACGCCGAATCGCTAATTTAGCCAAAGAAGCAAATGACCTGCGTGAGTTGCTCGACAAGGTCATGGCAGAACGCCTGCGACAACAAGCTGAAGAGGCGGAGCGGGCCGCAAAAGAAGCACCTGTTCTGACGCCACCCACAGGCGCAGCACCCTCACCCGAAATAATTACAGCAAGACGTCCGTTGCCGCCTCAATCTGCTCCGCCAGCCACCAGATCCTTTACCAAAGCCCGCGGAACACTGCCCTTTCCAGTCGCCGGACGGCTGTCAAACCGCTATGGAGAAGAAACCGGAAATGAGGGTCGCGCCAAAGGCATAACCATCAACACCCGCGCGGCGGCCCAGGTGATTGCCCCCTTTGATGGCGTTGTCGCATTTTCCGGTCCTTTCCGAGGATACGGCCAACTCTTGATCCTGGAACATAGCGAGGGATACCATACGCTTCTCGCTGGCATGACTCGACTGGACAGTGACGTTGGACAACGTGTTTTGGCCGGAGAACCAGTAGGTGTAATGTCACCGGACGGTGATCCCTCACTGTATGTTGAATTGCGCCGGAACGGCCAACCTATTAATCCTTTGCCGTGGCTGGCAGCTCGAACCAATGAGAACCGTGGATGACCCGAACTTTTTTTGCTTCCCTTAGTTTATTAGCCTTTGGTGCCCTGAGCACCCCGATGTCGTCGCCTGCATGGTCAGATGAGAAATTTTCTGACGACACCTACCGCCAGCTTGAGCTGTTCGGCAATGTGTTCGAGCGCGTCCGCAAGGATTATGTGGAAGACATTTCAGACCAAGATCTGATTGAAGCCGCTATTAACGGCATGCTGACCTCTTTGGACCCGCATTCCAGTTTTCTGACTGCCAAGAGCTTCGAAGACATGCAGGAGCAAACCAAGGGTGAGTTTGGTGGCTTGGGCATTGAGGTCACTATGGAAAATGGTTTTGTGAAGGTGGTCACCCCGATTGATGACACGCCGGCTTTTGAGGCTGGATTACAGCCCAACGACTACATCACCACCATTGATGGTGAGAGCGTTTTGGGCCTGACCTTGAGTGACGCCGTCGACATGATGCGAGGGCTGGTGGACACCGACATCACCATTGGCGTGCGCAGAGAGGGGGTTGAGCCTTTTGACGTCACCCTGACCCGTGCCGTCATTAAAGTGCGGTCTGTGCGCTACCGCGCGGAAGGCGACGTCGGATACATCCGCATCACGTCCTTTAACGAGCAAACCCAGGCCGGGCTTGAAGAAGGCATCGCCAGCATCAAACAAGAATTGGGCGCAACCTTGAAAGGGTACGTGCTGGACTTGCGCAACAATCCGGGCGGATTGCTTGATCAGGCTGAATCCGTGACCGACACCTTTTTGGACCGGGGCGAAATCGTCTCGACCCGCACCCGCTATAGCGAAGAAACCAAGCGGACAATGGCCAAGAAAGGCGATCTGACCGATGGCATGCCGATTGTGGTGCTGATCAACGATGGTTCAGCATCAGCCTCTGAAATTGTTGCGGGTGCGCTGCAGGATCATGGTCGCGCGATCATTCTGGGCACCAAATCCTTCGGCAAAGGCTCGGTCCAAACGATCATACCAATGCAAGACAACAATGCCATGCGCTTGACCACGGCGCGCTATTACACCCCATCGGGCCGATCGATCCAGGGCACCGGCATTGAACCGGACATTCTCGTCCGCCCGGCCACCGTGGAGCGCTTGGCCCAGCGAGGTCGGCGCAGCGAATCCAGCCTGCGCGGCTCTCTGGAAAACGACACACTGGACGAAGATATCAAGGAAGCGGAGCCCACGGCAGAACGCACCACGCAGGATGTGGATGACTACCAATTGGCGCGCGCGCTTGATCTGATCCAGGGCTTGGCCTTGTACCGGCAAAACCTGACCAACTAGGGCGCCTTAGGCAGTCCAATTTTAAGGCCCTGTTAAGGGCCTCGATATAGGGTCAGGTTGACGGATTGCGTTTAACCCAATTCGGTGGGGGTAGAACTGTGGCCTTTTCCATGGCGTCACTCAAAGGTCTGTTTAAGCGCAACAAAAAGGCGCAAGACCCATTTGGTGGTGATGATGACGAAGACTTCTACGAAGAAGATGTTTTCGACGATGACTCAGATGAGAGCGGCCTTGGTCGCAAAATAGCCTTTGGCCTGAGCGGGGTCATGGGTCTTCTGCTGATCGGGTTTATTGTCACGGCTGTTATGACCGCCGACGAGTCCGCTGGGCCTGTCACCGGCAGCATTCCGACAGAAATTGCCCAGGTTGTCTCTGAGGATGGAGAGGTTCTTGAAACGCTGATTCCCATGGAGGCCCTTGATCCAGCAGCATCTGGGTCAACCGCGCGTGGGACAACCGTGCCTGGGTCAACGGCAGCAGACGGCCCCATCGCCTTACCACCCATCACAGACGGATCAGAAATCGTCGGGGATTCAACCGTCGAAACCGATCGCTCGGCAAGCCGCAGGCCCTGGCTGGCTGGCAACGACGACACCACCGAACCGCAAGATTCTCGTGCGGGCCGGCAAACAGGGTCCATGGCCGATCTCCTGAGACGCACGCAAGAAGGTGAGCCTGGGCCAAATCAAGCAGCGTCAAGTCAAGCCGCACTGCCACCAAGCGCACGTCAGGCCGAAGTTTTAGAGCCAGCCACACCCGAACTCACGGCTGAAGGTCCGACTGAAGACACGCAGCTAGCCGCACTGCCATCGCCCGCAGATCCCGCAACTCCTGATCCAATGGCGAACCCAGAGTCAGCCCCAGACGCGATTGCGAAACCTGGGCTCCTGCCTGGAGCACCACGTCGGTTTACAGCAGACACGGTCGCCGAAGGCGGCACCCAAGGCAACGCGCCGCGTCTGGTCGAGCCGGTGACGCCGCCAACAGATAGCCGCTCCATCAGCGCTGCGCCCCCGCACTTCTCCACCCTGCCCGATGCGGAAGAACTTGTGCAGGACCCCAACGCCAGAGCGCGGGTGGCCATTATTGTTGAAGGTCTAGGGCTTAATCGTGAGGCCACCGAAGCCGCCATTAAATCGTTGCCCGCATCAGTGACCCTGGCGTTCAGTCCGTATACGCGAGATTTGCAGGACTGGTTGCGCAGAGCGACAGAGGCCGGGCATGAAGTCCTGGTTGAAGTGCCCCTTGAGAGCAATCGTTTCCCAGCGGATGATCCTGGGCCATTGGGATTGCTGACCTCTCTTGACCAAATTCAGAACGTCGAACGTTTAACGGCGATCTTAAATGAGGCTGATGGATCAGCGGGTATTTTAGATAACTCTGGCAGCCGCTTCCGGGAGTCGACTTCGCACATCAATTTGCTGATGAACAACTTGGATGCCCGTAATCTGTTTTACGTCCAAGGACGGCCGGGCCTGCGCCTTGGCAACGATCGGGTACCAACGGCGACGGCAGATATTGTGTTGGATGAACGGGCCTTTCGCGCCTCAATCGATGCCCGTCTTGATTACATTGAGCAACTGGCGAAATACAAAGGCAACTCTGTCGCCGTGGCCTCTGCCAAGCCCGTCACCTTTGAACGTATTACGCTGTGGCTGGATAACGTCGGGCAACGCGGCATCGCGCTCGCACCCGTCTCACAAGTTCTGATTCGATAGACATTTCGGCGTGTCAAAGACTCAACGCGGATACCGGCAAGGAGTTGGCGTCGTTCTATTGAACGCCAAGAACCGGGTGTTTGTCGCCCAACGCATCGACACCACAGAACCGGCCTGGCAAATGCCACAAGGCGGACTTGATCAGGGGGAAGACCCTTACACCGCAGCTTTGCGAGAACTGAAAGAAGAAACCGGCACCGACAAAGCCACCCTGATTGCAGAAACCAAAGACTGGCTGCGTTACGACCTGCCCGAAGACCTGCAGGCCAAGATGTGGAAAGGCAAATACCGCGGTCAGGAACAGAAGTGGTATTTGATGCGCTTCACCGGCACCGATGCCGACATCAACATCGACACCAAGCACCCAGAATTTTCAGACTGGAAATGGGCGGAGTTCACAACGCTGCCCGATATGATTGTCGGCTTTAAGAAAGAGTTGTACAACCAAGTCGTTACGGCTTTTAAGGACCATATCGTCGACGCGGATTAAGCGACGCTAGCAACGCGGTTTCGAAAAGCACGCCCCTTTAGCGAAATCCCCCACCACAAGACTTTTGAGAGCAGCTTGGTCAGCAAACTGTGTGGCGACAAGCCCGCCGCTTGCGACATCATGTGTCCGGCGCGGCGCACGTGTTTTTGCTGGTAAAAGGCCAACGCCCGCGCGGTGTATGCCGAGCTTGCTGCGGAGCCGTTGTAAGGCCCCTCTAATCCAACGCCCGCATGATAGGCCGAGGCCAATTCATCATCAGAGGTTTCGCGGAACCGGGTGACCACCACTTTCAGGCGCTGCCAGGTCGAGAGATTTTCTTGAGCCTGATAACGGCTTAAATGCGTGGCAAACAATTTGTAGTGACGGAATTCATCAGCCGCGATGTGCTTGCAAATCGCCCGTAAGACCGGCTCGTGGGCGGCATCCCGTATGGCCGAATAAAACGAACTGGTGCCGGTTTCCACAACACAGCGGGCGCAGAGCTCCGCCGCCCGGGAGCCGCGCACCGATTGCGTGGCTTCAAGAGGAATACGGTAGAGCTGTTTGAAGGTGTCAAACGCCGCATCAAAATCGAACGTGGGGTCTGCCAGTTCCGCCCAGCGCCCTAAAGCAAGACCATGCTGCTCTTCCTCATCGGCCCAGACACGCGCCGCTTGCTGAAAAGTTTCATCCCCTTCAAAAACGTTGGCGAGATAAAGGCCGTAGTCTGCGCCATTGCGCTCGACCAGCGCTGCCGTTTTGATGACCTTGAGCCCCTCCGCATTGACCTTCGTGGGGTCAAAGTCGCTCCAGGGAATATCGTCTAGTGTCCAGGTGGACATAGGGTGTGCGCGTCCCGCGGCAGGTTCAGTGGTGCAAAGGACAGATTAGAACAACGAAGCTTATCGCGCAAAACGCTGGTTTAAGCAGCTTCACTTAAAACGCGGGACATTTCATCGGCAACGAACATTGCTTTTTCTGCGGCGACGCGTTCTTGATCATTTGAAGCACTTTGCAGTTTCTGCTCTGCGATTGCGCGACGGGTGGCAATTGCCTCGGATGACAATTCAGACACGTCGATGGCTTCATCAACCAACAAGGTGCAGCCTGAAGGATTCACTTCAGCAAACCCGCCATCAACAAAGAACGATTTGGAGGCTGCTGCCGTTACATTGTCATGGACCGTCACAACGCCGGGACGCAGGGTCGACAACAACGGCATATGATCTGGCAGCACGCCGAAGTATCCTTCGATCCCCGGCACAACCACCATGCCGACCGCTTCTGACATCAGCAGCTTTGCGGGGGACACAAGATCCAGTTGAAGAGTATCGGCCATGGCGTTTGCTTTCCTGTCTCAGTTCCAGCTTTAAGCCGCTTCAGCCATCTTCTTGCCCTTCGCAACCGCATCTTCAATGGTCCCCACCATGTAGAACGCTTGCTCTGGCAAGTGATCGTATTCGCCGTCCACAATGCCTTTGAAGGCTTTAATGGTGTCTTCCAGGCCAACGAATACGCCTGGTGAACCGGTAAAGACTTCGGCCACAAAGAACGGCTGTGACAGGAAGCGCTGAATTTTGCGGGCACGGGCCACGACCAGCTTATCTTCTTCAGACAGTTCATCCATACCCAGAATGGCGATGATATCTTGCAGCCCTTTGTAGGTTTGCAGAACACGTTGCACTTCACGCGCAGTTTTGTAGTGCTCTTCCCCAACAACCAGCGGATCAAGCGCGCGCGAGGTTGAATCGAGCGGATCCACAGCCGGATAAATACCAAGCTCGGAAATGGCACGCGACAATACGGTTGTGGCATCCAAGTGGGCAAACGATGTGGCCGGGGCCGGATCGGTCAAATCATCGGCCGGCACGTAAACGGCTTGCACAGAGGTGATGGAGCCCTTCTTTGTCGAGGTAATGCGTTCCTGCAGCGCCCCCATATCCGTTGCCAATGTTGGCTGATAGCCCACAGCAGAGGGGATGCGGCCCAGCAGGGCGGACACTTCAGAACCCGCCTGTGTAAAGCGGAAGATGTTGTCTACGAACAGCAGCACGTCTTTGCCTTCTTCGTCACGGAAGTATTCAGCTTGAGTCAGCGCCGACAACGCAACACGGGCACGGGCACCCGGTGGCTCGTTCATCTGGCCGAACACCAGCGACACGCGGCTTTCCCCGTCGAGGTTGATAATCCCGGACTCGATCATTTCGTGATAAAGATCGTTACCTTCACGGGTCCGCTCGCCAACACCGGCGAACACAGAATACCCGCCGTGGCCTTTGGCAACGTTGTTGATCAGCTCTTGAATGAGCACGGTTTTACCCACACCAGCCCCGCCGAACAGGCCAACCTTACCACCCTTAGTGTAAGGCGCGAGCAGGTCGATCACCTTAATACCGGTGATCAGAATTTCGGTTTCCGTTGATTGCTCAACAAAAGAGGGCGCAGGACGGTGAATCGGGAAGTAGTCTTTGGCATCGACGGGGCCACGCTCATCCACGGGCTCGCCAACCACGTTCATGATCCGGCCAAGAACACCAGGGCCAACTGGCATACGAATAGGAGAGCCTGTGTCTTCGACTTTCTGACCGCGGACCAGACCTTCGGTGGCATCCATGGCAATACAACGCACGGTGCTTTCCCCAAGGTGCTGTGAGACTTCCAACACCAGGCGCTTGCCCTGGTTTTCCAGATGCAGCGCATTCAGGATATTTGGCAATTCCCCGTCAAACTTAACGTCAACGACGGCACCTGTAACCTGGGCGATGGTTCCGACACTATTGTTAGCCATTGGCTCGCTCCTCTCGAACGCTTTCGTTCGGTTTTAAAATTCTGGAAGCCCTAAAGGGCTTCAGCTCCAGAAATGATTTCAATCAGTTCAGTTGTAATCTGCGCTTGGCGCGTACGGTTGTATTTCATCTTCAGCTTGTCGATCATCTCACCGGCGTTGCGGGTCGCACTGTCCATGGCAGACATCCGCGCACCTTGCTCAGAAGCTCCGTTTTCAAGGAGCGCCCGGAAAATCTGGATCGCCAGATTGCGTGGCAAAAGATCAGTGAGAATTTCGGTATCAGACGGTTCGTACTCGTATCCACCGCCATCTGCAGCGCTTTCTTCGCCCTCTGCAAGCTCAGGAAGCGGGAATGGAATGACCTGCTGACGTGTCACTTCTTGCGTCATCGCTGAGACAAAGTTGGCGTACACCAACGTACAGACATCAAAGTCACCCGCGTTGAACATGGACGTCACACCCTGAGCAATATGCATCGCCTCAGAGAAGGATGAAACCGTGCGCCCAAAATCATCGAAGTGACCAACCATGCGATCAGCGTAGTCACGCTTCAGGTTGTCGCGGCTTTTGGTCCCAACGGTGTAAATTTTGACTGCCTTACCATGCGCCAGCAAATCGCGAATGAGGGCACGGGCGCTACGGATAATGTTGGTGTTGAAGCCGCCGCAGAGACCCCGGTTGGCGGTCATCACGATGACGAGGTGTGAATCGTCTTTTCCGGTACCCGCCAATAAAGGTGGCGCACCAGCCTGGCCGACAGCCCCGCTGGCGAGATTGCCCAGCATACTCTCCATACGTTGCGCGTAAGGACGAGCTTGCTCGGCAGCGTCTTGCGCACGGCGCAACTTGGACGCGGCGACCATCTTCATCGCAGACGTAATCTTTTTGGTCGATTGGACCGAGGTAATGCGTAACCTCAGGTCCTTCAGGCTTGCCATAACGCGGGCCTTTCCCTATCCGATCCTAGTCCCAGCGCTTAACTAAACGCCTTGGCGAAGTCATCGAGGAAGCTCTTGAGTTTTTCCTCGGTGTCTTTGCTGACAGCTTTTTCAGTCCGAATGCTGGTCAGAATCTCCGGGGCCTTGTCTTTCACAGCCCCCAGAAGAGATTTTTCAAAACGCTGCACGTCACGCACCTCAATGGCGTCAAGGTAGCCCTTGGTGCCAGAGTAAATGGACACAACCTGCTCTTCGAACGGCATCGGCACATATTGGTCTTGCTTCAACAGTTCAGTCAGACGCACACCACGCGCCAGCAACTTCTGCGTCGCTGGATCAAGGTCAGAGGCGAACTGGGCAAACGCGGCCATTTCACGATACTGCGCCAAATCAAGCTTGATGCCGCCGGAAACGGACTTCATCGCTTTGGTTTGCGCCGCCGACCCCACACGAGACACCGACAGACCAACGTTCACAGCCGGGCGGATGCCTTGGTAGAACAACTCTGTTTCCAAGAAGATCTGACCGTCGGTGATCGAAATCACGTTGGTTGGAATGTAGGCGGACACGTCGTTGGCTTGGGTTTCCACAACCGGCAAAGCCGTCAGGGAACCAGAGCCGTTGTCGGCGTTCATTTTGGCAGCACGTTCCAGCAAACGGGAGTGAAGGTAGAAGACATCCCCTGGGAACGCTTCGCGGCCCGGCGGACGACGCAGCAACAGGGACATCTGACGATAGGCCACAGCTTGCTTGGTCAAATCATCATAGAAGATAACCGCGTGCTTACCGTTGTCGCGGAACCATTCGCCGATGGTGCACCCGGAGTACGGTGCAAGAAACTGCATGGGCGCAGGATCGGACGCGGTGGCTGCAACGATACAGGTGTATTCAAGCGCGCCGTAGTCGGCGAGGGTCTTCACAACCTGGGCCACGGTCGAACGCTTTTGACCAACAGCAACATAGACACAGTAAAGCTTTTCTGAGTCGTCTTTAGCGGCGTCGTTGATTTTTTTCTGGTTGATGATGGTGTCCAAAATAACCGCGGTCTTGCCGGTCTGACGGTCACCAATGATCAACTCACGCTGGCCGCGACCAACAGGGATTAAGGAATCGATGGCTTTGAGGCCGGTTTGCACGGGTTCGTTGACCGACTGACGCGGAATAATGCCCGGCGCTTTCAACTCAGCGAGACGGCGCTCAGAGCTGTCGATATCGCCCTTGCCGTCGATGGGATTGCCAAGCGCATCAACCACACGACCCAGAAGACCCAGACCAACAGGCACATCAACGATGTCCCCGGTCCGCTTAACAACGTCTCCTTCTTTAATGCCACTGTCATCACCGAACAGCACGATCCCGACGTTGTCGGTTTCAAGGTTCAGGGTCATCCCCTTAATGCCGCCCGGGAATTCGACCATCTCGCCAGCCTGGACATTATCGAGGCCGTAAACACGGGCGATCCCGTCACCGACGGAGAGAACCTGACCGACTTCGGCGGATTCAGCTTCAGTGCCAAAATTGGCGATCTGCTCTTTTAGAATTGCGGAAATTTCTGCGGCGCGGATTTCCATTTATCCGACCCCTTTCATTGATAGCTTCAGGCGTTGCAGCTTGGACTTGAGTGAACTGTCGACCATGCGTGACCCAACACGCACAATCAGCCCCCCAAGAATGGTTGGATCAACTTTAGTGCTAACCGCGACGGATGTACCGATCGCAGATTTGAGAGCGTCCGCCAGAGATTGGCTTTGGCCATCAGACAACTCGGTCGCAGAGGTCACTTCAGCAGTAACCAGACCACGGCGGGCCGCCAGAATAGATTGATAGGCACGGATCATGTCCGGCAGGGCGAAAAGACGGCGATTGTTCGCAATCAAGCCAAGAAATTTCGCGGTAATGTCAGACAGGCCCGCTTTGGCTGAAATGGCGGCAATGCCTTTGGTTTGGTCTTCACGGCTAAGCACCGGGCTTTTGATAAAGCGGGTGAAATCGCCGTTTTCGTCAATAACAGCCTGCAAACCCTGGAGGTCGGACGCGACCAGATCCAGTGCGCCGGACTCATCAGCAAGGTCATAAAGGGCCGAGGCATATCTAGCGGCTAAACCACCAACTACTGCTCCGTCCGATGCCATCCCAATTTCCCTTCAAGGCGACAGTTCGCCCCAAGCCTATATTTAAGCCGCGTCTCAGAGCGCTCCAAGACTCGTCTGTTTTCTCATCCTGAATGAGAACTAAGCGATTGATTTTATTAGCGATCTTGGAACCCAGAACGGACCCCTCGGCCACCGCGAATGGGGTGGTATCATAACGGGGTGTGCGTTGCAACAGAGTCCCGCAGCGACTCTGGATTAATAGAAACTATATGGGTCCACATCGACCTGAACGCGCACCGATGAGGGCAGCTTCACAGACCCCAGCCAGGCCCGAATCAGTGGCTGTAAAAGCCGGTTGCGCGGCCCTTTGATCAGGAATCGATGACGATGACGGCCCCGCAGCAAAGCCATAAAGGCTGGCGCGGGGCCAAGAATCTCCACTCCGGAGGTTTTTGGGGCCATGCGGGCCAGATCACGACCGGCCTGGCGCACCGCGTCCTCGTTCATACCGGACAGAATAAGGGCCACGAGCCGGCCAAAGGGCGGCATTCCAAGGCTCCGCCGACCATCGGCTTCCGTTTCCATGAATTGATCCGAATCCGCACTGATCAAAGCCTGCAAAACCGGATGCTTGGGATCGTGGGTTTGCAGAAACACGCGCCCGGGTTTTTGCGCCCGGCCCGCCCGGCCGGAGACCTGATGCAACAACTGATGGGTGCGCTCGCCGGCACGTAAATCCCAACTGGACAATCCGAGATCCGCATCGACCACACCGACCAGGGTCAAACCTGGAAAGTGATGTCCTTTGGCAAGCACCTGCGTGCCAACGATAATATCAATCTGACCGCGCTCGACCGCCTCGACCAGGGCCGCCATGGCTGAGGGGCGCTCAAGGGTATCACTGGCAACGGCGACCACGCGGTGCTCGGGCCAGCGGGCGGCGGCTTCCTCTGCGACGCGTTCAATGCCAGGGCCACAGGGCACAAAACTGTCGGCCTTGCCACAACGGGAACAAGTTTCAGGCTTAGGGGCCACAAAGCCGCAGTGATGACATTGCAACCGCTTGGCCAGACGGTGCTCAACCAACCAGGCGGTGCAACTGGGACAATGCAGCCGGTGCCCGCAAGTGCCGCAGAGGGTGAGCGGCGCATAACCGCGCCGATTGAGGAACAACAGCGCCTGCTCGCCCGCAGCCAGCGTTTCATCAATGGCCGTCACCAACGGCGGGGCCAGCCAGGAGCGGCCCCAGGGGCCCTTTTCAGGCCGGTCTTTAATCATATTGATGAGGGTGACCTCCGGCAGTGTCGCGCCGCCGACACGAGCCTCAAGTTTGACATGCCGGTAGCGGCCCGCTTGGGCATTGAGCAGGGTTTCCAGCGACGGTGTCGCCGAGGCCAGCACGATGGGAATATGACCTTCCCGCGCCCGCACCACCGCCATATCGCGGGCGTGATAAATCACACCGTCTTCCTGTTTAAACCCGGCATCGTGCTCTTCATCGACGACGATCAAACCGAGATCCGTAAACGGCAAAAACAGCGCCGAACGCGCGCCGACCACCACCCGGGCTTCGCCATTGCCAGCCGCCCGCCAGGTTTCACGACGCACTTTGCCTGTCACATCCGAGTGCCAGACCGCCGGATCAACGCCAAACCGCGCCCGAAACCGCTCCAGCCATTGGGTCGTGAGCGCAATCTCCGGCACCAACACCAGAACCTGGGTGTTGGCTTTAAGCGCCAGGGCGATGGGTTCGAAGTACACTTCGGTTTTGCCCGAGCCGGTGACCCCTTCGAGCAGTGACACGGAAAACCCCTGACCCACGGCGGCCGCCAATTCAGTGGCGGCGGCGCGCTGATCCAGTTCCAGGACCAAACCGGGCCGTGTGGGATCAGGCGCCTTAAACATATGCGCTGGCGGCACCTGTTTGGCAGTCAACGCCCCAGCGTCGGCCAAACCATTGACCACCGACGCGCTAACCCCAGCTTTTTTGGCCAAAGACGCCGCCCCGCGCACGGGATAGTTAGCGACAACATCCAGCACCTTCTGACGCGCCTCGGTGAGACGCAGTTTTTCGGGCAGAGCTGGGACTGACCGATACTCGGTCTCGAGCGCCACGGGTTTTAACCCCCGCGCCGCGCGCATAGACATACGCAGGACCACACCCTTGGGCTGGACGGTATAATCGGCCACCCAGTCGATGAACGTCATCAGCGCTTGAGGCAGACGAGGCAGGTCGAGACGGTTTACAAGCTCTTTAATTTTGGCGGGATCGAGATCGCCCGCCCCGGGGCCCCAAACCACGCCGGTATCGAATCGCCGCCCCAAGGGCACTTCAACCAGATCGCCCGCCGTCAGGGTGAGCCCCTCTGGCACCCGGTAATCGTAAGCCCCCTCAACCGGCAACGGCAACAGCACGGCCACATGCGCGCCCGGACCAAACGTCACTGGTTGAGAGGCCAACTTAGAGTTGGGTGTGAAAAGAGTCTGAGATGGGGTACTTGATTGCTGCATGGTGTCCTGGTCATATCATACCCCGCCTCTGATCAGGACAGAGGGATCGCTTCAGGAACCGTTATGAAATTTTTTATCGACACCGCTGATACCGACGAAATTAAAGATCTTGCCGCAACCGGCCTGGTGGATGGCGTCACCACCAACCCCTCACTGGCTGCCGCATCTGGCAAATCCTTCCTCAGCTTGATTGCTGAAATCTGCGAGGTGGTCGATGGCCCGGTGAGCGCCGAAGTGACCGCCACCGATTTTGACACCATGATGAAAGAAGCGGCGGTGCTGCGCAAAATCGCCGCCAACGTCACGATCAAAGTGCCGCTGACCCCCGATGGCCTGAAATGCTGCAAAGCGCTGACAGATGACGGCGTGATGGTGAACGTCACCTTATGCTTCTCGGCCAATCAGGCCCTGCTGGCCGCAAAAGCCGGCGCCACTTTCATCTCACCCTTCGTCGGACGCCTGGACGACATCGCCGTCGATGGCATGAGTTTGATCGACGATATCTGCGATATTTACGCCAACTACGATTTCAAAACCGAAGTCCTGGTCGCTTCGATTCGTCATCCCATGCACATTTTAGAGGCCGCTCGTATGGGAGCGCATGTGGCGACCATGCCGCCGAAAACCTTACGGCAGTTGTACAAGCATCCGCTGACCGACATCGGCCTGAAAGCGTTTCTGGATGACTGGGCCAAAACCGGTCAGTCGATTCTGGACACCTGAGACATGGCCGACAACACATCGGACAAAGCAAATAAGACGTCGGGCCTCAGCGAGACTGACGTGATCGCCTATCTGCGGGCGCATCCGAAGCTGCTGTTGGATAATCCTAAACTGCTGGCCGAATTGGTGCCCGACCGCCGGTTCGATTCGGAAACCGTGGTCGATATGCAGCGCTTTGTGGTGCAGCGCCTGCGCAATCAGGTGGACGAGCTGAAAGCCTCCAGCAAGCACGTCATCACCACAACCCGCGCCAACATGTCGATTCTGGAAAAAACCCACGACTGTGCGTTGGCGGTGCTCAATGCGGAAAACTTTCTCGATCTGAGTCGCCTTCTGGCAGAAGATATTCCGTTGTTTCTGGGCGTTGACGCCGCCGCCGTTGGCATCGAAGTTGACCCCAACGACACATCCATGCTGCCCGCTGGGGCCAGCTCAGCCCTGCGTATTTTAGCGCCGGGCACCATCGACATGCTGATCGGCTCTGACGCCCCCACACGCCTGCGCACCAAAGCAGACGGCGGCACGGCGTTGTATGGCGAAGCGGAAGGTCTGGTGGTGTCTGATGCGCTGGTGCGTCTTGCCCCACGCGGGACGATGCCGGTGGCTCTGTTTGCGGTCGGCAGCCGGGACGAAGGTTATTTCTCAGAGGATCAAGGAACGGAGTTGCTCGGCTTCCTCTCTGAAGTCGTGCGGTACTCTGTGGCGCGCTGGTGGCCCGCTCAGGACTGATCAATTTTGCCGTCGCGCAGGACGTGACGGACGCCATCGCTGAATGGGGCCGTTGGCTGGAAAGTGAACGCCGGGCCAGCGCCCACACCACAGATGCCTATCGCCGCGATCTGGCCACGTTTTTTTTATTTCTGCGCGATCACCTCGGCGGCGAACCCGCGCTGAACGACTTGCAGAGCCTGACCACGGCCGACTTCCGCAGCTATCTGGCGCGGCGCGCCGCGGAGGGTCTGGCGCGCACCTCACTTGCACGATCCATGAGCACCTTGCGCAACTTTTTCCGCTTTCTGGATCGCAGCGGCAAGGTGCACAACCCAGCGATTGATACGGTGCGCACCCCCAAAACGCCGAGCAGTATTCCCAAAGCCCTCACCCCTGACGATGCTCTGGCGGCGGTCAAAATGGCGGCAGAGTTGCAAGATGAACCGTGGCTGGCCAAACGGGATATGGCGATCATGTTGCTGCTGTATGGCTGTGGATTGCGCATCGGCGAAGCCCTGGGGCTGAACGGCGGCGATCTCGGTGGAAATCTGGACGCTGCGACATCGACCGAGGGCACTTTGCGGGTGATGGGCAAAGGCAGCAAGGAGCGCATTGTGCCGGTGCTGCCGATTGTGGCCCAGGCGGTTGCGGCGTACCGCGAGAGTTGCCCCCATGCCATTACCGCCAAGGACCCGCTGTTTGTCGGCAGCCGAGGGGGGCGGCTCAACGCCGGCGTGGTGCAACGCCAGGTGCGCAAAGTGCGGGCGCTGCTGGACCTCAGTGACAGCGCCACACCTCATGCCTTTCGGCACAGCTTCGCGACACATTTGTTGGCAAAAGGAGGCGACTTGCGCACCATTCAGGAACTACTGGGGCATGCCTCTTTATCAACAACACAACGCTATACCGCAGTGGATGAAGAGAAGTTGCGCTCAGTCTATGACGATGCACACCCCCGGGCGCGCCTCCAAGAACGGGACAACAGCACTTAGCCGCCGAACAGCCAGCTTTTGGGATTGGGAATCGGGCTTTCCTGAAACGCCAGCCTCAGCCCGCGGACGCAGCGCATAATCCACCACAAAAAGACACCACCGATGGCCGCACCGCACAGGGTCAGGACCAAACCGCTGGGCGTCGCCATACCCAGGGCCGCCGCCCCCAGAACAGCAAGAGCCGGAAAAGCGATGACCAGAGCGAACAGCATATTCAGCCAGCCGGTGCGAATTTGAAACCGGTAGTGGCTGTTGATCCACTGATCGTTGTTGCGTTTCTGATCATGGGCCATGGCCAACCCCGCCAGCATGAGAGGGCCGAAAAACAGACTGAGCAAATAGAGCCAGTAGACCATTTTGACCATGCGGGGGTCTGGCGGAACGGTTTGGATATCAGACATCTACGACCTCAACCTCATCAGCCTGCATTCACCCGCATCACCCCCATCATCCTCATCACCCCCAGGGCCCTTTGCGGTTGCCAGAAGCCCTGCCAGAGGACGGCACACTGCCGCCGCGGCGGCGCCGGACAGCGCGCCCAGACTTCATCTCAAAGGGACGTGTGGCCCGCCGCGCAAACAGCCGCACACCCGGTTTGCGCATTTTAAAGATGAGCGCGAGGCCGGTGATAAAGCCGCCGATGTGCGCAAGGAACGCCACACCAGGCTCGCCAGGGTTAGCGCCCACCTGGCTGATCAACTGGCCGAGAAACCAGAAGCCCAGCACAATCCAGGCCGGGACATTGATCATGAAAAAGAAGATGATCAACCACACCAGCACGCGAATGTTGGCAAAGGGATGCAGCATGAAATAGGCACCGAGCACGCCGGCCACAGCGCCGGACGCGCCGACCATAGGCACCGTGGACATGGGGGCGGCGAGGCTTTGGGTGAGCGCTGCGGCCAAGCCGCATGCCAGATAAAACAACAGAAACTTTCCGCGCCCCATAGACACTTCGACGTTATCGCCGAAGATCCACAGGTAGAGCATATTGCCGCCGAGGTGCAGCCACCCGCCATGCAGAAACATGGACGTGAAGATGGTCATCCACGCCGGCAGAGGCGAAATCAGCGGGTTGATTTCGGCCGTGCCAAACAGGTCGGCCGGGATCAGGCCGAAAGAAAACACGGCGATATCATCGGCATTGCCGGTCAGGCTCTTCTGCCACAGGAAAACGGCAACACAGGCCGCGATCAACGCCCAGGTAACAATGGGGGTTTTGGTGTGGGGGTTGTCATCGCGGATGGGAAAAAACATCGCGGCACACTAGGGGGCGCAACGCGATTGAACAAGGAAATGCGAACGCAAGACCCCCTTAATCTGATCTGCCTTAAAGGAACGAACAAACTTCAAAAATTTGGGCTGCCAAAAATTTATTTGGGGCCTAGACCTTGGAACGAGCCCATGCACGCCCTCTTTCTTGGACCCATTTTCAAGAATTTCAGAGACTTAAGGTCGATTCAAACGAGTAACATCTGAAGGACGGCCTGTAGAGATTTGACTCTGTTATAAAAAACACCGCACTAGAATCGTTCTACGAACGAGTCGCATGCTAAGGCGTCACCATGAGTTCTAAGGCGCGAACGTCTCAGCCACTTCAACGGACCCACCAGCGGACAAAATCGGGCAGCCCTGGGCCATTTTGAGTGCAGCCTCTAAGTTTGGCGCTTTGAAGAGGCCGTAACCGCTGACCGGGTTTGCACCGCCGTTTGGTTCGATACGGCCAGTGCTGAGCACGGTGCTAGACGCGCCCGCCGCCTTGCCCGCATCGACAACGTTGTCGCCCAGTGACGTAAACCACGCCTCCCACGCCGCCAGGGCTTGTTGGCCCTCTTCTTCCGTCTCGGGCATGCTGCCCCCGTGGTACACAAAAAGGTATTCTGCCATTTGGAGTTCCTCTTCCTTTGAACGACCGTGCAGAGTGCACACGTCCGAGTTTACATGGCAGAGTGTACATGGATTCACAGGCGACAGAAGGACGGACGTGTTAGGGTCGGCCTACACGACTGACATGAAAGACGTTTAGGGTATGTCGTATCGCGGCTACGCCAATGGTCCCTATGGACAGGTGCATTTTCAGGATACAGGAGAGGGGACACCCCTCCTTCTGTGCCATCAGGCGCCCATGTCCTTGCGCCAGTTCGACAGCGTCTATGACCTGCTGGCCGAAAAAGGGATCCGCGCCATTGGCTTTGATCTGCCGGGCTTTGGCGGGTCGGACGCCCCCGATTTTGTGCCGACCATTGAAGACTACGCCCGCGTTGTGCCCGCCGTGCTGGACCATTTGAAGATCGACAGCGCTTTTGTGCTGGGACATCACACCGGAGCCCAGGTGGCGACCGAAGTGGCGCTGCAATTTCCAGACCGGGTGCGCGGCGTGATCCTCAACGGACCGCTGCCCATGACAGCGGATGAGCGCAAGGCTGGCCTGGCCTATGTGGAGGAACACGAAAAAGGCTACACGCCGCGCGCTGATGGCACGCATCTGCTGGACCTGTTTAGAAATCGCATGGTCTATGGCCACGCCGAAACCGATTGGCGTTTGGCAACGCGCTACATCGCCGAACAGCTGATTGGGCGCGGGCCCTTCTGGTATGGGCATCATGCCGCGTTTCAATATGACCAAGCGAAGACGATTCCGCTGATCACCCACCCCACCCTGGTGCTGACCAACACGGGCGATGCGATTTACAAAAATGCCCAAGACACGATGACCCTGCGCCCCGACTTTGCCTATGCGGAAATCGAGGGCGGCACGATTGATATTGTGGATGAAAAACCGGAGGAATGGGTGGAGGCGGTGACGGGGTTTGTTTCGAAGGTCACCCAATAACTTTTATACTCATGGTGTTTATACTTATGGTGTTCCGAGGGCCTTTAGATGTTTCTTTGCCTTGGCCGCAACCGACTTCCGGCTGTCAGCCGACAGGCGTTGCAAATGAGGCAACAGCCATTTTTTCAGAGACACTGTCTCGCTCGCCCAAATACTGAGGGTCTCCATGGTGGTGTTCAGGACAATCCAATCCTCATGGTTGGCGAGGTTTCGTTTCATGATCTTGAGCGCGCCCGCGCGCTGCGATGGACTCATGTCGTCCGCCAATCTGAGAAACAATTGCGCCAAAGTCCATTGCGCTGACGCCTGATCAAGCGCGCCGATTTCGGTGATGAACCGATCAATGTAGGGCACCAGCAGGGCATGATTTTCAGCTTCGACCCGCTTCATAGCATTGGAGGTACGCAGTCGGACTATGGGATTCTCACTGCCGTAACAATTGAACAATTCCGCAAAGCGATCGGGCGCTTTCAGCACGATTTCAACAACTTGAACGGTATTGCCCAAAGAGTTGGGATGTCCGCCGGTAAGCATGTTTTCGAAAGAGGCTTTGATCACATTCTTAACCCTCCGCGCAGAACGGGCTGATCGCAACCTTATTTTGCAATCTGACCCTTAAACGTCCACGCCAGCTTTTGGCCCGCCTGAAAGGGCACCACCTGGGTGCCGGCGGCAGGGAGGCTGTCATCCACCTGCCAGGCGGTGCGCTCTAAGGTGACCGTGCCGGTGTTGAGCGGCAGGCCGTAAAAGCGCGGACCGTTCTCGGACGCGAACGCCTCAAACTTGTCCAGCGCGCCCTCTTCCTCGAACACGGCGGCATAGGACTCCAGCGCGACCGGCGCGTTGAAAATCCCGGCACAGCCGCAGGCGGATTCCTTATCGCCGACCGCATGGGGGGCGGAGTCGGTGCCCAAAAAGAATTTCGCATGGCCCGAGGTGGCCGCTTTGCGGAGCGCCAGGCGGTGCTTTTCACGTTTGGCAATGGGCAGGCAATAAAAATGCGGACGGATGCCGCCGTCAAAAATGGCGTTGCGGTTGATGATCAAATGATGGGGTGTGATCGTCGCGCCCAGGTTTGGGCCTGCCTCAACGACAAAGGTGGCTGCGTCTTCCGTGGTAATGTGCTCGAACACGATTTTAAGCGCCGGAAAATCGGCGATGAGTTTGCTCAGGGTCTGCTCGATAAACGCGGCTTCACGGTCGAAAATATCCACATGCTTTTCGGTGACTTCGCCGTGCAGCAAGAGCGGCATGCCGAGGCGCTCCATGGCCGCAAACACCGGATAGAGTTTCTGAAAATCCGTCACGCCAAAGGCCGAGTTGGTGGTGGCGTTGGCGGGATAGAGCTTGGCCGCCGTAAACACGCCTTCGGTGAAGCCGCGCTCGACCTCGGCGGGGTCGATATCATCCGTCAGGTAGGCGGTCATCAACGGGGTGAACTCCACACCGGACGGCAAAGCGGCCAGAATACGCGCGCGATAGGCAACCGCCGCGGCCACAGTGGTGACCGGCGGATTAAGATTGGGCATGACGATGGCGCGGGCAAACTGTCGCGCGGTGTAGCCCACGGCGGCCGCCAGCATCGGCCCGTCGCGCAGATGGACATGCCAATCGTCCGGCCGACGGATGACGAGCGTTGAAGGCGCAGCGTTTGAGTCAGAGGTGGTGGAGTCAGATGCGGGCATAAACAGAACTCATGTGGTTTGCCCCGGTATAGCGCAGGAACAGAGTCAGCCCAAGAGGAAGCCAAGTGGAAGACCAAAACGTTTGCCGTTTATATCTTAGCCAGCGATTTAGCTTGGCGTGTTTGGGAACACAAACACGGTGTGGTTGGAGGTTTTACCAAAAAGTATGGTGTTAAAATGCTGGTTTATTTCGAGATTTTAACTTCGTGAGCCCAGTGTTTAACCCTGGACCCTCGGGTCAATCCCGAGGGTGACAAAGTGTGTAAGGGTCAAGCCCGCGGGTGACAGAAGGGCGGGGGGTAAGTCCGAGGGTGACAAAGTGAGTAAGGGTCAAGCCCGAGGGTGACAGAAGGGCGGGGGTAAGCCCGAGGGTGACAGAAGGGCCGGGCTCAAGCCCGAGGTGACAAATTAGGTGAGGATAAAACCCAAGATCAAAAAACGACGTTAAAGTTGAATTCAAAGCTGACGACCACATCAAAAATCGTCATGCTCGGATTTAGTCCTAGCATCCAGGGTGATTGCCTCAATGATGGCCAAGACATTTGCCGTTTATATCTTAGCCAGTGCTCGCAACGGGACTTTGTATACCGGCGTTACCAGCGATTTGGTGCGGCGTGTTTGGGAACACAAACACGGTGTGGTTGGAGGTTTTACCAAAAAGTACGGTGTTAAAATGCTGGTTTATTTCGAGATTTCAGACAATGCCGAATCCGCGATTCAGCGGGAAAAAACCATCAAGCGCTGGAATCGAAAATGGAAAATAGATGCTATCGAAAAAGAAAACCCACATTGGCGCGATTTATATGACGAGATTTTAGCTTCGTGAGCCCAGTGTTTAACCCTGGACCCTCGGGTCAAGCCCGAGGGTGACAAAGTGAGTAAGGGTCAAGCCCGAGGGTGACAAAGTGAGTAAGGGTCAAGCCCGAGGGTGACAGAAGGGCGGGAGTAAGCCCGAGGGTGACAGAAGGGCGGGGCTCAAGCCCGCGGGTGACAAAGTGAATGCAGGTCTTTTGTGTTCACTCAATCGCCGCAGCTTCGCGGACCATGTTGATGAGCGAGGCGTTCATCAGAAACGCTTTATGGCGTTTGGGATCGTCGGCCGTTTTGCGCATCTCTTCAAAACGGGCATTGGCTTTGGCCGGGTCTTTGGCCTGGAGTGTTTCTTTGTTTTGAATGGATTGGGCCTGGACATATTTTTGCGCCAGCGGGCGGCGCTGACGGTCGTATTGCGCGAACAGGGCTTGATCGTCGGTGGCCTCGCCGCGCCACACGCGGCCGATTTTTTCAGCGAGGTTCAGACCATCGGCAATGCCTGAGTTCATGCCCATACCGCCGAGGGGGTTGTTGATGTGCCCGGAATCACCCGCCAGCAGAATACGGTTTTTGTGAAAGCTCTCGGCCACCCGCTGATGCACAGTGTAAAGATTGCTGTGCACAATCTCGAGGTTTTTGGCGTAGGGAAAGCAGGTGTTGATCATATTGCGGATGTAGGGCTCGGAGGTCACCACTTCGTCGGAATCATCGGTGATCACCGGGAACAGATTGCGCCACATGCCGTTGGTGTTGGCGTCCTCATCTGGCCCCGGAATTTTAAACACCGAACACCATTGCTCGGGATCGGCCAGGTAATTTCGGTAGCGGTAATGATCAGCGACTTCGTAATCAAAGTACGAGGCGACGATGATGAAGCGTTCTTCCCAGGTGAAGCCGGGGAAATTGATGTCTTGCGATTTGCGCACAGTGGAGCGGCCACCGTCGCAGCCGATAACATAGCGGCTGTTCCAGGCTTGCCGCGCTCCGTCAGGGGTTTGCGTGACCACACCAGCGTGATCTTCTGTGTTGATGACCTCGACCACCTCATGCTCGCGATGGAAACTAAAGTGGGGAAACCTTTGGGCCGCAGCCAGGGCAATGGCGACGGTTTTGTGCTGTTCCAATTGGACCGCGTAGGGGTGATTGCTTTCATCGGCCAGACGCCCGAAATCAAACTCGGCGAAGACCTCGTTGGTGGTGCGATAACGGTATTGGAAATAGCGCGCGGTGAGACCTTGGGCGATGATTTCATCGGTTAACCCCACGGTATCGAGCAAATCCAGCGTTGAGGAATGGGTCGTCGCGGCCCGGTGCGCCGTGGGCGTTTCGGCCAGGGCATCCAGCACCACCACGGGAATATCCAACTGGGCCAAACGTAAGGCGGTGATCATACCCACGGGCCCGCCGCCGACGATGATAATGCGGTTTTGATCTGTGCTGACTCGGTCTTGCATAACGCTCCCTCTCAATATGCTTATTGATACGCCATGCGTTGCTTAATGCCGAGCCCTCCGGCGGGTGTGTTCGGTCAGCGCGCGTTGCGCTCATAGACGTCTTGTCAGCGCGCCAGTTGAAATGAGGCAATCTGTTTGGTCTGCAACGACGGATACACGTCTTCCTGACAGAGCTGCAATTGATCAATGGTCCAATTGGGCGGCACCTGGGTGTGCCGGTCAACGATACCGGCGATGCCTGACACCGGCATGGCGGCCTCAAACCTGAACAAGGTGATATGAAAGAAGTCTGGCTTTTCCAAAATCACAGCCTCGAATTTGTCGCTGTTATAGATCTGCTGCCGCAGGGCGATAAGCTCCGGCGAGGGCGCGAAGCGCAACACGATTGCACTGGGGTAAACCTCGAGACCGGCGCAGATCATCGTCCAGACCGAAGACGTGCCAGTCAGGTTTGCAAGAAAATCGACGCTTGCAACCAGATGATCAGACCACCACTGACGCACATCAAAGGCATAGGTTCCACGCGCCCAGATGAGCGGAACCACCGTTAAATGAAGCGAGTCCAAGGGGCAGGTAAACACACCGGATGGCATATCAGCGGCCAACGCCTGTTGCGTTTGCGCAAGGGATTGACGGAATGCACCGTCAGGCTGCGCGATAAAATTAATGGCGAATGTGGGGTGATTAATGCGTGCGTCGGCCACGGTTGCGATGCCGGACGACCGCTGATTTAAAAAAAACATGACCTTAATTTACACACTTACTTTTGACGGGTGCTAACGCCCTACAGTTTACTGGTCTATTGATATGTCATGCTCGGATTTAGTCCGGGCATCCAGAGCAAACTGTTCGGTCGGCGCTTTTTTTACCCTGGACCCTCGGAACACGTCCGAGGGTGACGGCAGAAAAAATTACCGCACTTTCCATTCTTCTTTGAGCAGGTCTTGCGGGAATTCAGGGAACTTGGTCATCTTCTTGACGCCCTGGCCTTGGCCAGTGAGCTCTAGCACACCCGGGTTCATAATACCCTTGGGATCAAGTGCCGCTTTGATGGACACCGCCACAGCCAAAGCAGCCGACGACAACTGACTGGCATAAGGATATTGTCGGCCCAACTGATGGTGACTGGCCCCAAAGGCATCCCACAGGCCGGCGAGATCGCGCCGCAGTTTCATTACCACATCGCGGGTTTCGGGATCGGCCTTTGTTTTTCCAAACGCCTTTTTTTGCTCGGGCGTCACATGACGCTGATGAAACGCATGCAGCCGGTCTTTCCAATAGAACATGGGCTCAATCAGATAGGACGTGGCCGTGGCGGAGGTAAGATAGGAAAACGTGATGCTGTGTTTATTCATCAATTCCGCATGGCGGGAGAAATATTCATCAGTGATGGCCGACACTTCTGCCGCGCTGGACAGCGGGAACATGCCGTGAACCGGCAACCAGTTTTCGCCCTCCGGACCGAGCAAGGCTTTGATGGGGCGGAAGGGCTTTGAACGGGTGACTTGAGGAATAGTGTTTGGCAGTTCTTTCAGCGCCATCGGCACACAGATGCGGCGCACGCGATCGGCTTTGGCTTCGGCGTCGCGCGCATCAACCCCCTCCACCACCACATGCAAGGCATAACCGGTGCGATCGGCAAAGCGCTGACCTTGAATCAACAGCTTGGTGACATTGGTCACCGCTCCGGCAAGTTTTTCTGAAGCCGCGGCCACATCTTTTACAAATCCAAGCCCCTCAAGAAAATCAAAGCCTCTGGCCGCGAGATGCTGGTTGCCGACCGGATCGATGCCCCATTGCTCGGCCACCACGTTTTCACGGGCGAGCGCGGTATGAGCCAGAGCAATGTCTTCGATGTTTTCAAAGGCGAAGGACAGATGTTCTTCCGCCGCGGGCATGGCGATGAGCGGCATGGTGATGCGCGCTTTGATGCCAAAGGCCCCGCAATCGCCGAGAAACAATCCCGTGAGGTCGGGTCCAAAGTGGCGCATAAAGGGCAGTCGACCGTCGGCGCTGGACGAGCCGGTTTCCAGTAGAGAGCCATCGGCCATGACCACATCCAGGCCAATCACGTTATCGGCCATGGCCCCATGAGCGCCGGAGCCGAAAAAGGTTGCATTGTTGCTGGCGGCGCCGCCGACCGTGGAGGTGAGACCGGACAGCGGCCCAAAGTAAGGCGTGCGAAGACCGCGCGCTTTCAGTGCTTCGTACAACGCGCCCCAGGTGCAACCCGCCTGCACGGTGACGACCATGTCTTTCTCGTTGATTTCTTCGATCTCGGTCAACTGGCTGAGATCGATCATCACGGTGTTCTCGGCTTCCGGCAGGTACCCTTTGGTGTAGGACATGCCAGCGCCGCGGGGAATCAGGGGCAGACCCAATCCGCCGGCAATGGTGACGGCCTGGCACAGTTGATCGACCGCGATGGGCCGCAACACACACAGGGGCAGCACCTCGCCCTCGCCGGAAATGTCGGTGGAATAATACCTCAAGTCATCGGCACCCGTGATCACCCCGTCCGGACCAAGCAAGCTTTGGAACATGCCCAAAGCTTGTTGGGCTGTGGCGTCGTCAATCTTATTGGGGTGCGTCATGAATGATTCCTTCTGTCGGGCGATGCACCTTAGTCGCTAAGACCGCTGCATAATATAGGGTTCGCGCAGGCCATTCCTGCGTTTGTATTGGGACCACGTATCACTGGCGATCTTTTGCCGCTGGGCCGGAATGTCGATGCCATGATAGCGCGCCAGATTGGCACCGAGGATTTTTGCTTTTGTCGCATCGGTCAATAAGTAAGGCGCGCCCTCCGGTGGCTGAAAGTCGAAAAAGGCGTTGAGGATCCAGTAGGGATGCTGATTAGCCGCAGTCGACGCATAGATCAACCGATCTAAATCCACTTGAGTCATAAACACATTCATCATTTTGATGAAGGTGCTCCTATCAAAAAGGGGAAACAGCATCGGCCCTTCCATCACTGCAGTCACGTTCTCCCGCGCTTTCATCAGCGCAGCGGTCTCCTCGAAGTTTTGCCAGCCCGCGTGAACAAGATGGAACGTCAGATCGGGAAACGCTTCTGCCGCTTTGTAGAGATCGTCCACACCCAAGGCCGCCGTAGCCGGGCCAACATGCCCAACCAACTTATGGACGGCGAGGTGTTTCACACCTTTGCTTTGCAGGCGGTCGAACACGGGGAAGGCCAATTTTTCGTCGTCCATTAACCAGGACTCCGGAGCGCGGGTCTCAAAATTGATGCGGGTGGGATAGAATTTGATCCCGTCAGCGCCTTGATCAATAAGCTGATCGGCCTTTGCCAGGACCGAGTCGTAGGGATCAAACAGATCCAGCGCACCGTACCACAGCACGCGATCTGGGAAATTGCCTTTAAGGTAGGCCCCCTTCTCGTTGGACACCAGACCATCATAATGAAGATCATACATCGGCACTGAATGCATGATCATCATGTCTGTGTGGCTTTCCAGAAACATAAGGTCCATGACTTCATCGGGCTGCCAGTCACGCGCCCATTGCGCATAGGTCAGGCGATATGCCTCTGGGGTGCAGGCTTCATGATAGCGGTAGGTGGTGTTGATGCTGTTGACACTGGCGCGTTTGATGCGGCGGTTGTACGGCGCGTGGTTGTAGCAATGCGCGACCCCGTCAATGACGAACGTCTTCTCAGCCATGGGATGTGACTCGGGCGACCAGCCCGCCTGGGCGACCGCAGGCGAAACGCCGCGGGATGCGGCAATCGCCCCGGCCCCAACAACACCAAGGGTTTGTAAAGCGGCGCGGCGATCAACGCCGGAGGGTGAGTCTGTCATTGGTCAGGCTCCTGGTTTGACTGAGGGACCTCTGCAGCACCGAAGCGTTGACGTTTATCAGCAAACACCGTGCGGGCTTTGTCGCTGAGACGGTCTTCCGTCCACAGAGGATAGGGGTCGGACGTCACCGTAATCTCAGAGACGCCATCTAAGGTTTCCGCGAGGTCTTCCAGGTCCATGATGATTTGATAGGAAAAAACGCAACTGGGATCGGTAAAGGTCACGCTGATGCGCAGCGCGTCGCCGTCGCGGACAACATCATTGACCAAACCGAGATCAACGATACTTAGGTCATGGCCAGACAGAGCGTGGCAGGGGTCAGGCACGCGCTTGAGCAAAGACCAAACCGCGGCAATTGCAGAGTCTAACTCATCAGCACCGCACATGGTCATGTGATCATCCCTTCTTGCGCAGTTCCGTCTTGAGCACCTTGCCGTTGGCGTTGCGCGGCAGAGCACCGAGCACCGCCATCTCCTTCGGGATTTTGTAGCTGGCCAACTGACCTGCGCAAAACTTCGCTAAATCTGGGGTCTCAAGACTTTTCCCGGCCTTGAGCACCACAAAAGCCTTAAGACGTTCGCCCCATTTATCGTCGGGCACACCAACGACAGCCGCATCCGCGATGGCCGGATGGGTGAACAGCAGTTCTTCGATCTCGCGCGGATACACATTCACGCCGCCGGTGATGACCATGTCTGTCTTACGGTCGACGATATAGACAAAACCGTCTGCATCCCGTTTGGCCACATCGCCCACAGTGATCCAGCCGTCATGAAAGGCGGCGTCGGTTTCTTGCGCGCGGTTCCAGTAGCCGTTGAAGGCTGAGGGTGACTTGACCCACAGCTCGCCGGGCTCTTCGGGGCCGACCTCGGTGAAGTCCTCATCGGTGAGTTTAACAAAGGTGTGCGCAAACGGCGTGCCGACGCAGCGCTCTTTTTGCAGTTGATAGGGGGGGCGCAGATTGGTGACAAAACCAGCCTCGGTCGAGCCATAAGTTTCGTGCAACAGACCCTCGCCGAAATACGCGACGATCTTGTGTTTGAGGTGTTGTGGCAAGGCTGACGCATTTGAGATCAGCGCTTTAAGCGGTGCGCCACGATATTTGTCGAGCACGGGCTGTTCCAACTCGAAAATCGCGTGGTGCTGGGTGGGTACGGTAAACACACCGGCAAAATTGCCCTCTTTGAGTTTCTTCAACAGCAGTTCAGGATCAAAATGATCCAGAATTTCCGTGAACCCCCCGAACATGATGGCCGCCAGGGGAAAGGCAATGCCCGCGCCATGATTCATCGGCGTGGTGCCGAGAAAGCGATCATCGGGTGAATAGCAGCCGAACTCCAGCGCCTGTTGATAAAACGCCAGCACCCGCGAGCGGTGGGACAGGCACACGCCTTTTGGTTTTCCGGTTGTCCCCGAGGTATAGGGAATGCACCACGTATCCCATTCATGAATTACGGGATACGCGTCGGGGGTTTGAGCGGCGCTGAGCAAAGCTTCGTAGTCTTTGCCAAGATGGACCACGCGTTCGACGGTTTCAAACGTCGCGTTTTCAACTGCATTACAAGACGCCTCATCGACGAACACCACGCGCGCGCGCGCGTCGTTGCAAATGCCTTCAATTTCCGCGGTGGTCAGCTTTGGATTGACCGTTGCGACAGCGGCCCCCGCCTCGGGCAGGCCGCACACCACCTCGACATATTCAATGCTGTTCTTGGCCACGATGGCGACGTTATCGCCGGTATTGATTTTGAGATCAGAAATGGCGGCGGCGGTCAGGCGGTCTGTGCGGGTGGACAGCTCCTGATAGGTGCGGCTTTTGTCATTGTGGGTGATCGCCGTTTTACCTGGATTGCGCCGGGTGGTCGCGCGCAACGCCTTGGCCATGGTCATAGACTGAAACGAATGGGGCAGAGACACTGTTTTAGGGTCCAAGGCACTCATTTCAGGCAGCAATCTTCTTAAACAAACGCAGAGCATTGTCGCGCATGAGCATCTGGTGGGCTTCCTTGCGCATGCCAAATTCGCCCACTTCGCGCACCGCACGCTCGGGATCAATCACCGGCCAGTCGGTGCCGAACATTACCTTATGGCGGCCATAGGAGTTGGCATAATGGACCAGTTGTTTCGGCCAATGTTTCGGCGCGTAGGCGTCCCCGGCCATAAATACGTTTTCGTGCTTCCAGCACATGGCGATCATTTCATCGGTCCAGGGTACGCCGATGTGAATGCCGATGAGCACCAGTTCGGGGAAATCAATAGCCACCTGATCCAACAGGATGGGTTTGGCCACAGACGGCAAACGGCGCTCTTTGGAATACACCAAATTCTGCCCGACCTGCATCATGATGGGGATATCAAGCTCGCAGCACTTGGCATAGATGGGATAAATCTGTGGGGCGTCGGGGGGAATGGCAAACCAATGCGGATACCAATGGGCGCCGACAAATCCATAATCGTTGATGGCAACCTCGAGCTCGCGCAGTTGTGCCATGCCCTTGGTGGTGTCGATGCCTGCCAAGCCGGAAAAACGGTCCGGATACTTCTGGCAGATCTCGCGGACGTACTCATAGGGAATATGGTGCGACCCTTTGACATTCAGATCGCCACAGCGATGCGCGATAAGCAGTGAGCGTTCGATGCCCGCCGTGTCCATCATTTTCAGATAGTCGTCGATTTCCACACCGGCCTTGGCGTCACCCGCCATGCGGACCTGCGTCTTGAAATCTTCATCAACGCCCATCAAACCCTGCTCCACCACCCAGGGCGTGAAGGGATTGCAGACAATATCAATGTAGCCACTCATGTTCTGACGTCCTCGCTTCACCGCTCACGCGGCACTCTCCTGGTTGTTGGTGGTCATCTTAGCGTGATGCCAGCGTATGTTTGTAAAATAATAATCTACTGCACGTAATTGCAGCAGCGGTTGCGCCCAGGCTTTGACAAGCAGACGTGGAAACCTCGACCGATCCGGTCAAAAACCTATAGCTGACCCGGTCAGGCCACTGTGGTAATGATGTGTTTGATATTCTTAGTTATAGCGGGACGTTCCATGACTTTATCGCGTTTGATTTTCTTCGCCCGTCGCCACCTCTTTTTGGTGTCGGTCGTTAGCTCGGCTTTCTTAGCCACAACCGCGACGCAAGGTCAGGATGTTGACTTCCCTGAAGCGTCCAGTGGACTGGTCGAACAAAAAGGCGGGACGGCGGCTAAGTTCATGGTCGCTGCGGCCAATCCTATTGCCGTCCAGGCCGGCTACGACGCCATCAAAGCGGGGGGCAATGCCCTCGACGCCGCGCTGGCCGTACAACTGGTTTTGAATTTGGTCGAACCCCAATCCTCCGGCATCGGCGGCGGTGCGTTCATTCTATACTGGGATAATTCGGCACAGGAACTGTATGCCTATGACGGGCGTGAAACCGCGCCGGCGACCGCCACCGAAAAGCGTTTCCTGACCGCAGACGGCAAAGCGATGCTGCGCCAACGCGCGGTCATCGGCGGCACATCGGTTGGGGTGCCGGGCCTGGTTGCGGTGATGGAACTGGCCCACCAGCGGCATGGGGCCTTGAAGTGGGCGACGCTGTTTGACCCGGCCATCAAAGTCGCCGAGGAAGGATTTGAAATTTCCCCACGGCTGTTCCGCCTGCTCGACGTTGACGAAGAGTTGCGGAAAATCAGGTTGCCGGCCGAGCAATACTATCAGGCTGACCTTACACCGAAGCCCATAGGTACGGTTCTGACCAACCCCCGCATGGCCATAACCCTAAAAACCATTGCCGCCGAAGGACGACGCGGGTTCTATCGCGGCGACGTGGCAGAGCGGATTGTTATGCGCGTGAAGGAAACCACACGCAACCCGGCTGACATAACGCTGGACGACCTGGCGAATTACCGGGCGGTTGAGCGCACTCCATTGTGCGCGCCCTACCGGATCTACAAAATTTGCGGCATGCCCGCACCCACCTCTGGCGGCATTGGCGTGATACAGACTCTTGGGTTGCTGGAAAAATTCGACCTGCCAAACATGGAACCCTGGTCGGTAGAGGCGGCGCATTTGTTTGTCGAGGCCAGTCGGCTGGTGTACGCCGACCGCGCCACCTATATCGCCGATCCAGACTTTTCGCCGGTGCCGCAAGACGGCCTGATTGACAGGGGCTATATCGCTGACCGTGCAGCGCTGATTGATCCTGCCAGCCGTATGAGCAAGGTCGAGGCCGGCAAGCCGCCGCAGAAGGGCACATTTGATTACGGCCCAGGCCGCGACTTTGAACGCCCCTCCACCACCCATATTTCTGTGATTGATGATCAGGGCAACGCCGTGTCCATGACCAGTTCCATCGAGGGGGCCTTTGGCTCTCATCTGATGGCGGGAGGCTTTTTGCTCAACAACCAGCTGACAGATTTTTCTTACGACGCTGTGGCCCAAGGACGCACCGTGGCCAACCGGGTGGAAGGCGGCAAACGCCCGCGCAGCTCCATGGCCCCGATCATCGTGTTTGATGAGAACAACCAAATTGTTGCCGTATCCGGCTCACCCGGCGGCATGGCGATTGTGCCGCTGGTGGTGAAAACACTGATTGCCATGCTGGACTGGAAGATGACCCCGCAAGAAGCCACGAACCTGCCGAACGTGTTGCTGTTTGGGCCGACCGTATTTTTAGAAGGCGGCACCGCGCTGGAAGCACACAAAGAGGCTTTGGAAGCGCTGGGACACCGGGTGCGCGTTGGCAACTTCCCCAGTGGGGTGCATGCCTTGGCCGTTCAAGACGGTGTGATTTGGGGGGGCGCTGACCCCCGCCGCGAAGGCACGGTGATGGGCGATTAATGAGGCGTGTTTAGTTCGCGCCGAGTCCGCGCGTTAATTTCTGCGCCGAGTCCGCTCCTGATTTTTTCGCGCCGAGTCCGCGCGGGTTAACCGGGGTCCCGCTGCTTATTGTTATCCGGGTTCCCGCTGCTTATTGTTATCCGGGTTCCCGCTCCGATGGCTCAGACACCTCAATCAGATGGCCATCCGGGTCATAGACAAACATGCGGTAGCCCGTGTCGCGCACGGAGCCGTCCGGATTGGTAACTTCAAATCGTTCGGGCGGGGTGTGGAACCGGGCCCCGGTTTCCTGAAGCCGGTTGTAAACAAAATTGATGTCATCGGTTTCAATCATGATGATGATATCGCCGACGCCAAGACCCATGAGATTGCCGCGGGCACTGGCCAGGGGCGGACGCTGATACCCGAGCAAACCGATCATGCCGATGCGATCATCGTTGCCGCGCATAATGACGATGCGACCAATTTTTGGATCAGACGTCAGCGGCAAATCAAGGGCGCCGATCACACCGCCTTCATCCGTGTCGGTGGAGGACCGCTCGAACCACGGGGTAAGACCGAGGCGCTGATAAAAATCGATGGAGCGACCGATATCTTCCACCAACAACGTGGTGCGGCGCACAGCGGTTTCCTGCGCGATGGCAGAACCTGCTGTCAGGGCCACAAGAATCGCGACCCCCGTAACGAAACTGGCACATGTCTGTTTGAGCCGTTCAAAATATAACGCCATCACTTATATCCTTTTGTGCGCCGATTAGATTTTGCAGCGTATACGCCGCCTAGGTTTGCGGCGTATACGCCGTGTAGATGTTACGGCCTGTGTGTGTTTTTACTCTAGTGAGGGTTCAATCTCTAGTGAACACTTAGAAGAGCGCAAGCTTTGTCCGAACAGCTCAATAATTCGGTTCGCGGTCATAATCACGGGCGGCCTCAACATGGGCCTGATACTCTGCGGGCAGAATGGGCGCATAGGCGGCCCCCCAATTGGGGCCGGGCGAGTCGTTCCACGCGGTGGCAAACGGCCCGCCTTTACAGCGGCACAAATGCAACGTGCCGCCCCACGTGGCGAACGGGCCATGCTCGATCCCCGGAGGACGCCAGAAATACCCGCCGTCGCGCATAACGCCCATGGGGAAACAGATATCCCCAAGAATGGCGAACTCTTCCTCGACCACCGGATGCGTTTCGGTGCGCGCCGACGACCAATAGGGCATCAGACCAATCAGCCACGAGCGCTCGCCCGTATGGGGATTATGAAACAACGGTTTATGGAGGGTTCCAGAAGGATCCCAGTCACCGCTGTTCATGTGTTTGCGCTGGCCAGTCTGGGCCTCCATGGCCCGGGTGTTGAGATGTTCAACCAACAGCGCGGCGTCATACATGGCGCCGCGTGTATCAGACGGAATACTGCGCACCTCGCCGGAAAAGAACGTCAGCACCACGGCCCCGGCGTCGCTGGACATGGAGGCGCGGTGATAGCCGGCCGGCAGATGGGCATAGTCGTGTTTGCCATAGCGCTGCCCGTTGATTTCAAGCGCCCCTTCGAGCACAAAGAGCTCTTCATCGACCGTCAGATAATGCGGGTCTGCAGCACGCCAGCCAGCCGAATAGCGCAATTGGGTGGAGGAGTCGCCCGCGGTGTCATCGATCGACAGAATCCGGCATGCCACATCGCTGCGCGCCCCGCCCGGCAACCCGGGCTGAAACGGCAACACCTGTGATTGAACAAATTCAATATGGGGACGCGCCATCGCTTATCTCCAGCCAAATTAAAGAGCGTCCCCACCCTGACATATTTTACGGCGACCGCTCTATGGGGGTTTTAAGGGGCTATGTTACAAAATCATGGGATTCAAACATTTTATTGCGGCCCACAACTATGGGATGTTAAGCGCTATAGCGTTATAACGTGATTTATAAAGACGTTATCGAGAGAGAGAACAGCCAAAAGGCTGCAAAAATTAAGCAAACCGGGGCCACATACAAACATGTCTACTGCTCGCGAAAAATTCGTCGCCTTTGCCTTCTGCTGGGCTGACATCCTGATCGAGGTCGACCAAGCCAGAAACATCGTCTTTGCTGCCGGCGCGACGCAGCCCGTGTTTGGCAAAAGCGTCGAGCAGATGATTGGCACGAGTTTGCGGGATTATATTGCCCCGCGTGACAAACTGCTGGTCGAGCAGCTGCTGGCTGTGGCCGCCAAGAAAGGCCGCATTGATGACACCACTATTCATTTGCTAGGCACGAAAGGCCCAACGCCGCCGCTGAGTTTTGCGGGCTACTTAATGCCGGACCTGGGCAACAACTTTTTCCTGGCGCTGCGCACGGTCAGTCATGTGGGGCAAGACGGTGAATACGAAGACGCCGGGGAACGGGACCGCAGCACGGGTTTGCTGGCGGGGGATTCCTTCTCAGGGTTGGCCGCAGAAAAACTGAAAGAATCTCATAAAGCTGGCGGCAACACGGAATTAACTTTGGTCAATCTGCCCGGCTTTGACAGCTTTTACGAAAGTCTGTCGGAAGACGACCAAAGTGTATTGATGAACACGGTCGGCACCACCCTGCGGGCCAATTCAATCGGTGGAGAGTCCGCCGGTGAGATTGGCGAAGGCAAATTTGGTATTTTGCACGACTCTGCATTGGACGTCGCAGAATTAGAGGCCAAGCTGGCCGAAGCCACGCGTGTGTTTGACCCTTCGGGCAAGGGCGTTGAAGTGCAAGCGGGCACCATCGACGTCGACATGGACGACATTAACGAGGAAGATCTCACCAAGGGCCTCGTATACACGATCAATCACTTCCGCGAACAATCGGGCGCGGATTTCAATGTCAAAGACATTGCCCAAAACATGGACTCGCTGGTGAAAGAAGCGGTGTCTTCTCTGAACAAGTTTCGTGATGTGGTCGATGGCAGTAATTTTGAAGTCGCCTTCCACCCCATTCTTGATGTCAACACCGGCGCATTTCATCACTATGAAGCCCTGGTGCGCTTCGGCGGTAATTTTGAAGAATCGCCGTACAAGTATATCACCTTTGCTGAAGAAACCGGCCTGATCAGCGAATTTGATATCGCCATGGCGCAAAAGTGCGTCGACTGGATCAAAGCCCACCGTAAAGAAAAAGTGTCGGTGGCCGTGAACATCTCGGGCATTTCCGTGGACGATAAAGTGTATGTGGAAAAACTCCATGCGCTGATCGACAAAGACCCATGGTTGAACGAACACCTGCTGTTTGAAATTACAGAATCGGCCCGCGTGGTTGATCTTCAGAAAGCCAACGCCTTCGTACAATCGGTGCGGCGTAAGGGCTTCCATGTCTGTCTGGATGACTTTGGTGCTGGCGCGGCCAGCTTCCAATATCTAAGCGTGCTTGAAGTTGATGTGGTGAAACTTGATGGCAGCGCAGTGAAAAACGCGCAAACAGCGCCAAAGGGCCGGGCCTTCCTGCGCGCCCTAACCACCTTGTGTAAAACCATGGACGTGGAAACCATTGCCGAAATGATCGACACCAAAGAGACCTTAGAGTTTGTGCGGGACTGCGGTGTTGAATATGCCCAAGGCTTCCTGTTTGGAAAGCCAGACCCCGACCCCTGGCAATTTGTAACCAAGCTTGACCGGCGCTTGTTTGGATCCAAACGAACCTAAAGCGCTTGGATCCAAACGAACCTAAAGCGCTTGGGTTTAAGCGGATTGAAGCGGCGCAAAAGGTCAGCGCGCTCTGAGCGGTTTGATTTCCCGGCACGGTCGGGTAAAACCTCTCTGGAAAGAGGCGCATGGCCGTCTATGCCGCACGAGAGTGAACAACGGAGCGATCTGTGAAACGCAAGCAATCCAACACCCTGGGCAAGGGCAGTTCTGTCGATCATCAGGCTGAACATGCCAAAGCTGTGGACTGTTATCGGGCCGGTGATCATGACGCAGCGCTGCCTCATATCAACGCGGCCATTCGCGCCGAACCGAACAGTGCCATCTATCAAGCCGACGCCGGCGTTATTTTGATGGCGCTGGGCCGAAACGAAGAAGCGCTTATTCCGCTGCGCCGCGCGACACAGTTAGACCCGTCCCATGCAGACGCCCATTACAATATGGGGGAAGCCTATCAATTTCTGGGACAAAAAGACAAAGCCATTGCGGCCTTTAAAATCGCCATGAGTTTGAACCGCGGCCTGGGTTGGAAGAAAATCCGCTCGGCCTTTGCGCGCTGGTTCGGCTTCAACCGCTAGACTGACGACACATCATGGTAAGAGCAGCGGCGGACGCGCTGGTAAAACGGCTGACTTCTGGGTTGGCACCGCGCCCTCCCGTATCCAACGAAACAGCAGAGTCCCTTAAAGAACGCGGCACAGCATATTTCAATGAAGGACGCTTAGCGGCCGCGGGCAATTGCTTCCGACGGGCCATCGCGCTCCGTCCTGATTATGCCGATGCGCATAACAATCTGGGCGCAGTGTTAAGAAAATGGGGGCGCCCGCACAGCGCAATCGCATCCTTTCAAACCACCCTCATGCTCAATCCGCGCTCTGCCTCGGCCTATGGCAACCTTGGCAACCTGCATGAGCGCTACGGCAACTTGGCCCAAGCCGAGACCTATTACCTGAAAGCGGTGGAAATTGAGCCAAAGCTGCACCAGGCTTTTGTGGGTCTGGCGCGGATTGCGACTCAGCGGCAACGCTGGGATGACGCGCTGGCCTCTTTGACCCGCGCCGCAACCATCGCCCCGCAAGACGCCAGTATTTTTCACCAAACGGGCGTCGTGTATATGGGCAAAAGAGAGTTCACATCAGCCTTGAACGCCCTGAGAAATGCAGCTGGGCTTGATCCAAAAAACATCTCCATCAAAGCCAGCCTCGCCGAGGTGCTGTTGCAGCTTGAAAAGACAAACGAAGCCCGCGCCCTGGTGACTGAATGCCTGGCTGCCGCTCCGGAAAATCCCGTCGCTCTGAGCGTTCTGAAAAAACTCGAGGATCAGAAAGTTGGCGCGCCTTAGCGATCCACTACCGCAATCAGGGCTTATGCTGACGCCGAGGCCCGAATGCGACTGACCATAGACACCAGGCCGTTGCGGCGGCTGGGACTAAGATGCTGATCCAAGCCTATTTTCTCAAAAGCCGATTCTGCATCAATCTCTGCAAGATCGGACATTTTTGCGCCGGTGTAGAGAGTCGCCAGAATATAAATGAGGCCCTTGATGATATGGGCATCACTGTCGGCCGCGAAGGCAAATTTGGTGGCATCGTCCGGCACATGTCCTGGAACGATCCACACCTGGCTCATGCAGCCCCGCACCTTATAGGCATCGTTATGGAGCGCTTCCGGCAAGGCCGGTAATTTTTTACCCAGATCAATGATGTAACGGTAACGATCTTCCCAATCATCAAACAACTCAAAGTTTTCAGCCAGATCCTCAAATGTCACGCCGGGATCAATCATCGGTATATCAGCGGTGGACACGTGAGGACCTCCTGAGAGCTGAGGGAATAGCGGTTGTTTGGATATCAAAGTCTGGATATCACAGTGCAGGACAGGGCTTAATACCTTATACCGAAGACGTCATGATTTATGTCACCGACCAAATACACCTTGACCCAAGCGAACTCGAAATTTCGTTTATTCGGGCGTCCGGGCCGGGCGGCCAAAACGTCAATAAGGTTTCAAGCGCGGTGCAACTGCGGTTTGATGCCCTGCACTCTAAATGCCTGCCGCCAAGCGTTCGCCACCGACTCCTTGCCCTGGCGGGAACGCGAGCCAACCAGCACGGCGTGATTGTGATTGAGGCAAAACGCTATCGCCATCAGACGCGCAATCGTGAAGACGCAATTGAACGGCTCGTCGCGCTGATATCATCCGCGACTCATGTAGACCCGCCGCGCCGCAAGAGCAAACCCTCACGGGCTTCCGTCAAACGGCATCAGGCGACAAAAAAACAGCGGGGAACACTAAAAAAGTTGCGGCGTGGCCCCGGCCAAGAGGACTAACCGCCTAAGCCTTCGGACTGATCACGTCTTTATCCGGCAGGGGCAAATCGACCCAAAACAGGCTGCCAACTGAGGCTTCGGTTTCAAACCCAATCCGGCCGTTCATGCGCTCGACCAGGCTTTTTGAAAGTGCGAGCCCGATGCCTGTGCCCTCTTGGCCGCTGGCCTCGGCCCCCAAACGATTAAAACTCTGAAACACCTCATGGGCACGCTCTTTGGGAATTCCCTGCCCCGTATCTTGAATGCTGATGCGGCCATACCCGTCATCGGTTTTACTGATTGTGAAGATGACCTGCCCACCGGAACGATTGTACTTAATGGCATTGGACGTGAGGTTGACGATAACCTGGATGAGGCGCATCTGATCAGCGCGGACGTCCAAAAGCGGCACGGAGTCCGGCGCAACAGACATGGCTATAACCCGGGAATCCGCCAGTTGCCTGAAGTTCTGAATGACCCGCTGTGTCGTCTCGACAACATCTAGGGTGGTGATGTTGACCGCAAACTGACCAGAATCGATGCGGGCAAGATCGAGAACATCGTTAATCAGACCTAGGAGATGTTCTCCGCCATGCACGATATTGTCGACATAGCCTTGCTGATCGGGGTTCAAAGATCCACGGGTCTTAAGGGACAGCAATTGGGCAAAGCCCAGAATAGCATTCAGCGGCGTGCGCAATTCATGGCTCATGCTGGCCAGGAATTTTGATTTCGCGCGGTTCGCTGCCTCTGCCGTATCAATGGCCCGTTGCAAAACCTCTTCGTTGCGCTTGTGCCCTGTGAGGTCTTGCACAGTGCCAATGACGCGCCGCGCACCCGAAGGCAGGTTATCTTGCTCGGCACGGCCCAGCACATGACGGATGGTTCCGTCGACCCGCACCAATCGGAATTGAACAGATAAGCTGACGCCATCGGTGAGAATTTTTTCTATGGTTTGATCCCACTCAGGGCGGTCATCTGCGTGCACATACTCCCGGAATGATTTTAATCCTTGCTGAGGCTGATCGGGATCAAGACCGAGAATGCGATACAGTTGGCTCGACCATTCAATCGTATTGGAGTCAGGCGTCCAGCTCCAGTGACCTATGTTGCCGAGGCGCTGCGCCTCTTCCAGAAGCCGGCGGCTTTCAGTCAAACGCTGCTCGGCTTCCTTGCGCGCGGTAATATCTTGCGCAACACCGATAAACATGCGCTCGCCCAGCCTGAGGCTGTCTGCAACATTGATCATGAGCTTGACCCATACAGAATGACCGCGGGCATGGCGATAGCGCTTCTCGATGTTCAAACTGGGCAGGGTTCGGTTGCGCAGTTTATCGGCATATTCCAGAACAGGGTCGTCTTCACCCTCGGGACTAAAAGAGACCAGGCTCCGACCGATCAAGGCTTCGGGCTCATAGCCGAGCAAATTGGCAAACGCTTTGTTGACATAGCGCACGTCGCCAAAATCGTCCGCGATGACAATGCCGGCACCCGAGGTTTCAAACACGGAGCGGAACCGCGCTTCACTTTCAAGCAGAGCGTTCTCCATCTCCCGGTTGCGGGTGACGTCTTGATAAATGCCATAACTTGAAATAACGCGACCGTGTTCATCTCGCTGACGGATTGAGCGCGACCGGATGTATCGGGTCATTCCATCGGGACGAATAATGCGAAAATCGTGCTCGAATTCGTTCCAAGAACTATCCCGAATGCGCATGGTTACGTTGTCTCGGTCTTCAGGGTGAATTGTGGAGGTCAGCCACTCAGCCGTCGGCCCGCCGACGATAGGATCAACCCCCCAAATATCGTAAGTTTCCGGCCCCCATATCACTACACCGCTATTGGCATCGCGGTGGAAGTAGCCCAATTCGCCCATACGCAACGCCAAAGACAGCAGCTTGTTCTCTGCGCCGACATCTTGTTCAGCGGCCTTACGGGCGGTGATGTCCAACGTGGTGCCCGCCATACGTCGTGGCTTGCCATCAGGGTGCCAGGCGACCACTTGACCGGTGACCAGTATCCAAATCCAATCGCCATGCTTTCCTTTGATTCGGTGTTCATGTGCATAGCTTGGGCACTGCCCAGAGAGATGCGCTTGCATGGCGGCCCGCCGCGCCGCACGGTCATCGGGATGACAGAGCGTCTCCAACATGTCGACAGACATTGTTAATTCTCCAGGGTCATACCCGAGAATTTTAGTGACTTGGTCATTGCCACTGATGTCGCCCGTCTCAAGGTTGATTTCCCAAATCGCAAGCGGGGCAACCTTGAGGGCAAGAGTCAGAAAGGTGCGATTGGTCGAGAGTTCGTTAGCAAGACGGCGCTCTTCTGTGACATCCTGAAGCAAGCCAAAAACCCGGATGACACGTCCGTTGTCGCCTCGATCTCGGCGGGCCTGGGTTCGGATGGAACGGGAAGACCCATCTGGACATTGAATACGGAATTCTTCATCCAAATCATTCCAATCCGGATCAAGGAACGCCGCAACTGTACGGTCATGATCGTCCTGATGCAGGGTTGAAAACACCCAGTCCAAAGTGATGGGCTCGCCAGAGATAGAGCTGCGCCCCCACAGCTCATAGGTGGAGTCCGGCCAGGTTAAGGTGTTTGTCTCTACATCCAGAACAAAGTAACTCTGCTTGCCCAAATCAAGGATGCGGGCCAGCAACTCAGACTCAGAAAACGGCGCCGATTGACGCAAAGTGTGAACGTTTGCCGCTGCTTCTTGCTTGCCGTTTCGCAAGGCCACCTCATCTTTCCGACGCCAATCTTACAAGTAGAAAAATCAGCTGGGAAATAAACACCAAGGCATTAGTTTAGACTCGAAAATTATTGATGACCAGGGATTTGCTGTTGGCGCGAGACTTTAAAATAGGACTTAAGCTGGGGTTCCAGTAGAGCCTTTACGCGCCTGAATCGGCTGAAAATTGCAATTTAGCCAAGCGGGCATACAGGGGACTGGAGGACAGCAGCGCCGCATGACTGTCGGTGGCAATCAAGCGACCATCGTCAATCACAGCAATTCGATCCGCGTTCACCACCGTGGCCAAGCGGTGGGCGATGGCCATGGTGGTGCGACCGTCCATCACACGTTCCAGGGCTGTTTGAACGAGTTTTTCGTTTTCAGCATCCAGAGCGCTGGTGGCTTCGTCGAGCAACAGCACAGCCGGATCGCGCAGAATGGCCCGCGCTATAGAAATACGTTGTTTCTGACCGCCGGACAACCGCATGCCTTTTTCACCGAGAAAGGTGTCCATGCCCTCGGGCAGGCGATCCAGAAATTCCGTGGCGATGGCGGCTTCAGCCGCCGCGCGGACTTCATCATCTGTGGCATCGGGGCGGCCATAGCGGATGTTTTCCCAGGCGTTCGCCGCGAAGATCACCTGATCTTGCGACACCAAGCCAATGCGGCTTCGCGCGGCAACGGGATCGGCCTGAGTGAGATCCACATCATCGACAAAGATGGCACCGCGCTGTGGGTCATAAAAGCGCAGCAGAAGTTGAAAAACCGTGCTTTTGCCGGCCCCGGACGGCCCGACCAACGCAACGGTTTCCCCGGGCGTCACTTCAAGACTTAGGCCATTCAAAGCGGCAACATCGGGACGCGAGGGATAATGAAACGTCACATCTTCAAACCGTACAGCGCCACGGGCGGGAGTCGGCATGGGAACCGGAACCGCTGGGGGACGGATATCCGGTTCCGTTTCAAGCAATTCAATCAGGCGCTCGGTGGCACCGGCGGCGCGTTGTAAATCCCCAATGACTTCCGTTAAGGCCCCGGTCGCGCCCGCGACCAACACGGCATAAAACACAAAGGAGGTCAGCTCACCGGCGGTAATCTCACCGGTGATGACATCACGCCCGCCCGCCCAGAGAATGAAACTGATCGCGCCGAACACCAGCAGAATAACGACGCCGCCGAGCATGGCGCGGGCCGAGATACGGCGGATGGCGGTGGCAAAGGCGCCTTCAACTTCCGTCCTGAAACGCAATTCATCAACCGCTTCATGACTGTAAGCCTGGACGGTGCGAATGGCGTTGAGGCTTTCCTCCGCGTAGGAACCGACATCAGCAACCCGGTCTTGGCTGTCGCGTGACAGCTTCCGCACTTTGCGGCCATACCAGATGATCGGCACCACGACGGCGGGAATGACCAGCGCCACAAGCCCGGCCAGTTTGGCGTTGGTGTAAATCAGCAACGCAATGCCGCCGATCAGGGTCAACGCATTGCGCAAGGCAATAGACAAAGACGAGCCAATAACGGTTTGTAGCAACGATGTATCCGCCGTGAGGCGTGAGAGGATTTCACCGGTTTTGGTAACTTCAAAAAAGCCGGGACTCAGTTTGAGCACTTGCGCATAAACCGCCTGCCGCATATCGGCGACCACACGCTCGCCCACCCAGGAGACAAAATAAAACCGGAAATAGGTGCCGACAGAAATAACCAGAACAATACCCATCAGGACATAAAGCCCCTGGTTAAGAAACCCCATGTCACCGGCGCTGAGGCCGTTATCAATCAGAAACTTGACCCCAAGGCCAATGGAGAGCGTTGCGCCAGCGGTCAGAACCAGGGCCACTGCCGCCAAAGAAAGCGCGACGCTATACGGCTTCATGAAGCCGAACATGCGGTAAAGATAGCGCGGGTTCTGGCCTTTTGGGCGGTCTAACATTGCCAGGCGGGAAGCGCCCCGTTGGTCACTCATCTTGGATTTCCTTTTTCCGCATCAGCCGCACTGGCTGCATCGATGAGATGGGAAACAGGCAGCGACCAAGCGTGTAACGTGGTAGTGTAAGGGGGTGTGGAGCTTTGGGGCCAAAGCGTCAAGAGCAAAGCTGACCCAAGGGCTTCTTCCTTCTGAATTGATACACTTATTTTAAACCATGGACTCGACAGTTTCTCTCACCACGCTCTGCCGTGACTGTCTATATACGGATGACACGCCCGTCACCGCGTGCCCGCAGTGTGGCTCCGCACGGGTTGTGTTTCATGAAGAGCTGTCCCGCCTGAGTACGGCACATATTGACTGCGATGCGTTTTATGCCGCTATTGAAAAACGCGACGATCCGAGCCTGCGGGACAAGCCATTGTTGATAGGTGGCGGCAAGCGCGGCGTGGTCTCTACCGCCTGTTACATCGCGCGGCAATACGGTCCGCGTTCGGCCATGCCAATGTATAAGGCGCTGAAGATGTGCCCAGACGCGATTGTTCTGAAACCCAATATGGAAAAATATCGTATCGCAGGCCGTCAGGTGCGCGACATTTTTGAGCGGGCCACGCCAGTGGTCGAGCCGGTTTCCCTGGACGAAGCCTACTTGGATTTATCCGGGACGGCGCGTTTACATAACCGGGTCCCTGCCGTGACCTTGGCCGCCATTGCCCGCGATGTGTGGCGCGAGGTTGGCATTCAGATTTCGATTGGACTGAGCTACAACAAGTTTCTCTCCAAGATGGCCTCGGAACGCGACAAACCGGATGGCTTTGCCGTAATCGGCCGCGCCGATGCTGTGAGTTATTTACATGACCAAGCGATTGCTGCCATTCCGGGTGTGGGACCATCGCTGTCCAATCGTTTAAAGGTCGATGGCTTTTTTAGGATTGGCGATCTGCAAGCCTGTTCCGCACGCGATTTAGAAGACCGTTATGGCGACACCGGACGACATCTCGCAAAACTCTCCCGAGGGGAAGACTCCCGCAGAATCACCACCAACCGGGCCGCGAAGAGCATCTCGGCGGAACGCACATTTGATCACGATATAGGCGACAATACGGTCTTGCTGAAACGTCTCTGGCCTTTATGCGAAGACGTTTCCGGACGGCTGAAAGCAAAAGCCCTGGCAGGCGGAACGGTGACCTTAAAACTGAAGACCGCGCGGTTCCGCACCCTGACCCGCACTGTAACGCTGTCGTCGCCGACGCAACTGGCGGAGATTTTATATCGCGCCACCAAGCCCATGCTGGAGCGCGAGATCAAACGGGGACCGTTTCGCTTGATTGGCATCGGCACGGGGGCGTTGACGGAGTCTGCGGTCGCTGACTTACCCGACCTGGTGTCTGGTGACTTAAATCAGGTGAAAGGCATTGAGCAGGCCATGGACGCGGTGCGGGCAAAGTTTGGCAAAAGCGCCATTCGGAAAGGCAGGGTCGACAGATAATAGAGTCTTTTATTTCAGACCCGCATTGGCCGTGAGATTGTAGGCCACGGTCGTCCAATCCCATAGATCGACCAGACGCGCCGTGTAATGTGAGCGCAGAGGCAAGCGGCGCTCGTGATCAAACTTAAGATTATGCTCAAGCGTATCAATCAGCCGGCGAAGCCGCCGGTGGTGCAGACCGGTAGAGGCTTGAATGGGATCAGCCACTAGACCTGCAAGGGCCGTGAGGGCTGCTGCTGGAACCGTAAGACCGGCAAACACACCTGCCGTAAGAAGCGTCGATGCGGCAGGCACACCTGCCACAGCGTAGTACACACTGCCCGCCGTTGGTCCTGCCCAAAAACTGGACACAGCGATGGTCTGCGCCAAGGACCCAGCGACAGTTGAACTGAGAGAGATCAGTCCCGGCGTCACTTTATGATAGGCCGCATACCCCAGCGAGGCTGTCATCAACGCAGCCGCGATATCGGTCGCCGGTGCGCGTTGGCCGATGTATTCTGACAAGACGCGATCCAGACGCGCTTGATAGGCCCGCTTGTCTGATTCCGCCGCAATGGCGGCAACGACTTTATCTAGGTGCGCTGTGACCCGCGTATCTTGGGTGATTTCATCAAACAGGGCGTCGGCCAACGTTGAGCGGCCGGGCTGTTGATAGGGAATCATCAACAGATCGGAATGAACGCGCCAGGCCACTTCGCGGCCGACATCTGTATCAAGAATCATTTGAAAACGGCCCAGACGGTCGCCAATTTGGCGCGCGCCAACGCTCCGTGCCGCAACACCCCCAAGGCGGGCGACGCCGGTAGCCCCAGACAAGACCAGATTGGCGGGAGCGCGCAACAGATCCCAACCCAGCGCCTTGCGGTGAATGCCGAACGCGCCCCTCCAACCATAGGTGCGAGAAACAAAATCTGGAATCTGCTGGCGACGGCTTTCCGCATAACGGCTGACCGCCTGGTCCAAAATATCGGCGATGACGTTTTCAGGTAACGCCGGAACGGGCGGAGGGGCTGGCGTTTCGGTGAATGACATATGAATACACAAACTCATTAAAGCTGGTTTGATCGTTGATCATAGCGGGTTAGTCTACTGTTGTGCACAAATGGGGCAAGGATGGGGCATCCGGAAACGGGCACGGGCAGCGCCGATAAGATTGCATAGAAACAGAGGGGAAATCATGACCGGAGCGCAACATACGCCGGATCAAAAAGATAAACCGGTTCAAGAAGTCTATCACCATGACGATCAGGATAATCCCGTCGGGCACTCCAGCCACGACGCTGATGTGCTTTCTGAATCTCGCATGGCGGCCTACTGGCATGCCAACTTGAAGTTCCTGGGTGTGCTGCTGGTGATCTGGTTCACCGTCTCCTTTGGGGCGGGAATTATTTTTGTTGACGCGTTAGACGCTTATACCTTTTTAGGCTTTCCTCTGGGGTTTTGGTTTGCCCAGCAAGGTGCCATCTATATTTTTGTGGTTTTGATTTTTGTGTATGTCGTCGGTATGCAGCGCATCGACAAGTTCTTTGGCGTCGAGGATGACGAGTCCTTTGGCGTCATAGATGACGACGAAACCCCGACCGTGACGAGAGACCCGTCATGAGTGTTCAAACGTTGACCTATGTTTTTGTCGGCCTGAGCTTCGGATTGTATATTGCCATTGCCATTTGGTCGCGGGCCAAATCCACCAATGATTTTTATGTTGCCGCTGGCGGCGTCAACCCCGTGGTCAATGGCATGGCCACCGCAGCAGACTGGATGAGCGCGGCGTCTTTTATATCCATGGCGGGAATCATCGCCTTCATGGGCCGCGACGGTTCCGTATACCTGTTAGGCTGGACCGGCGGCTACGTGCTGCTGGCGTTATTGCTGGCACCGTATCTCAGAAAATTCGGGCAGTTCACCGTGCCTGACTTTATTGGCGAGCGTTATTATTCGAAGACGGCGCGGGTGGTGGCCGTGGTCTGCCTGATCTTTATTTCCTTCACCTACATCGCCGGACAAATGCGCGGCGTCGGCATTGTTTTCTCGCGCTTTCTGGAAGTTGAGATTGCAACAGGCGTGATCATTGGCGCTTGTATTGTGTTTATCTACGCCGCACTCGGCGGCATGAAAGGCATCACCTATACCCAGGCGGCGCAATACTGCGTGTTGATCTTTGCCTATATGGTGCCGGCGTTCTTTATCTCGATTTTGGTCTCTGGCTCACCAATTCCACAACTTGGGTTTGGCGGCACGTTGGCGGATGGCTCCGGGCGCGCTGTGTTAGACACCCTGGACGGGGTTTTGATGGACCTTGGGTTTAACGCCTACACCAGTGGGGCGAAATCGACCATCGACGTGTTTGCGATTACGGCCGCGCTGATGATTGGTACGGCAGGTCTGCCCCATGTGATTGTGCGCTTCTTTACGGTGCCTAAAGTCTCGGATGCGCGCCGTTCTGCGGGGTGGGCGCTGGTGTTTATCGCAATACTCTACACCACAGCCCCGGCTGTGGCCGTTTTTGCGCGGTTAAACTTTGTAGAGTCTGTGAATGAAAAATCCTATGCGGAAACCCCCGGATGGTTTCGCAATTGGGAAGACATTGGCCTGACCGCCTGGACCGACAAAAACGAAGATGGCCGGTTGCAATACCGCGCTGGCGCACCCTTTGAAGGAATACCCGACTTTACCGACAACCGTGGCGCAGCAGGCGAGCGTATTTTGAACAACACACTCACCCCGAACGGCAACGAGGTGTATGTCGACCGCGATATTATTGTGCTGGCCAATCCGGAGATCGCAGCCTTGCCGGATTGGGTGATTGCCCTGGTGGCGGCGGGCAGTTTGGCGGCGGCTTTATCAACGGCGGCGGGTTTGCTGCTGGTGATTTCTGCGGCGGTGTCTCATGACTTGCTCAAGAAAACCTTTTCGCCAAATCTGAGCGGCAAACAGGAGTTGCTGTATGCCCGCATCGCTATCGCAGCCTCACTGGCTCTGGCCTGCCTGTTTGGTATTTACCCTCCAGCCTTCGTCGCCCAAGTGGTGGCCTTTGCCTTTGGATTAGCCGCTGCTTCGTTGTTTCCCGCTATTCTCATGGGCGTCTTTTCAAAGCGGATGAACAAGGAAGGGGCGATTGCCGGCATGCTCGTCGGCCTGGTGTTTACCTTTGGCTACATTGTTTACTTCAAGTTCATCAGTCCGGGCAGTAATACGGCTGAGTATTGGTTGTTTGGTATTTCCCCGGAAGGAATCGGCTTTATTGGGGCGCTCCTGAATTTTACAGTCGCCGCAGCTGTGGCGCGCGCCACAGCCCCGCCACCGCAGACCGTTCAAGACCTGATTGATGACATTCGCCTGCCTTCGGGGGCGGGAGTTGCCCATGATCATTGACCCAGCGCATTGACCCAGCGCAGTAATCCTACGCCCTAAACGCCCGCGCTGACTGCAATCCTTGACCGCAATCAGCGACACGGAATGAACATCGGCGCTCATCTGGTTGCATTTTTCGTGCGACCGGGGCAAACCCTGAACACCTTTTACGCAGGAGATCAACATCATGGATATGAAAGGCTCATATGACATCGCCGCCCCCCGGGAAGCTGTGTGGGACGCCCTGAATGATGTGGAGGTCCTGAAAGCCTGTATTCCAGGGTGTGAAACCATCACCAAGCATTCTGACACCGAGCTGGAAGCCACGGTGTCCGCCAAGGTTGGGCCGGTGAAAGCCAAGTTTACGGGGGCGGTCACGTTGTCGGATATGGATCCCCCCAATGGTTATACGATTTCTGGCCAGGGTAAGGGTGGGGCGGCTGGATTTGCCAAGGGCGGGGCGCACGTCAGCCTTGTGGAAATCGACACTGGCACGCAACTGAGTTACGTGGTCAATGCTAACGTGGGCGGAAAACTGGCTCAAATTGGCAGCCGTTTGATTGACTCGACGGCCAAAAAAATGGCCGATCAGTTTTTCTCAAAATTAAGTGAAGAAGCAGCGGCGAAAGCGGCCGCCCTAGATCCAGCCCCCGCCCCTGCTGTCGCTCCGATTTCAGCCCCGATTTCAGCCCCGATTTCAGCCCCAGTGACAGCAGATGCGGTAACACCAGATGCAGCGCGTGCCGTTTCTCCAGGTCATGCGGCTCAAAAACCGGACCCCTTAAACACGTTTAAACCAATTACCTTCGAGATTTGGCTGACGACAGTTATTGGCCTCTTCGCCTTCCTGTCGTTATGGCTTATCCTCGGTTAAAGATTTAGTTTCACCGCACATAAATGGACGCACATCATTCATGCAGATTTCGCTTACGATTAATGGCAAACACCACAGCGGCGACGTTGAACCACGCACATTGCTTGTTGAATTTCTTCGTTACCAACTCGGACTGACAGGCACCCATGTGGGCTGTGACACCAGCCAATGCGGGGCCTGCACCATTCATATGAATGGCAAATCTGTCAAAGCCTGCACCCTGCTGGCGGCGCAAGCGGATGGTCAAAATTTGACCACCATCGAAGGTGTTGCACCATCAGCCACAGAACTGCACCCGATGCAGGAAGCTTTTCGAGAAAATCACGGCCTGCAATGCGGTTTCTGCACACCCGGGATGATTATGTCAGCCCTGGCCATGGTCGAGCGCCACAAGGGTGAAGACCTTGATGAAAAGACTATTCGGGAAGAACTGGAAGGCAACTTGTGCCGGTGCACCGGCTATCATGGCATTGTCAAAGCCATCGCCGCCGGGGCAAAAGCCATGCAAGCCTCGCAGGGAGGCGCCTGATGTACGCCTTTGAGTACAAAAAAGCGTTCTCTTTGGAAGATGCAAAAAGCGCCTTCGACAGTGCCGATGACGCCACCTTCATGGCTGGTGGCATGACGCTGATCCCAACCTTGAAGCAACGCTTGGCCATGCCGTCCGACGTGATTGATCTGGGCGGCATTGAAAACCTGCGTGGTATTTCAGTTGACGGCGATACGGTGAGCATTGGCGCGATGACCTGCCATGCCGATGTGGCGGCCTCAGCCGAGGTTCAAAACGCTATTCCGGCGCTGGCCTATCTGGCCTCGTTGATTGGTGATCCGCAGGTGCGCAATCGCGGCACCATCGGCGGCTCCATCGCCAACAATGATCCTGCCGCGGATTACCCAGGCGCGTTGGTTGGACTGGGGGCCACCGTGCACACCACCACACGCGAAATCTCGGCGGACGACTTTTTCACGGGCATGTTTGAAACCGCGCTGGAAGACGGCGAACTGGTCACAAAGGTCACTTTCCCGGTGCCAGAAGTCGCGTCTTATCGCAAATTCCCCAACCCAGCCTCGCGCTATGCGGTGGTCGGGGCCTTTGTGGCCAAAACCAAAGATGGTGTGCGTCTGGCCATTACCGGCGCAGGACCAACCGTTTTTCGCGTACCCAGCATGGAAGCCGCACTGAACACCTCATTCACGCCGGGCGCGCTTGCAGATATCAGTGTGTCAGCGGACGATTTGAACTCTGATTTACACGCCACGGCTGAATATCGCGCACATCTGATCAGTGTTATGGCGAAACGGGCAATTGCGGACTGCGTGTAGCCTTTCCAACCTGACAACCCCGCCTGTTACGTAATGATATAGCCTAATGCTTGGATCATAGGCCCGCGAGCGCTATGATCGGGGCATAACGATGGGGTGCGCGACGCGCCTTACTTTCAAGGGGAAAAACTATGGCTGACACATCTGGAGCAAGCTTTTCAGAAAAATTTTCTGGAAAAGCCTGCACACTTGGACTGATCGTCGTCATTTTATCAGGGCTTGCTGCCGCCCTCTCTGGGCCGCTGTATCAAGCGGGTACGCTTGGTTTGATGCAAGCGTTTGGTGTTCTGCGCGCATCGATCCAGTACGGGTTAGCGGCAGGCGCTGCGCTGTGCCTGATCGGTCTTATTCTTGCTTTGATTGCTTACAAAGGCGCGTTTTTGGGGAAATCGATCACGGCCGTGATCGGTCTCATCATCGCTGGTGTCGTCGTTTACGTGCCGTACAGCGTTCAAAACGGTGACTTCCCCCCAATCCACGAGATCACGACTGATTTCGATAATCCACCCGCCTTCATTGATATTGTGCCCCTGCGCATCGCGACAGAAGCCAGAAACCCACCTGAATATGTCCCTGTCATCGAAGGGTTTGGACGAACAGTGGATGTCGTCGCTGAGCAAAAAGACCATTACCCAGACATTCAACCGGTGCAGTTTGCCGGCACAAATTACGAAGCGGTCTACGCCAAGGCGTTGCAAGGCGTGAAGGATATGGGCTGGACCCTGGTGTCTGAAAGTCCGGTTCTGGGGCGCATTGAAGCCTATGACACAACCGCGTGGTTCGGCTTTATTGATGACGTTGTAATTCGCATTGAAGCGCAGCCCATGGCCTATGAACTTGACATCCGCTCCAAGTCACGCGTTGGCTTTGGCGATATTGGCGCAAACGCGAAGCGGGTGCGGGAGTATTTACAGAAAGTCTCAGGCTAACCGGCGCACCAAGGCCGCGATGACGGCCAAGATAAGATGACGGCCGCGACAACGACCACGGATCAGACGTCACGCCGTAAGGTTTTACGGGGAGCAGCGGCGCTAGTCTTTGCTGGCGTTACACCCTGGCGCTTAGCAACGGCGCGTGAGGTCCGGGGTGATGTTGTTATCGAGCGGCGCTATGTGCCCTGTCGCTATGGGCAGCTACATATACATGTCGCCCGGCCCTTGAACCCGGCGCGGCAAACGCAAAACCCCATTATGTGTTTTCATCCCAGTCCGGCGAGCGGCTGGTATTACCGGGATCTGATCGCCGATCTGGGCCGGGATCGCATTGCCATAGCCGTTGATACGCCTGGGTATGGCGAGTCTGACCGCCCGCCCGAAGTACCAGAAATGTCTGGCTATTCCGGTGCTATGGCCGATGCCCTTGAGGCCATGGAATACGGCGGCAACAAAAATTATGCCAAGGTTGATGTGCTGGGCTACCACACCGGCTGCCTGATTGCGGTTGATCTGGCGATTGGACGGCCTGACTTGGTGCGTAAACTGTGCCTGGTGGCGGTGCCGTATTATGACTCCGAAGTGCGGCAACAAGAGATGCTCAACCGGCAAAACCGTGCACCCTACACGGAAGACGGAACGCGGGTGTTCGAGATGTGGGACAACACCGTGAAGCGCCGCGCCGAGGGTGTGACCCTTGAGCAAGCGATCAAAATTTTTCAGGAACGGATGCGGAGCGGCGACACAGAATGGTGGGCCTATGAGTCTGTGTTCACGTACCCCAGCGCGGAGCGGTTTCCACTGGTCACTCAACCCATGGCGCTGCTGAACCCGCATGGCGTGTTGTATGAGGAAACGCTAGCCGCCGCGAAGGCTGTCCCGAGCGCGACGTTGATTGACCTGCCGCAATTGAGTCATGGGGTGTTCTCGGTTGGCAGTTCCGTTATTGCTGAGGAAACTCGGAAGGTGCTGGATGCAACTGGTTAGAACACTGATTGGTCTGTTGGCTGTGATCGGGTTCGCGGCGGACGTGACCGCGCAAATCCCAACCGGGTCTGACTCCGTTGAGATTGCCGAGAACATTCATTCCTTCCGCTATGCTGGCACGCGTACGCTGTGGATTGAAATGCCAGACAGCGTGGTGGTGTTCGACCCCATAAGCGTGAAAGCGGCAGCCCTTCTGCGTGAACACATCACAAGCGTTACACCAAAGCCGGTGAGCCACGTGATCTACAGTCACGAACATTACGATCACATTCGGGGTGGCCAAATTTTTGCTGATGAGGGCGCGGCGATTATCTCTCACGAAAAATGCCTGGACACCTTCGACTATGTGCCAGACCCGGACGTGGTAAAACCCACAATCACCTTTCCTGGTAACTACACGCTTGATCTGGGCGGACCAAAAATCGAGTTGCTTTACTTTGGCCGCAATCACGGCGACTGCTTGGTGGTGGCCAACTTCCCCAACGAGCGCCTGCTTTTCATTGTCGACTTGCTCACAGATAACCGTCTACCCTTTGGCAGTCTGCCCGACTTTTATCCCAGTGATACCCTGCGCACCTTGCAAGAAATTCAAGCCTTGGATTTCGACCGGATTGCCCGGGGACATTTGGATGCAGTGGTGGGCCGCGACGTATTAAACAGCACAACGGCCTATTGGTCTGACTTGTTAACCTCGGTCAAAGCGAAGGTCGATTCCGGCATCCCCGTGTTTGAGATCATCGAAACCCACGAGTTGCCTCAATACAAATCTTGGGCCAATTACGACCGCTGGTTTAAGTTGCATGTGGAACGCGTGGTTTGGCAGTATGCCATCGGCTGGTAGCCGGTCTGCTGTCACCCCGAGACGAAGTGGTGATCATGTTTACAACCCGTCCTGACATCACTGGTACTTTTGGCGTCGCAGCTTCCACCCATTGGATTGCGACCGGCGTTGCCATGAGCGTGCTGGAACGCGGCGGCAATGCCTTTGATGCGGCGGTGGCAGCGGGATTTACGTTGCAAATTGTTGAACCGCACCTCAACGGACCAGGGGGCGAGGTCCCGATACTTTTTTCCACGGCCGGACAAAATGCAGCGACCGTGTTGTGCGGCCAAGGTGTTGCGCCGCGTCGCGCAACCCTCGAGACCTATGATAACTTGGGGCTCAACATGGTGCCCGGCACAGGGTTGCTGGCGGCGGTTGTGCCCGGCGCGTTTGATGCCTGGATGCTGTTGCTGCGCGATCATGGCACCTGGTCACTGTCTGATATTTTAGAACCGGCCATTTATTACGCAGAACAGGGCCAGCCTCTGCTGCCGACAACAGCTGACGTGATCAGCCGGGTTGCGCAGCTGTTTAAAACCGAGTGGACAACCTCTGCGGCGGTTTACCTGAATAACGGTCACACCCCTAAAGCCGGTGCTTTATTCCGCAATCCGGTTTTGGCTGAGACCTACAGCAGAATTGCACAAGATGCGTCAGGCCAAGGACTGTCACGCGAAGCAGAAATTGACTCCGCCCGGGCACTGTGGCGAGACGGTTTTATTGCGACCGCTGTTGATGCCTTTTGCAACACCACTGAAGCGATGGACACCTCGGGCGCACGGCATCACGGCCTGCTGACCGGCGATGATATGGCGGCGTGGTCGGCGCACTATGAAGCCCCGGCCACACTGGACTACCACGGTTACACGGTGTGCAAGACCGGCCCCTGGGGACAAGGACCGGTGTTTCTGCAACAGCTAGCGTTGCTGAACGGCTTTGATATCGCGGCGATGGACCCGGACGGCCCCGAGTTTGTGCATACGGTTGTGGAATGCGCCAAGCTGGCTTTTGCAGACCGCGAAGCCTTTTACGGTGATCCTGATTTTACGGACGTGCCCTTGGAGACTCTGCTCAGTGCAGACTATGCGGACAAACGTCGGCAACTGATCAGCACTGAAGCGTCCCATGAGCTGCGACCGGGTAAGATCGACGGGTATGGCGGCCCCATTGGCCAGGGTGATGTTGCCCCAACGGGCGCACAGGATTTAGGGGAGTTTGGTGCCGGGGAACCGACCGTTGCTAAAACCGGCATGACACGCGGGGACACCTGCCATCTGGATGTCATCGACCGGCACGGCAACATGGTGTCTGCGACCCCCAGCGGCGGCTGGCTGCAAGGCTCACCGGCAATTCCCGGTCTGGGGTTTTGCCTCAACACCCGCGCACAAATGTTCTGGCTGGATGAACGCTCACCGAATGGCTTGGCTCCCGGCAAGCGCCCACGCACCACGCTGACACCGTCATTGGTGTTGCGTGAGGGCAAACCTTACATGGCCTTTGGTACACCCGGGGGAGATCAACAGGATCAATGGTCTTTGACGTTCTTCCTGCGGCACGTTCACCACGACCTGAGCTTGCAGCAGGCCATTGATGCGCCCGGGTTTCACAGCGAGCATTGGCCCAATTCGTTTTATCCGCGCCAAGCCAACCCGGGACGGGTGGTCGTCGAAGGCAATTTCTCACAAACCACATGCGACGCGCTGACCCTTAGAGGGCATGAGGTGGTGGTGGGGCCAGAGTGGTCTGAGGGGCGGTTATCGGCCTGCGCGCATGACGGTGACGTGCTGCGGGCCGCAGCAAACCCACGCGGCATGCAGGGCTACGCGGCAGGACGTTAGAGGGGCATTCGTTAGCAGGGCATTACTCAGAGATCGACAAGAACCGGCCAGGATGAATGTTGCGGTTGTAATCGACCCAGCCGCCAATCTTTGGCGACACCAGCATCCGATAGGCATAGTAAAACAACGGCGCGACCGGTTGATCTTCGCCAATAATTTCTTCGGCTTGGCGATAGAGCGCCAACCGGGCAGTAGGATCAGTTGTGCGGTCCGCCTGATTGAGCAGGGCATCAAAATCGGGATTGACATAGCCGGACTGGTTCATCGGCCCGGAGGTTGATTTCAACAAATACAGATAGCTGGATGGATCCACCGCTTCCGGGTACCAGGCCGCACGCGCCACCTGAAAGTTGCCGTTGCGCATATCCGAATACAGAGTGGGTGTATCGGACCCCACCAGTTCGACGTCAACGAACAACCGGCTCCACATCCGGGCCACCACATCCATGGTCGCGGCGACGATGTCCTGGTTATTATACCGCAGTGTCACCGTGATGGGTTTTTCCCAGTCATACCCGGCCTCGCGCAACAGGGCCTGGGCCCGTTTCAGACGGGCCGCACCGCTACCCTGCAACACCGGCGGGCGGAAAAAACCCTGCGCGCCCATAACATCGGGATGAACAATGGAATACGCATCTTTCTCGCCACCTTTGAGAAAGCTGCTGGCCAGCACCAATCGGGTGACAGTCATCGACAGTGCTTGGCGCACGCGTACATCATCAAACGGTGGTTCATCCAAATTGAACACCAGATACTCGACGCCGAGCGAAGGGCTGACGCGCAACGCCTCGGGCAGGTTTTCTTTCGCCCATTCCAAACGGTCTGAGGGCAGCGAGGGTAAGACATCCAGTTCCCCGGCGCGGAATTGCGTCAGGCCCGCATTCAGGTTTTCAGTGGGATGGAAATACAGCGCGTCGAGTGCAACGGCGTCAGCATCAAAAAACCGGTTGTTCTTTTCCAGACGCACATGAGATTGCGGCACCCATTCGGCCAAAGTAAACGCGCCATTGCCGACAAACGTCTCTGGGCGGGCCCAGCGGGGGCCAACTTTCTCAACAACATGGCGCGGCACCGGCAAGCCACGATGCATGAGAATCTGCGGCAGATAGGGGGCCGGATGTTCCAGTTCCATAATGACGGTGAGATCATCTTCGGCGCGAACGCCAAGGGTTGAAGGTTCAGCCTTGCCGGTGTTCACAGCTTCTGAACCCCTGACGGCATAGAGCAGCGACGCAAAAGAGGACGCCGTGGCAGGATCAAATAGACGTTGATAGGAATAAACGATATCAGCGGCGGTCAGCGCTTCGCCATCGGACCAGGTTAGCCCTTCGCGCAGGGTCCAAGTGTAGGTCATGCCGTCTTCTGACACCGTCCAGGACTTCGCAATGCCGGGCAACACCTCACTGGATGGCCCGGCAGCTGTTAGGCCCATAAACAACTCTGTGGTGATGCTGACTTCCCAACCATTGGCCGTTTTGTGGGGGTCAAGGGTGTCGGGCTCACCCCGATTGCCGCGATGAATCACCGATTCACCCTGCGCGACGGCACTGAGTGAAAAAACGAAAACAAGAAAAAGCGTGAGGTGTTTCAACATCTTAAAGGCCGTTCTACATGTTTGGGAGCACACTTCGATGACAGGACGGTAGATACATGGTGTAGAATTTCACTCAAGTTCAAGCCTATCTGTTTAGAAAAAGGGTGACAGTTTCATGACTGCCCGACGCAAGAGACTGCTGAAACTTAATTTTACCTGGATGATGATCGGTGTCCTCGGCCTGATCCAATCAGACTCCGTCACGGCCACAACACTGCGGGTTGGCGCTTCTGACCGGCCACCAGGCTTGGGCAACCCCTATGAGTCGATTGCGACAGGATCAAGCCATAGCCGGGCAGCTATTCTGGATGCTTTGTTGCGACAAGATGGATCTGGCCAATTCGAGCCTGCTCTGGCTTTGCGTTGGACATCCACATCTGACCTGACATGGGAATTTAAACTGCGGCCTAACACCTTTTTTTCCAACGGCGAGCCTGTTGATGCCGCAGCCGTAAAAGCGACGCTGGATTTTCTAACCGGACCTGACTCCGCACGCTATTTGATCGCGCAAGAGACCCGCGCGATTGCGCGGACCGACGTGATAGATGCCGAGACCATCGTAATCACCACCTCTTACCCAGATGCCATTCTGCCGAAGCGCCTCAGCCTGGCGATGATTGTCCCACCGAAGGCGTTCGCCGAAATGGGGCTATCAGCGTTTGCCCAAGCCCCCATCGGCTCGGGCAGTTACGTATTGGAAGATTGGGGGACCCAGTCTGGACTTACGATTCTGACGGCCAACCCAACCAGTTGGCGTGCCCCTGAGCAAATTGACCGGGTTGAGATTAGAGCCCCACTGCGGGAGGCGGTTGTGCGCTTGCAAGCGCTGCGCTCTGGCCAGGTCGACATCACCCTCAACATCAATGTGGATGAACAAGCGTTGATTGCAGCCGAAGGGTTTATCAACACTGTAAAGCCCATCGGGATCATTCAATCTATTGGGCTACCGAATATGGGAAATCCCGACTCTCCCCTTCAAGATGTGCGTGTGCGTCGCGCCCTGAACTACGCCGTAAACAAAGAGGTGATCACTGATATTATTATGGGCGGCACGACGCAACCTGTTGGGCAAGGCGCGATCCCAGAAAGTTTTGGTTATAATCCAGACCTCAAACCCTACCCTTATGACCCGGACCGGGCCCGCGCGCTGCTGAAAGACGCGGGCTACGCGGCAGGCTTTACACTCAACACGGAAGTTTTGCGGGGCGGGTCACCCACAGACGACACGGTATACATTCAAGTGGCACAGGACCTTGCGCGCGTCGGTGTGACGATGAACGTACGACCGTTGATCGGCCAGGAATGGATCAGGAAATATTTTTCCGGCGACTGGGGCAGTGCAGACGCGCTTTCAGTTACCTGGAATGCCGATGCCTATGCAGACACCATACGGGGCATTGAAACATTCTCCTGTGCCAAACCCGGTGTGTTCTTTTGCGAGCCCAGCCTCACGCCTCTCATTGAACAGAGCAACCGGGCCTTTGAGACACCAGAGCGTGAGCGTTTATTGAAAAACATTATGGCGCAGATGCATGATCTGGCACCGTCGATCTTCTTGTACAATCAATCGCTTATCATTTCGCGTCACCCAAGGGTGGAAAACGTGGTGATGGGCGGGGGCGGCTTTGTGTTTGAACAGATGCGTGTGCGGGAGACCGTTGAACCATGAAAAAAGTAACAATGCTCCTTGTCCTGGCAAGCGCCAGCTTCTTGGGCTTGCCGGCCAACGCAGAAACCCTGCGGGCTGCAGCAACGGGGAACGTTTCAACTTTGCTGAACCCGTTTTCATCCATGGTCCAAGGCATCATCAACCCCCACGCCATGATCCATGACATGCTGTTTTATGTCTCCACAGATGGCACTTTAGAACCTGGGCTTGCACTGAGCGCCGAACCAACCTCATCCACCACTTGGAATATAAAGCTGCGCCCAGATGTGAAATATTCAAACGGGCGCGCGTTCACCGCTGAAGCGGTTGTCAAAACCATCACCTACTTGCAAAGTACTGAAGCCGGGCGTTATGTGCTGTCAGCTGAAACCTCGACCATCAAATCCGCACGGGCCATTGATGATCTCACGTTAGAAGTTGAAACCCATCAACCCGATGTGCTGCTGCCACGACGCTTCGGCACCATACCGATGCCAGAGCCTTGGCTCTATGAAGAACTTGGCCCGGATGCGTTTAGTCAGGCACCAATCGGTACGGGGTCATACGTGGTGGAAGATTGGCGTTTAGAAGCCCAACGCCCCCTGCTAATAGCCAACTGGCAGAGCTGGCGGCCTCCGGTGGAAATTGATACGGTTGATATGCGCCTGGTTAAAGATGCCCCAACGCAAGTGCAGGCACTGCTCTCAGAACAGGTCGACATCGGCTACAACTTCGGTGTTGTTGAGATCGATCTTCTGCGTGCCCAGGGCTTTAAGGTGATCACCCGGCCCGGAGGGCAGACCACCTCTCTCGCCTTTTCGAATACTAATCCGGACTCCCCCTTTGCAGATCAACGTGTGCGGCAGGCCCTGAACTACGCCGTAGACAAAGAAGCCATCGCCGACATTATTATGCTGGGTACAACACAACCGGCCGGCCAGCCGGGCTACCAGGGCATGACCGGGTACAATCCGGATGTTGCGCCTTACCCCTATGACCCTGCCCGGGCAAAGGCGTTGCTGAACGCCGCTGGATATAGCGATGGACTATCGTTCCGCGCTGACGTTTTGGTGGCCGGCGGCATGCTGGAAGCCGCAACAACCTATCAGAAGGTTGCGCAAGACCTTGCCGCCGTTGGCGTTGACGTCGAATTCAACGCCGTCCAGGGCCAGGACTGGATTCGCAAATATTTCAGCGGCGACTGGGGTGGTGCAGATTCTATCTCCGCCACATGGAACGGCGCGTCTTACTGGGATGTTGTCCGCGCCATTGAAATATTTTCGTGCAACAAGCCGGGCGCTTTTTTCTGCGACGAGCGTGTGATGCCGGTTATTGCGGCCTCACACGGCATGTTTGATGAACAAGAACGCGCCGAGACACTTCAAGACCTGTCCAGAACCATGCATGACCTCGCGCCGGCATTATTTCTGGTGTACATCGTCGATGTGATTGCGGTGAGCGACCGGCTTGGGGACCTGCCCTTTCGTCACAAACAACTGGCTGTCGATCAACTGCGTTTACAAAACTAGTTGGGCAGTTGAAGCACGCTGCCATAAAGAGACGTGCGCAGGGCGTTTTCTAGATCGTCCGCCTCCGGACCGAGATACTGGGTCATAGCCACCGCAACGATTTGGTTTTCTGGATCAATAAAGAAGGTGGTGTTGGCGAAACCGTCCCATCTGAATTCACCTTGGCCTCCCACAATAGTATGCGGCTGGTCGTCCAACCGAACACCGATGCTGAGACCCCAGCCATAGCCATTCGCCTTGGCCCACGGATCCGTGTCGGAGAAACGACCTCGGGCGTACCAGTTCAGTGGGCCTTGTTCCGGCGAAAGATGATTGCGGGTCATCAAGGCGACGGTTTCGGGCTGAAGCAGGCGCACGCCCTCTAATACACCTCCATTCAGCAACATTTGAGAAAAACGCAGGTAATCGATGGCTGTGCCAAGCAAGCCGCCACCGCCGGAGAAAATGGTATCTCCTGCACTGTAGAAATCGATGGGTGGCATCCGCGCTGCCGCATCCTGCAGGACGCCCGAGTCATCTGGGGCGTAGACTTTTGCCAGGCGGTGCTGCTGGTCGTCTGGGAGTTGAAACCCCATATCATTAAGACCAAGCGGCGTAAAAACACGGTCACGCAAAAACACATCGTAAGGCTGGCCTGACCAGATCTCGACCAGACGCCCGAGCACATCGCCGGAAAACCCGTAGTACCAACGCGCGCCCGGTTGAAACAATAGGGGCCTACTGGCCAAATAATTAACGCCCTGCTCAATGGTCTGACCGCGTGGGAACACCTTCTCAAAACTTACGTTGAGAACGGGATCATAATCGAAGGGATACCCGATCCCGGATGTGTAGGTCAGCAAATGCCGGATGGTGAGCGGTGAGGTTTGTGGCTCTGTCTCTGTGGGGTCGCTTTTGCGATTTTTAAGAACAGGTGTGTTTGCAAAGGCCGGGATGAATTTGGCAACCGGATCATCGAGATCAAACTTGCCCGCTTCATACATCATCATGACCGCAACACCGGTGACGGCACGGGTCATGGAATGCAGACGAAAGATGCTATCGGTCTGCATGGGCAGAGCGGCTTCAATATCGCGGAGTCCTGACGCTTTATGTGTGACCAGCTTGCCATTTTTAGCAACCGCCCAAACGATGCCTGACCGGCGTCCCGTTTCAACCAGCGCTGCCATCGACGCATCCAAATGATCGACAGCATAAGGTGACAGGCCGACATCCAACGGGGCGGCCTCATCCATAGCAACAGCCGGCGGCGTCACCAAAACAACGGATAACACCGCGAGAGTTTTAAGCGTGCCGCGCATGGCCCTACTTTGCCAAAGCGCCATAGACGCCTTCTCTGAGCCGGAAAGTTAATTCTTCTGCGTTGGGACCCAGGTATTGGGTCATGGCCACGGCGACAATGTTCTCGACCGGATCAAAAAAGTATGTGGTGTTGGCGAGACCGCCCCAAACCAGATCGCCCGCAGAGCCGGGAACGGTATGGGCGGTGTTTGGCAAACGCACCCCAATGGCTAGGCCCCAGCCATAGCCGGTGAATGGATGCCCCGGGTTAAAACTATCGCCGAAAGACAGTCGGCCCTGATCTGGTGTTAAGGCGTTTGTGGTCATAACCGCAACCGTGCCCGCTTTGAGCACGCGCGCGCCGTCCAGTGCGCCGCCATTGAGGATCATCTGACCGAAGCGCAAGTAGTCCGGTACCGTTGAGACAAGTCCGCCACCAGCAGAGAACATTGTTCCCGGTTGGGTGTACGGCCCGGATGCCGGTGCAGAGGTGGCGACTAAAGCCCCTGACTCGTCGGGACCATACACCGTGGCTAAACGATCATTGGAGCCGCTGCGGACCCAATAGCCTGTATCGTCCATACCCAGACGCTTGAGCAAACGGCGGTCGAGAAAATCATTAAATTTGCGCCCGGACGCCACTTCAGCAACAGCCCCGAGAACATCAGAATGAAAGCCGTAAATCCAGCGCTCGCCCGGTTGAGCCAGCAGAGGGTATTGGGCGAACTTCTGCACCATGTCACTTAATGTACCGTTGAGATCGAGAATATTCCGCTGATCCATGCCGACACCTGTGGGCCAATCCCGGGCATACCCCAGACCCGAGGTGTAATTGAAAAGGTGGCGTACGGTCATAGGTGGGTCTTGAGGCACCGTAGCAATAACCTCATCGCGATTGAGCTTTGAGATCACCTGCATACGACCAATTTCAGGCAGGTAATTGGCAACCGGGTCATCAAGTCCGAGCTTACCCTCGTCGACCAGCGTTAAGATGGCTGCCGCTGTGACCGCGCGGGATTGCGAATACAAACGAAACACCGTGTCCGTTTCCATCGGTAAGCCAGCGTCCATATCCCGCTGACCGTAGGCTTCTAACTGAACGAGCTTGCCGTTTTTAACAACGCCCCAAACCACACCAGCCCGCAAGCCCTCATCAACCAGGCCGCGCATTTTACTGGCCAGGCGGTCCAAACCAGCCTTGGTCATGCCAACATCTTCAGGCGATGAGGTGGGTAACGGGTCTTTTGCAAACACAACCGTGGAGACCACAAACAAAATGGATGTGGCTGCGCAGACCCGTTTAAAAGACATCAGGACCTCCTTGGTGTTGATCTAAAGAGCGCGTTCCATAATCTCGAACGCGGCCCGCTCACCGGATTCGGCGGCAGCTTCCATGCCATTCTCAATACTACGGGTTTGTTCCCCGGCCAGGTGGAGGCGTGCGTGAGGGGTGGCCATGACGCTCGCCCACAGACCGACTTGGCCCGCATTAAAGACATGGCGGCAACAGCCCGACGCGGAGTGCTTGGCCCAGGAGTGAACCTGGAGCACCTTGACCTTCCCTTTTGTTGAAGGCCGGATACGCGCCAGCGTATCGACGATAAATTTACCGACGTCCTCTGCTGGTAACTGATCTAAACGATACGCCGCATTGCCGTTGACCCAGCAGTCGAGGCCAAAGATTTCACCCTCTTCGTTGGTGCGCGCAAAGACTCGCTCAATCGCCGTGTCTGTAAACAGACCTGGATCACCAATATCGTCCCAGAACGGTGCGGAGAACTCCATGAACACGCGCAACGTATTACCGTGGGCAGATTGCCGCACAGCATCAAACTGTGTACCGACAAAGTTTGGGTACACGTCAATATTCCGGAGTGCCGTAAACGGGACGGCCGAAATGGCATACTTACCAACGTAACGGTCGCCATCTATGGTTTTGACTTCGACTTCTTTGCCGGCCATGCTGATGGAACGCACAGTCTTGTTGAGATGAATAGGTCCGCTTACTGCGGCTGCCATCGCTTCTGGCAAGCGCTGGGTGCCACCAGCGATTTCATTAAAAACAAGTTCAGCGTCTGTACCGCCGCCATAGGTGGTTCGTGTTCTATCATCTGCATCTCCCATACCCCATTGCAGACGTTTGATGTCACGCAGATAAGCCAAGGCTGAGCCGGAGGATAAATCGAACACATTGATGCTTTGATTGATCAGCCGCAGCGCTTCATCTGACGCGCCGTTGTTGCGCAGGAAGTTTTCCAACGGAATATCAAACTGAGCCTGCTCGTCTTCGGTCCAGCTTTCCACATCGGGCAGCGGGTTTTTGCCGGACAAATAGAAAAATTCAAGCGCGCCGGGTTGGACATTACGCTCTGGACCCACAGTTTTATTGGCGTCCGCATTTGGCCAATCCGCCGAGGCGACCAGTGTGTCGTTGACATAGTTGCCCATAGGGATGCGGCTGGGGTTGGGAATCAATGGTACTTTGAGCCGCGCCGCAAGATCGCGCACACGCGCATAGTACGGCCCTATTGTTTGACCGCCCGCGTTGGTTGGGCCGATCGGCAGATCAAATGTTAGGGTCCGACCACCCAAATAGTCAGCCGCTTCCAAAACAATGACACTCAGACCTTCTGATTCCAGATTCAGCGCCGCGTTCAGACCAGCAAGACCGGCACCAATCACAATCACATCCGCGGACTCAAACGCATGGGCACGACGCCCCAGTATCGCAGCAGACGCTGTGCCAGCCGCTGCTGCCGTGAAACTCCGGCGACTCAATGCGCCAGAAAAAATCTTTGATCGTGTCATCAGTTCGTTCCTACTAATACGTATTGTTATGCTGTGCGTTCTAGAATTTCGAAGGCCGCGCGTTCACCAGACTCCATTGCGGATTCCATTCCTATTTCCATACGGCGGGTGTGCTCGCCTGCAAAGTGCATGCGACCGTGGGGTTTTATCATATCATGGGCAAACCGGGTAACCTGGCCAGGCCCGTAAGAATGACGACAGCCAGACACAAAATTGTACTGGGGCCAGGAATGGACCCCTGTGACTTCGATTTTACCTTTGGTCGATGGCCGCAAGCGTTCAATTTCTTTAACCACAAACTCACCGCGCTCTTTGGGCGGCAACTGATCCAGACGTTCGCCTTTTTTGCCAACGCATACGGTCGTCAAACGATCCCGCGTGCCGTCGTAGCCGATCGATTGACGCACCATATTGAGCGGACCATCCGTCCACAGCGAGGCATCCATGCCGTCTTGTTCCCAGTACGGCTCCCCTTTGATGCGCAAGTGAACCTGGGTGTTGTTGGCATAGGGCATGTGGCGCACTGCTGCCGCCTGTTCGCCCATAAGTGTGGGCAGAATAGTGACCCGCCGGAGCGGCCCAAACGGAATAGCGGAGACAACAAAGTCTGACTGGTAGCGCGTGCCATCAAGACAGGTCACATCGACACCCAACCCAGACATATCGATGGTGGTCACAATTTTATTGAGCAGCACAGAGTCTCCAAGTTCGCGCGCCATCGCTTCGGGAAGGCGTGAGGTGCCGCCGACAACATGCGAACTGCTCAACGCCGCGAGCTCAAATCTGTCCTTATCGCTTGCCCCGCCCTCACCCGACATCAGGCGCGCCCGTGTATCCTCTTGCAGCAGCGTCAACAGAGAAACGTTCCACGCATCAGGGGCGATCAAACCTTCGTTGACGAGACGCATGCCTTCTTGAGAAATCCCTTTTTCGATCAACCACTCGGCCAATGAAATATCGAACCGCGCCGCTTCTGGCTCCAGCCAATCATCAAAGCCTTCGAAGGGATTATATTTCTTCATATAATAGCCCTGCATAGCAGAGGGCATGACTGAGCGTTCTTCGCCCACCGTTTTATTGAGTTTGTGGCTTTCCCAGTCTTCTTTACGCACCAGCGTGTCGCCGATGGCAAAGGTAAAGGGCGCATTGATATTGGCCCCGGGTGCCAATTCGATATTGAGCCGGTGGGCCATGTCTCGCACACGCGCGTAGTACGGACCGACCTGATTCGCCCCTAACTCCGGTTTTCCATAGATATGGTCCGCTGTAAACGCGCGTCCGCCAACCCGAGAATTGGCTTCTAAGACCGTCACGCTGAATCCTTCGTCGGCCAGCATGATGGCGGTGTTCAGACCGGCGAAGCCAGCGCCGATGACAATGACATCACTTTTTTCTGCCGCGCGTAATCGCGGTGAGATCAATGATCCAACAGCCAAACCGCTCGCCGCTTGCAGGAGGCGGCGACGGGATGGTTTTAAGGCAGCTTTTGGCATGGCACACTCTATATGTTTGTTATTGTCCAAACTGATCATGCTTTCGTGTCTGGGGGTCTGACAATAGGGAGTATAAGAAAATCGCTCACCCTGCGATCGATTTGCAGAAGCAGGTTGGTTGAAACAGGGGGTCGCTATTTGGTGCATTAAGCAACGTTTTGAAATGTAAGGTCCGCACGTTTGACCAACACCACCTCCTCTGAAGCCGTTACCAGCATCTGGCCGCTGTTACGCATGCCCCTGTTTCGCGCGGTTTGGCTTGGTATTTGCCTGTCGAACCTGGGTTATTGGATGCAAACCATCACAGCAGCCTGGCTGATGAAAGAATGGACCAATGGCGACCCTCTTTTGGTATCGCTGGTGCAAACGGCTTATTTCTTGCCGACCGTATTGCTGATTGTTGCCGCTGGCACTTTGGCGGATACGTTCGACCGCAGACGGCTTTTGATTGTTGCCAACACATGGATGATGGTGGCCGCCGCCGCCCTGGCCGTTCTGATACTTATGGGCAATCAAGATCCGAAGATGCTGCTGGCCCTATCGGCTCTGCTGGCCATCGGCTTTTCCCTTAACCAGCCAACACAATCTGCTGTGGTGCCAGAGCTAGTGGGTCTTCAGAACGTGCCGTTTGCCGTGAGCCTGTATAGCATTGCAAATAATGGCGCGCGCGTACTCGGACCAGGACTGGCAGGCGTGCTGCTTCCGATCATCGGTGGAGCAGCCGTCATTGGACTGAACGCGGCAACCTACATTTTCTTGCTGGCCGTGCTGGTGTGGTGGCGGCGCAAACCACAGGCCGCCGACACCTCAGGCGGCAGCTTTTTGAAAGCCATTAAAACAGGCCTCGACTTTGCGCGGGGGTCTGAGCAATTCAGAACCGTCTTACTGCGCGGTGGACTGTTCTTTGCCGTCACCTCAATCATTTTAGCGATGATGCCGATGCTGGTGCCAAATTCTGAAGACTATGGTTTGGTCTTTGGCTGTTTCGGGCTTGGCGCGATTTTTGGAGCCTTAAACTACGGGGGTCTTTCGCGACGGTATTCAAGGAACACTATTGTTCTAGGGGCCATCATTATTCATGCTGTTATGTTGACGGCGCTGGGTTTGACCTCAAACCCGCTGATAATGGGGCCATTGTTGTTGATTGCCGGAACCGCGTGGTTTTTCGTAATGTCAGCGCTGCAAATCTCGGCCCAGTTGATTCTCCCAAATACCGTGCGTGGACGCGGCATTGCCATTCTGAATATGACTTTGATGATGGGGTATGCGCTTGGAAGCCCGCTTTGGGGCGTCATTGCTTCTGTTACCAGCCCACAAACCAGCATGATTCTTGCCGGGGCGTTATCGCTGGCATTTTTAGCGCTGACCTATCGCTTTCAGTTTCCGCAAGATGTTGAAAAATCGGCAGCGGCTTAACGTTATACTGCGTCTGGAAGCTGCGCCTTCCAGGTACTGATATCCAGCCCCATCTTTTTAGCGGCGACTCGAATATCCTCAGCATAGCGCTCGACCGCTTGCTGCAGAGTCATCGCTGTGGTGTAGAAGCGCGCTGACACGGTTGCGAACACTTCACCCTCAACAAGAACAGGAACGGCCAGCGCATTGTGGTTTGCTTCGACCACGCGCATGCAGGAATAGCCATCACCGCGGATGACATCAAGCGACCGCCTATACAATTCAATATTGGTGCCGCCGCGTGACAGCGCATCAGGATCCTCGGCCAGCGCAAACTCAATGAGTTCTTCCCGTTTGTGCGGGTCACAAAAAGCAAGATAAGCAGACCCTGACGCTGTGCTGAGCAATGGGATTTGGAAACCACCACGATGACGTCTGAGTGCGAAAGGACTGATTTCATCGGTGGTATCGCGCACCAACATACTTGAGCCACGAATGGTTCCAAGCGCGAGAGGCCAAAGAATTTTCTTGCACAACTCAACCATGATTGGCCGTGAGACTTTTGGGATCCACTCTTCCTGATCATAGCCATGACTCAGGGTGCGAACCTGCAATGTTAAACGGTATTTTTTATCCTGTGGGTCACGAAACAGATAGCCAAGAGACTCAAGAGTGCGCAGCAACCGAAACGCTGTCGGGCGTGGCAGTTCTGTGAGCTGTCCGACCTGGGTGACCGTGAGTCCATTGTGACGGTTGAGGAGACTAATAATATCTAAACCGCGTTCAAGCGCACGCACAGAAGATTGCTGACCCATGTTCCCTTAACCCCAAAGCACGTTATTTTTGATTTGGTTCCTGCGTGCTGGTCTACGCAGTTCCTATGTGACCATCTACAATGACGCGGCCACCTAGAGAGCACAATACACGGCGATGGTGTTCGCTAAACGAATGAGGAAACCGATCGTAGAGCGAGCGGAGCACAGCTAATAGGCGAGTGCGTTGATTGTTCTGGGAATCTGCGGCCAAACGCTGATACATGCGAGCCGCACAAGGAAGGAACTAAGATGATAAATAACGTGAAGCGAGCCTTTACAGACCTTGACGAAGGACAAGTGCATTATTGGACCTCGCGCCGGAGCGTGGACGGTAAAGCACCTCTGGTAGTGCTTCATCCTGGTCCGGGCTCTGCGCGCATTCAAGTGCCATTGCTTGAGGCGCTTGCAGCATCACGCACAGTCATTGCACCAGATTTAATGGGCATGGGCGACTCCGCACCGCCGCCTCATGACGACAGTTCACCACCAGATATGGCCTATTACGCCGATGCCGTGTCGCGCTTTCTCGACACGCTGAAGATCGATCAGTGCGACATTTACGGATCATCTTTAGGCGGTCGGGTGGCGATGGAATTGGCGGTTAGCCAGCCGGAACGTGTGCGCCGCCTAATGCTCGGCCAAGTACGCATTATGCGCGGCCAAGCCCAGACGGACATGGCCGCCCAGCACGCGCCTCAGGTCACCCCCGACCAGAGTGGTGTGTATGTCCACTTTCTGTGGAGCAGGCTACGCGATCTATACACTTACTTTCCCTGGTTTAAACGCACAGCCGAGAATATGCGTAACACGTCCTTGCCGTCGGCTGATCTGATGCACATTGCCTTTATCGAACAAGTGAAGATGGCGACAACAGCCCATAAAGCCTTCGCCGCCTATTACATCTATCCTATTGAAGACAAGCTTCCGCTGATCAAAGCCAAAACTTTAGCGCGGGGTGAAGACGCGCTGGCGCTCATCCCAGATGTGACTGAATGGAAACCCGCGATGACCGGCGATCCGCTCACCGCAAAACCTGAAGACGTTCAAGCTTATGCAAAGCAGATGACTAAGTTCATGGATGCTTAAACGCAGACCCTTTGCCACCGGCGCATCGCACAGCTTAGGGAGAAATGAAGCGGTTAACTGACAGGCTGTTGTAAACGGCAGCTCTATTTTAAGTCTCGGGCAACGCGAATGCCGAATACCTGAGAGACAAAATCTTCAGGATCACGCCCACGAAAAGACGGGCGTTGCCATGTCGCCCGAGAGTGCCAAGCACCACCGCGCACGCCGCGCTTTTCACACGCGCCGTCAACCTGATAGGCCGAACCGTCCGTGGGTTGCGGTCCATAGGGCACGCTGTGACAGTCTTCGACCCATTCCCAGACATTGCCAATGGTGTCATACAGACCAAAGGAGTTGGGTGCCAGCGTTCCGACCGGCGCCACAATGGGATGGCCGTCGTTGCAGGCCACCGGATCCCAGGGACGCTGACCTGCTGCGGCCTGATCGTAATAGTTTGCAACCTCGCAACCGGCTTCTGGGTCATCTCCCCAGGCGTAGGGCGTAGACGTGCGGTCGCGGCCAACATATTCCCACTCAGCTTCCGTTGGTAGTCGATATGGGTGACCTGTTTTATTGCTCAGCCACGCGACATAGGCTTTGGCATCAAGCCAGGACACGCAGGACACTGGATTGGTGTCTAACGGTGGACGGCCATACCCAGGGTCACGCCAATCGCGACCAGGAATATTCTCAACCGTTGTTCCGGTCCAAGAGCGGCAGTTCTGACCCGCTACATGGCCGGTGTCGTCAACAAATTCTCTGAACTGCGCCACTGAAATTTCGAGCAACCCCAACGCAAAAGAGTAGCCGATGGTCACTTCATGCGGCGGGCCTTCATACCGATCCTCACTAACGCCGCCCTCAAAGCCCATGGTGAAACTGCCCGGCGGAATAACCACCATTTCAGGGCAGTCTGCACAATCGGCAAAGATGCTTCCGGGCGCTAAATCGATCGTCACCTCATCAGCGGTGGCAGGCGTAAGAAATAAGCAGCCAATACCAAAGGCGACCTGTGCTGCACGAGAGTTCATTTTATTCTCCGTTCAGATCCCGAGCGAGGCGGAAGCCGAAAATGTGGCTGATGCGATCTTCTGGATCACGCCCACGGAATGTGGGGCGCTGCCAATACACCGACGAAGACCAACCGCCGCCTTTCACAGCGCGGTTCTCGCAGGTTCCGGTCGCCTGCACCGCACTGCCGTCGGTTGGCGCAAGAGGGGCCGGCATGAAGTAGCAGTCCTCGGTCCATTCCCACACGTTGCCGGTCATATCATACAGACCAAACCCGTTGGGGTTTAGCGATCCGACAGGTGCCACAGTGGCGAAACCATCGTCGCATCCCACCGGCTCGTAGGGCCGGTTTGGATCAATTGCGGACTGGTCATAGATATTGGCAACATCACAGCCGCCATCGGGATCATCGCCCCAGGTGTATTCGCCGGTGGTGCCAGCACGCGCCGCATATTCCCACTCAGCCTCTGTCGGCAAACGGTAGGGTTGTCCGGTTTTCTCGGACAACCAGTCTGTGTAAGCCTTGACGTCGATCCATGTCACACAGGCGACCGGCTCATTATCAGCCGGAGGACGGCCATATCCAGGATCGCGCCAGTCTTTGCCGGGCGTGTGGAGCCAAACTTCGCCATTCCAAATGGCGCATTCTGTGCCGGAGACATGACCGGTGGCCTTCACGAATTCTGCATATTGAGCTTGGGTCACTTCGGTGCGCCCCAACGCAAAGGCGTAGTCAATGGTGACAGAGCGCACAGGCCCTTCATACCGGCGCTGCAAGCCGGGCTTATCCAGGTCAATACCGCCATCGTACCCCATAACAAAGTCACCGGGGGGAATAACCACCATTTCTGGGCAATCGGCACAGTCTTTGAATACGGCACCAGCGCTGACACTGACATCAGCCGCGCGAACAGACGTAGATAAGGCAATCGCTGAAAAAGCCGTTAAGAGAAGGATCGAACGAAACATGAATGTTTACTCCCGTTAAAATATTGCACGATCATGACTGGCAACGGAACAAAGAGAAAGGGGTGTCGGCATTATGTTCCGCCAATGAACAGAAAAAGGGAATGACGCCTAAGCCTACAACTCCCGGGCCAGACGTGCTCCTTCTTGCACAGCCGACCAAATGCCACGCGGAGCGACGCAATCTCCGATGGCCAAAGCACCCTCAGGCACAGCCCGGGCGCGCGCACCGAGAGACAAAACGATAGAATCAAAGGGACCAAACATGTCTCCGCCCGTTGTTTTGGCGATCTGATTTTCGACCGATGCGACAAAAACGCCAGTGTGGATTGTGACGCCAGCCGCTTTGAGACGCGCGGCAAACAGGGGAAATTCGCCGGTTGTGAACAGATCCGGCATGCCCAGCAATGGGCTGTTGGTTGCCACGGTGATGGACGTTACCTCATCCCTGGCTACCAACGCTTCGACAAATGTCAGGGCGGGCCAGCCGCCCTCTTCATCTATCACCAGGACAGCCCCCTGAACGGAGGCGGTTCCCGTTAAAACATCACGGCTATGAGGCAGGGTTTCTGTGCCTGGGAGTCCGTTGAGCAAGCTGGGACGATACCGAAGCTGCCACATGGAGGCTGGCTCTGCCCCCGTGGCCCAAACAATTTCATCAGCCTCAAGAACGCTGGCGTCTGTAACCGGCGTGTTGAGATGAACGTGAACGCCAAGTGTTTCAAGCTCGGAGGCCCACCATTTCAGCGGCAACAGAAATTCATCACGATGAGGACAATTGCCGGCAAGCCGCAACGCGCCCCCTAAATGAGCAGAGGATTCATATAAGGAGACTGTGTGGCCGCGCTCTGCCGCAACCCGGGCGCATTCCAATCCTGCCGGGCCGCCGCCAATCACCGCAATGTGTTTCGATGAGTGCGCGGCGGCAACGGGCAGAAGTTCATCTTCACGTCCGGCCTCGGCATTGAAATTGCACCCAGATGGCAAACCACGTCCGGCAAAGCCCAGACAAATCTGATTGCAGCCTGTGCAGGGGCGAATGCGATGGGCCTCGCCGCGCTCCGCCTTCACCATCCACTCCGCATCGGCGATGAACGCCCGCGCGACCGCAACCAGATCCGCCTGGTCCTGCGCAAGCACCTGCTCTGCGTCGTCCGGCGTCACAATCCGGCCAGCGACGATAACCGGAACATCGAGGGCCGCTTTAAACTGAGCCGATTGATCGGCGATCTGCGCGTAGGGTGTTGCCATGGGCGCAATGGTTTCTGAAAAGTTAGCGTTCGAGCCGCTCATCACGCTGACATAGTCAATCAACCCAGACCCAGCGATATGCTCCATGACCGGCAATGAGTGGGCAATGGTGTAGCCGTCTGGTTCACCAGGGATTGCATGATAAATCGACGTGCGCAGTCCCAGCGCCATATGAGCAGGGAGTAGCGCGCGAAGGGCCCCTAAAACTTCGAGGACAATGCGGCAGCGGTTTTCTAAAGACCCGCCGTACTCATCCCTACGATGATTGAGTTGTGGGCTTAAAAACGAGCCGAGCAAATAATCACTGGACGTTTGCAGCTCCAGCACATCAATGCCAGCTGTGATGCATCTTTGGGCTGCTGCGACGTAGTACGGGATCAAATCTTTGATGTCCGCAACTGTCATGGCGCGCGGTATCTCGCCAACCTGGACGGACGGAATGACAGAGGGCGCCATGGCCGGCGCACCGCGCCGATAAGACACATTGTGCCCGCCATGCCAAAGAATGATCGAGGCCTTTGCCCCAGCCGCGTGAATGTCATTGGCGGCCTGCGCCAGAGAGCCGGTAATGTCATCCCGCCACACTTCGACCTGACCCGTCCAGGTTTTGGAATGAGGATGAACCGGCGCGGACTCAATACCGACCAGAGCCGCCCCCCCTTTGGCCCGCGCGGTTAAGTAGGCGCGATATTTTTCAGTGACACGGCCCGTGGAATCGCCATGGACCATAGAGTGCCCAGGAACAACAACGCGATTGCGAAGCGCAACCGGACCAAGTTTAAAGGGCGACGACAAAAGAGGATAAGAGGCCGCCGTCACCGCCCTTAGTCCTCCGGCGGCACAAAATCGACGGGCACCGGCACAGGCTTATCTGGCGCGGGTTTGCCTTGCGCCCGCAAAACTTCAGCGACCTTTGTCTGACAGTACTCTGCACTGTCTTCGCCTTCGTATTCTTTGTTAAAATGAGACAAAACCGATGGGCGCTGAATAGCCTGATCCCACCACGCCGTCAGGGCTGGACGGCCATCGCGCCAGTTCCAGCCTTCGGGTACCGGAGGACGCAGACCCTTAGTGGTTTGACGATCCAGGTAAGACAAACCGTGCAAAGCAGACGCTTGGCCGATGTCAAAACTATCAAAGCCCTTGGCCGCGTCTTCTTCCATTTGATCCACTGCCCGCACGACCTTAGCCCAGTTCCATTTGAACACGACCTCACGGTGGGGCTTCTCCAATTTCTCAAGTGCCATGACAACGGTGACTTCAAACAGCGTATCCGCCAGTGCCAAACGGCGCAGCGCATCCCACCGCGCCGGACCAGCTGCAGGATAAAGATGATGACCGGTGGTCGAAAGAGAATCCAGATACTCCACAACTGTCTGACTGCCATACAGGACCGTGCCATCTTCCAGGGCCAGGGTTGGCACTTTGTGCAACGGGTTGATGGCGGCAATGGAATAACCGTCAGATATTGGATAAACCGGCACAAATTCAAGTTGGTCCCACACGCCAACTTCATGGGCCGTCACCAGCACTTTGTGAATGAACCCATGAATGGGTGAGTAAAATAACTTCATAGCCATGTTGGTGCCCCTCTGTTTATTGATTAGGGCTAACGTAGCCCGTGATTATTGATTGAGGCTAACATAGCCCGTTCGCCCCATCCCCATGCAAGTTGAAACACGAGGTGCTGGCTTTATGACGACGACAACCAAAGGACTCAGTCCATTTTTGAACGATCAGAAGCCTGATGTATCTGGTCGCTGCGATCCCAAGTTTCAGCACGTGGCAGATGTCTTTGAACAAAACCTGACCCAACGCGGTGCGGATGGCGATGTGGGTGCCACCTGCGCCGTGATGATTGACGGTGATCTGGTTGTGGATTTATGGGGTGGCTATGCCGATGTTCAACAGAGCAAACCCTGGCAAGAGGACACGCTGTGTTGCTGCTGGTCCGTCTCTAAAACAATAGGCGCGGTTTTAGCGCTGCGCCTTGTTGATCAAGGACGGCTGGATCTCGACACCCCCGTCGCCGCCTATTGGCCAGCATTTGGGGCTCATGGCAAAGAGCGAATCTTGGTGCGCCACCTTCTGGATCATACGGCCGGAGTCTCTTTTGTGGACGCGACTTTAAAACCAGGCGCGGCGAATGACTGGGAGACGATGATTGCGGCCCTGGAACAAACCGCACCCAATTGGGAGGCCGGAACGCAATTGGGATACCTCAACCAAACCCAAGGCTACCTGCTGGGCGGGTTATGTTATCAGGTGAACGGTGGACGAAGACTTGCCCAGTTTCTGCGCGAAGAATTAGCGGAACCATTTTCACTGGACTGGCATTTTGCAATACCTGACGAAGATCTATCCCGGCTCGCGACGGTATATCAAATTGATGCGAGCACTTTTACCCGTATCATTGAAAAAAATCCGGATAGTGTTTTTGCAAAAAGCATGAAGGGACGTGATCCGGCAGAGACCTATAACAGCCTGCGCTGGCGTAAGGCTGAAAACGGAGCGGGAACAAGTCATACCAACGCCCGGGCCATGGCAAAACTCTATGGCGCGCTAGCTCGGGGCGGGGCTTTAGACAGCTTTAAGGTGCTCTCCGAAAAAATGTTGAACACGGCCAGCACAGAAAGTGTGCGCGAAATCTGCGCCGTGAATGGCATTGAGATGCGTTTTTCAACAGGTTTTGAAATGAATTGCCCGCCAATCACGCCGATGGGCACCAGCAAGAGCGCTTTCGGTTACATCGGCGCTGGCGGATCATTCGCCTTTGCCGATCCCGAGCTAAAACTTGGCTTCGGCTACGGTCACAACCTCATGCATCAGGGCCTGGGGCCAGGACCATGCGGCCTGCCTCTGGTTGAAGCCACTTTGGCATGTGCAAAAACCTGAATGCCTAATGGCATGAAAACCTAGTGAGCAAACAGAACCGGTAGACTGGCGTTTTTAATCATGTGCTTTGTGACGCCGCCAAGCACCATCTCACGCCATGGGTTATGGGTATATGCCCCCATAACCACGCAGCCGGCTTCGATCTCACCCGCTTCACGTGCGAGAATATCAGAAACAGATTGCTTGCCCTTATCGATCGTCTTTGTGGTTGCTGTAATGCCATGAAGTTTTAAGTACGCATCCGCCTCGGTGAGGGCTGTCATACCAGGATCAAGATCACCGATCTGAACAACCCTAACTTTGCTGCTTTTGACCATCAAGGGCACCGCATTGATCAAGGCGCGGGCGGCCTCTGCACTGCCGTTCCAGGCCACCAGCACAGGTGACTTTGGATCAATGGTGGCGCCTTGCGGCACCATAATTACAGGGCGCTTGGCATCAAACACAGCCTGCTCCAGCGTGCGGAGGTCTGCATACGAGCTGCGTTCGCCCGGGCAAGCGATCACAATGACATCTGCGAGACGCCCGAGCCGCGCAACCACATCGACGTCGCCATCATGGGCGTGCCAATAGCATGTCGCCGCCTCTGCAGTTGGAGTCGCCGTCAGGGGGATGCCATGTTTTTCGCGGGCCGCTTCGAAAACATTGGCAGCGGCGGTGCGTTTATGGGCCTGCACCTTCTCCGCCGTTTGATAGAGTTCGTCATAATACGTGGCCATCATGCCAACGCCCGTTTGGTCTAGAAAAGGACCGGTTTCTGAGACTGTATCGCTGCCAATGAGGTGCGCCTTGAACACCTGTGCCAACGTAAAAGCCGCATCTGCGGCCGACTCCGCTTGTCCTTCGCCACTCAGCGCGAGATAAATCGACTTCATAAACATGGTCCGTATCCCTTTCTGCGGTTGAGAAATTCATCCCTTTTAGCAGTGTGGTCAAAAGCATACCGCATGGCTTTGATTAAAGTCATGTTGAGTCGTTTTATGTGTGAAAAATTTTATGTGTGAAAAACTTAATGTTTAGAAATGTTGCGCGCTGTGAAGTGAAGACCGGAAGCCTATTAAGGACTATTTGGTATAAACCGACTTAAGCACTTCAGTAATGGCAACGCCAAGCACATCACCGCCCGTAATAACCACTTCGCCTTTGGCTATCAGAATATCATTGGCATAGACTTCGACCTGATCGTTCGGGCCACTTTCCAGCTCAACCACAGCCCCACGACCAAGCTGCAGGATTTGATTGAGCCGCAAAGTTGACGCCCCTAGGACGACAACGATCTCAACAACGACGTCATTAACGGCATAATCTTCATCGAAATCAGACATTTAACTGTCTTGGTCCCTCTTCCGCTGGCCCCGCATAGTCATACAGCATTTGACGCTCATGATGCGTCATTCTCTGTCTAAGACGCAAAGCTTAACATAGTGTGACTGGCATGAGAATCATGTACGGCAAACGTGAAAATCACGTATGACAAACGTGAAAATCACGTATGACAAATGTGAAAATCACGTTAGGTAAACACGTCAGACATGTCGGGTTTACGTATACATCGCGCCATAAACCTAAGAGTTTCAGATGGCGACACGCATGGCATCATACAACATATCATCTTCATCGACACCTGCATTTGGCATTTGCCCACGCGCAGAGCGATCAGCACTCATATAGGTTTTACCGCGCTCCAAAGATCCTCTGTGGAATTTATTCGCCCGCCCAATGCGGGCATCTTGATAACGCTGCAAGGCGGACGACCAATCATCGCCCGCCGCTGCAAAGCATCGCGCCAGAACGGCGGCATCTTCCATGGCCATAGCCGCGCCGACGCCATAGAACGGCGTCATGGGATGGGCCGCATCGCCGAGCAAACACACCCGACCGCTGCTCCAATTCTCAAGTGGATCGCGACTGTGCAGCGCCCATAGATTACAGTGCCCACCAGACGTTGCCTGGATGATCTTCAGAACGTCTTCATGCCAGCCTTCAAACTCCTCCAGGACCACAGATATATCGACTTGCGTTTTCCAGCTTTCTGACGTGAGGCCCTCCTTTTTTGCATTGGCAACATAGTTAATCACCGAACCGTTGCGAACGGGATAGCGGGCAAACATTTTGCCTTCCGCCGTATAAGCCGCAAAATGAGGGTCCAGACTGACATCCGGCACCCGTGAGCGATCCACCAATCCGCGCCACGCCACAAACCCGGTAAACTTGGGACGCGCGTTCTCGAACAACGCATCGCGCACCGTTGATTTTAGGCCGTCACAGGCAATGACAACATCGTGGTCTTGCCTCGCGCCGTTGGCAAAATGAAGAGTCACGTGTGACTCGTCTTGCTCAATCTGAATGAGTTTGTGATTCAGCTTCAGTGCATCGCTGCCTGCATTGAAAGCACCCTGCAACACGGCGTGAACGTCCGCGCGGTGTATGAGGCGGGAGACAGCCCCATAAAGACTGATAAACTTATCCCGCCCCCGTTCTTCATAAGACAATCTTTCTCCGGTTTTATAGTCCAGGGTGCCGACATGCGGGGTCGGACGGGCCAAGCGTTCCAACTCATCTTCCAGACCCAAACCAGCAAAGACGCGGCTGGCGGTAGGCCCAACTGTAAGCCCTGCGCCGATTTCGCCGATTTCAGGTGATTGTTCGTAAACCACGACATCAAAGCCGCGCTGCTGCAGTGCAACAGCCGCGGTCATGCCACCAATGCCCGCGCCGATAATTCCGATTTTTAAGCCTTGGCTCAATGCTCACGCCCTCGCTGCCTTATGAACGCACAACTTGAAGGCCACGTATCAGGTATTCAACAGAAGATTGTGGGCGCTTGAGGCGTTATTGTTTATGCACGGTCGAGCACTTCAAACGCGGCTCTTTCTCCGGACTCCATGGCAGCTTCCATACCGTAGTCCAGTCTGCGGGTGTGTTCTCCGGCAAAATGGAGGCGACCATGGGGGACAATCATTTCGTTCGCAAATGCTGTGACTTGCCCCGGTGCAAACATGGGGCTGCACCCGCGTTGCAATGGCTGACGTTCCCACGTGTGGTATTTGAGGATTTCGATTTGCCCGCGTGAGGCGGGCCGAATACGTGCCATTTCGTCTATGAGGTATTGCGCTGCGGCCTCGTCAGGGCGGGCCGACACTTGGCTTCCGATGAGGCTGGTGAGCACAAACATGCCGCGATGTTCGCCCTCACCGGTGCCGTTATCAATGGCCCAGAAGGCACCCGTGCCGCCATCGGAAATAAGCGACGCGCCTTTGCCGTCTTCCTGCCAAAAGGGCTCTTTAATGCGACAGAATGCGCGCGTTGTTTCCGAGTATTTGAGCTGCCGGATTGCCGTGGACTGTGGCTTGGGTGGCTGCGGCCAGATTTGAACATACTGAAGCACCGAAAACGGTAGGGTAGAGATCACAAAGCGTGCCCGATAGCGGTTGCCGTCGAGCGTGCGCACCTCTGCACCGTCTTTCTCCAACTCAATGCTAGTAACCTGCTGATTAACGCGCACCTCATTTTTGAGCTGCGCAGCCATGGCTTTTGGTAAAGCAATGGTGCCGCCGACAATATTTTTCGGCCAATACTCTATGGGGTTCCCCTCTGCGTCGAGCGGCCCGAAGAATTCGACCTCCAACGCCCCTCGCGTGGTTTCCTGAAACATACGCAGGGCGGAAACACCATGAATATCGTTCACGCCACCAATGCTGGCGACACGGATACCGGCGTCTGACACACCGTTGCGCTTATAGAGTTCATAGAGGGAGACATCAAAGTCGGAAAATTTAGGGCTCAGCCAGTCGTCCAACTCCTTCAGCGGATTCAATCTGGACAATAGACGTGATCCAAACCGCTCCGGCAGAATGTCACGTTCGTCGCCGACCGTTTGGTTGACAGGAGAGTCCGACCACTCCGACGCTGAAACATGCTGACCGCCGATATGATAAGAGAAGGGCAGTAAATCGCGATCTTGATTCACAGTGGGCAATTGCAACCGGTCAATGGCATCGCGGACCCGCGCATAGGACGGACCAACCTGAGAGGCCCCCAATTCTATAGGGACGTCGCCTGCATTGGTTTCCCAGGTTTCCTTCGCCGACCAGACACGCCCGCCAATTCGGCTGCTGCCTTCAAGCACGAGCGTGTTCAATCCCGCATCATTGAGGGCCCAGGCGGCATTTAAACCTGACAAGCCCGAGCCAATAACAATTACATCGACGGACTCCTGCGCGCGGGCGCGGGTGCTGCGAATAAAGGGCGCGGCTGCGGCAAGAGACGATGCAACCGTTGCCGCTGTGTTAAAACCGCGTCTGCTCAGATGCTTTGTCATTGGTTTAATCTCTCCTTGCCCGCTGCCATCTTAAAACGCTGGCTGACGCATAAATTGAAGCGTTGCTTAAAACAAAGACCTTGCACATTAAACGCCATATCGTTCGATGCGCGCGCCTTAAAACAGGCCCGTAAATTTCAACGCCAGTGCGTTGCCCGGCTTGACGATACCCAACACGGCTTCAAGAAACACGATGAACCAGATAAACAACACCCAGGGCCGCGCTTTATTCAGACTGGCCGCCATTTTATTATTTTGCTCGTCGTTAATCGAGCCCTTCGCCAGCGCTTGAATGCCTGCGATATAATCGGGCAAATGTTTGCGGATCATGACGCCACACAGAATCAACAGGCCAAATAAACCTACCTTTGCTGTCAACCACGGTGTGCCATCAAGTCGGCCACTATAGAGCGTATAGATTACAGAAGCCGCAATACCGACGATCAGAACACGACGCAGCCAGAAATCGACGGTCCCCAAGGTTTTGGAGAGCGGGCTACCGTGACGAAAGTGCATGTACACCACCATAAACAACCAGATCGGGGCGAGGATCCAGAGGGCGAGCATCTGCCCCGGATAATGATCAACACCTTGCATCGTCGCCAACGTGCCACCGATGGTTAGCATGAGCGTCATGCAGATTCTCGGGATGAGATCGAGATCCATCATGATCTTCGAGGCGATCAAACGTGTTTCGGGTGAATACTTGGGATTTATAACGAATCCGCTTGAATAAAAGACACCTACATCGCCGCCGAGCCAATAAACAAAGCCCAAGATATGTAGAATAAGAAACAGGTCGTAAGCGAATTCGGTCATGGATTCCCCCCTAAAGACAGCCCCACTTTATATTGGAGCTGATGCACGTGCACCAGCCTTTAAGGGCCAGTAATTTTAGATCGGTATAGGTTACACGTTAGTCTGGAACGACCTTATTATCGAACAAACTCAGCAGCAGGCTTGTTTAGGCTGGCAGCCGGATCAGCTGCGATCTCAGGTGCTTTCTCTGCCAGTAGAATGCGCCATTTCTCCGGCATCATATCGAAGCTGGAGACCTTGCGGCCAAAGGTGCGCGACGTCAGGTTGCCTGGCTGAGAACCCATCTTCATCCAGCTTTGCCAGCCTGTGACTTCAGCGAAAGAGACCGTCGCGGATGCCATTGTAATGTCGGGATTGATCAACTCACTCAAGCTGCCGTGATAATGAGACATATCATTGACCTCGAAGGGTGCTTCACGCTCAGGACGATACACACGGGCTCGAATGACTTCCGACATAAATACATCGTCGCCGACGATGACCGGCGGATGGATGCTGGCCTCTGATTCGAGCCTAGCACCACCAAGCTCTTTCGGGGCCACACGAGAGTCATCTGCCCGGTAACGTACAGTTGTTGGTCCGACTGGACGAAAACTAACTGGCAGTACTTCACCCGTATAAGGGTTTGTCCATTCGCTTAAAGGCGCGTGACCATCCACATCTAGAATAATCACCATTTCCAACATCGTCATATCGAACCCACCATCATCGGTCGGCACAATACGCTGAATTGTACCAACAAGGTTCGTGTAAAGCGGCGTGAGTGTTGTGCCAACTTGACCGTATTTCACACCCTGCAACCACCAAAAAACAAGACCTGGGTCAGTGCGGAACCGTAATTTACGATGCATGGTAACGGGGTCAATTTTTGTATCCGCTTCCGTTGAAGCGCTGACGTTTTTGGTCATCATTGTAAACACACCAAAACCACCCAGCGCGGCTGACGCCCCCAGTATTTCGCGGCGCGAGATGACAGATAAGTTATCTAGAGTCATTTTATTCGTCCCCTTAGGTCACCCAATAAAGCTCATCCTGCTTCATTTTAGAAGGTAAACTATCAGCATGAATAAACAATTTTTCAGTGTTCTAAGCTGCCTGCGATATCCCGAAAGATATGGTGTCCCCGGCGAGATTCGAACTCACGGCCCCCAGATTAGGAATCTGGTGCTCTATCCTGCTGAGCTACGGGGACCCAGGGCAGATACGCAAAGCGCAACGCTGCGTATATAACAGATCATGCAGAAATCTGTATATCAGCGAAAGGTTAGAGATCTACGGACGCTGCGTTAATTAACGAAGTGGGGTGTGAGATTATGCTGCAAGATGGCTCCAACCGCTTGCTCGCGCGTGGGAGCGGCGCCGACTGGTGTACCCGCAGCGTTATGAATGGACCATACCTGTTGGTTATCGATCACGGATGATCGAACATACGCAAGTTGATCAAGACCGAGTTCAGCGAGATTGATCTGCGTGGAGGCAAGAACGCTATTGTTTTGCATAATGTTTGCCATAGTTGATCTCCTGATAAATCACTTATCCAACAGATGTTGGATCAACATCGATGGTTTTTGGTTTCGATTTCGCTGGCGTGGACGTCGAGATTTTGATTTCCGTCACCTTTGGTTCGGGCACAGGGCGTTGCATATCGATGTGCAGGAGACCTTTATCAAGCTCGGCATTTTTAATCTCTATACCTTCTGCCAAAACGAAACTGCGGCTGAACTGGCGGGCCGCAATGCCACGATGCAGGAAAATACGATTACTGGTGTCTTCTGACGCACGCCCCCGAATAACCAGTTGGTTATCTTCCACCGTCACGGATAAATCATCGTCAGAAAAGCCTGCAACGGCGAGCGTAATGCGCAGGGCATGCTCGCCGGTCTGCTCGATGTTATAAGGGGGATAGCCCTCTCCAGAAGATTTGTTGACGCGATCAAGCACCCGCTCGATGTGATCAAATCCCAGCAATAAGGGGCTAGAGAACACGGACATACGTGTCATATCTACTTTTCCTCCTGTCTCCTCAGCGAGCGAGACTGGTTGTGGCCCATAACAGGCACCAATGACTTGCGTCGCCCTATCCTGGCGCGACATAAGTCCTATTTTGGGTCTCTTACAGCCATCGTCAAGAGCGCAACCGCTAAGATGCGTCGAAAAAAGCGTCCAGGGACGCGTGCCAATCGGCCATGGCAGGTGGCAGTTCTGCTGATAGGCAACGCGGATCAATCGCCTGAGCCAAGGCTGTTGTGTAACCCATAGGCTCCCACGATGGATGGCACAACAAGCAGGGCACCTGAAGCTTAGGCAGCTTCTCGCGCATAGGATAACGCCACATCGCGTTGTACGCATCCTGATAGCGATCACCACATTTGAGCAACTCGCGAGTGCGCAAATCTGTCATGGCAACATCAATGGCACCGTCTTCCCATATGATCCCCTCTTTGGTTTGGTTAAACCATGGCCAATAAAGACTTTGATCGCGCATGACGGACCAAGCCGTCATGAGGTGCCGACCATCCCAGCGCGGAGCCACGGACGGCGTATAGTTTTCAATAAGGCGCGCTTGCTCCTCGCCTTCATACAAGGACACACCCGCCTGAACGACATGACGTATGCGCTGTGGCTTCTGAAAACTCATTTCCATAGCCACCGGGCCACCCGAATAGCGACCAATAACGTCGAGCTGATTAATGCCTAGACTGTCGAGTGCTGCGTGCAAAACCTTTGCATAGTTTTCGGAATCAACGATGTCGATCGCCGCATCAGATTCTCCATTCCCCGGATTATCAAAGGCGATCACAGGCCGCCGACCGACATAGGGTTTCAGAATAGGCTCGACCAAAAGACTGGACCCGGCGGGATCGTGAATGGCCATGAGGGGGAGACCCTCGCCCTCAAGACAGACGCGTGCGCGCAGTTGCCCGCCGGGCACGTCGACCATCATGTTTTGTATAGTTGAAGCGCGATCTGTTTGTGCAGGAAAATTTATATAGGGCGATTTACTTGCAAAATCAGCCGCCGCAGTAAGTAACGCCGTATAGCGGGTTTTGGGGTCACATGGGACAACCGTAAAGTTATCGGGCAATCCTTTGTTGATAAGCGCTTCTGTATGTGAACGCATCATGCTGCCCGCGTTATATGAGAGCAGTGTAGGCACCTTCACCTTAACGGTTGCACTATGATCCTCATACCGCATAGCCTCCCAATAGGCTTCTTTGTACTTCGGGCCAGCCCGAAGCATATCATCGACATGGAGCTGAATGGCTTCTGGGTATTGGGTGTCGGCCTGAACACGTTGATCCAAACGGTTGGACATCCATGGGAAGAACACGGACAGGTGACGGCTGGCATCCCATGCTGCTAAGAGATGCGTGCCGTCACGCCTTGGCGTGATGTCTACAAAATATCCATCCGCAAATTGAGCGCGATCTTCATCTGTAAAATGACCTGCGCCATCGAGAATGAGGAGCCGTGTACGTTTGGGATAACGACAAGCAAACTGCGTTCCGATTTGTGCGCCTGTGGCTGCCCCGTAAATTACTGCAGATTCAAGATTGAGTGCATCTAAGATCTGTGCTACGGCATCGGCGTAACCAATGAGGTCAATTTTATCGGTCACGAAATCGTCTGATAATCCGTACCCTGGGGTATCTAAGGCGATGCAGGTAAACTTTTCAGAAAAAGCAGTCACGGCCGGAATCAAAGCTGCAGATGAAATCGGCGATGGATGCATCAAAATCATGGCCGGGCCACGTCCGGCGGTGCGAAAGTGAACCTGGTTACCATCAGGCAAGGTTAAAAACCGGCGGGTGATATTCATAGGAGTATGACCTAGCTGGCGAAAAATGGGTCAAGGACTGACAGAAGCTGAGTCATATCCTCTGGCATATCTGTGACAACAACTTGGGGTGCAACCTGCTTGGCCATCGCAAGACGGTCATAGGAGGCAGCCCCCGGCCAATCCATCAGCAAACAAGGCACCTCCAAGGCTGCCAATTTCTCGGCCATGGGATAAGTAAATGATGCGGCGTAAGCGTTTTGATAAGCATCACCAACTTTAAGAAGATCTTGTGTACGGCTATCAAGAAAGTCGGGGTCCAAATTTGCATCACGCTGAATGACACCAGCTTTGGTGCGATTGTACCAGGGCCAAAAGAGGCCCATATCCCGTACAATTGACCAAGCCGTCAGCAAATGCCCGCCATCCCACCGAGGCGCGATGGAGGGTGTATAATTTTTCAAGAAATCTTCGCGTTCCGCATCCGCAAAAATTTGCACGCCGACTTGAACAATGTGTTTCACCAAGCCAGGGCTCAGCGCTGCCATTTCAATCGCAACTTGACCGCCCGAGTAACGACCAATCACATCAACCTCTGCAACCCTCAAAGCCTCAAGCACTGCGATTGCCGACTGAGCGTAAGTTTCAGTAGTGATATCATCACGATCAATCAGTTTGTCTGATTCGCCATTACCTGGATTATCAACGGCAATGACTGGACGATGTCCAAGATAGGGGCTCAGCAGATCGGCCAAGCGCTTTGAAGACCCAGCAGGGTCATGTAGACCGAGAATGGGTCGACCTTCGCCAGCCATACAGACCCGTGCCATCACTTGCCCACCTTCAATAGAGATAAACATTTTCTGGAGGCGAGGTGCCGTCTCGTCTATCTGAACAGGATGTGGCGGCGCTGGCGTACCTGAAGGTAAATAATTGTCGATAAGATATTGCTCACTGACTGCAAGACGTTCATCCATGGTCGGCCCAGCGTGCAAAACCGTAAAGTTTTTGGGCAAGCCCTTGGCGATCAGATCATCAACTTCGGTCAGGTCTGGTTTCGCTTCCCAACGCGTGAGTGTCGCAGGAACTGTGAGTCGACTGATGAGATGGTGCTTGGCAGTATAGAAGGCAGGCCTATAGGCATCAGCATAATTTTCACCAGCGCGTAAATAATCGAGCAGCTTTTCCTGAATTTTCTCAGGGGCTGGCATATCAACAGGCAAACGCGCCGCCTTGGCCGTAGACTGCCAAGGGGCAAACAGATTGAGCGAACGCACCATATCCCAGTGTGTTAAGAGATGACCGCCATCTCGACGGGGAGTCACATCTGGGAAATAGCCGTTGGTGAGAACATCGACATCCTCATCTGACACATCCCCCGCCGTATCTAGCATGCACACGGCGACCCGTTCTGGATGTGCCGCCGCAAATATATGCGCAATCTCGGCACCGGTGGCATTGCCATAAAACGCTGCTTTTTCAATGCCCAGAGAATCGAGCAACGCGACCAACGGCTGCACATAATCTTCTAGCGCACGACCTTTTACCCCCCCAGGAATGGGATCAGACAACCCATATCCAGGGGTATCAACCGCAATGGCTGTAAAATTCTTGGCCAGCCGCGTTGCCATCGGCACGGAAAACACGCTCGACTGCGGAGACGGGTGCAACAATATTACAGGAGGACCGCTTCCAGCGCGCCTGACGTGAAGCTGCATATCTCCTATGGGTACGAATAGACGCTGCATGAGAGTTACCCTCGGCTTAAGTTCATTGTTTTATCGATGCCAGAGAAGGTCAGCAAGGCAGCAAATGGTCGCATTCAATCCAAACGCTCGTTTATGTTCGCAGCAACATCTCTTGCCGACCATGCGGCTGTTTGTGTGCGTGACAAAACAGAGTCCAAAGCCTGAAAAAAGGCTTCAACAATGGGCTTGTTGTACTTACCGATCGGTAAACCATTGTAGATGATCTGCGTCCCTTGAATATCGAACGTCCGCGTATAAGGCACAGACCAATCACTATAATCGACAGGGTCATAAATATTGTAACCTGGAAAACCTTCGAAATTGTACATGGCATGAGAGAAAACGGTGTCTGTGTTTTCTGCGAAAAATTCAATGGGCAAGTTAATGGCGTAGTCGTAATTATCATTTATACCATCCCAGAACGCCGTATTGGTGGAGAGATACTTGCCCTCGGGATCGTTATGAGGATCAGCAAAGTGATCTTGTGACTGCACCACTTCTGTGCGACCAAAATCATACTCGGATAAAACAGCTTTCAACTTTGCCATGACGGGCTCGATATAACTCGGCGCCAACTCAATCCAAGCTTCATTCGGCACCACGTCCCACGCCATGCCATGTACAGACGCAACGATTTTGACATCTGCGCCGTGAGGCAGTTGATCAAGACGATCGCGCAACATATTGGCGTAAGTGTCATGAATGATCGGAAAATTTGCCAGATTCTCGGTGATAATAGTTTTGATTTTTTTATCGTTGGCGTCTTCCCATTCATGGATGTAGTCCATCGCATGCTTAATAGACCCATTGAACTCTTCGTGATGGGAATATATTGGGCGTGGTGCAGCTAGGACGATGGTATCAGCACCACCGTCAAGCAATTCAAACATCGCACTTCGTGCCAAATGAAAATCTTCAGCGGTCACCCAACGGTAGGGCACATCGCCATACTTAGCGCTGATCTTGCGCATTGTAGCCTCAATCAGCGCCCACGTTCCGGCTTCATGGGGTACTTTACCGTTCAGAAAACCTTTGCCTTTACCATAATAGTAGACACGCGCCTTATTGATTAGCTTTTGAGCTGGTCCCGGCATACCACCCTTGCGGCCTTCATATATAAAGTATCCATGATCAAGATGCTGAGTCGGACTGGGGTCAACCCATCTCAGCTCTCCGCTGTGGTATCTCTCAACCCAAGGCGTACCATCCACGTCTAAGGTCGAGCCATAAGCATCAACAAGATTGGTGGGCACAAACGCTTCGAATTCATAATACCGCTCTGTGTCCAGCAAAATAACGCCTGGATCAGCCATTGCACGACTGCGAATTGGCCATGGAATATACTGACTTGGCTTTAGAGCCAGATTGTAAAAATCCGGAAGACGAAAGTTCTCGGGCATGATGAGGCCTGACATGAAGATGGCAACCTCACCCTCGGGCGTCATCGCTTCTTCACTGGCCAGTTGTTCTTTGTAAATGCGAAAATAGTTTGGCTCTTTGAGCTGCGGTGGCGTTCCATTCATATACCTGAACGCGCCATAACCCGCAGACGCGATGCCCACGCCGACAACAACCAGTGCAATGGTCACACGTTTGATCAGCTTGAGCATATCGCCCTCCTTACGGGAGTTTTTTAGTGCATATGTTCGAGATAAATCCGTTCGACGTCAGCATGAGAAACTTCGTCCGTGCTCAACTCTTGCATCAAATTTCCCTCACGCATAATGCCGATCCGTGTGCCGGTTTCTTTGGCGCGGAATAAATCGTGGGTCGCCATAAGAATGGCGGCACCCTCGCTTTGTAGATGCTTCAAAAGCTCTGAAAACTCATTGGATGCTTTTGGATCTAGGCCAGAGGTAGGCTCATCTAGCAACAATGCTTTGGCCTGCTTGGCAAGCGCAATGGCAACACCAACTTTCTGACGCATCCCCTTTGAATAGGTTGAAATACGCCGGTCTGCGGCCTCTGACTGCAGCCCACAACGGAGTAAAAAACCTCGTAAATCATCATCGTTGTAATCCTCATGCCCCCCTAGGCGCGCAAAGTACTCAATATTTTCCAAGCCTGTAAGATTGGGGTACAGCATGACTTGTTCCGGAATGTACGCGAGATGCTTTTTGGTCTCGATCGGATTTTCAGAAACATCGATGCCATTGACCTGGGCTTTACCACCGGTCGGACTGATGAAATTAAGAAAAAGATTGATGGTGGTTGTTTTGCCGGCACCGTTAGCGCCCAAAAGACAATAAATGTCGCCCGACTTCACAGAGAGGTTCAGCCCTTTCAGGGCCTGATGATCTCCATACGATTTTTGTAAGTCGAACGCTTCCAGCATTAGTCGCCACCTTAAATATAGGGTCTCACCCTAAAATATATGGGGCCTCACCCTAAGTTTAATCCCACGTAACGCCAAGACTTAATCGCAACATCTAGCCGTAGTGTTAAGCTTTATGTCGGGGTAATAAAAATACAAATATCAGAGCAGGCGCCATACAGGCTGCTGCAATAACAAATGGATAGGCCGGACCCAGTTGAGCAAAGACAACTCCAGCATAGAGCGGTCCAACAAACCGGGCGAGGCTGGCGGCCCCCTGGTAAACGCCAAGCACAGACCCGCGTTCGGTTTCGCTGGCTTCCTTAGACACAAGACTGGACAGGGAGGGGTTGGATAAGCCATTGCCAATCGCCAGAAAAGTCATCGCAGCAATGAGGATATAAATATCGCTGGCAGCAGCGAGGATAACATACCCACTCAACAAGAATACGATCGCACTAGCAACAAGTAAGCGTTCGCCAAATTTTTTTGTCAGCGGGCCAATAAGACCACCTTGAATGATAACGCCGACCACACCAACATAAGCGAGCGTGAGCCCGATATCTCGCGGACCAAAGCTCAGAACACGATTAACCCACAAGGCCAAAGTGACCTCCAACAAGGCCCACGCCATCGTTAAGATGAAGCCAACCGCTACCAGTAGTATCAACGCGCGCCGACCAAAAGCCGTATGGAGTTTTGTTTTGAGTGACGTTTTCGGTTTATTGCGAATTTGATCGCGAACGTCCTGACTCAACGATTCGGGTAAGATAAAAATCACGCCTAGCAGCGCCGTTGTGGTTAAGGAAGCAGCCACCAAAGCTGGCAACAGAAAATTTGCTGTCGATGTTTCCGAGCCTGCGAGCAGGCCACCGATAACAGGCCCAAAGATGAATCCCAAACCAAACGCCGCACCAAGCAAGCCCATACCCTTGGCTCGGTTTTCAGGCGTGGTGATGTCAGAAACATAAGCGAACGCGGTGGAAATATTTCCAGCCATAAGCCCACCAAATATGCGTGCCGCCACGACCAACCATAGACTTTCAGCAAAGCCCAAAACCACATAAGAAATAACAAAACCGGACAGAGTCCACGCAAGAATGGGCTTGCGACCAAAACGATCGCTCAGCCTTCCCCAAAGAGGGGCGGCCATAAATTGGAACAGAGAGTACAGACCAAGCGTGATAGTAATAACTTCTGTACCTGCGCCAACGCGTTCAACATAAAACGGCAGCAGCGGCACCATAATGCCGAAGCCAATCAAATCGACAAATACGATAAGAAACAGAATCATCATTGGAGTCATGGGGACGCCGATACAACTTAAATCGCGCGAATGCGGGTCATGCCGTTATATTAACAGCATGACCAAATAATACATCGTATCTTATTTTGGTTTTGTTCCGGATTGCGAAGAGGGCGGCATAAACACTTCGGCCGCCTCAGAGGGGACAGATTCAAGATAAAGCGAGCGGCTCGGGAAAGCGAAAGCAGAGCCCTCAGACTCGACAATATCTTTTATTTTATACGCAAGGGTCTCTTTGACCTTGAGCCACTCCCCCCAGTTTGTTGTCTTGGTGAAGCAATACAGCAGGATATCAATGGAGGAATCATTGAAGCTGTCAATCCGGACAAAGGTGGAGACCTCAGAAGGTGACGCAAAATCGGCGTTTTCATGGATATATGTTTCGATTTTGTCGCGGATAACGCGTAACTGTTCAATGGTTGTGCCGTATTCAACACCGATCATCCACTTAATCCGACGGTGGGTCATCTCACTGAAATTCGTGACCGCATTATCAGACAACTTTGCATTGGGAACATAAACAGAAGCTTTATCGAAACGGCGGACGTGGGTTGAACGAAAACCAATCGTTTCAACCGTTCCTTCGACGACACCATCCACCATAATCCAATCGCCGACCCGCATGCGCTTTTCGGCAATAACAAGTATTCCGGCGATCAGATTCTTGAAAAGATCTTGTGCGCCCAAGGCAACGGCGACGCCAAAGAGCCCAAGACCGGCGAGAATGGGGCCAACTTTAATACCCCAAATTTCAAGCACAGTTGCAACGCCAATAAACACGACGGCTAGGTGCAGAAAATTGACCAGCCAGTCGACCATCTCACGCGTTAGAAGCGTTTCCAGCCGTTTGATTGAAGAGCTAACTGGCCCAGTGATTTTGTAAAGGCCCCAAAATATATCAAAAACAACAAGAGTCCGTACAACTAAAGCGCCGATGGTGTCGTACTTCTCCGGCAATTCCAGATAATCCAAAGCTATAAAAATGCCTAGAATCACAGGAATGAGTCGTATTGGCCCCCGTAAAGCGTCAAAAATTTTATCATCAATCGTGGTTTCAGTTTTGGCCGTGAGGCGTTGGAGCGTACCCAGCACGAAGCGGGTAAACAAACCTCGGATCACCATGAAAAACAGGACGATGCCGAGTGCAATTAATATGCGGCCAAAATCAACACCGACGACGCCTGTCGTCCAGACATCGAGAACAATGCTCCAGAAATCGCTCAGTTGTTGCTTTGACCGTTCCATGTGCAGTCACCTTATAAACGAAACAATAGGCTGAGGTCATAAGGCTTGCAGGTCAGGAAATCAAAGTCTGTGTGGGCCTGTCTGTTGCCATAAAATATGCTCTAAAGTGAGCCTCAAAATAGTAGTGCTTAAAAAGCCGCCTAAGGAGACTAAGGATGAATGCACCCAAAAAGACAGATACACGCTCAAATGCCGGTCGCCATGGCTCCAAACATACATCCAAACGTGGCTCTAAAAATGGATCGCAAAAGGATCTGGCAAAGTCTCTTCAAGCCGCTATGGAGAAATGTCAAACGGCAGAAAATTTAAATGCCCAGGTGATTACACCTTTTATTCAATCGCTTGTGACCGTCTGTGATGCGCGGGGTTATGTACTCAATATATATGGTGAACATTGCAATCTCGTGATTTCACCAGAAGATCATTCAGAGCAGCTGTTTAAACTGATTGAGGCATACCTTGACGAAGCTGACGTAGGGTAAGCAACCCTTGAGCTGTTAGTTGTTCGTATAATATGTATTTATTAGGCTTTTCGCTAACAGAATTGGCCTTTCAAAACAGGAGCGCGCTTTATTTCGCCACCAGAAATCATGGCCTCTAAAGTCACGCCGAGCAAAAGTGATGGTCGCACACTTTACCCCGCAATTGAGGCGCGGAAGTCCGGTTTCCTTCGGACGGGACCACTGCACACCTTATATTGGGAGGAAAGTGGAAACCCGAACGGTGTACCCGTCATCTTTCTGCATGGTGGGCCTGGGGCCGGAACCGCCCCCGCCTTTCGGCGTTTTTTTGACCCCAACCACTACCGCATTGTTCTCATGGATCAACGCGGGGCAGGGCGGTCCACGCCAGAAGCCGAAGTGCGGGAGAACACGACAGCGCACCTTGTTGCAGATTTAGAGCTTTTGCGTGAGCACTTAAGCATTGAACGTTGGGTTATCTTTGGCGGATCCTGGGGTTCGACTCTGGCTTTGGCCTATGGGCAAGCTCACCCAGATCGCTGCATCGGTTTTATTCTCCGCGGAATCTTTTTGTTCTCTGATGAAGAAGTCGACTGGTTTTTGCATGAAATTCGACGTGTCTTTCCAGAAGCATGGCGCGCTTTCTCAAACCATATCCCTATTGATGAACGCCATGACCTATTAAGTGCGTATTATGCACGCCTTACGGACCCTAATCCGGAAACACACCGCCCAGCCGCAGCAGCATGGTGCGCTTATGAAAATGCCTGCTCTCGCCTCATTCCATCACCGGCCAGACCCAGACAAAAGGCACCATATTATACGGGCGCACTATCGATGGCACGCCTGGAGGCGCACTACATGATTAACCAAGGGTTTTTTGAGCCGAACCAACTGCTAGAAGGCATGAAGGTCCTTGCCAAACATCCAGCCATCATTATCCAAGGCCGCTATGATATGGTCTGCCCCATCATCACCGCAGACAAACTCGCTCAAACCTGGGACGGCGCAGCTTATCGGATTATTGCCGACGCCGGACATTCTTCAATGGAACTTGGTGTCCAATCCGGGTTGATTAACGCCACTGACGAGTTTCGCAGTTTGAAATAGACCTGTCAGACCTAACAGGGTCATTTCGCCTTAACCTGTCAGAACGCACAGGTTATCCAGAGTGAGCAGCGTGACACTATCCTTCTTGTGTGTCGCGCCCTTTTGGGTGGGACGACTGCTGACAAGTTCCAGTAACCTCACTTAAACCCCGCCCAGTGTGGCGGGGTTTTTTTTCGCTTTGCGTCTCGGGTGTATTAGTCAGGCTTTCGTGCGCCGTGGACAAACCAATCTCCAGCGCCCTGGGTTCGCGGACGATACCCAGTAAACTGGCACTCTTCAGGATACCCAGCCTCTGTCATCAACGCGTTTAGATCAGAATCTGCCCAACCCATCCAAAACGGTTCACCGTTGTGACGGATTTGCCAATCGTTGAGCACTTGGTCCACCAAACCCTGATAACCTGGCTGATTGGTCACATCCATATGAAAGGCGATGCCGCCCGGTTTGAGAATGCGCCAAATTTCAGAAATAGAGTCTTTTAGAATTTGAGGTGTGGTCTCGTGTCCCCAAATGGTTGAGGCCACAAGATCAAAACTTTCGTCCTCAAAATCCATGTCCGCTGTGCTCATTTGAGCAAAATGAACCGGCACGCCCTCGCTTTCACAGCGTGCATGTCCCCACCGCAGCAGACCAGCAGCAACATCAATACCGTGTACTTCTGCATCAGGGTAATGCCGCGCAAACGTCGCCGTGTTTAGACCCGTCCCACACCCAATATCGAGGATGCGTTTTGGCTTCTGCGGCCCAAACTGTTTTTCCATTTCAGAAATCAAAAAGTGGGCTGCTGAGTAGCCGGGCTTAGCAGAACGCCCTTTACCTGCCCCGTAAATCATGCCGCCACCGGTCATGCGGGCACCGGACATAATATCGTAGTCAACACCTTCTCGTTCGAGACAGAAGCCGCCTGGTTGACGGTGGATTTCGACTTTCGCAATGTTGGGTGGCAAATCTAAGTCTGGGTTCAACTTCAAAGAGCCAGCCTTATCCTTGCGATTAACGACTTGTGCCGCTGCAGCCTCAATGCGTGGCAGATCATGATCTAGCGTTTCATCAACACAGTTCCACATCATGTTTTGACCGACCCACGTCAAAGTTTCCCACGTTTGGAAGAGATGCTCATCAGCCATGCGCTTTTTTAGGGCTTTGCGATGGTCACGGTTCAAATCTTCCAGGGGCCGCCCCAACGCGCTTTCAAGTTCGGGCGCAATGTTGTTTTTGACATACGCCTTGATGTCTTTTTGCAGGTCCAGGTTTACCTTTTGTTTGAACTGCACAATAAAAGCCTGGCGGGCCAACTCATCCTGGGTTGGGTGCAGGTTGATTTCTTGACTAAGGTCATTGGTCATTGTGGTGGCCCTTCACTTCGAAATAAAGTTGACGCGTCATTGTAGAACATATTGGTATTAGACATATGATGATGTCAGGCTGGTAGCAACCGAATTCGGCCACATTATCGCCCTATGAATAGACGCTTACCGCCTTGCAAACCTTTAGGTGCACTGATAAATGCGACACATTCTCTGCCACAGTTGCAGCCGCTTATGGTTTTGGATTTGTATGAGTCTGGGCGTGTTTTCAGCATCTCCCAGCCTCGCCCACCCACATGTGTGGGTCACCGGCGAAGCGTCGTTTGAGTTTGATCAACAGGCTTTGGTTAAGGTGGGAATGCGGTGGCAATTTGACGCCTTCTTCAGTCAGGTCTTAGGAGCGGACTTTGACACCAACAGCGACGGTAGCTTCGACGACGCCGAAACACTTGCGATGGAAAACCAAGTTTTTACGAGTTTAAAAGATTTTGGATACTTCACTCATCTGCGCACAGACGGAGCCCAGACAGAACAGACCTTCGACAGAGTGGAAAACTTTGTCATCAGTTCAGATGCTGGCGAACTCATTTTTGAGTTTGATCTGATTTTGAGTAACCCGATCAATCCGATAACAGCCCCGATAGGGTTAAGTCTTTACGACCCAACGATTTACGTGGACATTATTCTTGATGGAGACACACCGGTCACGTTGGTCGGCGCGGACGGCCTTGGGTGCGCTTTGGAATATCGGCAGGGAGATGAAGTGCAAAGCCAGTCTTACTTCATGGTGCCACAAGAAGTCTGGTTATCTTGCTCAGGAAGCTAGAGCGCGTTTCAAATAAGAAAGCCGGTGCGCTCAAGCGCGCCGCCCAACAGCAACCCCCCTAAAACCGCGACCGCAAGCGACCCTGCGATAGAGAGTGTTTTACCAAGAAACGCGCGCGCCGGGCTTTTTGGCGCGGCGTCATCACCTGCCACAGAGTTCCGCAATACAATCGCCCCAATACCAAGCGCCGAAATCGTAATCGCGACCCCAGCAGCCATCATGAAAGAGGCGATGATCCCCAGCACAAAAACGCCGTTAGCCACAGCAAACAATAGCACTAAGATCGAGCCGGTGCACGGGCGCACACCAGACACCATACCAACGGCAATGACCTCACCGCGTGGCCCCAGCCACTTGCCAGCTACACGCGCCAGCCATGTTTCCCGAGCGTTTGGATCAGGTCCATGGCTATGGCCGTGATGATGACCGTGGCCGTGTTCTTCATGGTCATGATCGTGATCGTGACCACAGGTTGCTTTGCCGGTGAGCGCCCCATACGTCATATACAGACCAATCGCTAAAATGAGTCCATAACTGACCACCTCGAGCAATGTCGTCTGATCAATGATCTCAAGCTGACTGCCGCCCATGACCATCGCCAGCACCGCAACCATGAGGATCGCTGCGATCGCCTGAGTGAGGGCAATAACACCCCCCATTAATATGCCGGTTTTGAGAGGAGCCTTTTTGGCCGTGAAGTATGACGCGACAACCAACTTGCCATGCCCAGGCCCGGCCGCATGTAAAACGCCATAAATGAAACTCGCCAGAATTACTGTCAGCGCAGCGCTTAAGCCCCCTTGATCACTGGAAGCCTGTAACTGACGGCCCAAATACCTATTAATCTGCCGCTGCCAATCTGCCACCTGACGAAAAACCGCCCTCACAGGCGCTGGCATAACAAAGGCAGGAGGAGTTCTTTGCGGTTCAGGGGCCGCCCGAGATCCAAATGGACTGGTGGATGTCGATTGAGATGATTCTCCAGGCTGCTTTGCTTGGGGACCACCAACGCCAAATGGATTGGCCGCCTCCGATGTCGGTTGGGCCGCCGCAGAAACAGAAAAAATCGCAAAATAAATCAGTAATAACAATGGAGTAGATAGAGTTCTGATGGGATCCAAATAATACATTCTCATCATGCGTGAAAGCGAGATCATAAAGGATATCATAGGGAGTTTATCCAAGATTTGTGAAGCAGAACTCGATAATAGTCGCTCCAAATCAAGAGCCTCAATTCGCTGAGATTGCGCATATATCAAGACTCTGTGAAGCGCCCGACTGTTACGAAGTGTCACGTCGTTTTCATGGTATCTCTGTAACAAACACTGTATTAAAAATTATAAACCATTGATTTGTTAGGGCGCTTTTCATTTTTTGGTGCCTGTTGTGTTGGCTGGGATTCAAACATGAACGCATCTCGCCCCTTTTTCGGGCTGATTATCGCCGTTGTATTAGCGGTTGCATTGTATTTTGGATATTCGACCTTTGTCGCCCCAGACGGCCCAGGTGGATCTACCGGTGGGTCGCCCGGTCGCGGATTTGGTGGTTCGGTGCAAGCCGTGTTCGCTGTGCCAACCCGGCAAGAAATCTTCGCGGACCGCTTGGAAGCAATTGGCACCCTTCAGGCAAATGAATCGATTGTCGTAACGGCGCGCGTGCAAGGCGTCATTGAAAGTATCAATTTTACAGATGGCGAAACTGTCGAGGCCGGGGCTGTCCTGGTCCAGTTTGATAAAGATGAAGAGCAAGCACGGTTGCAAGTTGAATTAGCCAACGCGGAAGAGCAACGCAAGCAATTTGATAGAATTGCGGGTTTGGCCCGTGCCAACGCAACGTCTCAAGCACGGTTTGACGAACAACAAGCGGCTGTGAAAAAAGCGCAGGCAAATGTACAAGCCGCACAAGCTCGACTGGCTGATTATACCATCCAAGCACCTTTTGCAGGACGCCTTGGAACACGCCGGATCAGCGTCGGCGCATTGGTTACGCCTGGAACGGTGATCACCACGCTGGATGACTTGTCCGTCATGAAGCTAGATTTTTCAGTGCCAGAAACTTTTTTGTCTACCCTGGAAGAAGGCATGGACATTGAAGCGACCACAGCAGCCTACACCAACGAAGTGTTTAAGGGTGTGGTCAAATCAATCGACACACGGGTTAATCCGACTACACGGTCGATCAACATTCGCGCTGAAATCTTAAACGAAGACCGGCGCTTACGGCCTGGTATGCTGATGGTTGTGGATCTCATTAAAGATCGTAGAGAGAGCCTCATGATCGCGGAAGAAGCCCTGGTGCCTTCTGACAATCAACAGTTTGTTTTTGTTGTCATAGGTGACAACACCGTTGAGCGCGTGCCGGTAACGATTGGACGGCGCCGCCCCGGAAGCGTGGAGATTCTTGAGGGTCTGGCTTTAGGTGATCTGGTCGTGACTGAAGGCAACACGGATTTGAGTACTGGTAGTAAAATACGCCTGCTGAATGAAGCTGATGTGCGTGGCGGCGCTCCCTCAGCATCAAAGCAGCCATCTCAAGGTTAAAAAAGCCGCGAAAAAAACAAACGCTCGGTCTCAAAGAGCGCAGTTCTTATTGATTAAAACAAGGACACTTTGGCCATGGTGCTCTCAGATTTTTCTATCAAACGTCCCGTTTTCGCGGCCGTGCTCAGTACCCTGCTGGTCGTCTTTGGTGCCGTTGCCATGCTGCAATTGCCAGTTCGGGAAACGCCAGATATTGAGCGACCTGTCGTCTCCATCAGCGTGACTTACCCTGGCGCATCAGCCGCCATTGTTGAGACCAAAGTCGTTCAAGTTCTAGAAGACCAAATTAGTGGCGTTGAAGGTATTAAATCTATTAACGCGTCTGCGCGCGATGCGATGGGTTGGATCATTGTTGAGTTTGAGTTAGGCCGCGACATTGATGCTGCTGCTAACGATATACGTGATGTTCTAAGCCGCGCCAGCCGCTCGCTGCCAAACGATGCCGACCCGCCAACGATCCGAAAAGCCGATCAAGATGCCGATCCCATTATGTGGCTTAACATCTCCAGCCCACAGATGGACCGTTTAGAATTGTCTGATTACGTCAGCCGTTTTCTCATTGATCGCTTCACTTCAATTGAAGGTGTCGCAACGGCATGGATTGGCGGCGAACGCAAAAAATCGCTACGGGTATGGTTTGACCGGCGCGCCATGGCTGCGCGTGGCCTAACCGTGATTGACGTCGAAAATGCATTGCGCCGTGAAAATGTTGAGTTGGGTGCTGGCCTCCTCGAATCTGAAACCCGTGACTTCAACCTCCGGACAGCGCGAAATTTTAATAAGCCTGAGGATTTTGAGCGATTGGTGATCGCCCGGGGCGCTGACAATTACCTGGTGCGACTCAGTGAAATTGCAAAGGTCGAGATCGGACCTGAAAATACCGCGACAAGCTTTAGAACGGACGGGAAGAACTCGGTTGGGATTGGTATTGTTAAGCGTCCCGGCGCAAGCACTCTGACGGTTTCTGATGCTCTGCGCGAAGAAATCAAAAACCTTCAAACGACGTTGCCCTCAGATATGAGCCTCGTCATCAATCAGGATTCTTCGGTTTTTATTACCGCCGCTTTGCGTGAAGTTGCCCTGGCAATGGGCATTGCAGCCGTCCTGGTTATTGCTGTGATTTATCTGTTCTTAGGCACGATCCGCGCTGTCATTATTCCAGCCGTCACGGTCCCAATATCCCTGATGGCAACATTCATCGTATTGTGGCCTTTGGGCTATTCGCTGAATATTTTGACGCTTTTGGCTTTGGTCTTAGCCATTGGATTGGTGGTTGATGACGCCATTATCATGCTGGAGAACATCCACCGCCGCATCAAACGAGGTGAGCCACCGTTGTTGGCGGCATACCGAGGAGCACGCCAAGTTGGAGTTGCTATCGTCGCCACAACCCTGGTGCTGATTGCCGTGTTTGTGCCAATCACGCTGACCGAAGGCGTGGTTGGACGGCTGTTTACAGAATTCGCTGTGACGATGGCGGCGGCGGTGGCTTGCTCCATGTTTGTAGCGTTGACGCTAACGCCAATGATGTGCTCGAAAATCTTAAAAAACGAGTTAGACGAGACACTTGTTGCGCGCGGTTCAATGCGTGCCTTCGAATGGATGAGAGCGTTTTACGCTCGCAGCTTAAATATGGGTCTGGATCGGCCTTATCTTGTCATTGCAGCCTTCGTGGCCATCTTGGCCGGTGGTGTCGGAATATTTCTTATCATCCCTCAGGAGTTCACCCCACCGGAAGATCGCGGCAGCGTGAATGTGATGATCCGCGCACCCGAAGGTGCGTCTCTTGATTACACTGACCGACAGGGACTAGAGGTCACCAAGCGCATCCTAAAAGAATATGTTGAAACAGGAATTGCAGCACGTGTTTTGCAGATCATGCCCATGGGCGCCGGTGTGAGTGGACAAGCCACCAACATGGGCAATGTGATCATACGTCTTGAACCTTGGGAAGACCGCGACAAAAGTGTTCACGACATTATACGCGAGTTACGTCCTCTGCTGAGTGATATCCCTGGCGCACAAATCATTCCAAGCCCTGCGCCAAGTTTTGGCCAAGGGCGGTTTGGCTCAAACTTAAGTATGGTCCTTGGGGGTAGCACCTACGAAGAGTTGGTTGTGTGGCGGGACATCATGCTTGAAGCCATGGCTGAGAACCCGAGATTGTTTGGCGTGCGTTCGAATTACAATGAAACCCGTCCTCAAATGCGGATCAATATCGATCAAAATAGAGCAGCAGATTTAGGAGTATCCATTGGCTCTGTAGGTCAAACTCTGGCTGTTATGCTGGGCTCTCGCCGAGCCACAACTTTCGTCGATAAGGGCGAAGAGTATGACGTCATTCTCCAGGGACGCGATGAAGACCGACGCACACCGACAGACGTGACAAACATATATGTGCGGTCTGACTCAACAGGCGAATTGATACCTCTGTCCAATCTTATAACAATTGACGAAATCACTGACGCAGGCACACGCAACAGATACGACCGTTTGCGGTCTATCACCGTCATGGCCACCCCAGCCCCAGGGTATCCCATGGGAGAGGCAATTGATTGGCTAGAAAACGTGGCAGCGGAAAAACTACCAGAAGCAGCACGGGTGAGCTGGAATGGACAAGCCCAGGAATATCAGGAATCCGGGTCGGCCATGTATGTCTTCTTCGGTCTTGCGCTGTTGGTCGTGTTTCTAGTACTTGCAGCGCAATTTGAAAGTTTTATCCACCCCCTCGTTATTATGATGACCGTACCTTTGGCCATGATGGGAGCTCTCGCGGGACTCTGGTTGTTTGACATCAGCTTCAACATTTATTCACAAATCGGAATTATCGTGTTGATCGGCTTGGCAGCAAAGAACGGTATCCTGATTGTCGAGTTTGCTAACCAGCTGCGCGACGCAGGCTACGAATTCAGAGAAGCCCTGGTGGAAGCTTCAACCATACGCTTGCGACCGATTGTGATGACAGCATTGGCCACATGCATGGGAGCCGTGCCATTGGTGCTAGCCAGTGGCGCGGGAGCTGAAGGACGGGAAGCGATCGGTGTCGTTATCTTCACTGGCGTTGCCTTCTCAAGCTTCATTACGCTTTTGGTTGTGCCCGTGTTCTACCAATTGATGACGCAGAACACACGGTCCCCTGGCGCGGTGGCCGCTGATCTTAAAGATCTAGAACGCAAACATCCTGGCCGGGGCCGCCTGTCTGACGATATTGTGAGTGACGGAACACCTGCAGAATAATCAGCGGACTTCCGCATATGGTGCGTTACCTTTGCGTGGTCGCGTCTTAGTTTCGAACCGGGAACAAAAATACGGTGAAAGAAAAAGAGCTTAGGCTCGCATTGGTTTGCTACGGCGGGGTATCTCTAGCCGTATACATGCATGGCGTCACCAAAGAGATACACAAATTGATTCGCGCATCCCGCGACCGTCACGCACGCCACGATGATGACTCGGCACCCTACCGTAAGGATGTTCGTGACAGCGAAGCCGCCTACACGGAACTTCTCGCCGCTTTTGAGCCGGATTTGGATTTGCGGGTCGTGGTTGACATTATCGCGGGAGCCTCTGCTGGCGGCATCAATGGAATTATTTTGGGGCGGGCTCTCGCACACGATCTGGACATGGACCCCGTTCGATCCTTCTGGCTGACACAAACCGACGTCACCGAGCTTATGACCGAGGAAGTTCAGGCAAAGCCCTGGCATAAACTGTTGTTTCGCCCGTTCGTTTGGATGGTTATGTGGTCGTTTCGTAAGATATTGGCCAACGACAAAGAGTTCAGACAAAAGCTATCTATCTTTTTGCGATCCCGCTGGTTTAAGCCACCTTTTAATGGTGGAAAACTCACAGAAGTCTTATTCGACGGCATATCAGCCATGGGGCAGTCTTTGGCGCGGGGACGTTCTTTGTTGCCCGAGGGATTACCCTTAGACCTATACGTGACAGTGACAGATTTTTACGGGTTCACAAAAGAGACGCCTATACACGACCCCCCATCAGTCATTGAACGTGAGCACCGTCAGATCATAAAGTTTCATTACCGCCAATGGCCTCCTGGGCACGAACAAACAGATTTTGATACTGACAATATTCCAGCCTTGGCGTTCGCGGCGCGTGCAACATCCTCTTTTCCTGGCGCCTTTCCACCAGCACAGCTTGGGGAATGCGACCGCCTGATACAGGCAAAAGGAATCGTTTGGAAAAAGCGCGTTGATTTTCTTTATGAAAACTTCGGCCAATACTTAAAGCACGGCGTTAACCCAACAGACGCAGCCTTTGTCGATGGTAGCGTCCTTGTAAACAAACCATTTGCTCAGGCGATTAACGCCATCGCCGGCAGACCTGCCTACCGCCAGGTAGATCGCCGCCTGTTGTATATTGATCCTCACCCGCGCGGCCCACGCAATCATGACTGGGGTCGAGTGCCTGGATTTTTACGGACTCTGCGGGGTGCCCTATCAGATATTCCCCGCAACGAGCCGATCCACGAAGACTTAGCTTGGGTGAATTCCTACAACAAAGAAATACAACGCCTTCAAACCGTCGTTGATGCCTCACGCCCCCACATCAGGGCTATCGTATCAGCCGTGGCTGGTCAGGAACTCAGGGAACCATTGGATGGCGCAGCTATTGGTCGGCTGCGTCTGGCGGCAAATGCTAAAGCAAAGGCAGAAGCCGGTTTTGCTTACGAAGGTTACTTAAGACTGAAGCTCGCTAGTGTCGCTGATGAACTCATATCCCTGATTCTGAACCTCAGTGGCTACGGTACAGGGAGCCTAAATCTTAAACGAATTAATCGCGTTCTTGTGAAGTGGTTCGAAGTGCAGGGAATCACGGCAACCGACACAACACTGATTACAGGAACAACAGCCCAAACCAACCCGATTTGGGTTGAGTTCTTATTGAATTTTGATGCCAGGTTTCGACAAAGGCGTCTTCGGTTCGCGATACGCGCGGTCAATCAACTTTACGTAAAAATCGAAGGCGATGAATCAGGCAATGTTAACACAGCCGGTTTAGATACGTTAAAAGCCGGCTTGTATGACACTTTGGACTTCATGACGCCGCTGGACAGCGCCCTAAAAAAAATTCCGATGCAGATCGCTGAGAAACTAAAAAACCGCATCAGAATGATCGTTGAAGAAACAGAAGCCTCTGAGCCAACGCCTGAAGCGCTGACCATTATGGGGGATGTGCTTGCAGATCTCGCCCAAGCATTGAATTTTGAAGACCATGCTAAGCACGCTGAGACTGTTCTCGGGAAGCTGACTGAAACCTTACCTGAGGCCATCAGACGTGAAGTTCTGGAATCCTATATTGGGTTTGCCGCCTGGGATGTCCTTACATTCTCTGTCACCAATTGGCGCGACTTGGATGAGTTCAATGAGATACTGGTTGATCGTGTCAGCCCCGATGATGCTCAAACCTTAAGACCTGGCGGAACAGCCGCTTGTTTAAAAGGTCAGCAATTCAATCACTTTGGGGCCTTCTTCAGCCGCGCGTATCGAGAAAACGATTATCTTTGGGGGCGCCTGCATGCTGCTGAACGCCTGATTGATATTGTAGCTGATGCTGCCAGCCTTGAAGGAGCCGCTGAGAATATAAATTTAAATCGCATCAAAGGCCGCGCATTTTTGGCGATTCTTGAAACAGAGCGCCATCACTTACCAACATGCCAAACCCTTATTGCGGAGTTAAAGGGCGCGGCCACAGTTCTTTAGTCCGATTCAAAAAAGCTGACCTTTTCCAACCAACTCCCGTTAGTCTGTTGATACTATGCTTTGGGGCCACGTTACTTTGCTGAGGGATTTTTGCCGTGACTCGTAAAATTTTACTCCTCGTTTTAATTGTTCTGGTCGGCCTAGGTGGTTTTTGGTTGTTACAACCACCAGAGACACCCACTGACATAGATCCGACACAGACAACAGTTCTGGCACCTCAATCCGGACCCAAAACCTTGCGACTTGGGGTCGTTGGCCTGCCGCCAGCGCTAGGCAACCCCTACCGCGGCACGGGCGTACCGACCATCTATACCTATCGCGCCATGTTCGAAGGCCTGACCTTTGTCACCGAAGATGGTGGCGTAGAACCTTTATTGGCCACGTCATGGGAAAAACTTGATGATCTGACGTGGCAATTCAACTTAAGAAAAGATGTTCTCTTCCATAACGGCAAACCTTTCACAGCCGATGCTGTAGTGTTCGCCGTGGATTATCTGACAAGTCCGGCTGCCAGCATAGAACCCATCGCCCGAGATCTTGGTGCAATAGAAAGCGCAGAAGCCGTTGATGATCACACCGTCATCATTCGCACTGAAGTCGCTTCACCCTTGCTGCCTGCTTTGACTGAAGCCCTGTTGATTTTTGAACCAGAGCATTGGAAAGCATTGGGGCGCGAAGGTTTTGCTCAGGACCCCATCGGCACAGGTCCGTTTAAACTGGTTGAATGGACTGAAGCCAAAGCAACATTAGACGCCCATCGCGAGGGCTGGCGTCCCCCAAAAGTCGATAAACTCGAAATTATTGCGTTACCCGACGCCTCGTCCCGGGTGCAAGCAATACTCTCCGACAGAATAGATATCGCCGTCGCGATGAGCCGCGATGACATCTTGTCTATTGAAGCGGGCGGTGGTCGCGGGGACATTGGCACATCAAGCAGTGTGCTGGGTGTGGTGTTCATCCTGACCGGCATCCCTGACGATCATCCTTTGCAAGACAAACGTGTGCGCCAAGCACTCAACTATGCAGTCAATAAAAACGCCTATATCGATGCCCTCTTTGGCGGACTTACCAAAGCCGCAAGCCAACCCACAACTGCGGCAAGCGTTGGTTACAATTCCGATGTTCAGGCTTACCCCTACGACCCAGACAAAGCGCGTGCGTTGTTAGACGAGGCCGGATATGGCGACGGCTTTTCTTTTACAGCCCAAGTTACAATTGGTGGAGGGGCATCATTAGCCCCCGCTTATCAACAAGTTTCTGCAGACTTGTTGAACGTTGGCGTTGTCATGTCCTTACGCACAATTCCAGTCCAGCAATTAATTCGTGGCATCCAGGAAGGGGAATGGCGTGGTGAGGCCTTCGGCATGAATTATTCCGCCGAACGCACCACGGATGCGCTGCGACCATTAAGACTGCATTCCTGCATTCATCGTAGTCCATGGTATTGCAATGAAGAGGTCACCGCGAAGATCGAGAAAGCTTTTGCAACGTCAGATTTGGAAGAGCGTACACGTCTCACGGAGGACATTATGGCCAGCTACCATGATGAGGCCGCCGCCATATGGATGCACGAAATCATCTTCTTTAAGGCGCTTGGACCTAAGGTCATAAATTTCCGGCAAGACCACACTGTTCTGAATTATCATGAGATTGATCTCCTTCCATGACTCATCAGACCGAAACTCCAGAGTTAGCTTTAAACGCTTGGATAAAGGCTTGGACGAATAGAGATACGGAAACTATTTTATCGCTATGGGATGAGCAAGACGCCCAGTCCAGCTACCTACCTGCCGAACGACACGCACCTTTAATCGGCAGCGTTGCCGTAATGGAGTATGTAGAAACCACGTGCGAGCATTTCAGCACCGTGCTCCATCGCGCTGAAGGAATTCTGACTCGAAGCCTTAGCCCTGCCATTGGGCTTTCGTTTTATGAGCTTAATTGGATGCTTGCCGATGACCGCGGACCTATGGGTGGCACGTGCCGAGTGACAGCGATCTGGCGGAACCGAGAGAACCAATGGCGTCTGTTCCATTATGCCGAAGCCCCACTCGCTCCCTTGTTAGAATTGCAAGCTTATTACGAAAGCGTAGCAGCCGATGGCCTAGATGCAATTCCACAACGGAGCATTTGTTGATGTCAAACTTACTGACCAAGATTGTTGATCTCGTTGAGCGCTATGTTGCCTGCTCTGAAACCATGGACTTTGACGGCAAGAAACGCCTATGGGACCTAGACGATCCGATGCCTTTACTGATGCCAGAAGAAGCGCAGGCCCCGTTGGTCGGCTGGGATGCCATTGAAGCTTATTGGTTTAAATCACGGGTGATTATGGAGTCGCTCAAAAGCAAGTCCGCCAATCACACCGCTCGACAAATAGACTCAGACATTGCTCTGGCAACCTATGACATGCGCTGGATTGCAACACTCGCTGGTCCAAAAGAGATTCCACGCAAGCCGGTTTCAGCAGATGTACGCGTTACAGCGTTGTTGCGACAGAAACCAGAAGGCTGGCGGTTTTTCCACCTTATGGAGGGGCCGGTTAATCTGATGGCCATGACCCGAGCAGCCTACGCCCGCAGGGCAGAAGAACTTTTTCAAAGCGCGCATTAAAAAAAACGGCTTATGGTCCATCCTCAACTTTGAGTTTTAGACGCTCGACCACAATGCCGTTTTTAATATGGCTGCTTAAAATTTCATCTACATCCGTTTCGTTTTCATAACGATACCAAACGCCATCTGGATAGATGACCATCACCGGCCCAAGCTCGCAGCGATCGAGACACCCGGCCGCATTAACGCGCACACGCCCGATGTCCATATTTTTTGCCTGAGTCTTCATATAATCACGCAACGCTACAGAATTCTTACGGGCACATGATCCGCGCAGATGTGACTGCGGCCGCACATTGGTGCAACAAAAAACATGCAGTCGATAATAGGGCTGGTCTATTTCGGACATATCATACTCAGCTTGGAATGGTGTTCAGTCTTGCCAGTGATGACAGGCGACCTGCTGCCCCTTACCGGCTGTTTCCAGTATAGGAACCTGCTCGGCACACTTCCCAGTAGCTTTAAAACACCGTGTGCGGAAGACGCAACCCGAAGGAGGGTTTAAGGGCGATGGTAGATCACCGTTTAAAAGAATCCGGTCTTTATTGCGTTCCTTGGTCGGGTCAGGAATCGGCACTGCAGACAAAAGAGCTTGCGTATAGGGGTGGCGCGGCGTGGCATAAAGTGCGGCCTTGTCTGCCAACTCCATTACTTTTCCAAGGTAGAGCACCATTACCCGATGGCTGATGTGACGGACAATGGCAAGATCATGACTGATAAACAGAAGCGCCAAACCAAATTCTTTTTGCAGATCCATGAGCAGGTTGACAACCTGGGCCTGAATTGAAACATCCAGCGCCGACACAGGCTCATCACAGACTACCAATTTAGGGCGCAATATCATTGCGCGCGCGATGCCGATACGCTGACATTGCCCGCCAGAGAATTCATGTGGATAGCGGTTGATCATGCGCGGCAGGAGACCAACCCGTTCCATCATCTCCTCAACCATTTTGCGACGGTCTGCCTTGGTCAGCGTGGGGCGGTAATTGCGCAACGGTTCTGCGATAATATCACCAGCGGTCATACGCGGATCGAGGCTGGCCAGCGGGTCTTGAAATACGATCTGGAGGTTTTCGCGCGCAGCGATCAGTTCTTTTTTACTGAGAGATGTGAGATCAGTGCCAAGCCAAGAGACAACACCATCCGTCGCACCGATGAGTTGCAAAACAGCACGTCCTAGGGTGGATTTGCCGCATCCAGACTCACCGACAACCCCTAATGTTTCACCCGGATTCAGATCAAAGCTCACACCGTCCACAGCTTTGAGCGGCATATATTGGCCTATGAGAACACCACCCGTTCGCACTGGAAAATGGACTTTAAGATCACGAACCTGCAGAAACGCATCACTCATTGGGCGGCCTCCGCCATGTCAAGGAAGCAGGCCTTCATCCGCGTCGCCGAAACACCTTCAAGAACAGGGCGCTGCGCTGTGCAGCGATCAAACGCATGAATGCAACGCGGATGAAAACTGCAACCGGTGGGTAGGTTTTGTAAATTTGGGGGCTGTCCCGGAATAGTGATCAAAGCGTCCGTATCGACATCCAAGCGCGGCGTGCACGCCAACAGACCTTGCGTATACGGATGCATGGGGGATGCAAAAATTTCAGCAACCTGACCCTGCTCAACGATACGTCCACCGTACATCACAGCAACCCGGTCAGCCAGTCCCGCGACAACACCCAAATCATGCGTAATCAAGACAATCGCCGTTCCCAGGTTATCTTTAACCTCAACCAGAAGGTCGAGAATTTGCGCCTGCACTGTCACATCAAGAGCCGTGGTCGGTTCATCTGCAATGATGACCTCGGGCTCACACATCAACGCCATAGCGATCATCACACGCTGACGCAAACCCCCAGAGAGTTCATGGGGGTACATATCCAATCGACGCTCAGATTCGGGAATTTTCACACGGTTCAACATGTCGAGCGCACGCGCGCGTCCAGTTGCCGCATCAACCCCTTGATGTTCAATAAGGACTTCAGACAATTGCCGTCCGATTTTCATATGGGGGGTCAGCGACGTCATCGGATCCTGAAAGATCATAGCAATGCGTTCGCCGCGCAAGGTGTTCAGCTTTTTTTCATTGGCCGACAGAAGATTAATACCATCAAGCCGCACTTCACCTGATGTCGTGCCGTTGTCAGCCAACAATCCCATGGCGGCCATAAAGGTTTGGCTTTTTCCGGAACCAGACTCGCCAACCAGACCAAGACATTCACCCGCCTCTACAGACAGAGTCACATCGTTAACGGCTTCAACTGTTCCATCCGGCGTACTAAAGGCGACGGTGAGTTTGTCAATTTCTAAAACTGAAGTCATAAGCGTTAACGGTCTTTCGGGTCGAGCGCGTCGCGGAGGCCATCACCCAGGAAATTAAAACAGAAGAGCGTTGTTGAGAGACAAATTGCCGGGAGAATGAGAGTTCTCGGTGTAATTTCCATTTCTTGCGCTCCTTCCGCGATTAGAGCACCCCAACTGGTCATCGGCGGTTGCACCCCCAAGCCGAGGAAACTCAAAAAACTTTCCAATAAAATAACTTGGGGAATGGTCAGCGTGACATACACGACCACAACGCCAAGAACGTTGGGCACAATATGCCGAATGATAATACTGGCTGTTGAGCCACCCGAGGCCCGCGCCGCCTCAACAAATTCTTTGTTTTTCAGAGTCAACGTTTGACCGCGCACAATACGAGACATTGTTAGCCACTCAACAAAGCCGATTGCTAAAAACATCAAATAAAAATTGCGCCCAAAAACGACCATTAGAATGATGATGAAAAACATCAGTGGCACAGCATACATAACATCAACAAAGCGCATGAGAAACTGATCAACTCTGCCACCCATAAAGCCTGCCGTAGCGCCTACAGTAACGCCAATAACCAAGGCCACGGACGTTGCCAAAATACCCACAAGAAAAGACACCTGTCCTCCTTGCAGAATTCTGGCGAGCATGTCACGCCCAAGTGAATCCGTGCCCAGATAATGGCCCGTCTCAAAATTTGGAGGGGCCGCCTCTAGAATATCCCAATCAATTTCTTCGTATGACCACGGGACAAAGTAAGGTCCTGCAAAGCAGACAACGGCAAGCACAATCAAGACAATCGCGCTGATCATAGAGGCCCGATTGGCCCGCAGGCGACTAAATGCATCTTGCCAAAGACTCCGCCCTTCAACATCTGCGGCTTTGTCCAACGCGTCGGCGCGCGGCACACTGAGGTTAACACGAGATGGCTTGCTCAACGGTGTCTCACTCATAACGCACCTTTGGGTCGAGCCAGGCGTAAGCAATATCAACGATAAGATTGAGCGCAATCACCATAGATGCCGCGAGAATGGTCACTCCCATGACGAGCGTATAATCCCGGTTCAAAGCCCCTTGCACAAAGTAGCGACCAATGCCTGGAAGTCCAAAAATAGTTTCAATCACCATTGAGCCTGTCAGAAGAAATACTGTCGCAGGGCCGAGATAAGTGACAACCGGAATCATCGCACTTTTGAAGGCATGGCGCAGGACCACCAACCGAAAGGGCAAGCCTTTGGCACGGGCTGTTCGCACATAATTGGTTCGCAAAGTTTCAATCAAGCTAGCCCGGGTGATGCGCGCGATATAAGCGATAAACGGTAACGCCAAACAAACAACCGGAAGAATACGGTTTGGCAAAGCACCATTGTTCCATCCAGCAACGGGCAAGGCAAAAGCCGTCTCCTTCAACCAGATGCCAAAAACCAGCGCCAGCAGCGGACCGACAACAAAATTTGGCACCACAATTCCAGTCATCGCCAAGGTCATCGCCGCGTGGTCTGCGCCGCTGTTCTGGCGTAACGCGGCCATCGTCCCTAGCGGTATCCCTAAAGAAATTGCGAGAATTAACGCGGCCAAGCCATTCTGCACACTTACGGGCAGGCCTTGACCGATCAATTCCGTAACCGAGAAGTCTTTGTATTTGAACGACGGCCCAAAATCTCCCTGCAGCAGATTGCCGAGATAGTTGGTGTACTGCCACCACAGCGGCTGGTCCAAGCCATACGCCGCTTTGAGATTGGCCATAATTTCGGGCGGCAGAGGCGCTTCCTGATCAAAGGGGCCGCCAGGGGCCAAGCGCATTAGAAAGAATGCAACCGTAATGACAACCAACAAAGTCGGAACGGCAATCAAGATACGACGGAGAATAAAAGCCCACATGGATCAGATAAAGTTCCAGAGTTCGGCGTATGACAATTTAGGGACTGACCATAACGGGCCTAATTCATTGGTACCAGACCAAGTTGCACCGACAAAGCTGATGATAGGACGATTCAAAATCACTTTAACGATTCTAGGGGGCCGTATTTGGTAAAGCGGCAGGCGACAGACCGAGCACCTTTCTCTCCTCCACTACCCTGAGTGTGTGTAACGGATGGATGCCCGCAGGATTGGTTTGCCACCCCTGAAGCCGAGACGAGACAAAGGTTGCAGGTTTATAAAAGAACAAGGCCAATAAACTTTGGTCTTCAATAAGAGCTTTTTCCGCCTCACGGTATTGGCCGGCGCGAGGGTCTTCATCCCGCACCTCAGCCGCGCGAATCAAACGCTCGCTAAATCCGGGAAATTGATACTGGGGAAAGTTCCAAGGACCTCCGAACTGACTCAACGGTTCAAGGAATGCGCGCGGTGTATCCCGCGCACCGGGCCAGGCAGCGAATGCAGCGTCAAAGTCACCTTGTTCCAAAGCCTGCCAATGCTCTGAAAAAGGCGCAGCAATAATCTCTGTATCAATACCTGCGATCGCCCACATCTCTGCGATACGCCGGGCAACATCAGCATGCACGTCGCCCAAAGGAATGCGGAGACGAAGTGCTAATCTGTTAGACAAGCCATATCCATGTTCCGATAACAAAGCGGCAGCCACGGCCTCACGCTCTTCAAAGGTGAGAGACGCAAAGGGAACCTTATAAGAGGCGTTATATGTCATGGCTGTCTTCGGAACGTATTGGGTAGCCGTCGCAACACCGGAAACCCCAAGAGACTCAAGAATTGCCGCTCGATCAATCGACATGGCAAGAGCATGCCGGATTTCCAGAGATTCCAAAGGCGCGCGTGCCATGTTGACGGCGTAAGCGTAAAGTTGTTCTCCACCACTCGGTTTAATGTATGAGGCGCGCGCACCACCTGAGGGTGTTGATATGATGGGAACCTCTGCGGTCACGAACGGACCGCCATCTTCAGAGCGGGACCATGCCTCTTGGGCTGACTCAACCACTTCAAAGATCAACGTGCGTGTTTTGTCACGGCTAATGAGACGCGTAATGTCTCCATCGTCTACGACCCTATACGGGCCTGACGTCACCTGACCTGTCGCAACCAACTCGGGAGTATTAACTGGCGCTGGCTTTGCGACAGGATGAGCGAGCACATGCAAGAAGGTATGGTCTCGTCGACTTAAGCTAAAGACAACCGTTTCGTCATCGAGCGCCGCAACACCGAGCACGTCATTCTCTGTTATCTGTCCCAGCGCATAGGCCTCAGCGGCAATGATGGAAAATAGCTTTGCCGCGAAGGGTGACACGCGATCTGGATCAAGAGCCCGCCTGATTCCGGCAACAACATCCATTGCGATAAAACGCTGGCCATCGAACCACGTTAAATCTTTCTCGAGTGTAAAAGTGTACGTCAGGCCATCTTCAGAAACGACCCAATTCTTGGCCAAACCCGGGCGCAGTTGGCCATCTTCACCGTATTCTGTAAGACCAATATGAAGCGTGTTAACAACGGCATGTTCCGCAAACGACACTGCATGGTGTGGATCAACACTCTCAACAGATGAACTAACGAAGACCGTAATATTTTGCGGTGTCTCACTCATAGCGACAGGAGAAAGAAAACTCTGGCTCGCCACAAAAAGCCAGATAACTGACAGACGCAGAGAAATCATGCGCTGAGAAATCAGGAGCAGAAAGATCAGACCTCGGACTCCGCCTTAACGGTGTTGGTTAAGACACCAATGTTTTCAATTTCGACATCAACGACATCGCCGGGTTTCAACCAAACAGGTGGTGAACGTCCCGCCCCCACACCTGCTGGCGTTCCAGTCGCAAGCACATCACCGGGCTCCAGATGAGTAAACGCTGAAATATATTCGATCAGAGCCGTGACTGTGAAAATCATATCTTTGGTGCTCGCGTTCTGCATGACTTCACCATTCACACGAGTAACCAACGTGAGAGATTGCGGATTGGCGATTTCACCGGCAGGAACCAACCATGGGCCACAAGCCCCAGAAGAATCGAAATTTTTGCCCGCCGTAAACGAATGCTTCTGATAATCCCTCAGAGTTCCATCGAGAAAACAGCTATACCCCGCCACATAAGACAGCGCTTTGTCAGCCGAAATATGCCGGCCGCCTCGGCCGATAATCACGGCCAATTCGCCTTCATAGTCATACTGATCCGAAACACGAGGAGCGATGATTGACTGTCGGTGGCCAACTAAGGACTGCGCGGTGCGCATAAATAAATTGGGATTGGTCGGAGCCTCGCCGCCCATTTCTTTGGCATGATCTTGATAGTTTTTACCGACACAAATAATGCGGGTCGTATCAGGAATGACCTGGTGCAACACAACATGATCGAGCTTAACCGTTGGCGAGCGGCTCTCTGCAACCGCGATCAAATTGTCGAGCGGGCCTGTCATCAGAACAGATTTCAGGCTCGGCCCAGCATCAGATAAATCGATGATGCCATCTTCAACGATCGCTCCGAACTTAATGCCTTCATTGTATTCGTAAGAAACGAATTTCATCGCGTGTCTTGCATCCAATTTTTGTGAGGCCGCCCCTCAGTAACCGCCCATATTCATGGTTCTGGGCAACCACAATACGATGTCCGGCAAAGCGATCAAGACGCCAACGGTGAGCAGATCAATTATAACGAAAGGACCTACGCCCCTAAAAACCGTCTCCAGACTAATGTCAGGCCTGACGCCGTTCACTATGAAACAATTAAGTCCGATTGGCGGTGTAACAAGTCCGATCTCGATCATTTTAACGACCAATATGCCAAACCAAATCGGATCGTAACCCAATGAAATGATGACGGGGTAGACAACCGGCATCGTCAGCAACAGCATGCCGAGACCATCCAGAAACATGCCAAGAACCATATAGATGCCGAGGATGGCCAGCAGAATGACAATACGTGGGACATCTAGATTACCAATCCAATCTGCCAAGACTCCAGGCAAACCGGTAAAGCCAAGAAATCTGACAAAAACAAGAACGCACCAGACGATAGCCAGCACCATCGCGGTTAAGCGCGCGGTATCGACAAATGCCTCAAAGATTTGCGATTTTTTGGACTCTCGATTGAACAGCACCATCAACAAGACCAAAGCGGCACCAATGCCCCCAACCTCAGTCGGGGTCATCCACCCTGTGTACAACCCGACGATAACAATCCCGATGACTGCGAGAATACCCCAGGCTTGGCCAAGCGCTTTGAACTTGTCCAACATAGGAATGGCGACGGTTGATGGCGGCCCCAATTCTGGGCTGATTTTTACCCGCGCAACAATGAACCCGGCGTACAAAACGGCTGACAGAATGCCGGGGAGGAAACCGGCCAAGAGCAATGCACCAATGGACTCTTCAACGATAATTCCATACAGCACAAGAATGGCGCTGGGAGGAATAAGCGAGGCCAGCGTGCCACCCGCAGCGACAACCCCTGCGGCGAGCCTCGGATCATAGCCAGCCTTCAACATTTCAGGGACAGAAACCCGCGTAAAGACGGCGGCCGTTGCCGTGCTTGCCCCAGAGACCGCCGCAAACCCTGCCGTTGCAAACACGGTCGCAACCGCTAAGCCGCCGGGAAGACGCCCGGCCCAAGCGCGGGCTGCAGCGAAGGCTTTCTGCGTGAGGCCAGCATGAAAGGCGAGGAGACCAATGAGAATAAACATTGGAAGAACTGACAAAGAATACCGCGCGGTTTCCGCATAAGTCAGGATGCCGGCAAGACCAACAGCCGGGTCCCAGCCCCGCAACACGACCAAGCCACCAAGACCGACAATGCCAGAGGCCCAGGCGACACGCATTCCGGCGATCACAAGAACGAAGAGAATCAGGACGCCAATCACGCCAATAAAGAACGGATCCATGCCTATTGTCCCTTGCCGTTAGAGGCATCTGACTCGAGCGTCCCAATCGCTTCTTCTATTTCTTCGCGAGCATGCTCTTCAACAGACACAGCTTTCAACGCAGCAATCGGCACAGCGTCGGGATTTACGATTAGACGCAGGGAGTCGATAAACTGCAAAGCGAGGCGGCCTGACAGCACCGTTAACGCAATGGACACGAGCAGTTTGGCTGGCCAGACCGGAAGCAACAAATCCATGGTCGAGTCAGAAACACGGTACGCCCGCGTTACAGCTTCAAAACTAGCAATGCAGACAGCTACGATGAAACAAAGCGCTAACAACGCAGTGAGTGATTCCACGCACCATAGGGGGCGTCCGTTCAGACGGCGGACAACGAGCTCCATGCGAACATGGCCGCCTAATCTTTGACACTGGGACGCGCCCAAAAACGCAACGGCCGCCATGCCCAAATCAAACATATCAATAACACCAGGGAGTGGGGCATTGAGCAGTTTACGGCTGAGGACCTCAACAACCGTGAGGCACATAGCAATTGCTATCAGTACCCCAGCCGCTGCGGCACAGACATCTTCAAGGCGGGACCAAAGCCGATGAACACTGGCAAGAGAACCGATCGGAACTTCTTGAGATCGCACCACTCTAACTTTCCTATATTAAGATGAATCCGCCTCAATTGAATGCGGTCGAAGAGACGTTAACTTAATCCGTTAACACTGGCTTATAGCAGAGCGCTTCCAATTCGAGGAGAGCTCCCTCCAACAGAAGATCGCAGCGTACCGCGGACCGTGCTGGTGGCGCACCTAAGAAGTAGGACTCATAGATGCTGTTAAACGCTTTGAAATTTTTCGCGTCTGTAATCCAAACCGTACACTTCACAACATCCCCAAAACTGCAGTCTGCAGTTTCAAGAACTGTACGGAGTCGTTCCATGACGATCTTTGTTTGAGCTGTAATACCACCTGTCGTAATTTGACCATCTGGACCCTTGGGCATAAGGCCAGAAATGAATACAAAGTCACCCGCACGCACGGCAGGGCTGATAGGATTTGTTGCACCGTCAGGGAGTTGGCCTACAGGGCCAATAGACTGACGCGGCAAGATCAGTTCTCCATCATATTGGCCAGAGTGGCTTCTTCGATGATGAAATCCAGATATTCTTGAGCCGCAAAACGCCGACTGTAGCGCTTGACCCAATCCGTCCACAGCGGTTGTGCGGTTTCAGTTTTGAATGCTTGCAGCGCCTGTTCATCATAAATCACCCGCTTAAGACCGCGTTGATCAAACTCAGGAATCCAAGCGGTATCTGCATCTGCCAGCGCCTCAAATTGCAGCTCATATGCTTCGGCATTAATCTCCTCAATCAATACCTGATACTCATTGGGCAAGGCGGCCCAGGCATCACGACTCACCAGAATGACGCAGCTGGGGATCGCGATATTCATATTGAAGGTATACCAATCGGACACTTCATGAATGCGATAGCTCGCGAAGGTATAGGAAAACGGTAACGCTGCGGCATCAAACAGACGACGTTCTAAACTGGTATAAATCTCAGGCGCTGGCACAGAGGTTGGGCGTGCACCGAGCGCACGGACGCCATCACCAATGGCCCCAGGCGCGCGGACACGCATACCCTGCCAAGCATCGAAAGTTTCAGGAGGTTCACCGCGCCCCATAAACTCATACCGGGGGGCAATCACATGCTGGAGAACCCTGGCATTAAACTGGCTCAGTTCTTCTTCAATAACGGGATGGCTGTGGGTTTTTAAAGCCACCTTGTGCGCTGCCCGCATGGTATCAAAGGGCAAGAACGGTAACTCTAAAGCAAGAAGGGCTGGCGTTTTACCGGGATGATAAGATGGACAAATATGCGCCGCTTCAAAAGCACCAATGGCTATACCATCGATGTTTTCACGGGCAGGAGAAATCGCCTCACCAAAATGGACAACCATTTTGAAATCGGCATCGGTACGCGCTTCAACTTGATCCGCCAAGTATTCTATGGCAACCGTTACAGCACGGCTGGCACCCCACATTGAGACATTCCATTGCGTTTCTGCGACTGCCGGTAGGCTGGAAAGCGCAACAAAACACGCCGCGCCCAGAGATAAACGACGTTTATGTGTCACAGGCTTACGGCCCTTCAAAGATAGCAATGTCGTAAACACCTGAGCCTTCACGCAGCGGCTTAATCTCGTTTTGATAGGCATCAGACTTGTACATGGCTTCTGCTTTTTCAAGGGTCTCAAACTTTGAGACCACGACGCTGCGGCCTGCCAGATAATCGCCCTCCACCACTTCTTTGGCTGGGCCGCGAACGACATATTCTGCGCCATATTCAGCCGAAAGTTTTGCGGATTTCTCAATGTACGATTTGAGTCCATCGGTCATTTTATCAATACGCGCAACCGCAACGATGTAACCTGCCATCATGTCTCTCCTTTGACTGAGAATACCCTCGCCCCGCCAGATATCTGACAGGACGAAACTTGAAGGTGCTTGCCCAAATTTTTGGGGCAAGAGGGTGTAAGAGCTTCCTATGTATCAGAGCTAATGGTTTGCGGCCAGTTGACCGAACCCTTTAAGACGGTCCTCAATACCAATGTGACGCAGACCAGCCCAGTACGTGACAACATTCACCGTTAACACCGGCTTGCCCAGACGCTTCTCCATCTCCTCAACGAGAAAGGACATTGAAGAGTTGGTGCCCACCTTAATGATGCAATCGACACCCTCGACGTTGATTTCGTCCACAGCCGCGTTGAGGGTCTCTGGCGTCGCCGTTGCGATATGCAATGGCGTTGGATGCTGGAGGCCTTTGATGGCAAGCACATTATAGCCCGCTTCATTGAAGAACGCCTGACAGGCTTCATCAGCTGGGGGCATCCATGGAGTTAGAATACCAAGGTTCTTTGGCTGACCCAGAACATCGAGGGCCTTGAGCAGAGCATGAGCGGGCAAAACCGCTGGAATGCCACCGCTGAGGGCCTCCATGTGTGCCCGCATGGCCGCAGCCCCGGCGAGTCCCTTGGCTAAACTGTCAACTGAATGGCCATGTACAATCACGTCTGGCGCACAAGCCGTGAGAACATCAATCGCGAGATCCATGTCGACGGAAGCGCCAAGGAATTTTTTATACTTTTCAAGATCATGAGCGGGGCGGTTAACGCGGCTCATACGGGAGACATGATTCGTCACCCCCGGAGGCTGCATGGCCGCCATTTCAGGCTCCACAATTGTATTGCTGGCTGGAACCAGAATGCCGACTTTGGCGCGGTATCCAAGAACGTCGCTTAACTCTTGAGCTGTTGCAGTATCAGGCATGCGCTCCCCTATATCGTTTGAAACCTGTATATCGTGTTTGAATTCAATATAGTGCGGATTGAATTGAACAGAGCGCATCAAAAGGGTGGACTGTCCGGCGGGTGAATATCTGCAGCGTTTAAGCAGCAACCTCTCTGGCCTGAATAAACTCTGCTAACATGGAGTCGTGATGAGCGAAACACTTGATCAGCAAAACGAAGACCAAGCGAACAGAGAAATGTTTGAAGAGATTGCTGCTCTTATGGGAGGAATCTCAAGAGCATTTGAATTAGATGAAGGACAGGCGATTTCAGCTGTCGAGTCCGGCGAGATTCAAATGTCCTTTGAAACCGACTCCAATGGCAAGCCATACGTTTTAGCAACCCACGGCGAAAAGACGGCCCGATTATACTCAGGCGCCATCAAGCAAGAAACTGTCGCAAATCACTGATGAAACAGCGGAGAATGGTTCCGTCGTGGCCTTTTAAGATGTATATGCACTTAAATGAGCCACGATAACACTCCAAAGTCCGACCTCGCGCTACAAGCGATTGAGGTTTGTCTATGCTTTCACACTCGCAAAGCGTCACGCGCGATCACCCAGATCTTCGATAAACTTCTGGCTCCCACAGGTCTGAAAGCGACGCAACTCAGCCTCTTAATGGTGGTAAACAGCCGTGGGCCGATTCGGATTGGGGAGCTCTCTGATGCCCTGGTGAGCGACTCCACAACACTCTCCCGCACCATTAAACCGCTTCTAAAGTCTGGTTTTATTTCACAATCCCCAAGCTCTGAAGATGGGCGGATTAAGCTCATAGAGCTTACAGCCGAGGGGGCGGTCGCTTTGGATCAAGCTTTACCCTTATGGCAACAGGCGCAAAGCCTGGTGGCCAAGAAACTGGGCGGAGAAACCGTCCAGAACATGCTGACGGCCCTCGAAAAAGCCTCTTACCTGGGACCTGCTAACCTCGATTAGGGGTAAATGAACCTCAATTGATGCAGGTTAAGGTGCATATACATATGGTAATTAGCAAAGACTGAATCTGCCTTGGGAATCAACGCATTGCGAAATGCCAAACACTTTTCTCACGAACTCAGGCATTTTGATGCCCTCATTTAAGAGCTTGTTAACAGCCCTTGCCCGAGACTGTCGCCAACACTTGATAGGGCTTAAATGCCCATGCACGGAGGCGACGCGGTGCAGACCGTTACCAAAACATACAGCGCAAACAACATAATTTATTCTGAAGGTGAAGAAAGCCGTTGGGCTTTCGAAATTATCAGCGGAACCGTTGAACTGTTTGGTGCAGGACCTGAAGGCCCGGTCACTCACGCCATTTTGGGTGATGGGGAGCTGTTCGGCGAAATGGGAATTCTGGACAAAAGCCCACGGCATAACTCTGCCCGCGCGAAAACCGAGGTCACCGTTCATGCCATTCCAAGGGCAGAGTTTCTCCGTCGGGTCGAGCTAGAGCCGGATACAGCCTTTAAGGTGATGTCTAAGCTTGCCAAAACCCTACGCAACAATGACGACCCGCTCACCCGCGGCGACGCGATTAAAGCTGCGGTACAAGGGGCGCGGTTACCGGTCGTCGTGACATCCCCTGAAGAGTCCACTCCAGCGATTAGGCCAGCAGGTATGGGGCGGCCTATGCCGGTTAACCTGGTAGGAGAGCGCAAACCAAATCTCTTCGAGCGCATTGTCGATGCTGTCGTCAAAGACCCGACTCGCCGCCCAGGGAAAACCCGTAAAGCACCCCCCCCTCAGGACATCCTGATTCTGGTGGGCAAAGTCTACGACGATTACGAAGATATGCAGCACGGCATGATCGTTGAAGCCCTGAGCGAAGTTCCTGGGGTGCGTGTTGAGTCTGTTGATCGAGATCTGGCCCGTATGGTCCCCGGGCTGGCCGACAGTAGCCCAACCGGACCAAATGATGATGTCCTGGTAAGAGCCACCCGGGAAGGCCGCCGCTGGCTGACCGAAAAGAATGCAGACCTTTTAGTTTGGGCCTTTGTGGATGAAACGGGACGGTCAATTCAACTTCGGTTCGTCGCCATGGCCTCTAGCCCTGGTGAGCGGCCAGGCCGCTTTAAGCCTCATCACGCCCTGACAATCCCGGTCGATTTTTATACAGAATGGACAGCACTGATCAGGTCTGTCGTGCTATCCGCCGTAGACCCACGCAGCATCGCACAAGGCCGCATTCTCAAATCTGCACTTCCTTCACTGGCGACATCCGGACGCACATTGGGTCTTGAGCCCTCCATGGCAATGGACAGCCATGAACAGGCCAGCATTTTATCTTGCTATGGCAATGCAGCAGCGATCGCAGCTCAACTGAGTGGGGATCGCACTTGGTTTCATACGGCGATCGAAAGTTGGCGCGCGGCAATTGAGAAAACACCCTCTGAAGATGAACGTGCCCTCGGTCACCTCCACCAGCAACTGGGCTTGACGCTTCAAATCGTCGCCGAACGCGACAATGATCTAGACACCCTTAAAGATACGGCGACCGCCTACCGCAAAGCATTGATGCATATTTCCAGGCGCACTCAAGCCTTTGAGTGGGGCATGATGAAGTATCGCCTTGGCGGCGTGCTTTACAAAATTGACATGGCCGAAGGCGATGACGAAGTCTTGCGCGAAGCCATCCAATCCTGCCAAGCCGCACGCCAAGTGTTCGACAAATATGCTCATCCTATTCGCTGGTCTGAGATCATGAATACGCTGGCACAAATTCTTCAGGTCTATGGCGACAACGTCCGTAGCGTACCTGTCCTGCAACACTCCGTCAGATCCTGTGTGAGCGCACTTCAAGTGCGCACCCCAGACACCGCACCCCTACAATGGGCCGCTATTCAAAACACCCTTGGCTCTGCGTTGTTTCTGCTGGCCAAGCATACAGGCGAGTGGGAGTACATGCGTCAGTCATCCGAAGCTTTCCGGGCCGCCTTGACTGTCTACGGTGAGCATGGCGCAGGCCGCATGGCCACGGTGACCGAGCGCAATTTGGTGCGGGCGGAAAAGCAGATGAAAGACGCCAGCGACAAACAGACATTTGATCCCGTGTGGGCACAGAGCTTTAACATTACAGACACCGAAGATGACTTTGACTGGGATGCCTTCCTCAACGGCGAAACGTCGGAAGAAAAGACTGACATCGGTCAAGTTGCTTAAAATCTAGATAACTGATGCGATTGAATCGCCGCTGAATTTGGCTTGGACGTTGACGCGGGAACAACGCAGCCGCATCCTCATGACATGAAGATCTCTGTCGTTGCCGTTGTTCTTGCCGGTGGTCGGGCGCGTCGTTTGGGCGGTCGCGATAAAGCCCTCATATCAGTTCATGGCAGGCGATTGATCGACAGATGCATTGCCGCTCTCAAACCGCACTGCCAGCACATTGCTCTAAGTGTGCAGCCAGAAAACTCTTGGGCTAAGGACTATGGGTTACCGTTACTCTATGATCGCCCAGCACCCAAAATGGGGCCTTTGGGCGGCATTGCGGCAGCCTTACACTGGGCCAGCGAACAAGACCCGCAACCGAACTGGGTGATCACAACACCTGTGGATTTACCCTTTATTCCAACAGATCTGATTGAAAGGCTGACAGGCCAAGAGGCTGATGTGGCGGTGGCCAGCTCTGGAAGGCAAACCCATTACCCTGTCGCAGCATGGACGCCATCACTTAGCGCTCCATTGGAAAATTTTTTAAACAATGGAACTCAGTCTGTGCAAGAGTTTCAGTCTGGGTATAGCGTGGCAACCGTGAACTGGGAGGCCTCGGCGTTTGACCCGTTCTTCAATATCAATACGCCACAAGATCTTTCGACCGCAGAAGATATTGAAAAAAACATAATGGCAAAAAAAACATGACCACGCCGAAAGCCGTGACTTGGGTGCGATGACTCTGTCTTCAGAAAAACTCTTGCTGGCTATCGACCAAGGCACAACGTCGAGCCGTGCCATCGTCTTCGATTTACATGGATCGCCCGTCGCGGCCGCACAACGCCCGTTCTCGCAGATTTATCCGAAAGATGGCTGGGTAGAGCATAATCCGGAAGAAATCTGGCAAACTGTCAAAGACTGTGTTCAGTCCGTATTGTCTGAGATCGGTGATGTGAGCCGCGTCGCCACCCTGGGCATCACCAATCAACGTGAAACAACCGTCGTCTGGGATCGTAATAGTGGTGATCCCATTGGCAACGCCATTGTCTGGCAAGATCGGCGGGGGGCAGGTATTTGTCGTGATTTATTTGCTTCGGGTTATGCCGATGTCATTCAGCAGAAGACGGGCCTTATTCCAGACTCCTATTTCTCTGCAACGAAGCTTCAATGGATTTTAAACGCCTCACCCGAGATTCGGGCGCGCGCAGAACGCGGCGAACTCGCCTTCGGCACCATAGACACTTTTCTCTTATGGCGTTTGACAGGTGGCGAGTCACATAAGACTGACGCCACAAATGCCTCCAGAACAATGCTGTTTAACATTCACACGCAAAAGTGGGATGAAGAGTTACTCAATCACTTCAATATTCCTCGTTCTCTGTTACCTGACGTGCAAGATACGGCCAGCGACTTCGGTATAACAGTGTCGGCTTTGTTTGGGTGCCCACTTCCGATCACAGCCTTGGTTGGTGACCAACAAGGTGCATTGACAGGACAAAGTTGTTTTCAGCCCGGCCTCGCAAAAAGCACCTTTGGCACAGGTGCCTTTGTGTTGTTAAACACCGGAGAGGAAGCCGCGCTTTCACAAAACAAACTTCTGACCACGATTGGATATCGCTTAAACAACAAGACGGCCTACGCGGTTGAAGGCAGCGTGTTCAACGCGGGCACCGTTGTGCAATGGATGCGCGACGAAATGGGATGGCTGAAACATGCGGCCGACTCAGATAAACACGCACGGGCGAGCACGAATATTAAGGTTGTTTTTGTGCCCGCATTTACTGGTCTCGGTGCGCCGCATTGGGACCCAGATGCGCGCGGCGCGTTATATGGTCTGACGCGCGACACAACACAGGCTGATATTGTACGTGCCGGGTTGGAAGCTGTTTGCTTTCAAATGAAAGACCTCATGGATGCTATGCATGCAGACACCGGTGATCCCCTTTCGCTGCTTCGGGTCGATGGTGGCATGGCGGCGAATGATTGGCTTCTGCAAAGCCTGGCCGATATCTTAGACGTTGCTATTGAACGGCCAACTAATCTTGAAGCCAGTGTCTGGGGGGCCGCAGTATTAGCAGGTTTAGGGGCGGGCGTTGTTTCCTCCTTGGAGGAGTTAGAAACCTTACGAAGTGTTGAGCGTGTGTTTGAACCATCCATTTCTGCTGACCAGCGCGCTGCCAAAATAGAGACGTGGACCGACGCTGTTTTGCGTACCCGGTCGAGCCCATAGCGCGCGACAAAAAACCCAAAGTTTTTTGATCAGATTTGGAGTCGCCAAGCTTTGGCAGCTATTGCAGTGCACAATTGAAAGACCTCAAACCCTATAAGTGTCTGTAAACAATCCCTTTGCCTGGCCCGAATTGGCGGTCACCATAATTTGGGATAGAATTTGAACGCGGCCCGGGTTCGATAAAGTTATGGGTGTTTATGGAATCGTCTTCCCAGGCCGGGACCGAAAAGTCGGGTGTTACGGCAAAAGTTAAATGGTTTAACCCTGCAAAGGGTTTTGGTTTTGTTGCCCCGACAGACGGAAGCCCGGATGCATTTCTTCACGTCTCTGTTGTGCACAAGGCGGGTTTAAGAACCTTGCGCCAAGGCGCAACGATCGTCTGCGCTTTGGGTGGCGGTCCCAAGGGACCTCAAGTTACTGAAATAGAAACGGTCGACAACTCAACTGTTGTCGATGACGTTCCGGAAGGTGATGAAACCGTAATCGTTGGTGAAATCAAATTCTTTGCTGCCGACAAAGGCTATGGCTTTGGTGTGCCTATGGGTGGGGGACACGATATTTTCATCGGCATTGGCGCCCTGCAACGCTCGAACTTAGATCGTTTAGAATCTGGCCAGCATGTGCGTATGCATGTCCAAGATGGCAGCAAGGGGCCAATGGCGACTCAGGTCGAAGTCATTATTGAACCAGATTAAGCTGAGCTAAGCTAAGCCACGCCGTTGTTTAGAGCTCAGCCAAATAATGGCAAACAGCGCAGCAGACAACGGCAAGACCATCACGCCGTTGACAGCAGCCCACCCAAAACCGTTTTGCAATGCGCCTGAGGAAAAGGTTGCAACGGATATGGCTGCAAACACCAGGAAGTCATTTGCCGCCTGTGTTTTCTCCTGTTCTGCTTCTCGGTATGTTTCGGTCAATAGCGCCGTGCCGCCAATGAACATAAAGTTCCAGCCCAACCCCAATGCGACAAGCCCGAGCCAGAAATTGATAAATTCAATGCCAGACAAATTAAACGCCATACACGCGATATTTAAAAACACACCTGTCAGTATGATCTTCAAAGGCCCAAACTGTTTAATCAACGAGCCAGTAAAAAAGCTCGGCACAAACATGGCCAACGCGTGCCATTGAATCACAAAGGCGGCATCGTCAAAGGCAAATCCGCAATCCACCATGGACAGCGGTGTTGCACTCATGACCAAAATCATAACGCCATAGCCGACCATTGCCGCAACAGCCGCGACGATAAAAGTGGGCTGCCTGACAATCTCACTTAAGGGGCGCGCTTGATCATCAGACTTTGAGACGCGCGGACGTGCCGGCGGCAAAGATGCGCCCTGAATTAAACAGGCCGTAAAGACGCACAAACCAGCGATGGCGGCGTAGCATCCTGCAAATAGAATTGGCGAGAATAAATCTCGCGTTGCTTTCGCCAACTCAGGACCAAGCAAGGCGGATACTATTCCCCCCAGCATAACCCAAGAGATGGCGCGGGCGCGGCGCTCCGGATGTGCGGCTTCCGCCGCTGCAAATCTATAGTAGCCCCAGAATGCATTGTGCGCGCCCAGCAAAGCAGCCCCAGAAATGAACAAACCAAAGCTGCCGTGCAGCAGTGCAAAACAACTTAACAGGGCGCCAACAATGCCAATGCATTGCCCGATAGTGAAACCGAGGCGACGACCCGCGTGGCGCATCCACAGCGCTGCTGGAAAGGTGGCCAGCATGGTTGCAACAAACTGAATCGCAAGGGGCAAGGTCGCCAAACGCGGGTCCGTCGCGAGATAATCGCCCGCCAGGGCTGTCACCAGCATAACGATTCCAGCGCCGGTCATTGACAATGCCTGGGCGAACGTCAGAACGAGGACGGAGCGGAGCCCACGAGAATAATCGGAGGCTGGACTGACTTTATCCGTGGTTAAGTGAGAGGGTCCACTCACCCGTCTGACGGCCCCGTGCGGCGCTCTTCCGGACTGCGGCGCGACAAAATACTGTCAAACCACTGCGTAATCAGAGGTTTGGCGTCTTCAGGAGGAATACAATCCAAAACGAGCGGGTCTTTTGCATATGGGTTTTTTGGAGCTGCGCTCGCTTTTTCACCAAAGACACAGGGCGTGTAAGCAATCTGGCTGGGCTTATCTTCAACGATTAGGCCGTTCATCCACATCACAAGGACGGTCAGCGCCAGCGTGACTCCAACGGCGACCACGGAACCTATCAACAAGCGCTTAATATATGATGTTCGGTACATAGGTGGTGGATTACACCTGATTCCGCCGGTGTGGCAAGTCACTCTCCAACACCAACGATTATGACAATCATGTTAGGCACTGGCCCGAAATTCGACACAATTAAGCGCTTATATGTGAAGGTAAGGTAAGTTAGACGGATCAGTGGCACGCGCCCTCTTCCCCTCCCCCGTCCTCAAGCGTGGTGCTGATCCGTCGCCTTACACCCTCACCAAACCCGCGAATAACCAAGCTTCATATTTGCACTTCATGTCTCAGGTCCTATTTGTTAGAATGCTTCCAATTCACAATTAGGTGATGTTCATCATCATGACAAAATCGACCCCAAAAGAGACTGTTCCTTCAGACAATGACTTAGCCTTGCACTTGCGTAAGGTTGGTCTGCGTCCCACGCGGCAACGTATGGCATTGGCAGAAATCCTGTTTCGGCAGGGTGACCGGCATATCACGGCTGAAACTCTGTATACGGATGCTGTGGCGCAAGGAGTAAATGTATCCCTGGCCACAGTTTACAATGCGCTGCACACGTTCACCGCAAAGGGGTTGTTGCGGGAAATCTCAATTGATTCAACACGGTCCTATTTCGATACCAATACAAGCGATCACCACCATTTCTATTTCGAGAAATCTGGTCGTTTGCAAGATATCGAGGTTGGGCACGTGAAGTTGGCGCAGATTCCAGAAGCACCTGAAGGCAAGTCCGTGTCTCGGGTTGACGTTATCGTGCGCATAAACGGCTGAGCCATCATTACTTAAAGACCCAGCTGAGCGGTCTGAAACATTAGAATAATTCTAGGTTTGTTGACTTGGGTTACGCCCGTGATTTAGAAGAGTCACAGAGGTTGGATGTGTTTGGTGTCCAATCCTCATAGACCGCCATCTCAAACACAATTCCAGGAGGGACTCATGGCAGCACTCAAAGGCAGTAAAACAGAAGAAAGCTTGAAAGCCGCATTTGCCGGCGAAAGCCAAGCCAACCGTCGTTATCTCTACTTCGCACAAAAAGCTGACGTTGAAGGTCAGAACGAAGTGTCCGCACTGTTCCGCTCAACCGCCGAAGGCGAAACCGGTCATGCGTTTGGTCACCTTGAGTACCTTGAAGAAGTGGGTGATCCGGCAACGGGTGAGCCAATTGGTGATTCCGCGTCTAACTTGAAGTCCGCCGTTGCAGGTGAAACCCATGAGTACACCGACATGTACCCTGGCATGGCCAAGACAGCCCGCGAAGAAGGCTTCGACGAAATTGCTGACTGGTTTGAAACCCTCGCAAAAGCTGAAAAGTCTCACGCCGGTCGCTTCCAGAAAGCTCTGGATAGCCTCGACAGCTAAATTGAACGTGTCGTGACCGGCTGGACATCTGGCCGGTCACATACTTCCTAGGTGCCTGTTTTAGAATAGAGACGCGAGAACCCGCCATGCGTGAAGGCAGTCTTGACGCGCCCACGCGTCACCCAATTGATTGGCAAAACCCAGACTTTCTCGATGCCAAAAAGCTTGATGCAGAAATGCGCCGACAGTTCGATATCTGTCATGGCTGCCGACGCTGCTTTAATTTGTGTGACTCTTTCCCGCGCCTGTTTGACCTGGTGGATGAACAGGAGGATGAGGTTGAGGGCGTAGACAGCGCCAGTTTCAAATCTGTCGTCGATGCCTGCACGCTGTGCGACATGTGCTTTTTAACCAAGTGCCCTTACGTTCCGCCCCACGAATTCAACATTGATTTTCCCCACCTGATGTTGCGCTATCGCGCTGCTGAAAAAGCCAACCGAGGTATTCCCTTTTTCGACAAACAACTCACCGAGACAGATCGCAACGGCAAGCTGGCTGGCAGTATTTCTGGCATAGCGAACTGGGCCTCAAAACGCGGCAACAGCCTGACACGACCTATTCTCGAAGCTGTTGCAGACGTTCATAAAGATGCGGAACTGCCAAAGTATCACGGCAAAACCTTCCAGGCGCGAGCGAAAGCGCATCCACCCCCGATCAACACTAACGCGCCAGCGCATGGCCGCGAGGCCGTGATGTATGCGACCTGCTTTGTCAATTACAATAATCCTGACATCGGCACCGCCGCCCTGAACGTCCTGGCACACAATGGCGTACAGACCGAGGTTGTGTACCCAGGGTGTTGCGGCATGCCACAGCTAGAGCAAGGCGACATTGCCCGTGTTGCTGAAAAAGCAAAAGCTACAGCGGCGGCTTTGAAGCCATATGTTGACGCGGGAAAGGACATCATTGCTCTGGTGCCGTCCTGCGCCTTGATGATGAAATTCGAATGGCCGCTTATTCTGCCCGACAATGAAGACGTCAAACGCCTCGCCCGCGCGACCTTTGACATTTCAGAATACGTGATGCGGATCGCCAACAAAGAGGGGCTCGCAGAAGGGCTAAGCCCTGTTGGGGGACAGATTGCTCTGCACTTGGCCTGTCATGCCCGCGCGCAGAACATGGGGCCAAAAGGGGCCGAGATGCTCCGCGCCATTCCGGATGCGCTGGTCACCGTTGTCGAACGCTGCTCGGGCCATGGCGGATCATGGGGCATCAAGAAACAGAACTTCGATGTGGCAACTAAGTTTGCCAAACAAACCGTGAAAAAAATGTCGGCATCTAAACCATCTTACGTGTGTTCGGAGTGCCCGTTGGCTGGAAAACATATCGTCCAGGGCATGGAACCCGTTCAGGATGCGGCAGCCAGCGGTGACGACACGCCTAAAATTGAACACGCGACACACCCCATTCAAATTCTGGCGAAAGCCTACGGATTCTAGTTTTAACCAAACTGGGGTTGGGGGACTCCACGTTACACAAGAGGCCCACATGCTTGATAAACCACCAGCGAACACACCAGCAAAAAAGAACATCACCCGTGACGACCTGATGCCGCTTGAAGACTACGGCAAAATTCGCCGCGACTATCGCCGCAAGCTGATTACGACAAAAGCGAAACGCCGTATTCACGTGGGTCCTTTTGCAACGTTTCATTTTGAAAGTTTTGAGACGATGTGGGCCCAGGTACAGGAAATGCTCTATATCGAAAAAGGCGGTGACGCGCAGATCGACGACGAGCTTGAGGCTTACAACCCCCTCATTCCGCACGGGCGTAATTTGGTGGCCACGCTTCTGATTGAAATTGAAGATGAAGGCCGCCGTCGGCGGACCCTGGCGACCTTAGGACATATCGAAAATAAAATTGTTCTGTCGTTCGCGGATGAACGCGTCGCAGGTGTGCCCGAAGACGATGTTGAGCGCACCACAGAAGATGGCAAAACATCTGCCGTCCATTTCATAAAATTCCCCTTTAGCGACGATCAGGCCAAAGCCTTCTTGACCACAGAGGGGCAGATCACGCTGGGTATTGAGCATGAAAACTATAAACATACGGCGGTGCTGCAGGACGAGACCAAAGCAGAACTTGCGCGTGACTTAGACGCTGTGAGTGCTTAGCCTTAGTCTATGGTTTCGTTTTCATAGAGGCCCCAGAACGCGGCCCGGGACAACCAGCCTTTGGTGCCCTTGGCATCGACCAAACACAAGTCGATCTGCTTCGGGCAACGATCAACAACTATCACAACACCCGGTGAAATTTTTGCAACCACTGCACTTGAGGGAGCTGATCCTTTAAAGAGCGTGGAATCCAAAGCCGTCACGTAGCCAGTGCGCTGACCCGAGAGCATGCTCTGATGGACCCAGCCTTCTGCCCCATCCGGATCCCTGACCCGGCGCCAGGTATCAAACTCATCCGTGACCTCTACGGGCAAGTTACGGCGTTGATAGACCCACGTGACAGGATAGCGCACCCCTGGCCCCGTCCGCATGTTTATGGGCTCTGTCCTTAAAGACACAAAGCGCGGAATTGGAAGCGATGACACGCGCCCTTGTTGCGCGTCAGCGGTCTGGAGTGCGCTCCCAAGTCCACCCCACAGAAGAAGCGTGAACACAGCAATAGCGCTGCTGAATCGGGCGATCTGGAGCTTAAGTTTTCGATGTAGGATCATGCAGCCATGTCTTGCCCAAAAAAGTCGCCTTTGGCAACGGGGGACTGGCATTCTGGACAAGGCGAGCAGTGGCTGGTAGGGAAACGCTTCTATCGCCCGGAGACGCGGATGACTCTTAGCAAACCCACAGTAATCGTGACCCGCAAGCTTCCAGAGGTCGTGGAAACACGCATGATGGAACTGTTTGATGTGCGCCTGAACGCCGATGACACGCCATTGGATCGCGACGCGCTTGCCAATGCCTTGTCCTCCTGCGATGTACTGGTTCCGACTCTGACCGATGAAATTGATTCAGAGTTGCTAAGCACGAAGGGCATAAAGACGCGTTTAATCGCGAATTTTGGTAATGGCACTGACCATATTGATGTCGCAGCGGCGCAAACAGCGGGCATTTCCGTCACCAATACAGCCGATGTGCTGACCGAAGACACAGCCGATATGGCCATGGCGCTGATTGTCGCCGTACCGCGGCGGTTGGTTGAAGGCTCACGGCTGATTCAGGAGGGACGCTTCACCGGATGGACCCCGACCCATATGCTGGGCCGGAGGTTGGCCGGAAAACGGCTGGGTATTATTGGTATGGGCCGGATCGGTCTGGCCGTCGCAAAACGGGCCCGCGGTTTTGGCATGGCGGTGCATTATCACAACCGGCATCGGCTTAGACCTGAGATCGAACAGGACATAGAGGCAACGTATTGGGAAAGTCTGGATCAGATGATGGCCCGTATGGATGTTATCTCCATACACTGTCCGCACACCCCAGCAACATTCCACCTTCTGTCAGAACGCCGTCTCAAACTTCTAAAAGAAGATGCCTACCTGGTTAATGTTGCGCGCGGGGAAATCGTTGATGAAGATGCCTTGGTAAAAATGCTCGAAGACGGTGCATTGGCCGGGGCCGGCCTCGACGTGTTTGAACACGAACCAGCGGTAAACCCAAAACTGTTGGATTTGGACAACGTCACTCTTATCCCGCATATGGGCTCAGCAACCATAGAAGGCCGCATTGCCATGGGTGAAAAAGTCATCTTCAACATCAAGGCTTTCGTTGACGGCCATAGACTCCCTGACCGCGTCCTTCCAAGCTGATACACAACAGGTCATACATACCGTGCTTATCGTCAGAGAGCGTCCATGGCGAGATCCTCTTGTCGCCTTTGAGCCCTTTGCAAATGAACCCGGCTCTGCTCTCCTTCATGGCGACGGCATTGGAGATATGGGACGATGGTCTTACATCGCCGCATCTCCTTTTCATGTTGTTTCCGTAGACGCCACATTACAGACGTCCATCGACGGTGTTCCGATCCCCGGGGATGCGTTTGACATTCTCAAAGACCTGCTGGCCCAGTTCCCGATTTCATCTGGAGAGTCGCCCGCGCCCTTTTGTGGCGGCGCGGTTGGCTACATCGGATACGAGATGGGTCGGGCAGTCGAAACCCTGCCCGCCGCCAGACCTGGAGCCACTGACCCGGCGATGAGCGTTGGTCTGTATGACGTCATTGCCGCTTTTGATCACAAGCAGAAACGTGCCTGGATCATTGCCAACGGCTTTCCCGAACAGGACACGCGGCAACGCGACCTGAGGGCGCAACACCGCGCGCAATGGTTTATGGATAAAATCGCCGGAGCATCAGCACGGCCCATAAAAACATCAACGGCCACGTGGCACGCGGACCAGTCTCAGAGTGAAATAGAAGCCAGCATCAACCGTGCTATCGCCTATATTCGGGCCGGCGATATTTTCCAAGCCAATATCACGCAGCGCTTCCGGGCAGCGAAACCAAAAGACGTCAGCGCGTGGGATGTGTTCCGACAATTGCGCACGGCGGTGCCATCACCCTTCGGCGCTTATATTGCTGCCACTCCAGATTTTCAGGTGTTGTCCGCATCGCCTGAGCGTTTTTTACAGGTTGACACCCAGGGCCGTGTTGAAACGCGCCCCATTAAAGGAACACGACCGCGCAATGACGCACCAGAGGTGGACGCGGATTTGGCAACGGCGCTGAAGGCGAGCGTCAAAGACCGTGCCGAAAACCTGATGATTGTTGATCTCATGCGCAATGATATCTCCCGGGTTTGCAAACCTTCCAGCGTGAGCGTTCCACAACTGTGTGAGGTCGAGACCTTTGCACGAGTGCATCATCTGGTGTCTGTCGTGACCGGCCAGTTGCGGCCCGGTGTCACCTGCAGTGATTTATTGCGCGCCTGCTTTCCGGGTGGCTCCGTGACGGGGGCCCCGAAGATTCGCGCGATGGAGATTATTCATGAACTGGAGCCTGCGGGTCGAGGGCCCTATTGCGGGGCGATTACCTGGATGGGATTTGATGGGGCCATGGACTCATCGATTGTGATACGCAGTCTTGTCGTCGACGGAGATGAGATTATTGCACAAGCCGGAGGCGGGATCGTTGCAGATTCTGTTCCCGCCCTTGAATATGAAGAAGCTATGGTAAAACTACGTCCTTTGTTATCGGTTTTTGAGTCCGCATCTGTTGAGACCACAGCGTCATCATGATTATCGACCTTAACGGCACCTTGCAAAACGCAGACTCAGCCCGCATTGACCCGGCAGATCGCGGCTTTACCTTGGGCGATGGCGTGTTTGAAACAATCCGGGTGCGCGGCGGCAAGCCTAACCGTATTGAAGCCCATCTCGCCCGCCTGCGCGAGGGGGCTGGGACACTTGGCATCACGATGCCAACGCCCGATGTCGGCATCGTAAAACGGCTTGCTGGGGTATTAGAGGCAAACGATCTGTCCGATGCGGTGGTCCGCCTGACGCTGAGTCAGGGACCAGGCCCGAGAGGTCTACTGCCGCCTGATCCCGGATTTCCAACTTTGATGATCTCGGCCGCCCCGTTGCCACCGCCCGGCGGGCCTGTGACGGCCATTATTGCGTTGACCACGCGCCGTAACGAACACTCGCCGCTCTCGCGGATTAAATCCTTAAGTTACCTCGACAGTGTGATTGCCCGGCGTGAAGCTGAAAGCTATGGCGCGGATGACGCCTTGCTGATGAACAGCGAAGGCCGGCTGGCAGAATCAACCATTTCGAATCTCTTCCTCATGATCAACGGTGCCATATTGACACCGCCCGTCTCCGAAGGCGCGTTACCTGGAGTCATGAGGGCCGACATCCTCGCGCGGTTTCGTGGCGAGGAGCAGCCCCTCACGCCGGACGATTTAAGCCGCGCAGAAGAAGCCTTTCTGACGAATGCCTTGGGCATACGGCCCTTGGTCGCTGTCGCCGGACAGCCCATTGGAGATGGTCAGCCGGGCTTGATTACCCAGCTCCTGGCGGCACGATTATAAGACGAGATGAGTCTGCCGCCGTGCAGGGCTGGGTTTTAGCCTGACGTGCAGGGCTGGGTTTTAGCCTGACGTGCAGGCGGTGGTAATATCTTTATGAGCTGCCGTAAAACCACTGAGAGAATACGTATCGGTGGTGAGGGTATCACGGCTGGAGGTGCCTTTGACCGTGAGCGAGGAGCCACGGATCATCGCCTGAACCATGGCCTTGTCTGTGGCCTCATCACGATTCCAGGCGCGCTCACCATTGGTGAACATTTCATAAGAACTTGAGCCAATAGACACTGTCGCATCTGAATTTTCTTTATAGGCATAGCCAGCAACAATGCTGACGACATCCATAGAATCTTCGCTGGGGCGATGCGTAACCAGAGCAAAGACATCACCGCGCCGGGTGTAATTCCCTTCTGCTTTTGTGGGTTCGCTGGCCATGTAGCAAACGATTCCAGAGTCTTCCTGATACGAATAAGCTGTCCATGCACCATGGGTGCCGATCACAGTTACGTCTTGGGCCGATGCCGCTGTGGCGCCGGTTAGGGCAATCATCAAAAATGTGAGTGCTGTCAGTGCGTTAGTGGCGCGCATCCAGAAGAACTCCCTTCGTTTTATTATCAGACCTCAGAGGTCACCATCCCGGGGGATTGTGTTGATCTTGTGGCTCAGACGCAAGCCATTAGTTTCTGCGGAGTCGCAAGTCAATCTTCTCGCCCCCCTTTTTCAACTTCTGCAAGCTCTGCCAAAGGCGGGTCCGTGCGGTATTGCTGGATTTGCTGACGCCGCAGAATAGGGCCGCCATGAACATGTTCCGGCAAAGCCTGGGTTGGTCCGCCGGGCGTCACCGGACGGCCCGGAAAGCGGCCACGAGACACCAGGCGATCATACATCACCACAACCCCGGCAATCCCAAGATTAAGACTGAAGCGCGTCGGGACTTTGATCAGGTGATCACAGCGCGCGATCATTGCCTTTGACAACCCAGACCGCTCGGACCCAAGGACATAGGCGGCATTTTGCGGGTGGCGGAAACTGGGCACTTCGACAGCGGCATCATCCAATTCAACCCCCACCAGAGCGCACCCCGTTGGCAGGCTCATGGCCTCGATCGTCGGAAATTCATAGAACGGCAATTGGCTGACCGCCTTAGACGTATCTGTATGACCCCCGGGGCGGCGCTGATACACCGCAGACACCGTAAACACAAAACTCGCGTCGAACGCGTGTGCCGTACGAAAGACATTACCGACATTGTACGACTTGGTGATGCCTTCGACTCCAATTCCAAAATAACCGCGCACGTCTAAATCTCCGGTTTACGTTTTTAGGTCCGAGAGATGCTTGTAATGCGCAAGCACTTCTGGATTGGCAAGCGCTTCGGTGTTGTTCAATTGACGCCCGTGAATAACATCGCGCACCGCAAGTTCAGAAATTTTACCGGATCGGGTCCGTGGTATATCCGGGACCGCCAGCACCTTCGCCGGCACATGACGGGGGGAACACTGACTGCGAATCTGTGCCTTTAACGTGGTGATCACATCGTGAGTTAACGTCGCATCGGCTTCCATGATGACGAACAGAATGACGCGGACATCCCCGTCCCATTGCTGGCCTACCACCAGGGCTTCTTTGACTCCGCCAAAGCCTTCAACAACCCGATAGATTTCCGCGGTGCCAATGCGCACACCACCGGGATTCAATGTCGCGTCGGACCGACCGTGAATGATGAAACCACCGTGTGCGGTTTTCTCAACCCAATCGCCATGGGTCCACACCCCTGGGAATTTTTCAAAATAAGCCGCGTGATAACGGGAGCCGTCCTCGTCCCCCCAAAACCCGGTGGGCATGGACGGAAAGGGATTGGTGCAGACCAGTTCTCCGGCCTGCTGGTCGAGCCGGGTGCCGTCTGGTGCAAACACCGTGACATCCATGGCCAGCGCCGGGCCTTGGATTTCTCCGGCATAGACGGGCCGCCGTGGATTGCCCGTCATGAAGCAGCCGATGATATCGGTGCCGCCCGCAATAGACGCCAAATGCAGATCGGATTTGATATGCGAATAGACGTAACCAAAACAGTCAGCCGACAATGGCGAGCCGGTCGATGCGAGGGTGCGCAGCGCCGACAGATCATGGCTATCGATGGGATGCGCCGCGACGGCTTTGAGCGCCGCGATGAACTTGGCCGAGGTGCCAAAGAACGTAAATCTCTCCTCAGCGGCATAGTCAAACAACACCGACACTTCAGGATAGGCGGGTGAGCCATCGAACAAACACAGCGTGGTCTTTAAGGCCAAGGCTGAGACCAGCCAGTTCCACATCATCCAGCCGCAGGTGGTGAAATAGAACACGCGATCCTCCGCGCGGATATCCAGGTGATAGCGATGTTCTTTGAGGTGCTGCAACAACGTACCGCCGTGGCCATGCACGATGCATTTGGGCGCGCCGGTGGTGCCAGACGAAAACATAATGAACAACGGATGCGCAAAGGGTACGCGGGTGAAGGTCAAGATTGTCGAGGACTGCGCGGCCAGAGCGTCGGTCCAGGATTCGGCGATGTCATGGTCAAGATCTGCGTTCAGTTCGGTGATAAACGGTACCACCAGAACCTTCGTCAGCGTGGGGAGTTCAGCCACAATCTCTTTGATTTGCGAGCGGCGGTCGTGAGTCTTGCCGTTGTAGATATAGCCGTTGGTGGCGATCAGCACTTTGGGCGCGATTTGACCAAAACGGTCCAGCACACCGCGCACCCCAAAATCCGGCGAGGCCGACGAGAACACGGCCCCCAGCGAGGCCGCCGCCAACATGGCGATCACCGTCTCCGGACAGTTGGGCATGTAGGCCGCAACGCGATCCCCTGTCGAAACACCTGCCGTCCGGAACACCTGGGCGCAGCGCGCGACATCCTCACATAAGTCACCGAATGTTAGGGAGTGGCTGAAGCCATCTTCTCGACGGAACACAATCGCCGTTGAGGTGCGATCCCGTGCGGTGAGCAGATTTTCCGCGTAATTCAGCTGCGCCTTTGGAAACCAAGACGCCCCCGGCAGGCGGGTTGCCTCCTCAAGGACCACATCGCCCGGATCCCCGATGACACCGCAGTCGTCCCACAGGAAGCGCCAGAACAACTCCGGGTGCTCAACGGTCCAACGATGAAACGCGGCGTCATCCTCAGCAGGCGCCCCATGAGCGGCAGACAGGCCCTGCATCAACGCTGTCATGGCAGACCTGCGTCTGCGGGTTTCAGACGGAGACCAGAGGGCTGACTCTTGATCGCTGTTCAGGCATAGCTTCCTTGCAGACATAGCTTCCTTGCAGATAAGACCGGTCACAAATCCAGCGCCTTTGCTATAGTATGCGGTGTTCAGGTGCAAAGCCCAATCTGCGCCTCATTTTTGCGGAATGGCATGCCTCTGCGCGTATTGGATATGTTTTGACGTCTTCTCCCATCATTTCCAGCGAGACCCTCCCCATCGATAATCTGCGTGGCGCGATATGGATGCTGGGCAGTGTTGTGCTTTTCTCGGCCACGGCGGTGTTGATCAAGCTCGCCGGTCAAACGCTGCACACGTTTGAGATCGTCTTTTTCCGCTGTGTGTTCGGCATGCTGGTGGTGATTCCGCTGCTGATGAAAAGCGGGATGGGCGCGCTGCGCATTCGAAAGCCGGGGCTGCATCTCATCCGCGTGACCTGCGCCGTGATCGGCATGTCCTCGGGCTTTTACGCGGTGGCAAATTTGGAACTGGCCACAGCGATTTCCCTGAACTTCACCCGGCCTCTTTTCATGATCATTCTGGCGGCGGTGTTTCTGCGTGAGTTTGTGCGCTGGCGACGCGGCCTGGCGACAGCGGTTGGATTCATCGGCGTGCTGATCATGGTGGAGCCGGGCAGCATGGTGATTGAACCGGCGATCCTGGCCGGGCTCTTGGCCGCCCTGGCGGTGGGCGGCGCGTTGGTGACGGTAAAACTGATCGTGCCCTACGACGCACCGGTGACGATTATGCTGAGTTTCTCAATTGGCACAGTGGTGATCTCGGCTATTCCCGCAGCGCTGGTGTGGCAGCCCCCAAGCCAGAGCGACCTGATGTTGCTGATGGGATTGGGCATTTGCGCCAGCATGGGGCAGTACTGTCTGATCCGCGCGTTTGCGATTGGCGAAGCGACCTTGATGAGCCCGATTGATTATCTGCAAATCATTTTGGGAACCGGGGCAGGGCTTCTGATTTTCAACGAGCGCCCGGGGATAGCCACCTTCATTGGGGCCGCCGTAATTGTCGCCTCAACCCTATACATCGTGATGCGGGGCGCCCGCGTGCAGGCTCCGCCGCCGCCGCCGCCTGACCCGGCTGTGACGCCAGAAAACCGCTAAAAACTGGGGTTTTGGACCCTTTGAATGGCCACCCCCTATTTTAGGAATCCGGGCCGACCTCGGAACGAGCCCATGCACACCCGTTTTTCAGGCCACAAAATCATACATTTCAATGACTTAGACCAAGGTGGAACGAGCCCATGCACGATCTCTTTGTGCGGTGCTGCAAAGCCGCTAAACATCTAACCTCTCTGCGCCACCGCGTCCATGAACGTGGCCAGCTCCACATCGCGCTGGCTGAGACCCTCGGCATCATGGGTGGTGAGCGTGACCTCGACCCGGTTGTAAACGTTGAACCACTCGGGATGATGATCCATCTGGTCCGCCTTGAGCGCACAGCGGGTCATGAAGCCGAAGGCGGTATTGAAATCCGCAAACTTAAACGTGCGCTGAATGGCGTCACGGTCCTCAACCTCGGTCCAGCCCGGCAACTCAGACAAGGCTCGCTTGCGCGCTTCGGAAGATAATTTTTCGACCATGAAGGGGTTCCTTTGGGTTTGGCCTTGGGCTTTGGAAGCCTTGGGCTTTGGAAAATGATGCCCGGCGAAATTCTTGTCTAAACTGATTGCCGCAGCACCGGCAACACCTCGGCCGCAAACCAGGGGTTCTTTTTCAGCCAGCCGGTGTTGCGCCAACTGGGGTGGGGCAGGGGTAAAAAGCCATCATGCTGAAATTCGGCCCACGCTTTGACGGTTTCGGTCATCGTGTTCTTGCGGCGCTTTCCCAGATAATACGCCTGGGCATACAGGCCAATCAGCAGCGTGAGTTTAATGTTGGGCAGATGCGCCCGCAGCTTTGCGTGCCAAAGGGGCGCGCACTCAGGACGGGGCGGGGCATCGCCGCCCTTTTTTCCGGCCTTGTTATCCACCCCCGGATAACAGAAGCCCATGGGCATGATGGCAATGCGGCGTTCGTCGTAAAATGTATTTTTATCGACCGCGAGCCAATCGCGCAGACGATCGCCGGATTTATCGTCCCAGGGGATGCCGCTGTGATGGACGCGCGTGCCGGGGGCCTGACCGATGATCAGCAGCGTGGCCGAGGGCGCCAGGCGCACCACCGGACGCGGCCCCAGCGGCAGATGGGCCGCACAGTGGGTGCACCCGCGCACATCGTTCAAAAGAGCAGATAGCTTCGTCATGGGGTCGTGGCTCATAAGACCGCCAGCAGGTCATCCACATAGGCGGGCACGACTTCCGTGGCGGGGCCATACACCCCCTCATCAAAATGATCGGCCCCCACCGAGGGTTCCAGGTTCAACTCGACTGTGCGGGCGCGGCCAATGTGTTTGACCACCGAGACAAAGCCCGCCGCCGGATAGACATTGCCCGAGGTGCCGATGGAGAGGAACAGATCGCAGTCCAGCAACGCCGCCTGAATACGATCCAGCTCCAACGGGGTTTCCCCAAACCACACCACATGGGGCCGCAGACCGCCGGCGCTGTCACAGGCTTGGCACACATCCGCCCGGGACATATCGCCCTCCCAGGCGACGATATGCTGGCAATGGGTACACCGGGCCTTTGAATGGACCCCGTGCATATGGATGAGGTTTTGGCTGCCCCCGGCTTCGTGCAGGGAATCGACATTCTGGGTGATCACCGTGACCTGCCCCGGCCAGCGGTGCTCAAGCCGGGCCAAAGCCATATGGGCGGCATTGGGATTGGCGGTGGCGACCTTATGCCGGGCCCGGCGCATGTTGTAAAAGGCATGGACGGCGTCGGGGTCTTTTGCGAACGCCTCTGGAGTCGCGACGTCCTCCAGGCGGACTTTTGACCAGATTCCACCCGGGTCGCGGAAGGTCTCAAGCCCGGATTCCTGCGAGATTCCCGCCCCTGTGAGGATAACGATATTAGAATTCTTCTCGGGCGTGAAGCTTTGGGGCATAGTGCGCGCCGCTGGGGACCTGAACGGACGGCTATGCTAGCCCCCTGATCAGGTCAGTGCAAAGGACAGCGTAAAGGACCACAGGGATCCATAGAGATCCATAGGAATAAGGAAGACGGCCAGTGCCGGTTGGGGTTTTATTTGTTTGTACCGGAAATATCTGCCGTTCGCCGACGGCCGAAGGCGTATTCCGGCATTTGGTGGTTGCGGCGGGACTAACCAAAGAGATCAACGTGGATTCTGCTGGAACCGAGGGGTTCCACATTGGGGAGCCGCCGGATGCGCGCGCGGTCGCGGCGGCAAAAGCCCGTGGGTATGACATGTCGGGTCAGGCGGCGCGGCGGGTGTCCGAGCAAGACTTTCATCGTTTTGATGTGGTGGTGGCCATGGATAAGGGACACTTGCGGCACCTCACCGCCATGGCGCCGGGGGACACTTATGAGCGGGTGAAGCTGTTTATGTCCTACGCCCCAGGGGCGAAAACAGACGACGTGCCCGACCCCTATTATGGGGAAGAGGCTGGCTTTGACACCGTGCTTGATCTGATTGAAAGCGGCAGCAAAGGATTGCTGGAGGCGATTCAACGCGATTTTCTCTAACGAGGTGTTTTCACTGGTTCCAAGCCAAGCAGGTGACACAATAGCCATGAGCCCGGTCCTCCATGTGCGCGTCGGAACAGCCCTGAACTGCGCTGTCAAAAAAAGTGCACCCCTAACTGGGGGCTGCGTTGGCGACGTGTCGGCCCTGGACCTGGTGGATGGACGCCGGGTGGTTGTTAAAACGGCCCGCAAAGGTCAGGCGGCGACGCTGGACCTGGAAGGCTGGATGCTCGCCTATCTGTCCACCAAAACGGCCCTGCCCGTGCCTGAAGTGTTGCATCGCGAACCCGATTTATTGGTGATGTCTTTCATCGAAACCTCGGGCGGGATCACACCTTCGGTTGAGCAGGATGCCGCAGATCACCTGGCCCAGCTTCACAGTATACCGGGCACGGCGTTCGGGCTGGAGCGCGACACCGTGATCGGCGGCGTGCCCCAACCCAATCCGGAAACCCCCACCTGGATCCGTTTTTTTGCAGAACAGCGATTGCTCTATATGGCACAGGAAGCGCAGGCGGTGCGGCGGCTGCCCGATGCGATGGCGCGCCGGATCGAAACGCTGTGTGGACAACTGGACAGATGGATTGAGGAGCCGGACACCCCCGGCTTGATTCATGGTGATCTCTGGACGGGCAACGTGCTGTGCGCGGCGGGTAAGATCGCCGGGTTTGTTGACCCGTCGATTTATTATGCCGACCCGGAAATCGAACTGGCGTTCGCAACCTTGTTTAACACCTTCGGGGATACGTTCTTCACCCGCTACGCCGAACACCGCCCGATCAAGCCGGATTTTTTTGAGGTGCGACGCGACCTGTACAATCTTTATCCTTTGCTGGTGCATGCCAAGCTGTTCGGCGGCAGCTATGTGGATTCCATCGACGGCACTTTAAAAAAGTTTGGCGTTTAAAACGCGGTCCTTAAGTGAGTGTATTTTCGCCGCTCATCCACACCGCAATGGCGGAGATTTTATCGCCCTCAAAGGTGAGCAGCGACAGGGTGTCCAGTTCAACGGTGCTGCCATCTATGTTGGTGCGCTTGACGTCCAATCTGACAGCCAGGCGCTGGGCGGACTCATCTGCAGTAAACTCGAAATTCCCATGCCAGGACTTGGCCACCCTCTCGGCCCGTTTGACATAGGTTTCCCGCACCGCGCCCTTACCGGCTTTGTGAACACCATCGGTGGGCACGTCCAACACCACATCTTCCGTCAGATGGGAGAGAATGGCCTCGGTCTCAAAACGATCGACATCGGCAAAGTAAGCGGTGGCGCGCGCAATCAGACCGGTTTTGGAGACGGGCATCGGTTTTCCTGAAAAGTCCAACATAAAAACGGCCGGGCGTTGGCGCACCCGGCCGCGAAACGGTGTCGAGAAAAAAGGAGCTTACATTTTGCCAGCAAATTCGGTGACGCCCGCTTCAATCCATTTCACAAATTTTGGATTGGACGACAGACCTTTCTCGTTAAAGGCATAGGTCAGACCTTCAAAGTCTGAGGCGATTTTGTGCTGCACGCCGCGCGTTGACAGCAGGTATCCCACCACCACCACATCTTTGCCGTAGGCGGCGGCGTTGTCGATCCAACTGCGCATAACATCGACATTGTTTTGGCGGATACGTGCAGGCGCATCGTCTTGCAGATTGTAAGACCGGACATCGGCAAACACGCCAGAGGCTTTCATGCGATCTGCATGGGTGTCGAGCACCGCCAACTCCAGCACGTTGTCTTCATATTTTTCAGGGCCATGACCGAGGATGATGACCACGGTGTTGGCCGGGTCCTTGACCACTTCCAGGGCGTGATCGGTGAGCATCTCCGTAATCAACGGGTGACTGGATTGCGGCACGCCCAAGGTGACCGGAACAGTTTGGTTGACCCGCGGCGCGGGCAGGTAAGAGGCTTCTTCGCGCGCGCCAAAATAATAGGCCCATTGTTCATACACCGACCCGGAGGCGGACAAGGCTGCCGGCACGACCACAATGCGCTTGGCGCCCGCCTCGGCGAGATTATCAACAGCGGTTTGAAGATGATCGCCGTTCATCATCGCCATGCCGAAGCCAATGGACGTCGGATAGGTTGACGCCAAGCCGCTTAGAGAGTCTGCAAAAAACGTATCGCCTGGCTCGCCCGCGCCGTGGGCCAAAACGATCACGCCAAGATCCCCTTTGAGCGAGGTATCGCTGACATAGCGCTCGTAGGTGGGGGGCATCATCATCATGCTGCCCATGATTTCTTCATCGCTCATGGTTTGGTACTGCATGACCTTTTCGCGAAGGATGCGGTAATCCTCCTGGCTCATCTCATGGCCAGAATGGTCCATCTGCGAATGATCCATTTGAGAATGATCCATTTGAGAATGGTCCATCTGGCTGTGGTCCATCTGGCTATGGTCCATGTCTTGCGCAAATCCAGGCGCAGAGATCAGACTAACCAGAGCGACACCGCTCATCACAGAGAGAAATCGGGATAAATAGGGGCGCATAGAATTAACCTCCAGCAAATTTGGCCGCAGACTTGCTCTGAATAGTTGGCGCAGGCACCACATGGGTCAAACACCACATGGGTCAAACCGGGGCGCACAGATCAAGCGGTGATCAATACCATCGTCCAGGACCGGTCAGGTCAAGGGAAATCAGAAGGAGTCCGCCCTGCACCGCCTCGAATGCGAGCACTGGCGCGGCTTTCAGGGCAACCATCCAAATCGTGCGGCAGAGGCGCACGGTGGCCGTTGGGACAGAGATGATGCGGCAGTTATGCAGAGATGCGCACAGAGTCGCCGAGCGGATACGCCGCGACTTCATCATAAACCGAGCCGCCTTTGCCCATATGACTTTCAAACATGACAATGCGATCCACGGGGACCGGGTCCGTCCAGAACAGGCTGTGGTGTTCCACAAAAGACTGGATGCGGACAGGATTCGCCGCCCGGAACCGGGCCAAGGTGACATGAGGGCTGAACTTGCGCGGCTCGGGCGGTTGACCGGCCCGCACCACCGCGGATTCCACTTTGCTTTGCAGGTGCGCGAGGGCGGGGCACGGCTGTGCCCGGGCAAACATGGCGCGTGTTTTGCGGCCTTGTCCGAAAGTGCCAAGACCGGACAGCGTAAATTCAAAAGGCGGTGTGTCGATCCGTTGCAAGGTGCTGTCGATATCGGCAGCGGCATGACGATCAACCTCACCGATGAAACGGAGGGTCATATGATAATTGTCGGGATCCACCCAACGGGCACTAGGCAGCCCTTCAGCAAGAAGAGATAACTGGGTGCGGACGGTTTCCGGCAGAGCAAGACCCACAAATAAGCGGAACATAGTGCTTTACCTCTCTCACCTATCAGCCCGCGCAAAGACTCTTGTGCGCAGGTTAAAACATCCGAGACGACCGCTTTATAAAAACACAGATAAGACCCCAGTGTAACCATACATTCTGTTGCCGCAGAATTCTCCGTTGGCATAAAAACCGGTGAGCGGAAAGTCGCCCAACGTTTCACCAATGAGCTGAACCTCGCGGCCAGCCTCGCCAAACATGGCTGCGCCGCGCGCCACACACGACACAAAAACACCGCCGCGAATAGGTTGATCGCCAATGCGATGTTTCAGTTCTGTTAAACGTTTGGTGAAGTCTTGCTGTGCTGTGCTTGGATCACGCCGGACAAACATAATCTGATCGCCAATATCCACATCATCACCGACTGCCAGCATGCCACCATTGGGATCGAGCCCGACCAAATTGCGGACCGTGTAGTCGCCGGTGTCACTGCCCGTGACCGGCATGGCAACATGGATGTATCCGCCGATGCGGTTGAGATCACGCGCCAGAACTTCACCAATATCCTCTTTCAGCACCTGCACGGCAGGGCGGCCATCGAGCGCGGCAATGATCGACCGTTCACCGGCGGTAATGCGATGCAGCGGCCCGACCGGCGAACAGCCTTGACTGTGCGTGACCATGACAGAGATTTGCGCCGCCAACAGAACACCGGACAGACCCCCACCGGTCGGGTGGCCGGCCATCTGGGTCGCCGCGTCACTCAAGCTGGTGAGGCCGCCGACGAAGTAGCCATTGCCGGCAGCGGGCAGGGCCTCGACCAAACTGGCGATATGACGGTTACGGGGATCGCCATGGGCCAAGCCAAACACCGGGCCATGAGAGATGGCCCATGCCCCTGACAGCACGGGGGAGATGTCCTCGACTGTGGTTACAGAGTCAAAGACATGAAAGCTGTCAGCCGCCCATGGGGCAATCATCGCTGATAACGCTGGCGCATCTTGATGCTCGGCGGTGGCGCTGCAAATGCCATACCCGACGCAGCCGACCCAGTTTGGCACGCCGGTGCGTTCTTTCAGGGTGGTGACGATATCAGAGAAATTGGGCGCTAGCGGTTCAGTGACATAGACCATGCCGAGGCCATCCCCATGGGGCAGTTTGACTCGGCTGGTGTGTTCAAGTTGCTGACCCGCATCCGCCAGAACGCTTTTCCAATCCTCGCCCGTTGCAAGCGCGCTGGCAAAGCGCATCATAAAGAGGGATCGGAAGAACGAGGCTCTTGGGAACGCGAGTCTTTTGCCTGTACGGCTTGGGTTTTCTCCGCACGTTCAATGAGCTGTTCCACATAGGGCAGGATTTTGCCAACGATGACATTCACGCCCTCAGGATTGGGATGAATGCGATCATTCTGATTCAAATCTGCCTCACCGGCCACGCCCTCGAGAAAGAAGGGATAAAACACCACATCAAATTCGTCGGCCAGACGCGTGTACACACTGAAAAACTGATCGCCGTAGTTCCGGCCCAGATTGGGCGGCGCCATCATACCGGCCAGCAAAACGGGCAGACCTTCGGCGTTCAACCGGGTGAGAATGGCGTTGAGATTATCGTAGGTGACAGCGGGATCAATGGCGCGCAAACCATCGTTGCCGCCCAGCTCGACAATTACGGCGTGGGGATCTTCGGCCAACGACCAGTCCAGGCGTGAGCGTCCGCCAGAGGTTGTATCGCCGGAAATGCCCGCATCCAGAATTTCAACATTATAGCCTTTGGCCTGGAGGTCTTCTTGCAGGCGTGCTGGGAAGGCCAACGCGAGATCCTCAAGGCCGTATCCCGCCGTGAGACTATCGCCAAGAACCAGAATACGAAGTGCTTCGGCCCGCGTCCCGCTGTCTGCAATCTGGATAAATCTTTGATCTGAGTTGAGTTGGCCCGCGTAAGACCCTACAGAATATCCAAACAACATCACCAATGAAACGAGGGCTAACAAAACACCCCTCCGCGTGGTAAGGGTGCGCTTAATCATGACTGAAACTCCGCATCAACTCGACGTTACGCGCCACCAGTCGGCCATAGACCTGGATGACGTTCACCTCACCTTGGATGGACCAGCAGGCAAGGTCAATATTTTGCGGGGCGTTTCATTGACTGTGCCTCAAGGAGAGGCCCTTGGCGTGGTTGGGCCTTCGGGCTCTGGCAAGACCACCATGTTGATGGTCACCGCCGGGCTGGAGCGCATCTCCAGTGGCCGCGTGGTGGTGGCCGGACAAGATTACGCCGCCCTGGACGAAGATGGCCTGGCGCTGTTCCGCCGCGACAACATCGGCATTGTGTTTCAGTCGTTTCACCTGATTCCCACCATGACCGCGCTGGAAAACGTTGCCGTGCCGCTGGAATTTGCCGGACGCGATGACGCCTTTGATCGCGCCGAAGAACAATTGAAGGCGGTGGGACTGAGCCACCGTATCACCCACTACCCCGGGCAACTCTCTGGCGGGGAACAACAGCGTGTGGCCCTGGCCCGCGCCTTTGCCGTGAAACCAAAACTGCTGTTGGCGGATGAACCCACCGGCAACCTGGACGGCGGCACCGGACAACAGGTCATCGACCTGTTGTTTGAATTGCACGACAACAGCAACACCACACTGATGTTGATTACTCACGACATGAAACTGGCCGCGCGATGCGAGCGGGTGGTGAGAATTGGCGACGGCGTGATCGCCGGCGAAGGATTGACCACAGCTGCCGCGGAGTAAGTTTGCCATGCCGTCTTTTTCTCTCGCCGTGCGATACGCTTTCCGGGAACTCCGCAGCGGCCTGGGTGGCTTTCGTATTTTCATCGCCTGTTTGGCCTTAGGCGTTGCCGCCATTGCCGGCGCGGGATCCCTGAATCAGGCCATTCAATCCGGGATTGAGGAAGACGCCCAACTGCTGCTCGGCGGCGACCTGCAAGCCACCATGACCTACCGCGAAATCAACGCCGAAGAGCGCACCGCCCTTGAAGCGGCCGGCGACGTCAGCGGTCAAATCACCATGCGGTCGATGGCGCGCTCCATTGATATCTCTACGGGCGACACCCGCGAACGCACGCTGATTGAACTGAAGGCGGTTGATGACCTGTATCCCCTTTACGGTGCAATGGGCATCACCCCCGCGCTGCCCCTGTCGGACGTTCTCGCAGAGAAAGACGGCTACTGGGGCACGGCGGTTGATCCGGTTTTGAAAACACGCCTGGACATTGAGATCGGCGACATTATTCGGGTTGGCGAAGGCGATCTGCAAGTCCGCGCCTTCATCGACAAAGAGCCAGACCGGGTAATCAGCTTCGCCACCGCAGGCCCCCGGGTGATGGTCGCCAACGGGGCAATGGCCGCAACCCAGCTGATCCAGCCGGGCAGTTTGATCAGTTACGTTTACAATGTGCGCGTCACCCCGGGCGTCAACCCGGACGACCTTCGCGAATCCCTAAAGGTGGATTTTCCCGATGCCGGCTGGCGGATACGGGGCTTGAATCAAGCCGCCCGCAGCCTGGAAGTGTTTCTGGATAACGTCACCCTGTTCCTCACCCTTGTGGGCCTGACCGCCCTGCTGACCGGTGGCATTGGCGTGGCCAACGCGGCGCGGGCCTATCTGGATGGACGGCTGACCACCATTGCCACCTTGAAATGCCTGGGCGCGCCGGGCGGGTTAATTTTCAGCATCTATGCCATTCAGTTGTCGGTGCTGTCGGTGATCGGTATTGCCTTGGGCTTGGTGATCGGCGCTGGCGTGCCGTTCCTTGCGGCCAATGCCATTGGCGGCATGCTGCCCGTGGACGCGCGCTTTGGTCTGTACAGCGCACCGCTGATTAAAGCGGCCATCTTTGGTGTGCTGTCTGCCGCCGTCTTTGCGCTCTGGCCTTTGGCGAAGGCCCGTGAGATTCCGGCTGTCGCGTTGTTCCGTCAATTCTTGAGTGACATTCGCCGCTGGCCGCGCAAGCGCTACATGGCCGGTCTGATTGTTTTGAGTCTCGCTCTTGGGGCCTTCACGATCTTCACCGCCGACCGCCCGAGCTTTGCCTTTTTCTTCGTCGTCGGGGCTGCGGTTTCGCTGGTGCTGTTTCGCTTTGCCGCAACGGGTGTGATGAACCTGGCCGCTAAGCTGTCGAGCAAACGCGGCGGCATGACGGCGGGCCGCCCGACCCTGCGCCTGGCGATGGCCAACCTGTACCGGCCCGGGAACCCAACAACCTCGGTCGTATTATCGCTGGGGCTGGGGCTTTCGGTGTTGGTGTGTATTGCCCTGCTGGAATCCAACCTGAACGCACAGATCAATGGCGAATTGCCCGAGCAAGCGCCGAGCATGTTTTTCATCGACATTCAGCCCAATCAAACCGAGCAGTTTAAAGCAACCGTTGAGGCGCAAGCGGGCGTGGATAAGGTCACCCTGGCCTCGATGATCCGGGGCCGGATTTCCCAGATTGATGGCGTACCCACCGCCGACGCCAACATTGCCCCGGATGCCCGCTGGGCCGTGCGCGGCGAGCGTGGTATTTCAACCGCCGCTGTTAAGCCGGAGAATGCAAAACTGGTGAAGGGCGACTGGTGGGCGGAAAACAACGAAGACGAAAATTTTCTGTCCATAGACTCCCGGGTGGCCGAAGGTCTGGGTCTGGACATTGGCGACACGTTGACCGTGAATATTCTGGGACGTGAGATCACCGCCGAAGTGGCCAACTTGCGCGACATCCGCTGGGAAGACGGCACCATGAATTTTGCTCTGGTGTTCTCGCCAAATGCCCTGCGCGGCGCACCGGGGATGTACATCGCCACCGTGAACTCAAAAGAGGGCACGGAAGAAGCGATTGAACGGGCGGTGGTGGATCAAATGCCGAACGTCACTATTGTTCAGGTCCGTGAAGCCCTGGAAATTCTGGAGCAGGTGCTTGGCGCACTGGGCACGGCGGTGCGGGTGACTGCAGCGGTGGCCATTGTGGCTGGGGCGTTGGTGCTGGCCGGAGCCATTGCCGCCGGACATGCGCGCCGGATTTATGAATCCGTTGTGCTGAAAGTGTTGGGCGCGACCCGCGCTGATGTGCTGAAAGCCTTTGTGTTTGAATACTGCCTGCTGGGTCTGGCCACCGGCACCATTGCCGCCGTCGTCGGCAGCTTATCGGCTTGGGCGGTGCTGGTTTTCGTCATGAAAATTGATTGGATTTTATTCCCCGGGATTGTCGGCGGGGTCATCGTCGCCTGTATCGCCGTCACCTTGTTGGCTGGTTTTGCTGGCGTTTGGCGGGCTTTGGGCATTAAGGCGGCACCGTTATTGCGCAACGATTAGTCTCAAAAACGCGCGCGAATCGATTTTCAGCCGAAAATCGTCAGTTTCGAGACGATTCTTATATAAAAAACATCCGATTAACGTTGAAGACAGCGCCAAAAGACCCAATATTAACCGCACTGGCTCAGCGGCGTCATGAGATGACACAACCGCGATGAGCTTATCGTAACCTTTGTGAGGAGCACTATGGCTACCGAACTTGATCGCAGAACTTTAACTGGAGCCGTTGGCGTAGAATCCGCCGCCATCCATGAAGGCCTGCGGGCGTATATGTTGAGAGTTTACAACTACATGGCCTCCGGCCTGTTGTTGTCCGGTATTGTGGCCTTTGCCGTTGCCAATTCTGGTCTGATCAACCTGTTTTTTCAGGTCGAAGATGGTCGGCTCGCTGGCTACACCGGTCTTGGCTTGGTCTCGATGTTCCTGCCACTTGGCCTGATCCTGTTCATGAGCTTTGCCGGGCAAAACCGCAGCGCCGGGACGATGCAGCTTCTGTATTGGCTGTTTGTCGGCACCATGGGCGTGGGCCTCTCAACCATCCTGCTGACCTACACCGGGGTGAGCGTCGCCCGTACCTTCGTGATTACAGCGACGGCTTTCGCAGGGCTCAGCCTGTATGGCTACACCACCAAAAAAGACCTGTCGGGCATGGGCACCTTCCTGCTGATGGGCCTGATTGGTTTGATTGTGGCGATGATCGTCAACATGATCTGGCCAAGCGGCGTGATGGGCTTTGTCATCCCCGTGGTCGGTGTGCTGATCTTCGCTGGCCTGACCGTGTACGACACCCAGCGCATCAAAAGCACCTACTTCCAGGTTGAAGGCTCAGACAAGGAAGAGCATGCCGCCGTCATGGGTGCGGTTGCTCTGTACCTGAACTTCATCAATCTGTTCCAGTTCCTGCTGATGTTCCTTGGTAATCGCGAATAATCTTAAGGACTGCCAAAATAAATGCAGAGAGCCCGGGCTTTGGCCCGGGCTCTTTTTTTACCTGAAATATGGCTTATGGCAGTTCGTCAGCCGATCTAGATGCGAGAAACGGTCGGAAATACGGTGATAGACGCTTAAGGTCCAAAGCAGAAAAGGGCAACCTGCCATGACCGAAACAGTATGACCGAAACTGTCCGCTCTGTTGCACGCAGCTTGCATTTGCTGGCGACGCTCAATCGCAACAATGGTGCCAGCTTGAACTGGCTGGCCAAAACCACCGGGCTGTCGCGCGGCACGACCTATCGCATGCTGGAGACCTTTATCGCCGAAGGCTACGCGGTCAAAGATCTGGCCAATCGCGGATACTGGCTGACCGATCACGTGCGGGGCCTCAGCGATGGTTATGCGGCCACAGGCTGGATTACCACGGTGGCGAAACCCCTGCTGGATACGCTGGGCCAAAACGTGGTGTGGCCGCTGTCACTCTGCATCCCCTCTGGGACCGACATGGTGGTAAAAATGACAACGGATCTGGATACACCGTTGACCATGGAATTGATCTCGGCGGGGCTGCGTATGCCGATGGTCACGAGCGCGGCGGGGCGAACCTATCTGGCGTTCTGTCCCGATATGGAACGCGCGTTGTTGCTTGATCTGATCCAGCGCGCCTCACAAACCACATCAACACTGAGCGCGGATGACGTAAAGACACTGTTAGACATATTGGCTGAGATTCGCCGCTCCGGATACGCAGCCCTGGAAGGCACCCATCGGGTCAGCAATTTATCGGTGCCGGTTTTTGCCGGTGGCAACATTATCGCCTGCATCGTCTTGCGCTTTTACACCTCAGCGAAATCCCTTTCTGAAGCGGTTGCGGCCTATGCAGGCCCCCTGAAAAACACTGCCAAAGACATTGGGATACGCTATTCCTCGGAACACCTCCCTCAGAACCTCTAGGAGTGCAACCATCTTGAACGCCACAGTTAAATTTCGCGTCTTAACAGGTGTGAGTCTGGCCGCCTGCCTGTTGATTGGCATGACCATGAGCTTGGCCGCGCAGGCCGAAACAACGTTGCGCGTCGCCCGCAATGCGGCCCCACCAAGTTTAGGCAATCCTCTGACCAGTGTGGGTCAACCGGGATCGGGGGTGTGGAGTGCGCTGTTTGACAGTTTGACTGTTGTCGGTCCGGGCGGTGTTCTGAAGCCGGGCCTGGCGGAGTCCTGGACCCTGGTGAACGACACGCGGTGGGAATTTAAGATTCGTCCAAACGTGACGTTTCACAACGGCGCACCGTTAACCGCGCAGTCGGTTGCAGCCATTTTGAGGTATTTGAAAAGCGACGACGGCCGACGGTTTTATGTGGCGACCGAAGTGGACACCATCGCCACCCTTGAAGTGATGGACGATCTCACCCTGGCCGTGATCACCACAGCGCCGGATGCCATTTTGCCCAAACGCATGGCACTGATCTCTGTGCCTGAACCCGAGACCTGGAACACGCTAGGACCAGACGGCTTTGCCCAGACTCCTGTCGGCACCGGCGCGTTTAAACTGCGCGACTGGGGCCAAGCCTCCGGCCGCATGATCTTTGATGCGTATAGAGAGTCCTGGCGCGCGCCGAAAAACATCGACGTGCTGGAGCTATGGACGGTCGCGGATGCGACAGCGCGGATTCAGGCGTTGCTGACCGGACAAGTTGATGTGCTGGAATCACTCAGTGTTGATGATGTCGCGCTGGTTGAGAGTTCCGGTTTTAAAGTGTGGGGCTTTGGCGGTGCCCAGGTGTCATCCATCGCCTTTCGCACGGTCGGCAACCCGGACTCCCCTTTGCAGGATGTACGGGTGCGGCAAGCCCTGAACTACGCGGTCAACCGGGCCTTGATTGCCGATGTGTTATTTGGCGGCCTTGCGGCCCCGGCCAGTCAGGGAGCAAGCGCGGGCACCTTTGGCTATGACCCGGACCTTGACCCGATACCCTATGATCCGGCACGGGCGAAGGCGTTGCTGAACGAGGCCGGATATGGCGACGGGTTTCCCCTGACCATTGAAGTGCTGACGGGGTTTAGCTCGGTTGATACCTTGCTCTATCAGCAAGTGGCGCAGGATTTGCGCGCCGTGGGCGTCGACACAACGGTGCGCACGCCACCGTTTGCCTCATGGCTGAGAAAGTTTCAGAGCAACGACTGGGGCGATACCGATGCCTTTTCATTGATGTGGGATTCCGGCGCTTATGCCGACGCCATACGGCCCCTGCGTAATTTTTCCTGCGCCAAAGCGGTGCCGTTTTTTTGTGATGAGTCGGTGATGCCCGCCATCGAACAGACCGACCGCATTATGGACGCGGACGCCCGTGAGCAGCACTTGCAGACCGTGTTGGGCATGATGCGTGAGACCGCCCCCGCCCTGCTGCTGACCACAGCCAGTCAGCGGGTGGCAACGCGCCCTAACATAACGGCGCTGAGCCTTAATCCGCCGAACATCGCTTATCACGACATAGAGTTTGCGCAACCGCGGTGAAAATAAACGAACTGACGGAGCGCTTAGTCTTCAGCGCCGGAGTCAGCGTCCGGATCATCTTCAACATCACCCTCGTCATTGCCCTCGGTATTACCATGGCCTTGACCCATATTTGCACTGGCTTCATCCAAGGCATCGGCACAGGGCTCTGAGATGTCTGTGATGTTTTCCATCAAGCATTGCACACCAGGCATTCCACGTTTCCCGTCGCAGAACTGTTTGAGGTCAGCGCCACAGGTCATCATGACAGGGCTGACGCCGCCTCCACCGCGACCCATGGGACCCATGGGTCCCTTGTGCTCCATGGCAGGCTGAGCCTGAACTGCTGTGACGGTCAGCACAGATAATACAGCGCCGATGTATAGTTTTATAATCATGATGAGGTGCCTTTCCTGAGACCAAGACTTGAACATGATGAGCGCAGGCTACTCCCTTCAAAAAAATAAACGAAGCGGTATTTGAAGCCGCCTGTTTTACTCTACTGAAATATGTAACCATACGGCGGCATACGCATATGGGGGGCAGGTTTTGAGCAGCAACGCAAAACGGATGACGCGACGCCTTATGGTGGTGGCGCTGGTCGGCGGCCTGATGACGTCGATGATGTATGTGTCCTATGCGATGGGGTTTCGCTCGGGCATACGGGAAGACACAGTGTGGCTGATGCCGAACTGCTAGCCCCTCAAAACGACTGACGAAAAGGCGACTGACGAGAAAAAATGGTGCCGACGCGCGGAATTGAACCGCGGACCTACTGATTACGAAACTCACTAAAGGGCTTTTTCACTGGTTACGCCTGAGTGCGCTGGACACTCTCAAGCCCATGTTTTCATTGACGGATTCGGCATAACTCCCGAACATATAGTGCGCTGGGTTGCGCCACGATTCGCTGCCCATTGCTTCCGGAGTGCTTCCAAATTTTCAGTGAAGGTGATTTCTCAAGATGGCCAAACTCACAAAACGTTTCATAGATTCACTTAAACCACAGCAATCCGATTACTTTACCTGGGATGACGAACTTAAAGGGTTTGGCATACGCATATCGCCAAAAGGCAAAAAGACTTTCCTGATTCAATATCGAGCCGCAGGCCGCACACGGCGGATGAAACTTGGCCCTTACGGTGCCGTCACGGTAGACGAAGCCCGCAGCCGCGCAAAAACACTGCTAGGCGACATAGCCGCTGGTGAGAACCCAGCCGAGAAAGCGATCCAATATCGAATGGCTCCGACCGTTGCAGAGGTATGCGAGCGGTTTAAAACGGATCACATTGATGTAAGGCTCAAAAAAGGAACCGCTCGGGATTACAAGGCAATGATCGACAAAGTCATTGAACCCAAACTCGGCGCGCGCAAAATCATCGACATTACCAGGACGGATATTTCAGACCTGCATCATGCGATGAAAGATACGCCGTACCGTGCCAACCGCGTCCTGAGTGTGATTTCAAAGCTATTCAACACGGCAGAGATATGGGGACTAAGACCGGATGGCTCCAATCCATGCAGGCACGTGAAAAAGTACACAGAAAAACGGCGGGAGCGGTTTTTAAGTCGTAACGAGTTGATCAAACTTGGTGAGGTTTTGGAAACTGCTGAAAAAAGCGGAACAGAAACCCCCTACGTGATAGCTGCGTTCAGACTTTTAATCTTAACGGGCTGTCGTTTGTCAGAAATCCGAAATCTAAAATGGGAATACGTAACAGATACGCACCTGGAACTCCCCGATAGCAAAACCGGAGCGCGTATGATTCCGCTTCCGCCTCAGGCGCGGCGCATTCTTGAAAGCATTACACGTGAGGAAGACAATCCTTACGTCATCGTTGGGGAAGTTTCCGGACAACAATATAACGACTTGGAAAAACCATGGCGCAGGATTCGAACATCAGCCGAGCTGGAAGACGTACGTATTCATGATCTGCGGCATACATACGCTTCGAACGCCATTATGGCCGGGCTACCGGTGCCAATTTTGGGTAAAATTCTTGGTCACACGCAAATTCAAACCACCATGCGTTACGTTCATCTGGCCGATAAGTCCGTGCGTGATGCAGCAAACAAGGTGTCTAAGGGTCTAGGTGATTTGATTACGTACAACCCTAATCGAAAGAGCAAACGTGCCAAGGCTGCGGCCTAATTACCTAACGTTACGTTACATAACGTTATTGGTCGCGCCCTATACGTATACCTATACGTAACGTTACGTTAGAGTCTGCTCGCCTATATATATTATATATAGACATGCTCTAACGTACGTATACGTAACGCCTCATGTCTTTTGACGTCCTATATGTATATATATAGGACCACAGCTAGCCCTTATATTTCATCGCTAATGTCACAAAATAATCAAAGCTTACGTATACATAACGATCTATGGGAAAGAGCCATTCCGATAAAACAAGGCCGTTACAGGTTTGGCGATAAAGCCCTAGTTAACGAATACAACGAACTCCTAGAACGTAAGCCAGCCGGATTTAGCGGTCTTGGCTCATTAATAAACACCATAGCGCTCATGACAGATGCCGAAGAGCATGTTGAGCCAGAAATGCGCACAACGCCCGAAGAGCGTAATCGGTTGAACAAACTTTCTGTTGAAATAGACAGTCATTGCATCAATCGCCTGCAAAGACGTGAACTCATCGCCTTAGGGTTTTCGATACCTCGACACCCCGACGACCCGCCTCGCATCATACCGCCGGAAATATTGGCTCAGGGACGCCTTAAATTCGATAGCAACAAAGTAGTCGGAGACGGCCTGGAATTTCACGCGGTGCGCATACTTCCCGCAGAAGCGCTAAGAACACCAAGTTCAGAGCCAAACCGCCCTGGCCGACCCTCTAAACGAGATTTGATCAAGAAGGTTTATGCGGAATGCCGGAACGAAGGCTTGATCGACTACACCAAGCCTCAGAAAGCCGCCATAGATGTTGTCAGATCGCGCATTCAAACGAGGTATCTCGCCGAATACGGCCTAGGAAAAGGCTTCGGACCAGAAGTCATCCGAGACTGTATCGCTTATGATTTTGGGCAGCGCGCAAATGCCCAGAAACTATAAATTCCAGACGGATTTATAGTCATTTTTCCAGTTATGACCTGACAGCACATTGCCTCCCTCGGCGTACTTAGACGGAGGTTGCCATGAACAATGCTAATGCAGCGTTATTGGAACGTGAATATCTCGACCAACTATTAAATGAGAACGAAGCGGCTCGAATGCTCGGATTTACAATCCGCGCGTTACAGAACTGGCGGGTACGCGGCGGCGGACCTCAATTCGTAAAACTTTCTAAGCGCTCTGTGCGTTATCGGCGGCGCGACTTGCTGGAATGGATCAACAAACACCTCCGAGCAAATACGTCGCAGGCATAGCCATGAGCGACTTCGGAAAGATACCGAAGGGTATGGGCTTTGGGTTGGTCCCTAAATTCGCTCTGCGGCTTCCAAACGTGCGTCCTGGGCCAAAAGCACTGTATGCCTGCCTATGCACGAATGCGACGCCTGACGGCCTCCTATGGCGCTCCCTGACCATGCTCGGCAAAGAGTTTGGCGTATCAACACGTCAGATTCAGAGATGGGTCAACGATCTTGAAAGCGCCGGGCTTTTAGTTCGAATGGGCTGGAAGGGAAAAACAAATAGATTTTTAGTCATCCGCGACGAAAACGGTATGCCATGGGCGCAACGGCAAGCAGTGAAAAATATTGTCATGCGACGCGTGAGACGCGCCAACCAAACACAAGTAAGGTTAACAAAGATAACGACACCCACATCACCCTCAGACGACACACGTGTCGTCGAAAACATGACACCCATGTCGGACAAACATAACCTTAAGAACGAGAATAACTTAACAGACAAGATTGCTCGGCAAGGGGAGACTAAAGCTGGTTCCTGTGCTCCGAACAGAGGGATGTGGGGGTTGAAGCAGTTGAACCAAGGACAACGCGCTGAAGACGTTCAAAATGCGCTCAATGCGCTGGGAAATAGCATGGGTTGGGACGTTTTGGCTGAAGCAGCCCCTGAGCGAATTGCTGAAGACTTGTACCAGCTTCACGGGTTGCGGCTAACTACGGCAGAAATTCGCTCATTCTTAGCTCCTAGTATTTAGAGATTGCTAGCCCTGCCTCCTCAAGCTTTGGAAACTCTCTGCTCTACTTATTCCAGGAGGTTCTGTTTGCGCCGTTAAACATTATGTGAGTCCATATAATGGATTGGCAAGTGCGGCCTTTCCTGAGGCGCTAGCGCGTATTCCGGACGAGATAGTCAGGCAAGTATTGAAGCAAAGCTTGGTCTATTTCTTCAACTTGAAAACTGGGCGAGTTCGTATGTTGTCGCCATGTATCCGCCGACGCGTATCTTGACCATGACGAAGTCGTCCGGCGTTACCCACAACTCCTCAGTTGGATGTTCTTTGGGTAAACTTCCCTCGACTAAGAAACGGTAATGGTGGGTATCGAATGTTCCTGCGCCAACGGTGATGCGCTCTGGACCAACAAACTCGATACGAAAATCGATAGGACACAACATTGGCCCCGAACAGCCATCATGCTCTAGGGAGTTCAGCATGGACCCCTTTGTCGGCTGAGGATTAATCCCAGAACTATGGTCAAATGTTGCCAAGTGCAATGCATCGCCCGACAAGGGGTGGGGACCGAAGGACTGCGGCCTCGCCGGCAAGTCCATGTGCTGGCTTATACGCCCGGTGCCGATATTATAGCCCTCAAACGAGGCAAAGTTATCACCGAAGCGAAACCACCCATCCCCTAAGTAGGCACCGTTCTTTTGCAAGCGCGTATAGCAATCAACAGGACGCCATTGGTCGTCCACCGTGTAAACTATATCTTTTGATACTTCGTGGTCATAGATTTCACACGTGGCCTGCAAAGTGCGATGGCCGTTGGGTGCTACAGAAGCAGAAAAATACTCAATGCCACGCTCGCCTTTGGTGTCATGTTTGGCAACTATGGTTCCGCAGTATCGGCGACGCATCGGTTTCATAAGTAACGCTCCCTGTTCATGCTCAATTAGGCTGCTTCGCCAAAATGAAGGTCGTCGGGGTCTACGTCTCCCGATTCCTGGTCCATATCAATGAAGATTCTCCATTTTTGGTCTTCACACTGCCGTAGTAAAAGCGTGAAGCGCCCGAACAAATAAGATGGTTCGGTGCCGTCTTTTGGAGCCAACGTGAACCATGACCGTCCATAAACATATGCCCACGTCCCATTGACCTCCGCCCGGTCATACTTAACGGTTACTTTCCTATCCAAACGAACGAATGACCGCCGAATCAGATCTCCTATGGCATCTTTACCATTCACCGTCGGCCTCCCCTGAACGGCAACCACGGCATCATCGGTGTAAAGATCAACCACCTTCTCTGGGTCTTCGCCTTGGTAAGCAGCAATCCAGTCATCGATGACAGCGAGAATTTCTGGTTCAAGTACGGGCATTAAACTTCTCGTTTATAGTTCTTCATGAGTTGAAACACTGGGCTACGCACCAATCGGAATAATCTTCTGACCCAACAACCGCCCAAACGTGAGCGCCGGTGTCACTCCCATCCCATTAGTCAACGCATGACCTGAAGTCGCTGCAGCACCAATCACTTCACCAGCTGCGTATAGATTTGGTATTGGCGCCCCATCCGCGCGGGTAACACGAAGATCGCCATCTACTCCAAGACCAGCGTAGGACATGACATTCCACCCCTGCAGGCAAATAGCGTAGTAAGGCGCTTTTCCAATGGTGACGGGACGATGCTCGCGGCCCATTTTGTCTGTTCTGCTATGCGAAAGATTGTAGTTATAGTCCGCAATTTCCCGCTCGAGATTATATGGGTTCACGCCTGCTTTCACGGCGAGTTCGCCAAGCGTTTCCGCTTTCGCAAACATAGGATGATCAATAAACGCGTCGTCTAACTCTTCACGCGACCAGCGTGGGAGAAACGGCGGCGCAGACTCTAAGATTTCCCTATCAAAGATGGCCCAGTGACGACGACCCGGTTGCAGTCCTAGCGTATATTCCCGTTGTGCAACGCTCGGCTCATCTTCCCGAATAAAACGATTGCCATGAACATTAACATAGACTTCCCAAGGTTGGCGCCGTTCCGGCGCAAGACTAGCGCCTACCAGACGCAAGGCTGGGAAATGATCGCTGTCCATTACGGCACCGAACAAGGTCGCATATTTATCGCCACCGCGCACATATCCGCCAGCACCAAGACCCAATGTAATGCCCTGCCCTTGACTGTATGGATAAGCGACTTCACAGAATAGAGGCACGTCATGCAAGTCTTCGAACATGCGAGGATTGGACGCGCAGCCGCCGCTGGTCAGCAACACATGCTTACTGCGGTAATCCATCCGTTCACCGCTATCGTTCTCTGTGACCACGCCTCTGACAGCACTAGTGTCATCCTGGATGAGGTCTACCGCGCCCGTATCCAGTAATACGGATAAGCGCCCAGTGGCCTTCGCGTCTTCGATCATCGGGTCCATGATATTTTGGAACGCCCGAGCGCCGTCTTTGTGCCACTGATACCGCCGGGTTGTGAAAGGTTCGTGCCCGCCTCCCATAACAGGGTGAGTGTCGCCAACCGTGTAGCCTCGTGCGGCAAACCAATTCAGGGTATCCGCAGCATTGTCGACCAGTAAACGCGTTAGGAGAGGATCAGATGTGTTACGGTTAATTCGCATGACGTCGTCATAGTGTGCGTCAGGAGAATCCTTAATTCCAAGCTTCTTCTGCCAGACAGTTCCTGCTGCCGCGACTTGACCTGTAGAACGGTCCATCGTCCCGCCAAGTTGTGGCGCTCTATCGACAATAAGTACGCGAGCACCTCGTTCTGTTGCGAATAACGCAGCTGGCATCCCTGCCGTACCACCACCAACGATGATCAAATCCCATTCAGCGTTTTGCGCGGCTGCTTCCCGCACACCAAATGCTTGCGTACTGAGCGCCACAGTAGCTGCCGACCCAGCGAGAAACGCCCTCTTAGTAATAGATGTGTTTAATATGGGTAACTTAAATTGCTCTGGCATACTCAGTCTCCTTAATAAGATTTGGTATCAGGGTTCATCGGAGATATTTGCATCAGTACGCCCCACACCCTATTTTTGGTTTCATGTTTACGTTGCTCGAATCGCATCTAACCCGGCTTCATCACTGACAACACCACAATGGCTGCAATGAACACCCAGAGCAGTACGAGGATTCCAGTGCCCCAGGTGTATATCCACCGAATCTCTTTTTCTTTGTCATCGGTCGAACCATTGGTGTCGATATCGCGCCAGACGCGGAAGAACTCGATAATTGAGATGCGGATACCGACGCCACTGGCCATCACACAGCCAAATAAAACCAGCTTCAACGCCAGCCACCCTTGCAATTTTATGGCTCCAAGTGCTGTGGCAACGCCGACCCCAAAGAGGACCGTGAGCAACACGTAGCGAATGAAGCGATCTATCAGCGCCAATGTTTGTCCTCCAGCGCCATGCCTGACGCGATGAATGATTTCAACAAAGGCGAGCCAAACAATACCGACCGTGCCGGCAACCCAAGCTAGCGTTGTACCCCCTGGAATATATCCCAGCAGGGCAGCGAGCACGGTGCCGAGCGCCGCCTGAAGGACGAGGGCGTAGCGAACATGCTGATCCACATCCATGACATGCTCCATCAGCTTTTTGCGCTCTGGGAACGGCATGGCGGACGCCCGGCAGACGTAGCGGTATTCGCTGTTGATGACGAACTCAGATCCGAGCCAGTACCCCAGGACACCGATATGAAAGACGAGGAGAACTTCAATTAACATGCAGTACCCTTATGAAGTAAGTTCACGTTGGACAACAGAAAACCTGATTGCTCACCGGTTGCTCAGTAAGACCGATTAAATTAAAGAAACCGAAGCCGGGTCTACGTTAGGATCTTAGAACAGCGTTTTTCCCTGCCGTACGCCCTGTAATCATGGCTTCCGTCAGGTAGGCCCCATTCTGGTAGAGATGCGAAATGAACGAGCCTAAATTGCCAGCCTCATAAAGACCGGGGATCGCTTTACCGGCGTAATCCAACACTTCAGAATCTTTGTTCCGCTTCGCGCCACCTGACGTGCAAACAATACCACCGACTATCTTAACTGCGTAGAATGGTCCGTTCTCGATTGGGCTTAAGGTGTCGGGATGGCGGCCAAATGCTTCATCCTTACCGGCTCGACAGGCTTCGTTGTATTCATCGACCGTGCGGATAATTTGATCCGCGTTGCGGCCCATCTTGAAAGCCAATCCGGCCAAAGTGTCTGCTTTAAGGACCCAACCTTTTTCCACCTCGGCACTGTTGTCTTCGCTCCAATCGTACCGGTGAACAGCGGCGTTCCAGGTCATCCATTTCATCATCAAACAAAAATTCTTGCACACAGTTTCGTCGAAAATCATGTGGACCGGTTGGACTTGAAAGAACTCCGTATCGAAATAGTGACCGTGCCTCTTTTCTTTATGATGCGTGGCCGAATAGCGCTTTGTCTCATCATAGAATCGACGGTCGTCCGCAGCGACATCGATCCAACTATGGTACTCAGTTTGCTCCCGGCTCTGGAAATCTCGCATGAACACGGTGTCAAACTCCGGCACTTGAATGGCCGGCCAAATGCCGCCGCTCTGAACCCGTGCTCGCATGTGCCAGAGGTCAGCCCCCGCTTTTTGCACCATGCGAATACCGTCGCCTGTATTGTAAGGCGTCCCAAATGGGTACACGTCATGGCCAAAGTAATTACGCTGCATGTCCATATTGTTTTCAAACCCGCCAACGGCCATGACCACACCGCCTCGGGCTCGCACCGCAATGCGTTTTCCAGCCTGTTCAACGATCAAACCAAAAACCTCACCGGACTCACAATCTTGCACCAACTCGACCGCCGGGCTTTCGTACCAAACCGTCACCGGACGTTTGTCGATGTTCTTTTTGAATGCCTCCCAAAGGCCACCAGGGCGGGGCAAAATCGTAGCACTAAGGACCGCCTCTTCCGCGCCGTACTCAGGCATCTCCCTCGTCCCAGCACTGGTAACATATTCCTGGCGAGCTTCCTTCGCTCTGTCTTTGATCCAGGGTTCAAGTTCCAAAAGCTGGTCTGCCCAAAACTCCAGTAGATCTTCCGGAATGGGATTAGGCTCACCCATTTTGCGCTGGTAATGCATCAACGCCTGTTTGTTGGGCTTGGGTCTCCAAAGCGATTGTCCGGACGCCCGAGAGTTGCCACCCGCATGTTCCTCTGGTGCCTTTTCGAGAATTAGAATTTTTGCATCCGGCTTAGCGTCAAGCGCTTCGATCGCAGCAGAGCAACCAGCGAGACCAAAGCCAGCGATAACAACATCGAATTCTGTATCCCACGTCACCGATCCAGGGCTCGCGGCCTCTGCGGTTCCCACGGCGGCCCCCACAGCGGTCCCAGCGGCAGCGGCAGCTGTGCCCAGAAGTAGCGAACGGCGATTGACGTCAGCAGTTGACTTGTTCGTTGCTTTCATGACTTTGCCTCCCAGCGCAATGTTCTCGTTAGAACATCTAGAATTGCTGGGTGTACTCGATGAATCGAAACAAATAATTTTATATATTCACAGTTGGTCGTTGTGAAATTTATGACGTGAGAACTTCATTAAGAATTTGACTAGAACGAAGAACGCAGCTTATCGCCCCAAATTATTTATAACCATCAAGTACTTGGTCGGTTTTTACCAACGAGAAAGCCTCTACAAAAACATTCAAAAGCCACGGCGATGTGACTTTAACGAAGCAAAACCTAACACTTGTCAGCAGGCAGTGCTTTTGCGATAGAGCCAAATCCAACACACTTAGAAATCGGCGGAAGTTATTTCATGCTCATTTTCGGACTCGAATCTCACACGCTGCTCATATTCGTTCACTTAGTCTTGTTTGTGTATTGGCTCGGACCTGATTGGGGCGTCTACGTCACAACGCACTTCATATGCAAACCCGGTTTATCCATTGAAGAACGTCGTCGTTTTCTGGCCGCTATGCTGCGCATTGATTTAGTGCCGCGATCCTGTCTTATTCTTTTGTTTCCCGTCGGACTAACGCTGTCGGATGGTCTTGGCATGAGCCCTGTCACCGGGAATTGGCTTATAGTTGTTTGGGTTTTCTTTCTGGTCTGGCTTTTGCTTTCCTGGACTGTCTACCTGAATAAGGGACCAGAGAATGGCAATACCTTTCGCAAGATTGATAACGGCATTCGCTGGATTGTCGCGCCAACACTAATACTGATTGGCGCAGCCTCAATAACTATGGACATTGGATTCGGCACAAACTGGCTAGCCCTCAAGGTGATGCTTTTTGGCATACTTATTTTTCTAGGTCTGTGGTTACGCTCTTTTGTCGGCGAATTGGTTACGGGCTTTCAACGCCTCAATACAGAAGGGTCGACACCAGAAGTGGAAGCAGTATTCACAAATATGCTTTCCCGTTCAAAGCGGGTGGTCTATCTATTTTGGGGCACGTCTTTGGTTTTGGCCTTTCTGGGGCTTACCAAACCATTTTGAGACGACACGCTCACCAGCCTTTTCTCTAATATCTAAAAAACCTTGTCGTCCAAGTCTAAGGAAGCAAAAAAGCTCTATCAAATCACAGAAAAAAGTTGTGAAATAACGAATGGAATTCCGTCAGGTCCGCCATTTCCTCAGCGTCTTCAACGAGGGCAGTTTTTCTAGAGCCGCCTCTACTCTAGGGCTCACACAACAGACTTTGAGTAAAAGCATTGCCAATTTAGAGAATGAGTTGGGCGTTCGGCTGTTTGACCGAGACACACGAAATTGCGACCTTACGAGCCATGGCGAACTGCTGCTTCAATACGCGAAGAACATCGACGCGGAAGAACGACAATTTCAACGCCACTTGGATGACTTTATTGGGGTTCGGTCCGGCCATTTAAGGATTGGAGCTGGTTTAACACCAGGAGTGCATATCATTCCAGAAGCTGTCGTTCGCTTAAAAGAAAAGCGGAAGAATTTAAAAATCACTGTGATTGAGGGGATGGCGATAAATCTCATGCCTCGGCTACTCCGAGGCGAATTGGACATTATTGTCGGTGTCATTGCTAACCCAATCAAAGATCCTTTGGTCCACACCGAATTTCTTTATGACGAAAGTTTATGTTTGCTCGCATCTGCACAACATCCGTTAGCAGCTAAGAAAAAAGTAGCCTTGAAAGAGACCCTAGACTTTCCGTGGCTCGTGGGCTGGACGCCGGGTGGACTGGATCAAGCCGTCAGTGACTCTTTCGCGGAACAAGGTCTTTCTCCCCCCGTCGCCAAGATCGAAACAGATTCATTTACGTTTATCCGCTCCATGTTGGGGACGACAGAATATCTGGCAATTCTTCCAGAACGCCTTTTTGAGAAGGAAGTAAAGTCCGGTTCACTAAAAGCCATTCCACTTACAGCTAAGCTGCAAAGATGGAAGCGCCCAATGGCAATTTGTTACCGACGCAACAGCACACGATCCCCCGCTGCCATGGCGTGTATTCACGAAATCGAGCGTGTAACTAAAGTATTGATGTAGTCACGTGCTTTGGTTGCAGCGAAGCAGCCCGTAAATCAGTCGCCAGTAAGTTCAAGGCAACCAAAAAACTTTAGCCGTTTCTAACTTTAATTACGCGCTTCCAAAATGCTTCCAAACTATTGGGGCACCATTAACCTGAATCGACGAATAGAGTTTAAATCATTGATTTTATTTGATGAAATGGTGCCGACGCGCGGAATTGAACCGCGGACCTACTGATTACGAATCAGTTGCTCTACCCCTGAGCTACGTCGGCATACGAAGTTGGGCAAATCACTTAGGTCGCCCAATCTTGAAAGCGGCGGGACCATAGAACATGACCGCACAAAATTAAAGCGCTTCGAAGACATGAGCGCCGATTGCGGTTGACCTGACCCCTATCATGGGCGACATCCATCACATGGCTGACCGCATAGAAACCGACGTTATTGTAATAGGAGCGGGCCTGATCGGGGCCACGTTGGCCTGTGGATTGTCGGCCAACGGCATCTCAACCGTGCTGATTGACCGCTCTGACGCCGCCGCAACCGTATCCCCAACCTTCGATGGGCGCGCCTCGGCCATTGCCCACGCCAGCCGCATTGCCCTGGAGGGCCTTGGATTATGGCCATTGATTGCCGATCAAACCGGCGAGATCCGCGACATTAGGGTGTCGGACGGCGCGTCGTTGATGTTTTTACACTATGACCACGCCGAAATTGGCGATCAGCCCCTGGGCCATATGGCCGAGAATCGGACCTTACGAAAAGGCCTGCTGGCGCTGATGGCCCAACAGGACAAGCTGTCTGTTCTGGCCCCGGTTGAGATTGACAGTCTCAAGCGGGATGAGACAACCGCCGAGGTTCAACTGTGCGATGGACGGTTGGTGTGCGCCCGGCTGATTGTGGCGGCGGACGGCAGGAATTCGCACACGCGGCGCAGTGCCGGGATCAACGTGACCGGATGGCGCTATAATCAACAGGCCATTGTGGCGACGATTGAACATGAACGCCCCCACGACGGCATCGCCCATGAACGGTTTCTGCCGTCTGGGCCCTTCGCCATTCTACCCCTGAAAGGCGGCCATCAGTCGTCGTTGGTGTGGACGGAGAAAGCCTCGACCTACAGATCTTTCATGGCGTTAAATGACACCGCTTTTCTGCAAGAAATTGATCAGCGCGTCGGTGGGTTTCTCGGTGAATTGTCTTTGGTGGGGCCGCGCTTTGATCACCCGCTGGGACTTCAGATTGCAGAACGCTACACAGATGAACGCCTGGTTTTGGTTGGAGACGCCGCGCATGGCATTCATCCCATTGCGGGACAAGGTTTGAACCTGGGTCTTCGCGATGTGGCGGCCTTGTTAGACATTCTGGTGGAGGCCAAACGCTACGGCCTTGATTTGGCCCATACGGCCGGCCTAGCGCGTTATCAACGCTGGCGGCGGGCCGATAATGTATTGATGGCTGGCACGACAGACCTTTTAAACCGGCTGTTCTCGAACGACATTCCACCTCTGAAAACACTGCGTGATATTGGGTTGGCAACGGTCAACGCGCTGCCGCCGCTGCGCCAGACTCTGATGCGGCATGCCATGGGCCAGGTGGGGGATTTGCCAAATCTGATGCGGGGACAAGCGCCGGGGTGATCTTAGAGAAGCTTAAAATACAAACTAAGGGTCGCGTTTCAAACCCTTGGCGGACAACGCCTCAAGATAGGTCGCCCACCGCGCTTTATGCAGCTGACCTAATTCGTAAAGTGTGCGCCAGGAGTAAATGCCGGTGTCGTGCAGATCATCAAAAACCAGTCGCACAGCATAGTTGCCCACGGGCTCTATTTTCATAATCCCGACATGCCGGCGACCGCCGACAATCACCTTCTCGCCCCCATGGGCCTGAACCTCAGCCGAGGGGCTTTCCACACGCAGATACTCCGCCGGGAGGGCGAAGGTCTCGCCATTTTCAAACGTGACGGTGAGGGTTTTTGAGGCCGAGTCGTAGGCCAGATCCTCCGGCCAGGGCAGATCGGTTACATCATCGGTCATAGAGCCACAGCACAGCACGCTGTTGTTGGCAACGGCACCGCGACAACCTCAGTCCTCATCGATGCGCCGGGCCTCATCGGGCAGCATAATCGGAATACCGTCGCGCACGGGAAACGCAAGACCGGCTTTCTTGCTGATCAGTTCCTGGGCCTCACGGTCATACTCGAGCGGGCCTTTTGTTACTGGGCACACCAGGATATCCAACAATTTAGAGTCTATGTCTGCGGTCGCCATGGAGCCCCCGTCTATTGAAAATTGATTCTAATTCTGCCGCGGGCCGTCGGAGGTGCCAGTGGTAAACACACCCATTTGCAGCAAGGCGTGGAGCATATCCGCCCGGTCTTGCGGTGTTTTACTTTCCAGCAACGCCTGCTTCTCGCGCGGATCGAACGGACAAATCATGCACAGGGACGAGACCAAAGTGTGATCCGATAACCCTTTAATAATTTCCACTTTCAGCCGCATCCCCTGGGCATCAATATAGGGTTGCAGGGTGTCCAGCAGCGATTCGCGATCAAGATCAAACTCTTGCGGGGGTTTCATGTCATCGGGAAACGCCCCGTAGTCGGCCCGGACTCTGCGGTAGCCTTTGACGCTGTCGAGTTCCTCAACCACATGAAAGCGACTGAGCCCCTTGAGCGCGATAAGCAGCCGGCCATCATCTGTTTCTTCGAAGTAAACAATGCGCCCCGCGCAGCCGGTTTTGTATAAGGGAGGCGCTTGATCGTCTTGCAGGTCCAGGGGTGCCCCTGACTCAAGATCTACATCCGCTCCGATGTCATCATCGTCTTCATCCGAGGGGGGCACGCCGCCCATGGCATCGTAGTTCGGCTGAATCATGCCAATGATGCGACCGGTCGCCAGGGCATCGAGAGACATATTGAGGTAGCGCGGCTCAAACAAATTCAGCGGCAGGCGGCCAGCGGGCAGCAGCAGCGCACCAGACAACGGAAAAACCGGAAGCTCTTTCGGCAGATCAGAAGGTTTTGTCGAAACGGGGCTGAACACAATAAACCCTTAGTTAAAGAGCAAAGAAGACAGTTGACGGCGGCCATCTACGGTCACGGGGTCGGTTGGACCAAGGGCTTCAAAAAACTTCAGGAGTTGTTTTCTGGCACCATCCTCTTCCCACTGACGATTAAGCTTAATGATTTCAAGCAAGTCAGCAACAGCGCCCGCGTGATCTTTGGCCCCATAGCGCACCATGGCGAGATCAAACCGCGCCTGCATGTCTTTTGGCTTGTCTGTTATTTTTTTCTCGAGCGCGGCGATCTCTTCAGCTGCATCGTTGCCGGAGGCGGTGGCTTCTTTGAGTTCAAGCGCCGTCACAACAGCCGCAATTTCTGGTTTCGTCTTCAGGTCATCAGGAAACTGTTGCAACACCTCTTTGGCAATATCGTCCTGACCAAGACCCATATAACAGCGCAGCGCCCCAGCCAGGGCGATCACGTTCTCTTGGTCCTGGCCCAGAATCTGTTGGTAAATGGCCAACGCCTGCTCGAACTGCTCGTCCGCAAACAGGGCTTCCGCCTGCTCCAAAGCCGCATCAATAGGCGAGCCTTGGCCGCCGGTCAGTTTATCAATAAACGCTTTGAGTTGACTGTCTGGCAGGACGCCCATGAAACCATCCACAGGCTGACCATTTTTAAACGCAAACACAGCCGGAATAGACTGCACCCGAAACTGAGCCGCCAGAGGCTGGTTTTCATCCACGTTGATTTTAACCATTTTGACCTGGCCGCCATAACTGATCACCAGTTTCTCAAGCGCCGGGCCAAGCTGTTTGCAGGGACCACACCAGGGCGCCCAGAAATCAACAATGACCGGAACCGACTTGGACGCCTCAAGCACGTCAGCCTGGAAGGTTTCGGTGCTGCTTTCTTTGACGAGATCGCCCGGGGTTGGGGCTGCTGAGGGGCTCATGGTCCCGCCAGATGTGTCTCCTACTAGCATATAGCCTCTTCGCCTTTTCACGCGTGGTTCGCCCGATTGGGCTTTCTTGTTTAGCCCGATGGGCCTTGATTACCCTTTAGATGCGACCAAATGCGCTTCAACGCAAGGGATAGTGGCCAGATTATCGCAGGGCCTGGGCGACCAACCCCTTGCCAACACTACCTAATTGAGTATAGTCCGCGTCCTTCTGCGGTCACTATGATTGAGACCGCACGCCGAGCGGGCGTAGCTCAGGGGTAGAGCACAACCTTGCCAAGGTTGGGGTCGGGCGTTCGAATCGCCTCGCCCGCTCCATTTTCTCTCATAACTTTAGTCAGTTAGAGCGCATGCGATCCGGCAGGCGTGTTTTGGGTCGCTCTGGGGGAGCGGCCGGAAAGCGCCCAGGGCGGGCGTTATCCGTACTTTCTCATATCAGTGCCTGTTAACCCTGCAAAGATGGTTCGAAAAGCTCACGGAAAATGAGGCTCATGGTTCACTTGTGAGCGAGTGGTTTGTCCGTAAAAAGGTAGTCTTTGAGTTCCTTATCGAAGGTTTTATCTTTTCGTCGAATCCACTCCAGCACCATGGCGGCGTGTTCTTTTTCTTCATCTCGGTTATGAGCAAGAATGGCCTTAAGATCATCGTCCTTGCACGCGTCCATGCGTTGATTATACCAATCCACCGCCTCTAACTCTTCCATCAAAGATATTATTGCGCGGTGCATATCTCTTGTTTCATCGGATAATTCATTGACTGGTTCATGATACCCTTCGTTCGACATAGCTCCTCCTTTGCGTTTCAGAATGTATGTTGGTTATGACTTCAAACTAGAGGGAACGTTTTGAAATTACCACACGTTAGAAAGTGCACTCCCACATGCCCCAACCTCGCTCACGCATTTCGCAAGCTCGCTCGCTGGAATGCAACGCCTGCACCATAAGCCGGTTTGGCCGCAGCTGATGAGCCTCTCTCTCGAATACAGCGTCTATGCACCTGCGGCATGAGGCCAGTAGCTAGAATTAGAATTATTCCATTAAAACATATGACGGATAAAACATATGACGGATTGACCAAAATCAAGATGCCAGGCCAATGTTTTGCGCTTAAGTGATGGTGGTCGTTCAGGGTGGTGGCGCAGAAAGCCAATCCCGCCAACAATAAAGAGGGGGGGGTTGATCATGCGACTATTCCGTTGAAAACGACTGCAGATGCGTCACAACTTAGGGAGGGCTAGCTAACCCCGCGCGTCTTTCGCTAATATTGAATTGGATTGAATTTTATTTCGGGCGCATGCGCCGAAGCGGCTTAAACGCTGATCACACCAAGAGGACCCCAAAGATGGCAAAGCAGCTCGCAGTTCTATGCACCACATTTTTCACCCTTATGCTGTGTGCCGAACAGACGCTGGCCCGGCCAGATATCGATGCCGGCAAACGAGAATTCAGAATGAGTTGCCAAAGCTGTCATAGCTTAAAACGCGGTGAGGTTATTGAAGGCCCGTCTTTGGCCGGGGTTTTTGGCCGCCGGGCGGGCACTCTGCCGGAATTCAATTATTCAGAGACCATGCAGACCTCTAAAATTATCTGGACCGCAGACTCCCTGGATACATACCTCGCCAGCCCGCTCACGATGATGGGATCGGGGATTGATATGGTCGCACACGGTGTGCGGGATGCAGACGTGCGCGCTGACTTGATCGAGTTTCTGAAGCACTCCCTCTAAGGCATACGCCGCTTAAGATACGCGCTGCGTGCTTTTCGCGCGTTGGTTTAGGGCGTACGTTTTGGTTCACATAGAGTATTTTTGAGCACCACGGCTGTTGTCGTTTAACAAATGGGCGCAACAGGCGACGCCATAGAACCATCGCCGGTCCAGTGCTAAATCTGATAAACGTGATAGGATTAATAGCTCGGTTTGTAACGACTTTGTAAACGGAGTCATGCAGACGCAATTTTGGGGATATCAGACATGACAAAATCAGTCGAAGAAACCAAAACCAGTCTGGTGCGCAAAACGGCTGCCTTAGCCTCTAAGTATGAGCGCCCCAACATGCGGGGTCCGCTGAAGCACTTTATTCAACAGTTTTACGAAGATTCTCCCCCCGCTGACTTGGTGGATGCCTCACCCGGCGCACTTTATGCGGCGGCAGCCTCGGCGTTTGAATTTTCAATAAACAGGCCCGTCGGCAAGCCCCTGTTGCGGGTGCTGACCCCCGATACCAAAAAGGGCCGAAAAGAGGTTTGGCCAACGGAACGCACGGTCATTGAAATCATCAATGATGATATGCCGTTCCTGGTTGATTCGGTGACGGCAGAACTGGAGCGCCTTGGCGAGCCCGCCTTGTTTATCATCCACCCCGTGATTCCTGTGAAACGCGACGCCGACGGCACACTGATTGACGTTTATCCGGAAGACGAACCTTTCCTTGACGAAGCCGTGCGGAAGGAAAAGGGCGTTCATTTTGAATCTGTCATGCATGTGCAAATTCCAAAAGAGACAGATCACGAGACGATTGAACGCATTGGTGACACGATGCGCTCTGTGTTGCGTGATGTGCGCCTAGCCGTTGACGACTGGCGCGAGATGCGTCGGCAAGCTGCACACATTGCGGCAGACTTTGATGGCGGGTCCCCAGGACTGGACACAAACCAAGCTCAAGAAGTTGAAGATTTTCTGCGTTGGTTGCACGACGACCATTACACTTTTCTTGGCTATCGCGAATTTACAATCGAAGCCAAAGGTAAAAACCGAATTTTGCATGTGCAGCGTGAGAACAACCTTGGGGTTTTGAAAAAGCCGTCCTTGGTGATGTTTGATGGCGTGCGAAGCGGCGCGCCGGTCCCACCGCTTTTTGCAGATTTTCTAGATGAGTCGCAGCCTCTGTTGATTGTCAAAGCCAATCACCGGGCGACTGTGCATCGCCGGGTTCACTACGATGTGGTGATCGTAAAATGCTATAACGAACAAGGAAAAGTTGTCAGTCTCAGATTTTTTGCCGGTATGTTTACGGCCGACGTCTACACCAGCAGTCCAAATTTTGTGCCTGTTCTGCGGCGGAAGATTGACCGTATTCGCGACCATATCGGTTTTCGCAAACACAGCCATGATGGCAAACGCTTGCAGAACATCATGGAGAATTTGCCGCGTGACGAACTTTTTGAAAGCACAGATGAGCACCTGATTGATGTTGCGCTTGGTCTGCTGCATTTACAAGAACGCAGTAGAACGGCGTTATTTGTGCGCCGTGATAACTTTGAGCGTTTTGTGTCTTGCCTTGTGTATGTGCCAAGAGACCGGTTTGATACCCAACTTAGATTAACCATCGCAGATCTACTGACTGAAGCTTTCGCCGGCCGGGTCTCGTCATTCTATACCCAGGTCACCGATTCTGCCCTGGCCCGCATTCACTACATTATCGCCACAGCACCGGGCAAAATGCCGCTGGTCGATGTTAAGGCTTTGGAAGCAGAAATTTCTGCCGCAGCGCGCGCCTGGCAAGATGATCTTGAGACGGCGTTAGCGAACGCACATGGTAAGGCCGAAGCGAAAAAGCTGCACGATAGATATGCACATGCTTTTCCTGTGGCCTATCGCGAAACCTATTCGTTTGAAGAGACTGTCTTTGACATCCGTAAAATTGAAGACGTGCTGCGTGATCAAAAAGTCGCGCTGCACTTGCATGACCAACATGATGAAAAACACGAGCCACAGTTGCACCTTAAAGTCTATGCAAAGAGCGAGCCGCTGATTTTATCAGACGTGTTGCCGGTGATCGAAAATATGGGCTTTACGGTTGTCGGCGAGGTACCTTTTCAAGTGACCCCCCGTGGCAGCACGACTGGTGGCGGTCCGCTTTGGATTCATGACTTCTCGCTAAAAGTCTCAAACGGTCATGTCATTAAACCAGAGGAAGTCCGGGATGGTGTGCACGAGGCTTTCTCGCGTGTCTGGTCTGGCGACATGGAAAGCGACGGCTTTAACAGGTTGGTTCCATTGGCGGGTCTGGCCTGGCGGGACGTGGTGATTTTACGGGCGTATGCAAAATTTCTGCGGCAAGCGGCCTTCCCGTTCTCTCAAGCCTATATGGAAAGTGCCTTTACGTCTCACCCAGCCGTCGCACGACTTCTGATAGACTTGTTTATGGCGTTGTTTGATCCGTCCTTAACGCACCGGGAGCCTTCTAAAAAGTCAAGCCCATCTAAAAAATCAAGCACCGGCAAAGGCAAATCTAAAGCAGACAAAGTGCGCGCGCAGATTATCAGTGCCTTGGATGAGATTGTATCCGCAGACGAAGACAGAATTCTGCGCCGCTACCTGATGCTGATTGAGGCAACGCTGCGCACAAACTTTTTTCAGACCAGCACGGACGGCGTCGCAAAAGATTATCTGTCACTTAAGCTGAACAGCCGGATTATTGATGACTTACCGCAACCACGCCCGTGGAAAGAAATTTTTGTGTATTCCCCCAGAGTCGAAGCGGTGCACCTGCGCGGCGGCGCCGTCGCCCGCGGCGGCTTAAGGTGGTCGGATCGCCCCGAAGATTTCAGGTCTGAAATTCTTGGGTTGGTGAAAGCGCAGATGGTGAAGAATGCCGTGATTGTGCCAACCGGGTCCAAAGGAGGGTTTATTGTTAAGAACCCGCCAAAAACAGGCGGCCGGGACGCGTTTCAAGCAGAGGGCATTGCCTGTTACCAAATCATGCAACGCGGCTTGCTCGATATCACCGATAACGTGATCAACGATAAAATCGTCCCCCCTAAGAAGGTGGTGCGCCGCGATGGTGACGACCCCTACTTGGTGGTGGCCGCCGACAAAGGGACGGCGACCTTTTCCGATATTGCCAATGCGGTTTCAGAAGACGAGTACGGCCACTGGCTGGGCGACGCCTATGCCTCCGGCGGCACTTATGGGTATGACCACAAGGCCATGGGCATAACCGCCAAAGGGGCATGGGAGTCGGTCAAACGGCATTTCCGTGAGCTGGGGTTAAACACCCAGAAGGAAAACTTTACCGTTGTTGGCGTTGGTGACATGTCGGGTGACGTGTTTGGCAATGGCATGCTGCTGTCAAAGCATATTCGCCTGCTGGCTGCGTTTAATCATATGCATATCTTTATTGATCCCGACCCGGATGCCGCCAGCAGCTGGAAAGAACGCAACCGGCTGTTCAAACTGGGACGGTCCTCTTGGACGGACTACAACACCAAACTGATATCTAAAGGCGGTGGGGTTTTCGAGCGTAGCGCCAAGTCCCTTAAAATGTCGCCTGAAATTCGCAAAGCCTTGGGGCTAGAGAAAGCTCAGGTCACACCAAACGAGTTGATGACCGCAATCCTAACAGCGGAAGCCGATCTGATGTGGTTTGGTGGGATTGGGACCTACATTAAAGCAGACGATGAAAGCCATGCTGATGCTTCAGACCGCGCCAATGACGCCATTCGCATCAACGCAGACGATGTGCGCGTCAGGGTTATCGGGGAAGGCGCAAACCTGGGTGTTACACAACGCGGGCGCATCGCCTGCGGGTTAAACGGAACCAAGCTCAATACAGATGCCATAGACAACTCTGCCGGTGTCGACTGTTCTGATCATGAAGTGAATATCAAAATTCTTCTGAATGGCTTGGTTCAAAACAACAAGCTGACTTTAAAGGCCCGTAACCAGCTTCTGGAAAAGATGACAGAAGAAGTATCTGAACTGGTACTGCGAGATAATTATCAACAAACCCAAACCATCAGCTTTATTGAAGCGCGCGGGGCCAGTGTGTTGGATGCCCAACAGCGCGCGATGAAAATTATGGAACGGGATGGCTTGTTAGACCGGGCCTTAGAGTTTTTACCGGATGATGAAACGATTGTTGAACGGAGTGCGCGAGGCCAGGGACTCACCCGTCCGGAAATTTCGGTTTTGGTGCCTTACAGCAAAATGTGGCTGTACAACAAAGTCGTTCAAAGCGGTCTGCCCGATGATCCGATGATGGAAGATGATCTGATTTCATACTTCCCCAAACCCATACAAAAGAAATATCCCGATGCGATTTTAAACCACAAACTGCGTCGAGAAATCATTGCAACAGTAGCGACCAACAGCTTTATCAACCGGGTCGGCGCTTCATTTATGACTCAGATGATGGAACGCACCGGTGTTGGACCGGTTGACGTGGTCAGGGCCTACCTGGTTACGCGCCTGGCTTATGATTTGCGTTCTGTCTGGAATGACATTGAAGCTTTAGACAATAAAGTTTCCGCCCTAACACAAACCCATATGCTGGAAGATGTCTACAGCATGATTGAACGGAGCGTGCTGTGGCTCTTGCGTAATAAACCATCGCCCATTGACGTGGCCTCGGTCCTGAAATCGCTTGGCCCGCAAGTGGCGGAGTTCAAACGCATCTTCGCAAACGTTGTCTCGCCGGAAGTAAAAAGTTACATAGACGGTGTCGCGTCGACTCATTCTGATAATGGCGTGCCGAAGGCTCTTGCCCAAAGAGTGGCCTCACTCTACCGGTTAGCTGCGGCCAATGATGTGGCGCATATTTCAGAAGCTACCCAGAAATCGATCGCGGACACGGCAGAGACTTATTTTTGTGTTGGCAATCGCTTTGGTCTTGGTGTTTTAAGAGCGCGCGCGCGGGCGATGTCCTCCGGAACGCACTGGCAAAAGCTGGCTGTATCCGCTGCCATTGAAGAAATTTTTGCGTTGCAGTCTGCCATTACCAAGCAAGTGTTGAGCAGCACATCCAAAGGCGGAAAGGCCAAAAAAGGAAAGAGTGGGGACCAAATCCTGGCCGACTGGATTGAAAATAATCACACCGGCGTTGAACGCTTTGACCAGCTCAATGAGGAATTGCGAAATTCAGAAGAGATCAGTCTGGCGATGTTGACCGTCACCAACCGACAGCTGGCGGCGCTTGTCTCAAGCGTCTGATGCGGGCAAAGAATTTAACCCAGACAAACTAACCTGACGTTATTTTGGCTTGCCACTGGGCGCGGAGCAGAGCGTAAAATGCAGCCGAAAACTGCGGCACGTCACACAGCGGCGATGCCAAGGTTTTTTGCCTGATCTGCCGCCGCAGGGTCGTCAGCTGTTCTGGCTTCGCGGCAAGGTCTGCGGCGATGCGGAGAAAACCCTCCTCAGATTCAGCCACCCATTGCGGAAACCCGGCTGCGCCAAGATGGGCCGTGGCATGCCGCCCACAAAACCGGTCTCCCTTTAGCGTCACAACAGGCACACCCATGCATAACGCCTCGCAGGTGGTTAACCCGCCCGAGTAGGGCCACGTATCGAGAATGATATCGACCTGAGAATACTGATCCAGAAAGTCTGCGTGCTCGCCGCCTGTCCCAATCAGAATCCGATCCGTGCTGATACCGTTCTCGATAAAAGCACTATAGAGCTGGCCTTGGCGGCCTTCGTCAGCCAGGAGATAGCCATTCGCCAAAAAGCGGGACTCCGGAACAGCTTTTAAAACAGTAGCCCACAACGCCATCGTTTCAGGTTGAATTTTTGTCAGTTCACTGAACGTCCCAAACGTTACACAGCCACTTTTATCAACGGGCGCGATCGGCGATGGCGGAAGATAAGACGGGGGCTGATAACAAATATAGTCTATGGGAAGTTGAACCACTTTTTCGACGTATCGGTCTTGTTCAGATAGGGGCGTGTGCACCGGATCGCCGATCAGAATGTCGATCGCTTCCAAACCCCGGGTGTCAACGTAATCTCCCCACGCAACTTGCAGCGGCGCTGGTTTTTCGGCAAAGGCGCGCAGTCGATTGTGCGGCGCGTGGCCAGACAGATCGATCAACACGTCAATCTCATCTTTCACAATGAGCGCACTCAGGGCTTGGTCAGAAATGCCTCTAATATCGCGCCAGTGGTCCGCCGCTTGCCTAAAACGTTGGGTATGGGAATCAGGCAAGGCCGTATTTGAATAACAATATAACATCCAATCCTTTTGATCGCGTGCGGCCAAGACGGGTAAGGCAAAAAACAGCATCGCATGAAAGCGAAAGTCACCGGAAACGACGCCAAGCCTCAGTTGCCGGGTGGGTGTGGTATCATAGTCCTCACGGACAAACTGAGCCTGCGGATTATTGTGCCGTTGGCCGAAAGTGAGGTGTTCGCGCGTCAAATCCTCGGGGGTGCTTTTTGCAGAGTAGTGAAGGCACATCAGCAGGCTCGATCGAATAGCCGCCAGGTCCGGACGCATATCCAGCACCTGCCTGCGATGCGCCACCGCATCAAGGCTGCCGTCGTCGGCCAAGTCGGCCAAGCCAACATAAGCTTGCGATAAATCCTTATCGAGCGCTATGGCATGTTTGAAGGCGGCGTCCGCCTCAGATTTTTTGCCTTGCGCCGCCAGAACAACACCAAGATTCACCCATGCTTCAGCATGCTCTGGGCGAAGATCCACAGCGCGCCTGTAAGAAGATTCTGCGGCATCCGCACGACCGGCGGCCTGGAGGGCATTGCCGAGATTAAAGCGGAGTTCCGGTGACTTCGGGGCATAAGCCAAGCCTTCGATGAGAACGGTGGCCGCGCCTTCCGGATCGCCCATCGACTTCAAGGTAATCGCCAGATTGTTGTAAGCCGCCACAACACCAGGTTTGATCAAGAGGCTGGCCCGGAACGCATTGACTGCTTCGTCAAACCGACCAGCATCACGCAGCGCATTGCCCAGATTAAATAAAATATCCGGTTGATCGGGCATCCCACGTCGCGCCAACTCAAATGCCCTGATCGCATCATCGGTGCGGCCTAAGCGCCGCAGCGTATTGCCTAAGGTATTATGGTAAACAGGATTGGTAGGCTCGATTATGAGGGCAGATCGCGCATACGTTTCAGCCTCCGCAAGTTGGCCCAGATCCTGTGCAATGGCCGACATCAGGTTTTTTGCATCGGCAAAATCTGGTGCATCGGTGATCAGGGAGTCGCCCAAAGCGGATGCCATAGACAAGTCTCCACGTTCGTACGCAGAGACGGCGTCTTGGAAACGGTCTTCTATTGTGGGTGTGGCATTCGTCATGGCCTTAACCTATACAGTTCCTGCACCACGGCAACGAAATATCATTAAGGTGCGTATTGATCGTAATCGAAACACGCTGCTGGAATGACACAGCCACCTGACACCTCTGATGCTAAAGCAGACCAAGATACATTAAGACTGTATGTCCGGTGTATGATGGCTGGTGATGACCTTCTGGCACAAGGACGGGTTGCCGAAGCCAAGCTGCAGTTTGAGAATGCAGTGTTGATTCAACCAGAGTCGGCGGAAGCGCTTTATAAAATTGGGAGCGTCTACTATCTCCAGGATCAAGAAGAAGCGGCTGTCCGCGTACTCACCAAAGCCAACGCTTTAAAACCAAACACCCCTGAGATTCTCAATACACTTGGGGCGGCCCTTGCCCGCATGGGCCACGTTGAAGAGGCCGTGAATGCCTTTCAGCAGGTTTTTCAAATGAACCCGTCACATGCGGCGGCGGCGTTAAATTGTGGCCGGCTGCTGCTAGATCACGGCTTTTATCTTCAGGCAGAAGGGTGGCTCACCAAAGCGGCCGACCTGCGCCCCACCGACAGTAAAATTCTGCAGCATTTGGCGCACGCGCGGCTGGCGCTCGGGCAACCGCGCCTCGCAATTACCGCAGCAGAATTGGCCGTGGCTGCAAATTCAGAAAACAGCGTGGCACGGCTTCTGCTCGGCCAAGCGTACCTGTCGATCCGCAAGCTTGAGGCTGCCCATACAGAGCTAAGCCGCGTGCTTGAGGAAATGCCAAACCACCCGGAGGCGCTTTACTATCTCGCAGAAACCGAAGAAAAACTTGGGCGTACAGAACAAGCAAGAGCCCTATACGCGCGCGTTGTAGAACTGGATGTTGATCCTGAGTTCAGGGCGCTGACCCAGTTAAAAAGCGTGCTGGCCCTTCCCGTGATCAGCCAAAGCGTCACAGAAATTCAAAAAAGCCGCCAGGCCATACTGTCCGCTTTAAACGAGCTAGCACGAACAGCCGTGAAAGACCCCTACAGCGCTGGCGGATTTACCAATTTCTATCTGACTTATCAGGGCGAAGATGATAAAGAAATTCAGCAGCGCATTGCGGCGTTTTATCTGAGTTGTTGTCCGGACCTGGCAAGCGCGGCCCCTCATATTGGAAAGAGGCCCGCACACTCGAAATATAGAATTGGAATTCTCTCCAGTTTTCTCCGCAACCATACGGTGGGCTATTTGTGCCGGGGTTTAATCGAGCACCTGGATCGCGACCGGTTTGAGGTTGTGTTGTTGCGCTGCCCGGTTTTGCCCATTGAGGACCCCTTGGCCCCTGTTCTGGCGCGTGCTGCGGATGAGGTCATTGATCTGCCAGATAACCTGATCCAAGCCAGAGAGAAAATTGCTCAGGTTGCCGCCGATCTCATTTACTTCCCGGAAGTCGGCATGGAAGACCTGGTGTACTTTTTGGCCTTCGCCCGGTCTGCGCCGGTGCAGGTTATGGGGTGGGGACACCCGGTGACGACGGGCATTCCAAACATGGATTTCTTTCTGTCTGTTGCAGATATGGAGCCACAGGACGCTCAAGAACACTATACCGAGCAGTTGATACCGCTTGATGGTTTGTCGGTCTGTGTGAAAGCGCCCGCCCTTCCAGAAGTGGCGCAGGACAAAAGCCGCTTTGGAATGATCGCAGATGCACCTGCTTATCTGTGCGCGCAAAGCTTGTATAAAATTCACCCGGATTTCGACGATATTGCCGCAGGACTACTCGAGAAGGATGCGACAGCCAGACTCTATTTTATATCGCTGACCGACCATGCAGATGAGCTGTTCCTGTCTCGCCTGGCGCAAAAAGCCGGCGACAATATGGAGCGGGTTAGAATGTTAAAGCGCGTTCCCAGCAAAGACTTTATCGCCCTGCTGCGCTGTGTAGACGTCTTATTGGATATTCCCCATTGGGCCGGTGGTAAAACCAGCCTTGAAAGCTTCGCAACCGGCACACCTGTCGTGCATTGGCCGGGGCGCTTTATGAGGGGACGACACACCCTCGCCTTTTACAAAAAAATGGATATTCTGGACTGTGTGGTCGATAGTGCACACGGTTACATCGAGACCGCCTATCGCCTTGTGCATGACCGGCCTTTTCGCACGGCTGTGCGCGATAAAATTGCCAGCCGCTCGGCACTATTATTTAACGACACGTCAGCAATTGATGAAATATCAGATCTATTCGAAAAACTAATTTTAGAGCGCCGCTAAGCTGCGGCTGTATCGACGGCATCTGACGCCGCAAATTGTAAACGATACAAACGCGCATAAGCGCCATCTTGAGCGATCAGGTCATCGTGACGACCGCTTTCAACAACCTGGCCATTGACCACTACATGAATGCAGTCCGCATGTTGGACCGTTGCCAACCGGTGCGCAATCACCACTGTCGTGCGATCTTTGCGGAGCGCGTCCATGGCCGCCTGCACTTGCGTTTCAGTCTCTGCGTCGAGGGCACTGGTGGCCTCGTCCAACAATAAGATCGGTGCATTTTTAAGAATCGCCCGGGCGATGGCAATGCGTTGACGCTGCCCCCCTGACAGGGACTCACCCCGTTCACCCACCAGCGTCTCATAGCCGTTTTTCATGGCGGAGATAAACACATCGGCGTCCGCTGCTTTTGCCGCAGCCACAATTTCTTCATGCGTCGCATCGGGTTTTCCAAAGCGAATATTGTTTGCCACGGTGTCATCAAACAGAAGCACGTCTTGCGTGACCAGGGCAATGGACGCACGGACGGAGGTAAGCGTCGCTCCTTTGATGTCTTGGGAATCAATTTCAACGGCCCCGGAGACTGGATCAAAAAACCGTGGAATCAAATTGAGGATTGTTGTTTTGCCAGAGCCAGACGGACCAACCAACGCCGTCGTCTTGCCCGGCAAAGCCTCTAGCGAAAGCTCACGCAAAACTTGCGTTTGATCCTCATAGGAAAACGAAACTTTATTGAAGCGAATGCCGCCCCCGTTAATTTGCAGCGGTTTTGCGTGCGCCTGTTCTTTGAGGTCTGAGTGTTCATCAAGTAGCGCGAACAGACGCTCTGCCCCGGCCAAGCCCTCTTGAATTTGAGAGTTGAGATTTGCCAGGGCCTTCATTGGCCGGTAGGCCATCAACAACGCCGTGATAAAGGAAAAGAAGGCCCCCGGCGTGGTGGTGTCTTGGATGACCCGCCAGCCGCCATACACAATGACGATGGTGACCGCTACACCACCAACGGTTTCCATCAGCGGACTAGAGATGGCCTTGATCCGCTCAGCCCCCATGACCAAGTCGCGCACGGACCGGGTCATACCCGCGGCTTGTTTGATCTCGTAATCTTCCAATTGGTAGGACTTGACCAGCCTCATGCCGGAAAACGTTTGCTGTAAGACGGTCATCAGGCCACCGGTTTGAACCTGGGTATCGGCGGTGACGTGGCGCAAGCGCCGCCCCAGCCGCGTAATCGGGATGACGGTTGCGGGAAATACGACAAAGGCAATCGTGGCCAACAACCAGTCTTGATAGAACATCACCGCCACTAAAAAAATAACCGAGAGACTGTCTTTCCCAAGACCCGTAAGCGCCGTGGATACGGCTTGACGCATCATCCCGATATCGGTGGTGAAGCGTGAAATCAGACTGCCCGTAGAGTGTCTTTGGTAAAACGCCAGGTCTTGAGTCATGAGGTGCCGGAACAGGCGGTTCTGCATGTCCATCAGCACAGACTGCCCGACGCCCGTCATCAGAACCGTTTGGGCATATGTGGCAGCGCCTTTGATGGCAAACACCGCAAAAACGGCCCCGCCAACAGACCATAATAAATCACTGCGCCGTTCGACGAACACGCGATTGACGACAGGGTCCATCAGCCACGCCAGCGCCGCTGTCATGGCCGCGACCAGGACCATAAACACGGCGGCCATGGCCAACCTTGAGGCATAGGGCGCGACGGCCTCTTTGACCAGTCGGCGCAGCAACGGGCCCGTTTGGCTTGATGTCTCTGGTTTACTCATACTGCTCCGCAGTAAACGGTCCTGATGCAAGATTGTCCAGTGCATGCCAATTGAGCGTGGTGCGCCCAAACTTGATCATGAACTCCACGTTTACAAGAGTCAGGCCGAAGTTGTAGGTTGCGCCTTCTTTTGGCCGCATAGTTCCCGCATTGAGGTATAGTGGCCAACTCTGCCCGCCGATAGGTATGATTTATGCGCGATACAACGTCCCCGCCCTTGTCGTTTATCGATCTTCAAGCCCAACGGGCACGCATTTCCCAGGACATTGATGACGCGATCGCCCGTGTTTTAGAGCACGGCGCCTTTATTATGGGTCCGGAGGTCGCAGAGGTCGAAGATCAGATGGCCAAGCGCGCAGGCGTCAAACATTGCCTGTCCTGCGCCAGCGGCACGGACGCGTTGATTCTGCCCCTCATGGCGGCGGACATCGGCCCCGGCGATGGCGTTTTGGTGCCCTCTTTTACATTTACATCGTCTGCTGAAGTTATCGCCTTGCGCCGTGCAACACCCGTGTTCGTGGATATTGATCCGCACACGTTCAACATGGATCCCGATAACCTTGAGGCCGCCTTACAGGCCGCCGCGCGTGCAAACATAACAGTGCGTGCCATTATGACCGTCGACCTTTTTGGTCAGCCGGCTGATTTTGACCCCATACGCGCCTTTGCCGAACATAACGGCCTTTGGATTCTTGATGACGGCGCGCAAAGTTTTGGGGCATCTTACAAGGGTTCTCCGGTTGGGTCCCTCGGGCGCGTGACCGGCACCAGCTTTTACCCCTCCAAACCCCTGGGATGCTATGGTGACGGTGGCGCTGTCCTGACGGACGACACAGTCCTCTATGAGCGCATGAAAAATATGCGGGTTCATGGCAATGGCGGTCGCAGTGTAAAAGCAGAGTCTTTAGGACTCACAGCGCGCTTTGATTCCATTCAGGCTGCCGTCTTGTTGCAGAAGCTGAAAATTTTTGACGACGAATGCGAAAAGCGCAACGCGGTTGCAAAGAGATATCATGACGGTCTGAACGATGTGGTCCAGACACCCCAGGTGATTGATGGCGCAACGTCCGTCTGGGCGCAGTATACAATTGTGTCAGATCAGCGTGATTTGATCGTGGAACGCTTGTCTGCCGACAACATTCCTACGGCGGTGTTTTATAGACACCCCCTGCATACCCACAACCCTTATGCTGGCTTTCCAGTTTCCGGAAACGGGCTGCCCGTTACGGAAAAAATTGCGACCCAGGTCGTTAGCCTGCCGATGCACCCTTACTTGACGCCAGAGGCTCAAGACCGGGTGATTGCTGCCATCCGCACAGCTTTAAACAGCTAAGCGCCTGAGTATTATGAGTACGGACACCACGCCTCGGGTCGCCGTCATCGGCTTAGGGCGCATGGGGATGCATCATGTCAGAGCCTGTGCCGACGTCGAGGTGGTTGAGCTGGTCGCTGTGAGTGATCAACAGACCGATGTTGCAAAACAGGTCGCGCAAGACTTCACCTGCAAAGCCATCAGCAACATAAACGATTTGGTTGGACAGATTGATATGGCCGTTATCGCTGTATCAACGCGACACCATCGCGCAGTCGCAGTCCCATTGCTGGAAGCTGGTATCGCCTGCCTGATTGAAAAACCCATTGCTGTTGATGATGATGAAGCACAGGCCATTATTAAGGCTGCTGGCGCTGGCGGCGCTGCGCTGGCAATCGGCCATATCGAGCGGTTTAATCCGACGATCATAACGCTGCGCAGTGCTCTGCGTGATAACATAAAAGACGGGCATGCTGTTTCCAGCTTCAGTGCGCGCAGACTTAATTTACCATCACCGCGAAATTACGATGTGGATGCTGTTCTTGATCTGATGATTCACGATCTGGACCTCATGACGTTGTTTTTAGAGTCAGACGTTGCCTCTATCAGCGTTGCACCGGGCGCGACGACAGAAGATATTACGACGCATCTTACATTTGATGATCAATCGACCGCGCAGTTCCAAGTCAGCCGGGCGGCAAAAACACAGCATAGAGATTTACAAATAGGCGTTGGCACGACGCAATATCGGATCGACTTTGCGGCGAAGACGGTTGTTGAAATTCAAAGCAGCACGAAAACAGAAATTAAAGTGGATGATCGTGATGCCTTGCGGGCGCAACTGCGGGCGTTTGCCCAACTCACTCAAAATCAAGACAGCCCAATCGCCTCGGGCGCAGAGGGGGCGCAAGCCTTGCACTTGGCCAATCAAATCCGGCAGCACGCCGGTTTGTTATGACAGCCATTACTCCTCATGCCCCCAAGACATCTCAGAAAGGGTTGTGGGCCTGGGCCTTTTTTGATTTTGGAAACTCAGGCTTCACAACCGTCGTTTCCACCTTTGTCTTTTCAGCTTATTTTACCCAAGCCATTGCGCCAGACCCAACAACCGGCACGTCCCTTTGGGGATTAGCCACCGGAATTGCTGGCGTGATTATTGCGCTCACGAGCCCGATCTCCGGCGCGATTGCCGATCATACGGGTCGCAGAAAGCCCTGGCTGGCTTTTTTTACACTGATGTGCGTGGTGGCCACAGCCACGCTGTGGTTTGCCAAGCCGGGAACAGACTCCATTCCCCTGGCCCTGACCCTGGTGGTATTTGGCACGGTCGGCTTTGAAGTTGGTCTGGTTTTCTACAACACCATGCTTCCAAACCTGACAACACCCGATCGCTTGGGTCGCGTTTCAGGGCTGGCGTGGGGCCTTGGCTACGCGGGTGGATTGATATGCCTGATTTTGGCCTTAGTTGGATTTGTTCAGGCGGATCCGGCCCCGTTTAACCTGGATACAAACGACGCTGAGCATGTTCGCGCAACGCTCTTACTAACCGCTGTTTGGATCGCGTTGTTTACGTGGCCGTTGTTTGCTTTTACGCCCGACACGCCTAGCACGCAGGTCCCACTTACAGCGGCTATGAAACAGGGGTTATCAACCCTGATCGCGACGCTGCGTAATGTAAAACAAAACGCTAACAGTTTCCGCTTTCTCATTGCACGTATGGTTTACATTGACGGCGTCAACACCATGTTTGCGTTCGGCGGTATTTACGCGGCTGGCACCTTTGGTATGACGCTCGAAGACATTATTATTTTCGGCATCGCCCTCAATGTAACAGCCGGTTTAGGAGCAGCTGTGTTTGGCTGGGTTGATGATCGTTATGGATCCAAGCTGACTCTGACGATCAGTTTATCCGCCCTTACTATATCGGCCATCAGCGTTCTCATCGCTCAAACCGTGCCGCAGTTTTGGATTGCTGCACTTATCATGAGTACGTTCTTTGGACCCGTGCAAGCCGCAAGCAGAACCTTCATGGCGCGGCTCGCTCCTCCTGCAATGCGGGGTGAGATGTTTGGCTTGTATGCCGTCTCTGGAAAAGTCACCAGCTTTGTCGGACCTTTTGCCGTGGGGGGCGTAACAGCACTGGCCGGGAGTCAACGCATCGGCATGGCGACTATTTTGGTGTTTCTAATTGTTGGCTTGATGCTTTTACAGACCGTCAAAGAGCCCAAATAAGCGGTCGAAGCAATGTCTTAGTGCCGAAAGTGGCGCATGCCCGTAAAGACCATCGCCAGACCTTTTTCATCCGCAGCGGCAATAACCTCATCATCGCGAATAGACCCACCAGGCTGAATGACAGCCGTTGCCCCCGCCTCAACGGCTGCGAGCAAACCATCAGTGAACGGGAAGAACGCATCAGACGCCACAACAGAACCAACGGTTGCTGGTGTATCTAAACCCGCTTCAGCGGCAGCATCACGCGCCTTGGCCGCAGCGATACGCGCGGAGTCAACGCGGCTCATCTGCCCGGCACCAATACCCACTGTCGCACCGTTTTTGGCATAGACAATGGTGTTGGATTTAACGTGTTTCGCGATGGTGAACGCGAACAGCATGTCATCAATCTGATGTTCTGACGGCTTGATTGCTGTCACGACCTTGAGATCACCTGAGCGGATATGGCCTGTGTCTTTGGTTTGGGCCAATAAACCGCCGGCGACGGGCTTGATCATCCGGGCAGGTGCAGACACATCCGGCATGCTGCCGGTCAACAGAAGGCGTAAATTCTTTTTCTTTGAAAACACTTTTTTGGCCGCATCGTCAGCCTCTGGTGCAATCACAACTTCCGTAAACAGCTCGGTGATCTTCAGCGCCAGCGCTTCGTCAAGAGGACGGTTGAGCGCGACAATCCCGCCGAATGCGGACACAGGGTCGCAGGCCAGTGCTTTGGCATAGGCTGACAGACAATCACCGGCAACCGCGACCCCACACGGATTGGCATGCTTGATGATCGCAACGGCTGGTTGCTCAAATTCAGCCACCAATTCAAAGGCCGCGTCCGTATCATTGATGTTGTTATAACTCAGCTCTTTGCCCTGAACCTGCTGCGCTGTGGCAACGCCGGGCCGTGAATCGCCCGTTAAGTAAAGCGCGGCTTCTTGGTGTGGATTTTCACCGTAGCGCAAATCCTGCTTCTTTGTGCCCGTGGTCGACAGCCACCGGGGGAACGTTTCACCCAGTTGATCAGCAAACCAGGTTGAGATGGCGCTGTCATAGGCCGCCGTTCTTGAGAACGCACGGGCGGCAAGAATCGTGCGCAAATCTTCAGACACCGCACCGTCGTTCGCAATCATATCTGCTTTGACTTGAGCATAATCTTGGGGGTCCACCACAACGGCAACCCCGGCATGGTTTTTTGCAGCCGAGCGAATCATAGCGGGCCCGCCGATGTCGATGTTTTCGATACAGGTCGCAAAATCGGAGCCCGCGGCGACTGTTTTTTCAAAGGGGTACAAATTAACGACAATCAGATCGATGGCAGAAATATGATGCTCGGCCATAGTCGCTTCATGTTCAGCATTGCCCCGTACGCCCAACAAGCCGCCGTGAACATTGGGATGAAGAGTTTTGACCCGGCCGTCCAGCATCTCAGGAAACCCGGTCAGGTCTGACACTTCGCGAACGGCCAACCCCGCCTCTGCGATGGCTTTCGCGGTGCCGCCGGTTGAAACCAGTTCGACGCCTTTCTCCGCCAGAAACTTGGCAAACTCCACAAGGCCCGATTTGTCAGAAACGGAGAGTAAAGCGCGACGAACGGCGGGAGCAGACATGGAGACCTCGGAATTGATTGGGAGCGAATTTTAGAGCAACGGAGAGACGGGGTTTAACATGCCTGTACAGCCGGGAAAACGGCTTATACGCCGTTCTTTAAAGACTACGTTGCCAATTTTAGCTTTGGCGGCGGAGCAGGGCTGCTGAGGGTTTCTGGCATTGGGATTTCACGGTTCAACTCGGGCACCAACTCAAAAAGAATCTTCATCGCTGCCCGCTCATTCTGCGCGGCACAAGCCTCGGCCAATTGGTCCATTTTTGAGGCCAGTTCAGTAAAGGATGTTGATTGAGACCGTGAGCGGGCAATGAGAATCCCATCCATATCGGTAGGGACTGGGGGCTCATCCTCATGGAAAAGCTCTTCGGTGAGTTTTTCGCCGGGTCGGCAGCCAGTGATTTCAATTTTGATCTCAGTCTCTGGGATTTTACCGGCCAGGCGAATCACCTGACGCGCCAAGTCCATGATTTTTACGGGCGTGCCCATATCAAGAACGTAGGTTCCACCTTTATCGTCGCGGCTGGGACCTAACGCAGCGGCTTGAAGCACCAGCTCAACAGCTTCTTCAACCGTCATGAAGTAGCGCTGAATATCGGGATGGGTCACCGTCAACGGCCCGCCAGCGGTTAATTGTTTCTGGAACAACGGCACGACCGAGCCCGTCGACCCCAGCACGTTCCCAAACCGGACCGTAATGTAGCGCGTTCCCTGACTATCGATATCTGCAGCCTGACAATACATTTCCGCGAGGCGTTTGCCGCCGCCCATCACGTTCGACGGGTTCACGGCCTTGTCTGTAGAAATCAAGACCATCTCCGGCACACCGTGGACCTGACAAGCATCCGCAACAATGCGGGTCCCAATCACATTGGTCGCAAGCCCTTCCAAGGGATTATGCTCAACCATGGGAACATGTTTTAGGGCGGCAGCGTGAAACACGATATCTGGCTTAAACGTGGCAATAACGGAATTGATGCGAATGCTATCCCGCACATCCGCAATGATCGGCTGGATCTCCAGGGCTGGCCAATTGATTCGTGTCTCCATCTCAATCGTGTAGAGATTAAATTCTCCATGATCGAGCAGCGCCACGTTGACGGGGCCCGCAGCGGCAATCTGGCGCACCAGTTCAGATCCAATAGACCCACCGGCCCCGGTAATGAGGATGCGCTTGCTTTTGATCAATGCCTGCATGGCGTCCCGGTCTAGGCTGCGCGGTGGTCGCCCAAGAAGATCTTCAAGCAGAATGGGCCGGGGCGCAAAATCTGGCTCATCATAGCTACGGACATCCGTCACAGGCGGCAGCTTCGCCAGAGGAATATTAGTGTCTTGAGAGACCCGCAGGAGCTCGCCCAGAATATCGCGCTGGTTTTCTGGCCGCGCCAGGATCAGGCGTTTGGGTCTTAACCCGCGCGATGTCAGGCGTTCAATGATGACTTCGATATCATTGTCCTGCCCAAGCACTTCGGCCCCGTGCATGATTTGACCCACACGGGTCGGCGTTGCCGTCACCAAACCAACAACAAGATACTGGCTCTGAGGATCCAGTTTGGTCGCACGCATAAAATGGGCTGCGTCGTCGCCAGCTCCAATGAGCAACACGGGCGTGGGCACAGCGTGGACGGTGCCAAAAAATCCAAAACGGCGGTCTTTAATCAGACGAAACGCAAGACGCGGGCCGGCCAGAATCACAACCAGGACAAACCAGCCAATAATCGGAACCGACCGGGGCAAATCCTCCAGCCGGGTAAACAGAAACATCAGAGGAAGAAACGCGAGAGAAACCAATGTCGCTGAGCGGACAATATTTACGCCATCAGCGAAGGAAACGTAGGCCCAGACGTGACGGTACAATCCGGTAAACAGATACACAACCAAAGCGAGGGCTGCATAGACCGCAGAAAGCTGCAGTACGACCCCCATCTGATCGAACATGCCAGGCCCCAGGCGCAGAAAAAAAGCAATGCCCAGAGCAATGAAGGCCATGGCTGTATCATGCATCAGCACAATAAGGTTGCGCGGCTGGGTAAATATGCTGCTGAGAGATTTCACAGAAAGATTCTGCCGTCCTTTTGTACGGGGCGGACAAGATACCTGACTCGTCCAAGATTCACCACGCTCTGATCAGTGGTTAAATCTCTCCTTATTTGACAGAAATCGGCTGAGCGGGATTGCCGACGACGGTCTCTCCAGCAGCAACATCGCTGGTGACAACGGCGCCAGCGCCAACGACAGCCCCATCCCCGACCTTTATTCCGGGGATCAATACGGATCGCGCCCCAATGTGACACTCTGTGCCGACGGTGACGCCACCACATAACACCGCCCAAGGGGCAATATGACTGTGCGCCCCAACCCAACAATCGTGGTCAAGACTTGCGCCTGTATTCAAGATGGTATTTTGCCCGACCCTTACACCGGGATGCACAAGTGAGCGCGTCACCGCCTGAACCCCTTCGTCTAAGGTAGCGCGATCAGACACCAGGGCGTCATCGCTGATGATCGTAGCAAAGCCATAGCCTTTAGACTTGAACCGCTCAAAGAGCGCCCGTCGGACGTGTAAACCCGACTGTCCTGAGCGCGGCGCATTGCCGACCGCATTGACCAATTTAATGTTTACGGGCTCATAAGATTTGAGAATATCGTCATCGCCCAACACCCGCACACCATAGACATCCGTGCCTTTGAGGCTGAGATCTAAGTCTGTCAGGCCCTCAATTTTCACACCTTGTTGCTGAAGAATATAGATGAGTACGCGGGCGTGACCGCGGGCACCGATAAAGAAGAGTTTTGGGGCCTCATCAGGCTTGTTCATTTTATGTACACTTCACAATCTATAAACCTCTACTGGCTATAAACCTCTGCTGGCCTATATGAGGTACAACACACTTTCGCAAACTCTGTAATGAAATGAAACTCTGGTAACAGCCTGAGCACCACAGCGATCCCTTGCCCGAAGCTGGACCCCACGCCTATGATCACATATCTCTCAAGAGCCCAATGGAATACTCATGTCGAATAAAATAGCCCTGATCACCGGTGTGACTGGACAAGACGGTGCTTACCTCGCCGAACTCTTGCTCGATAAGGGGTATACTGTGCATGGTGTTAAACGCAGGTCTTCTTCGTTTAACACCAGCAGAATTGATCATTTGTACCAAGATTTCCATAAATCAGGGGTTCAGTTTTTTCTGCATTACGGCGATCTGACCGACGCCACCAACCTGATCAGGTTGGTGCAGGAAGTACAGCCAGACGAGATATACAATCTGGCCGCTCAAAGTCATGTGCAGGTCTCTTTTGAAACACCAGAGTATACCGCAAACTCAGATGCGATGGGGACACTGCGCCTGCTTGAAGCCATGCGTATTCTTGGCATGAATGCCACCCGCTTCTATCAGGCGTCCACATCAGAATTGTACGGTAAAGTACAAGAAACACCGCAAACCGAGACGACACCGTTTTATCCACGATCACCCTATGCCGTCGCCAAGCTTTATGCCTATTGGATTACCGTGAATTACAGAGAAGCGTATGGTTTTCATGCCTCCAACGGCATTCTCTTTAATCACGAGAGTCCCATTCGCGGTGAAACTTTTGTAACGCGTAAAATTACCCGTGCGGTCGCTGCCATAGAACTCGGTCAGCAAAATATACTTTACCTGGGCAACATTGATGCCAAACGCGATTGGGGACATGCCCGAGACTATGTTGAAGGCATGTGGCGCATTGTGCAGCAAGCCGAACCTGACGACTATGTTCTGGCCACCGGAGAAACCCACACCGTAAGGTCTTTCGTTGAATTGGCCTTTGCAGAAATTGGCCGCACCATCACGTGGCAGGGCAAAGGTGTTGATGAAAAAGGTCTCGATGCGGCCACCGGCGACGTGTTAGTGGAAATTGACCCCAGGTATTTCCGGCCAACAGAGGTCGAGCTGTTGCTGGGCGACCCTACAAAAGCTGAACAGAAACTCGGATGGAAGCACACCACATCCTTTCGGGATATGGTCAAAGAAATGGTGCAGAGCGATTTAAAAACGCTTCAAGATGAAGCGCGACGCTTTCAGCCAGACGATTGACTTTAAACATGTCTGATCTTGAGTACTCCCTCACCGGAAAAAGAATATGGGTGGCGGGCCATACAGGCATGGTTGGCGCAGCTATCGTTCGGCGTTTGCAGCACTTTGAGTGCGAGGTCCTAACGATCTCACATACCGATCTGGATTTGACACGTCAGGATGATGTTACAGACTGGCTTGCTAAGTCAAAACCCGATGCGATTTTTATGGCCGCCGCCAGGGTTGGCGGTATTCTGGCCAACGATTCTTATCCGGTCGAGTTTTTGATGGATAACATTCAAATCGAGACCAACGTGTTTTCTGCAGCTCACGCGGCGGATGTAAACCGCATTGTGTTTTTAGGATCAAGCTGTATCTATCCGCGTCTGGCGCCACAGCCGATGTCAGAAAGTGCCTTTCTAACCGGGCCGCTTGAGCCGACAAATCAGTGGTACGCCATCTCCAAAATTGCTGGGATCATGATGTCACAAGCGTACCGGCGCCAATATGGCCGCGACTACATCTCATGCATGCCAACAAATCTATATGGCCCAGGCGACAATTTTGACCTGAACGAAAGCCATGTTTTATCGGCCCTTATTGTGAAAGCCCATTTGGCTAAAACGACCGGGGCCGAGAGTTTTGAGATTTGGGGCACCGGCACGCCACGTCGCGAGTTTTTATATGTCGACGATTTTGCTGAAGCCTGTGTGTTCCTGATGGAAAACTACTCATCTGAAGACATCATCAACGTGGGATATGGAGAAGATATCGCGATCCAAGCGGTTGCTGAAACGGTTGCCAAGGTTGTTGGCTTTAAAGGCCAGTTGAAAAATGACGCGACCAAACCCGATGGCATGCCCCGAAAACTGATGAACTCACAACGTATCAATGACTTGGGGTGGACGCCCTCAACGAGGCTGGAAGACGGGATTGCCAAGACTTACGATTGGTATTTAAAGACCCTCGCACGCTCTGGTCCAGTCGAAGACTAAGACACTTTTAAACTCACAATCCTCTGATCTCCGCCGATCTGGCTCGCCTTTTTCCTTGATAAGGAGCGATCCGAGCCCTACAAAGCCTTGTCCTAATTCATTTTTTCCGTCTGGAGGCGCCGGACAGCCGGCATGCAGATATACCTCCCCATCGCCGAAATGTCGGTGAACGTGTTCCTCATTCTCGGTATGGGTGGGGTCGTCGGATTATTGTCTGGCCTGTTTGGGGTGGGTGGCGGCTTTCTCATGACCCCGCTTCTGTTTTTCATTGGCGTTCCCCCCGCCGTGGCTGTGGGCACGGAAGCCAATCAAATTGTCGCAAGTTCGGTGTCTGGTGTGCTCGCCCATTGGCGGCGCGGCAATGTGGATTTCCGCATGGGAGCTGTTCTGACCGTCGGCGGGTTTATCGGCTCTGGTATCGGGGTCGCATTATTCTCCGTATTGCGCGGACTCGGCCAGATCGAATTGGTGATCTCACTCTGTTATGTGATTTTCCTGGGCGTTATTGGTGGACTGATGTTCTACGAAAGTATGAATGCCATCGTGCGACAACGCAAAGCCCCAGCAGGACGCCCTGCAAGCTCGGCACGTGGCCCTGGACGCCACACCTGGATTCACGGTCTTCCGTTTAAGATGCGCTTTAGAAAATCAAAACTTTATATTTCTGCCCTCTTGCCCCTCGGTATCGGATTTGTCGTCGGGATTCTCGCTGCCATCATGGGCGTCGGTGGTGGCTTTGTGATGGTGCCGGCGATGATTTACTTGCTCGGCATGCCAACACAAGTTGTGATTGGTACGTCTCTTTTTCAAATTATTTTTGTCACAGCCAACACAACGTTCCTGCAAGCAACTGTGAACCAAACTGTGGATGTGGTTTTAGCGCTGCTCCTGCTGATTGGCGGTGTTATTGGCGCACAAATCGGTGCCCGCATGGGGGCCAAGCTCCGGGGAGAACAACTTCGTGTCCTGCTGGCCCTTATCGTTCTTGGGGTCTGCCTGAAGCTGGCTTTCGATTTGGTGGTCACACCGACTGAACCTTTCTCGTTCGGGGGTGCAGGCGAGTGAAGCAGCGACTGAGACAAAAGTTTAGACAACAGTTTAGGCTGGAACGTCTCATCTCTCTCTTGTTCTGCGCGATGATCGGCCCGCATCAGGCGCATGCCCAGGCTGTACCCTTGGTTGCCGACCTCTCTAACCATCTGGTCGCCATTACAACAGGATTTACGGGTACAGACGTTCTACTGTTTGGGGCGACGGATGGCCCTGGTGATGTTGTTATTGTTGTGCGCGGTCCGGCCAAAGACGTGACACTTCGCAAGAAAGAGAGGTTTGGGCCAATCTGGGCCAATACCGAAGCGATTGAATTACGGGACGTACCTTCATTTTATAACGTGGCCAGCAATAGAGATATTTCAACATTTACCTCAGAGCGCATACGCGCCCTTTATGAAATTGGTGTGGAAAATCTCAAACTGAAATTTGAAGATGTGAGGCAACCAGTTGATGTTAAAGACGCGTATAGTGAGGCGCTCATACGACTAAACGTCGACCGCGGACTTTACAGTAAGGAAGCAGGGAGCATATCGCTACTTGCGAATAGACTGTTTAGAGCCCAACTGCACTTTCCAGCCAATGTGCCAACAGGAGCTTATGAAGTTGGGATTTATCTGTTCAGAGATGGTGATGTGGTGAGCGGCGAATTTGTGCCTTTGATCATTTCTAAAATTGGCATTGGTGCTGAAGTGTATGACTTCGCCCATAATTTTTCACCCCTATACGGCATATTTGCCATCGTCTTTGCTATTTTGGCAGGCTGGGCAGCTGAGGCTGCCTTCAGAAGAACATAGGCAGATCATGGTCGATGCGCGTGACACCGGGCCGGAAACCAAAGAGGCTAAAGAGCGTCCCAGGACGTTTCTATTGGTGGTGGACTCTTCTGCAGAGATGAGTGCGGCTCTCCGTTTTGCCTGTCGCAGAGCTCTTCATACCAACGGACATGTCGCACTTTTTCATGCCGTTGAGCCAACAGACTTTCATCATTTCTCAAGCATCTCTGATCTCATGGAAACAGAAGCCCGGTCCGAGGCAGAGAAGTTGCTGCAACGTGTCGCCGCAGATGTACAGCGCCAAACCGGCCATATGCCTGGGCTGTATCTCCGCGAAGGTGACACCAACGAGCAACTGCTCGCCGTACTCAAAGAACAAGATGAGATTTCCGTATTGGTATTGGGAGCAGGCACCGGAGACGATGGGCCTGGACCACTGGTCACCGCTCTTTCTGGTAAATTGGCCGGTAAACTAACGTTGCCCGTCACCATAGTGCCCGGAAATCTCTCCGCAGAGGAAATCGACGCGCTCACGTAAGCCGTTCCCTCAGCTGCACCCGATTTCATTAGCCCCCCTTGATACTGGACCTATTTAGTCCTAATTAGAGGTAATATTTCTTATTCTAAGTGAGGATGATGCGCGATGTTTATTCAAACGGAACAGACCCCAAATCCAGCAACGCTAAAGTTCCTGCCGGGGAAGCCTGTCATGGAAACAGGCGTAGCGGATTTCACCTCGGCTGAGGACGCAGAAAACTCGCCACTCGCTAAACGCATTTTCGAATTGGACGGCGTTTCTGCTGTGTTCTTTGGCTCTGATTTCATCACCATTACAAAGTCGGATGATATGGATTGGCAGGTCATCAAGCCGTTGGTCCTGGGTGCCATTATGGATCACTACACCACTGGACAATCTCTGTTTTTAGAGGGCGCCTCAGGCGTCGATGAAGATGACACGTTTGCAGATGAAAACGTGGATCCAGAGGTGATTGATCAAATTAAAGAATTAATCGAAACACGCGTCCGTCCTGCTGTCGCCCAAGATGGCGGCGATATCATTTACAAGGGATTTAAAGAAGGCACAGTTTACCTGCACATGCGCGGGGCCTGCGCTGGCTGCCCAAGCTCAACCATGACATTGAAATCAGGTATTGAAAATATGTTGCGTCATTACGTACCTGAGGTGGTCCAAGTGGAAGCCGTACTGTAAGCTAGAGGGGGCAACCCTCTAACAAAAGTGTTTTAGGCACCGTGTCGTATGGCAACACCTTCGTCCTTTGCACTTACTATCATGAGCGGCGCTAGAGCAACCGCATACGGACTTCGCAAATATTTGCTTGAGTGCGAGGTCGTTTTCGTTGCGGCACTAATGCTCATTGCCCTTGGGCAATATCCAGATACCATAGGCATATTACCTGAGAGCACCCTCGTAGTGTCAGGCGACGCCTTAGCGATCAATAATCTTGAGAAAACATTTGAAGGCATTGGCTACACCCTCGACCGGGTGCGCACTGACGCGGCAGATGTGCCACGAATCATCATCTCAGCTGTGCCCCAGGGCCTAACAGAGATGCGAGTCATAGATCGGCGAAAGCGTCTATTTTTTAGATCTGTGTTGCCGCTCATCCTGACAGCGAATGAGGAGATTGCTGCAGACCGTCAACGATTATTAAAGATCATTGATGTCTTAGGGCCCGACGGCGCTGGTGAAAAGGATGTGAGCACCGAGGACGCCGCATGGATTGATGAGTTAGCCGAGAAGTACCACATAGATTTAACGGAAGAGAATATTTCTTTTATAGAACTCGCTGACGTTCTCAAATTACGTGTTGCCCCCATTCCAACGTCTTTAGCATTGGCTCAAGCCGTTGAAGAAAGTGCCTGGGGTACGTCGCGTTTTGCCCGACAGGGCAACGCCCTGTTCGGTCAATGGGTGTGGAACGAATTCGAAGGTATTGTTCCAGAGCAACAACGCGGTGGCCAAGAGTACGCTGTTCGGGCTTTTGAAACACCGCTCGACTCCGTTATCTCATATGCACGAAACTTGAATACACACTGGGCGTATACAAAATTTCGAGAAGAACGCGCCCTGATGTTATCAAATGAACAGGTGTTAGATGGCTGGAAATTGGCCGAAACCCTGACGCGCTACTCTGAACGTGGACCAGCGTATGTAAAATCATTGCATGCCATTATGCGGGTGAATGGTTTACGCCCTCTGGACAATGCCCAACTCGCGACGCCCGAAGCCATGAAAGAGCTGGCACAGAACTAGGGTTCCCGTCTTCTCGCCGCGCATTATTGTGTACATGATCCGCTAACGATAGCGCTGGTGAATATCCACACCTTCTGTCGAGAATTCTGAAATCATCTGCCACCCAAACCAATACCAGCGCCCCGCTGTTTCGGGAGCATTTGATTTCAACGTACAATTCACGCGCACACGCCCCTTGGGAAAAGGGCGATCTGATAGAACTTGAATCTGATTTTCTTCAACCACAGTCTCGACATTGACGCCAAAGGGACCAAAACAACTCACGTCGGACAAGTTCGAAAGCGCAGAAGAAACTTCAAAAAAAATGTCGGGTGGATTTTTTTTAAGAATAGGATCTGGCGGAAACACCTGGGTAACAGGCAACGGGAGTGTATCGATAACCAGACGAAACCTATCGGGGCCGCCAAAATTTTCATTTAAGGCAAACCGGGGCAGATAGTGCCGGTCATTTTTGCCCCCAGCAGCCCCAGAATGCTGTCCAAACGCAGCTTCAAAACCTGCAGATTTCACGGTGCTGATATCAAGCAAACCCGCTTCACCGTAAGGAAACGCAAATAAATCTGGCACATCCCCTAGAGCAGACTCAAAGGCCGCAGACATGTCATTGAGATCTTGAGTCACAGCGTCCGTACTCAACGCCGGATAGTGTCCATGACCATGACTGTGAGCGCCAATCCCGACACCGTCAGCCTTTAAATTTCTTATTTCATTCCAGGTTAAAAGATCTTTGTAACCCTGTTCCACACCTTCGGTGGCAACAAACAGAGTGACCGGAAACCCGGCCGCCTTAAACCTGGGCCACGCAATATCCAAAAAGGATCGATAAGCATCATCAACCGTAATTGCGACCGCTTTATCTGGGAGTGTCGCTTTACCCTGAAGAGCCGCAACTACAAGATCAAGTGGCACAACAGTATGCCCGCCTTCCTGCAAGGCCGAGATATGATCTTCAAGTTGATCGACTGTTGTATTTGTTGATGGAAATTGATTTTCACCAAACCGATGGTACATCAAGATAACCGCCGAGGGTTGGTTCTTCACCTCATGTGCGATCGGTTCAGCGAGAACAGAATAAGTGCACAACGTTAACCACGCGGCACATAGCACTAACTGAAGCGTGGTTGGCACTAACCAATTGGTAAGCAGTGACGTACGGCAAGTAAATTTGATAAGCAATGTATTCATGACCATATATATATTATCAGACTGAAATCAGAGGTACATAATGTCACGCGCACAAATTGATCAGGCTGGCCTGAATCTTCTTTTCATGGAGGCCCGCACACAAAACAGCTGGCACCAAAAACCGGTTCCTGAAGATTTGATGCGCCGCGTTTTTGATCTCATGAAAATGGCACCCACCTCAGCCAATTGCTCGCCAGGACGCTTCGTGTTCGTCGCTTCTTCTGAAGGTAAAGATAAATTAAAACCAGCATTGTCAGAGGGCAACTTGGCCAAAACCATGTCTGCACCGCTCACCGTAATTATTGCCTATGACATGGAATTCTATGAGCATCTGCCAAAGCTCTTCCCGCACACGGATGCCAGAGCTTGGTTTACAGGCCATGATGACCTGATTCATGAGACCGCCTTCCGCAATGGCAGTTTACAAGGGGCCTATTTGATGATGGCGGCTCGCGCCCTTGGGCTCGATTGCGGCCCAATGTCTGGTTTTGATACTGATAAAGTCAATAGCACCTTTTTCCCTGATGGACGATTCAAAGTGAATTTCATCTGTAATGTAGGATACGGTGACGACAAAGAAGTCTACCCGCGCGGTCCAAGATTTGAATTCGACGAGGTTTGCGCGATTGTCTAAACAGCGGTGGTATAAATAGCTTATTTAAACGCGGGGTAAGAACCCAATCGCCGCATACGCTTCTGCCAACACAGGCTCGGCCAAGGCGTTTGCCTTGTCCGCACCAAGCTTGAGTATTCTGTCAATCTCAGCCGGATCAGCCATGAGCTTATTGGTTTCAACACTGATGGGTTCGAGTTTGGCAATCGCGAGATCCGCGAATTTAGATTTAAAAGAACCAAACCCCTGGCCAGAAAATTCCATCACGACCTGTTCGACAGAGTAACCGCCAAGAGCGGCATAAATATTGATCAGATTGGCCGCTTCAGGACGACCTTCTAATCCGGCAGGGGTATCTGGCAAAACATCTGGGTCCGTCTTGGCGCGCTTAATTTTATCTGCAATGACATCAGCCGTGTCGGTTAGATTGATGCGTGACATATCTGATGGTTCGGACTTGGACATCTTTCGAGTGCCATCGCGCAGGCTCATAACACGGGTCGCCGGGCCTTGAATCACCGGTTCTGGCATAGGAAACACTTCTTTGCCGGTATCGACATTAAATTTTTGAGCAATATCCCGCGCCAATTCCAGATGCTGCTTTTGGTCCTCGCCGACAGGAACGTGCGTGGCCTTATACACCAGAATATCTGCGGCCATGAGGTTGGGATACACCATCAACCCAGACGATGCTTTTTCCTTATTTTTACCCGCTTTGTCTTTAAACTGGGTCATGCGGTTCAGCCAGCCCAGTCGCGCGACACAATTGAACACCCAGGCCAATTGGCTATGTGCTGGCACATGGCTTTGCACAAACAAGGCGTTATCTTCCGGATGAATTCCAAGAGCGATCATGCAGGCCGCAAACTCACGACTGGTGTCCGCCAGAGTCCCAAGCTCTGGCCAAACCGTAATCGCATGTAAATCTACGATGCAAAACAGGCACTCGTAGTCGCGCTGCATTGCGTCCCAGTTCTTCAAGGCGCCGAGATAGTTGCCGAGGTGCATTTTGCCAGTTGGCTGAATGCCGGAAAGAATACGATTGGTTGGAAACGTCATAAGGCAGGCCATATTGCTACAAGTTTCGTGACGCGCGGGGATAGCCTAGCAGTATCAATGGGTCAAGTTGGGGGTCAAGTTGGCGGAGAAGAGTCTTGTTTTAGACTGGAACGTCGCAGCCCCTTAAGATCAGCCAGCGCCGCGCCACCACTGCTCAAAAGAATGGTCCCATACACAGCAACCCCCAAGCCTACTAAACTCATAAGGCTAAGGATTCGTAAGACCTCAGAACCAGCTTGCTTGCCTGGGCTTCCGAAAACGGTGCCCAGCTGATTTTGCACCAAAGCAAGGCCAGCCCACACTGCAAAACCCATTACCAGACTTGAGATCAAGATACGTGGCATCCGCTTGGCAAGCCGCTGATCGATAATAAAATGGCCGCGACGCATTAATATACCGCCGAGTAATGCAGCGTTCAGCCATGCAGACACAGCCGTTGCTAAGGCAATACCAACATGCCCGAAGGATTTCATGAGAAGCAAATTCAAGACAACGTTAACCAACATAGCCGCTGCAGAAATCTTGACCGGCGTCGCTGTATCTTGACGGCTAAAAAATCCGGGGGCCAACGCTTTGATAAGAACATAGGCGGGAAGGCCCAGAGCAAACGCCGCCAAAGCAGACCCAACGGCTTGGCGGTCTGATGCGGTAAAGGCCCCGCGCTCATAAAGAACGGCCGCAATAGGGTGCGCTAGAATCAGAATACCAACAGCGGCCGGCAGTGTGAGAATCAAACTAATTTCAACGGCTCTATTTTGTGCCTTCAGAGCCTCTGCAGCGTTATCGCTTTGGATAGATCGCGAGAGCATAGGTAACAACGCAACACCAATGCCCACACCAATCACGCCAAGAGGGAGCTGATTGACACGGTCTGCGAGGTAAAGCCAGGACACGGCCCCCACTGCAACGAGTGTTGCAATGATCTTATCCACCAGCAGATTGAGTTGGTACAGACTGGCACCGAAGACAACGGGTAGAATACGTCGAAGCAGTTGCCGCACCCGTGGCGTTAACCGGGGACGCACAAGACCAAGCGGCATGCCTGCAACACGCACACGCCATGCCAACCAGGCAAATTGAATGACACCAGCAATGGCAACGCCCCATGCGAGCGCTTTAGAGGTGTCAACCCCTGACGCAAGAGCAAAAGCGACTGCAGAGATCAGTGTCAGATTGAGCAGAACAGGTGTTACAGCCGCGGCCGCAAAACGATCTAAAGCATTCAAAACACCGGACTGCAACGACACCAGGGATATAAACAGAAGATACGGGAATGAGATGCGGGCCAGTTCCGTCGCGCGCTCCATTTGTCCCGGAATGTTGCCAAAGCCGGGGGCTATCGCAAATAGAGCGATCGGCATGGCGATCATCATCAGAAGCACAAAGCAAAACAAGACTGTGGCCAGAACGGCAAAGGAGTCTTCGGCAAAACGCCGGGCTTTTTCGTGGCCCTCTTTCTCAAAAACTTCAGAGAAAATTGGCACAAATCCAGCAGAAAAAGCACCTTCCGCAAAGAGACGACGAAACAGATTTGGGAATTGAAACGCGATCAAAAAAGCATCAGCAGCCAATCCGGCTCCGAGTACACCGGCGATCAAAATATCGCGCATCAGCCCGGTAATCCGGCTGATCAGGGTCATTCCACTGACCGTGGCAAAGGCCCGAAAAAGTGAGAGGCGAGAAGACATCATAGAGGTTTAACTTACTCACCGGGATTGGCATAGAGACGGCGGAGATATGGCAGAAATATAGTCCTAGTCCGACAGAACGTTACTCCGCCGCTTCCGTCTGTGGTTGGGATAAAGTCGGGCGTTTGACTGAAAATTCTTCCGGAACACCAATGGCCTGTCCCAAAACATCTCGAATTTGTCGAATTTTACTCTCGTTCTCAACTTTCATGCCAAAGATATCTTTAACGTAAAACACATCAACAACCCGCTCGCCATAGGTTGAGATATGGGCAGAGCCAATTTGCAGGGCCAATTCTGAAATCGCTTTTGTGATATCGAATAGAAGACCCTGCCGGTCGTGACCGTTAATTTCGATAACACTGAAGAGCTTTGACGCCGTGTTATCTATGATCACCCGAGGGGGAGCCTCTAAAGCCTTTATTCGATTTGATAACCCGTCAGTCGCCTTTTTTAATTCTTTGTCTAAGCGCAAACGGCCTTCCAAAGCGGCAACCACCCGCGATTTTATGCGATTGATCTTCGTCTCAGAGGTGATAGCCGTGCGGTTAAAATCTTGCACCGTGAACGTATCTAACGCCATGCCATTGGACAGGGTAAGAATTTTCGCATCTACAATTGAAACATTAGAGAGTGATAAAGCACCCGCAATTTTCGAAAATAAGCCCGGGTGATCGGGTGTATAAATCAACATTTCAGAGACACCGCGGGCCTTATCAACAACAAAAGAAACGGCAATTTTTTGGTTGCCAAGCTCTGCAGCGCGAATAAAGCGCGCGTGTCGTTCATGCGTATCCGCATCATAACTGACCCAGTAAGACGGCATGCCTGACACTACAAAAGCTTCTCGCTCCGACGCTGGCCAATCTGATAATTGCTTAGACAGGGCGTCTCGAGCGGCACTCACCCGAAAATCTAATGTTGCTGTAGCGTGTCCGTCAGACATGCGTTCATCCGCTCGCGCGTACAAATCGCGCAGCAGCGTCGCTTTCCACTCATTCCAGACTGTTGGGCCGACAGCTCTGATATCTGCGCAGGTCAAAACCAAAAGAAGTTTAAGCCGTTCTGGAGATTGGACCACACCACAGAAATCTAGAATTGTTTTTGGGTCATCAAGATCGCGCTTAAAGGCTGTGTTGCTCATCAGCAGATGATGCCGTGTCAGCCAACTGACCGTTTCCGTCTCTTCATCAGTTAACCCAAACCTAGGACACAGGGTCAGCGCAATTTCTGCGCCCAGCTCTGAGTGGTCTCCGCCTCGGCCTTTGGCGATATCATGAAGTAATACGGCTACATAAAGAGCACGACGAGACTGAATTTTCCCAATGACTTCAGTGGCAATAGGAAGTTCATCAGCCAGTTTTTTGTTTTCAATGCGGTTGAGAATTCCGATGGCGCGGATCGTGTGTTCATCGGTGGTGTACACATGATACATATCGAACTGCATCTGCGCCACAACACGCCCAAAGTCCGGAACAAAGCGACCGAACACACCGGCTTCATTGAGCAAACGCAGCATAGTTTCTGGGCCGCGCTTAAACGTCATAATCTCGACGAACAGTTTGTTTGCTACCGGGTCTTCGCGAAGGTCTGAAACCAAATAAAGATTACGGGTAATAAGTTCCAAGGCGCGGGGATGAAGATCCAGCCCGTGTTCCTGGGCAACGTGAAAAATGCGAATGAGCTTCAGCGGATCTTTGGCAAAAGCCTCATCATCCTCAACCGAGATACGGCCGCTTTCCACCACAAACCCTTCCAGCGTTTTTCGCCGCAAGGCCGCAGGAAGCTGGAACATAGGTTTGCGCCGTTCTTTTTCTTCCAGCACAGCCGCAAAAATACGAGTCAGGTCTCCGACATCTTTTGCAATCAGAAAGTAGTGCTTCATGAAGCGTTCAACAGATGATCCGCCGGCATGGTCGGTGTACCCCATGCGGTCGGCCAACTGCGCCTGCAAATCAAACGTCAATCTATTGTCTGCACGGCCTGTCAGATAATGGATATGACACCGCACGGTCCATAAAAAGTCATAGGCCTTGTAAAACCGGGCTGCCGCATCCTCATGAATCAGTTCACGATCAACCAAGTCTTGAATGTTAGATGCGCCATAAAGATAACGCGCAATCCAATACAACGTATGCAGATCACGCAGACCGCCCTTATCTTCCTTTATGTTCGGTTCAAGCACGTAGCGGCTGTCACCCAAGCGTTCGTGCCGTTGATCGCGCTCGGCCAGCTTCGCCTCAATAAAGGCCATGCTGGTTCCATCCACCACATCTGACTGGAATTTTTCTTTCAACTCATTGGCAAGCGCCTGATCACCCCATATCCACCTGGCTTCCAATAGTGCTGTTCGGATGGTCATGTCAGAAGTGGCTTGCTTGATGTTTTCCGCCACGGTCCTAACGGCGTGCCCCACTTTGAAGCCCAAATCCCACAGAACATAGAGCATGTATTCGACAAGGTTTTCGGTAAACGGTGTCTTCTTGTAGGGAAGGAGAAAAAGCAAATCGAGATCAGACCCTGGAGCGAGTTCTCCCCGGCCATATCCGCCAACAGCGAGCAAGCTGAGCTTCTCACCTGTGGTTGGCACGCCACGTTTAAAAACACGAGACGTCGCAAAATCATAAAGAATACGGAGGATTTGGTCGGTCAGGTAAGACAGCTCCGCGACGGTATCTGAACCCGTGCTTTCGCCATGCTCTAATCGACGACGGATCTCAGAACGACCAGCCTCTAAGGCTGATTTTAGTTCCTCCATCAAAATCGGGCGCACCTCAGAATCAGGCGTATCTTTAGAGACGCGTTCTAATAAACGGCCCTGCAAAGCACGGCGGTGAATAAGGTCACGCGGCGAACGAATGGCGGTCACTTTAAAATTGCCTCAAGGTCATCTGAAACGCTTGGCTTATCTCGGCGTCACGCCAGACCGGCGGGCATCATCAGCAGATATTTTAACCACGCGCTCTTTTTTCTGCGGAATGATTACCGGCTTACTGATTGACTCACCTAATGCCGCAGACCCGGTAAGCCCCTCTAACGCAAAGCGCGATTTCATGCGCGCATTCAGTATGGTTAAAGCCTCTAACGTTTTTGCTTGGCCGATAAACAGTATTCCTAAAATGATTGCCGCGCCGGAACCCGCCATGGCATACATATCATTGACCCAGGAATATCCAGAAAACGCCAACATCACACCGCAGGCACAGCCAACAATGCTGGTCCAGCCCATGAAATTCAGAATACGGGCGATAGCGGGTGAGGTCGGTTTATCATCATTAAAGTTAAAAGCCATACGAGCCTCCCATTTTGGGGCGTGGGTCGACAATTAGATAGAATCTAGTATAGCACCGATTCTGGGTTAGGAGTCGCTCCCCTCCAGCAGAGATTGCAACTTGTAGAGAGTCTCTAGCGCATCTCTTGGCGAAAGATCATCTGGCGAAACATCTGACAAAGCCTTCTCAACGGCTGAGGGGCCTCGAGGAGAGTGGTGTTCTTTTCTCTCGTCGCGGTTTAGGGCAAAGAGAGGTAAGTCTTCGGCCAACCGTCCAGCCTTACCTGCAGACTCTCCACTTTCAAGCTGCTTAAGAACATCTTGCGCGCGGGAAATAACAGACGGCGGCAATCCGGCGAGCTTCGCAACATGAATACCATAGGACCGGTCTGCCGAACCCGGTGCAACTTCGTGCAGAAACACGATGTCGCCCTGCCAGTCTCTAACCGTCATGTGATAAGGGGCTAAGTCGGTGAGCTTGGACGTCAGCGCGTTTAACTCATGATAGTGCGTGGCAAATAACGCACGGCAGGCATTGGCTTCATGCAAGTATTCCAACGTCGACCACGCGATAGACAAGCCGTCAAAAGTTGATGTGCCGCGCCCGATCTCATCCAGAATAACCAAAGATCTCTCGGTTGCCTGATTCAGAATGGCGGCTGTTTCAACCATCTCAACCATAAATGTTGATCGTCCGCGGGCTAAATCATCGGCAGCGCCAACCCGCGAGAATAACCGGTCAACAATGCCAATACGGGCAGATCCCGCAGGAACGTAAGATCCCATTTGAGCGAGAATTGCGATGAGGGCATTTTGCCGCAAGAACGTCGATTTCCCGGCCATGTTGGGGCCGGTGATAAGCCATACCCGGCCTGGTCCGTTATGAGCCGCACCGCCGAGGTCGCAGCTATTTGCGACAAACCCGGCCTCAGAGGACTGTGACAGCGCCGCCTCAACCACCGGGTGACGCCCGTCCTCAATTTTAAATGTTGTCCCCGTTTCGACACGCGGCCGGGAATAACGCCGCTCCACAGCAACCTGCGCCAAAGCTGTTGAAACATCAATTTCAGCTAAAGCTTCGGCCGCTAAAGCAACCTCATTGCTCCGGCTTAACACTTCGACAACAAGCGTTTTGAACAACTCAAGTTCAAGCGCCAAAGCTTTATCTGCCGCAGAGCGAATACGGTCTTCCAGATCTGCGAGTTCCAGTGTTGAAAAGCGCATGGCATTGGCCATGGTTTGGCGATGGATGAATGCTGTGCGGCCTGCCGGTGAATCTGCACTGGGTTCTGTTTTGGCTGCGGCCAGCAACACATCGCCATGACGCGCCGGGACTTCAACATAATATCCCAACACATTGTTGTGCCGGACTTTGAGTGTTTGGATATTGGTTTCATCGGCATAACGAGTCTGTAAACCTGCAACACTTTTGCGGCTGTTGTCGCGAAGCTCTTTTAATTCATCAAGAGCGCTCTCATACCCGGAACGGATAAACCCGCCATCCCGGGCGAGTAAGGGTAAGTCGTCGGCCAGCGCCCGCGACAGGCGGTCGACCACAACGCCGTGATGTCCGAGTTTCTCAATCACAGAGGCAAAAGGATTGGGTGATATACCATCAGCGTTTTCTGCGGCTTTGGTGAGCGCCACTTTAAGGTCTGGAATGCTGACTAACGCATCTCGAATGGCCGCCAAGTCACGCGGGCCTCCACGATCAAGTGTAAGACGCGTTAAGGCCCGTTCCATATCTGGCGTCGCCTTAAGCCTGTCACGGATCATTAAACGCTGGGCCGGCGCATTGATAGATAATTCAACCTGATCAAGTCGCACCGCAATAACAGCGGGGTCTGTTGATGGTGCGGCAAGACGGGAGGCGAGCAGGCGAGCCCCAGCACCTGTGCGTGTCGCATCAATGACCGAGAGTAAACTGCCATTGCGCTCGCCGGACAACGTGCGGGTAAGCTCTAGGTTACGCCGGGTTGCAGCGTCTATTTCCATGGCATGTCCGGCAAGAAACTGCCGCGGCGTTTTAAGACGGGGTACTTTACCCTTTTGCGTGAGGTCGATGTAATCTGCCAGGGATCCAGCAGCGGCCACTTCAGCGCGACCAAAAGCTCCGAAAGAGTCTAAGCTGTTGACCGCATAGAGACCTTCTAAGCGGCGACGCGCATTGTCTGAGTTAAACCGAACAGTTGGTAAAATGGTCAGAACATCTGACCAATCTTCGATCGCTGCAAAAAGATCAACGTCTTCTCTGAGTTGATCTGAAATCAGAATTTCACCTGGACCGATACGGGCCAACGCAGCGGAAATTCGGTCCAAATCAAGTGGCTGCAACTCCAGATCACCCGTAGAAACATCCACCCAGGCTAGGCCGATTTCACCACCGGCGCGGGCAATCGCCGCAAGCGCATTATGTTCGCGGGCATTGAGCAACGAATCTTCGGTGATTGTCCCGGGCGTTATAAGCCTGACCACGTCTCGCTTAACGACAGATTTTGCCCCGCGCTTCTTGGCCTCTTCGGGAGCTTCCATCTGCTCGCATACGGCAACCTTGAACCCTTTGCGAATAAGCTTAGAGAGATATCCTTCATGTGAATGCACCGGCACGCCACACATTGGGATATCCTCTCCGGCGTGCTGACCACGTTTTGTCAGCGCAATATCAAGCGCAGAGGCCGCTTCTTTGGCATCTTCAAAAAATAATTCGTAGAAGTCACCCATGCGGTAAAACAGCAGCGCCTCTGGGTAGTCTTTCTTAATTGAAAGGTATTGGCTCATCATAGGTGTCGCCGCCTTAGATTTAAGCGGAGAAGAAGACATAAGTTTGACCGATTCAGCTTTGGATGAGTGTCATTGGGTACAGCATAAGCACACTACCTCAGTCGAACGAGACAGAAAACGTTCTCCATTACGTCATGACACTTGCATGAACCTCAGCTTGTTCCCTTGCACATGTCTATATCCATGGGCTTTATTAAGGTGGCGGGTAATTAGACCCTCAAATTCTGGATAGTTATTTTATGAGTGATTCCGCTACACGCAGCTTAGATCTTGATTCTTTGCAAATGCATGCCTCTGGACGACCGGGAAAAATTGAAATTCAGGCAACCAAACCGTTGACCACTCAACGAGATTTGGCTTTGGCTTACTCACCTGGCGTTGCCGCGCCATGCCGAGAAATTGCCGCTGATCCGTCTAAAGCCTACGATTATACAGCAAAAGGTAATTTGGTTGCCGTGATCTCTAACGGCACTGCTGTGCTGGGCCTAGGGGATTTGGGGGCCCTGGCCTCGAAGCCCGTCATGGAAGGCAAGGCTGTGCTGTTTAAGCGCTTTGCCGACGTCGATGGCATTGATCTGGAAATCGACACACGTGATGTCGATGAATTTATCAACAGTGTGCGGTTCCTGGGGCCATCCTTTGGTGGGATCAATCTTGAGGATATTAAAGCACCTGAGTGCTTCATTATTGAGCAGCGCTTGCGTGAGTTGATGGATATTCCCGTTTTCCACGACGACCAGCACGGCACTTCTATTATTGCGGCAGCCGGGCTTTTTAATGCCTGCGACCTAACCGGCAGAAACCTCGAAGACATAAAAATCGTGGTTAACGGGGCCGGCGCGGCTGCGACGGCTTGTATTGAACTGGTTAAAGCGATGGGCGTTGCCAGCAACAATGTCATCATGTGCGATTCAAAAGGCGTAATCTACAAAGGCCGTCAAGAGGGCATGAACCAGTGGAAATCAGCCCATGCCGTTGAGACTGATAAACGCAATCTAGCTGACGCCATGGAGGGTGCTGATGCCTTCTTTGGATTATCGGTTAAAGGGGCCGTAACGCCAGAGATGGTAAAATCCATGGCCCCAAATCCGATCATTTTTGCAATGGCAAACCCCGACCCGGAGATAACGCCGGAGGACGTAGCCCAGGTGCGTGATGATGTGATCATGGCAACTGGCCGTTCAGACTATCCAAACCAGATTAATAATGTTCTTGGCTTTCCTTTTATATTCAGAGGAGCGTTGGACGTTCGCGCCACCACGATCAATGATGAAATGAAAATTGCTGCGGCGCGAGCCCTGGCAGATTTGGCCCGAGAAGATGTCCCTGATGAGGTTGCAGCAGCCTATTCTGGCCGGAAACTCAAATATGGCCGCGACTACATTATACCCGTTCCATTTGACCCTCGTCTTATCGCAGCTGTGCCGCCCGCAGTTGCCCACGCAGCAATGCAGTCTGGCGTGGCTCGTCGTCAAATAGATGATTTGGAGACCTACAAGACTGAGTTATCCGCGCGGTTAGATCCAACAGTAACAAGTCTCCAAGTCATTGCCGCAGAAGTCACACGGAAGCAAAAACGTATGGTATTTGCCGAAGGCGAAGATGAACGTGCAATTCGTGCGGCGATCACTTACAGAAACAGCGGATATGGCGAAGCGATACTTGTTGCGCGTCGCCGGAAAGTTGAAGCGGCCATGGTTGAAATGGGCATCAAATCAGATGACCTGGACGGCATCATGATTACCAACGCGAAGGAATCTGAACACAACGAAACCTATTTGCAAAGCTTGTACGCGCGGCTACAGCGAAAAGGATCTTTGCTCAGGGATTGTCAGAGAATGGTCAATCAGGATCGAAATGTTTTTGCCGCCTGCATGGTTAACGCCGGACATGCGGATGCCATGGTGACCGGATTAACCCGTCCCTATCACACAGCTTTAGACGAAGTGCGACGTGTTATCCCCTCGCGCGCCGGGGAGCTGGTGTTTGCACTAACCTTACTCATTGGCAAAGGCCGGACTTTGTTTATTGCCGATACAGCAGTCAACGAGCGGCCTGAACCAGAAGATCTGGCACAAATGGCCCTTCAAACAGCAGCCTTTGCGCGATCTATGGGGCACGAACCACGTGTCGCCTTCCTATCTTATTCGAACTTTGGCAGCCCTCCGGGCGGCATCGCAGAAAGACTTCGAGAAGCTGTTACGCTGTTAGAACAAGAAAAAGCCGACTTTGAATTTGACGGTGAAATGGGTGTTGATACGGCTCTTAATCCTCACCGAGATCAGCTTTATCCGTTTTGCCGCCTTTCTGGACCGGCCAACATTCTATTAATGCCGGGCCTTCACGCGGCAAATATTTCAACACAGCTCATCGGCTTTTACGGATTGGGAACGAAGGTTGGCCCTGTTTTAATGGGATTAGAAAAACCGGCTCAAATCGTGTCAATGAATGCGACCGTTTCAGATATAGTCCAAATGGCTCTAATGGGGGCTCATAATGCGGCTAAGACAGAAACCCTAATATGAATAACCTTCCTCTCGCGCCTGTGAGACGCGTTTTAGGCTGGACCGTTATCATCAGTTTGCCCGGCTGGTTTGTCTTGGGCTTGCTCACGACCATCGACCGCCTTCCAGCATGGGAAGCTCTCCTGGCCGGAGCCGTCGTCTTCGGCCTAACCGTTTCTCTTTGCTTCACGCTTCTGAGTGATTTCGAAAAACTGATCCGTCACGCCGAGCGCCTGATAGAAGACCCAACCGCCCAACCACCAAGGTTTATGCGATCGGAAGCGGCGCGCCGACTGGCGACAGCCCTGGCCTCTTTACAAAAGTCTTGGGAAGATCGCCGAGATGCAGCGGAGTCACTCGCGCGTTCACGCAAAGCCATTCTGGATAGTTTCCCTGACCCCCTTCTGATCATTGACGCAGAGCGTCAGGTTATTGGTGCCAATATGGCGGCCGAAGATTTGTTTGGCCGGGCAATTGCCGGGGGCGATCTCGCAACAGTTATTCGTGATCCGCGTATTCTTGACGCGACAGACAGATCTTTAAAAACCGGTGCCTCTGGGCAAGCACAGTTTACCCTGCCCGCGCCCGTTGAACGCAGCTTCGGCTGCGTCATTAGCGCACTGCCAGAGGCGCCCTCCGATGGTTCAGCAGCAATTGTTCAGCTGCACGATATGACCGAGCGCGTGAAAATGGATCGCATGCGCGCAGACTTTGTCGCGAATGCCAGTCATGAACTTCGCACACCCTTGGCCAGCGTATTGGGTTTTATAGAAACTTTGCGCGGCCCCGCCAAAGACGATCCAGAGGCCCGACAACGCTTTCTCGATATTATGTTCAAACAAGCAACGTTAATGGCCCGGTTAATCGAAGACTTGCTGTCTCTGTCACGCATTGAATTGAAGGAACATACCCGGCCAACGGACTCCGTTGATGTGATCGAGATTATCCACACAACCTGCGAGCTGTTGAGTGGCCAGGCTAAAGAACGCGGTGTTGCCCTTCAGATTGACACAGACGCGTCCGTGCGAGACGTCATCGCTGATGCCGACGAACTGACACAGATATTTCAGAATCTTATATTAAATGCCATCAAGTACGGTGGTGATGCGGACTATATAAACGTGACGGTTACAGAACAGACAAAAGCCCCGCTTGGGTCAAGTGGTGGGCCATGGGTTGTGATAACCGTGCGTGACTTCGGACCGGGAATTGCACGAGAGCATATTCCACGTCTCACAGAGCGATTTTATAGAATTGATACCGCCCGATCACGGGAGCTTGGCGGCACAGGACTTGGACTTGCGATTGTGAAACACATTACAAAACGCCATCGCGGGCACCTGGTTATCGACAGTAAGGTAGGTGACGGATCTACATTTTCAGTTTATCTGCCAATTGCAAAACCCACTGATTTGCCGTTGAGTCGTAAGCACTCTTCGGCGACCGCTGCTTAGTTAACTACTGCGGGTGTGTTTGACGCGCGGTTTCCGTATGATGAGGAAATCGCTTCATGAGATACAGAAGCAAGACAACGCCCGGTATACCAGCTGCCGTTGTAAGAATGAAGAATGTGAACCAGTCGACCTGATCTGCCAACCACCCGCCTCCGGACGCTAGAAATGTACGCGCGACATTCATAAACGAACTTAGCAGTGCGTACTGCGTCGCCGTGTAAGCCAAATTGCAAAGGCTAGAGAGATACGCGATGAACACGGTCCCACCAATACCATTGGTCAGGTTTTCAACAGAAATCACGGCCATCAAGACAGGCACAGAGGGGCCCGCAAGGGCCAACCCAGCATAGAGTAAATTGGTCAACGCCATCGTTACTGCACCAAATAACACAGAACGAAGAATGCCAAGACGGACAACCATGACGCCACCAAGGATGACACCTATAATCGTCATCGCGACACCATAAGTCTTAGAAACCAAAGCAATCTGAGTTTTGGTAAAGCCAAGCTCTAAGTAAAATGGATTGGCCATCGCGGCCCAAATACCATCCGCATATTTGTAAAACACAATAAACAGGAGAATAGGCAACCAGGCCGGTCGCGTGAGAAAGTCCAGAAATGGAGAGATCACAGACTCTCTAAACCACACAGCATAACGGTTCATGCGGTTAAGGTGAGAGATATCCAGAGAGGCCGGACGACTAGGCTCAGGACTAAGAAGTGTGGTCAGAAGCCCAACACTCATGAGAACCGCCATAACAAAATAACTTGCCGACCATCCCACGACATCCGCTAACAAAAGAGCTCCAGCACCGGAAGAAATCATGGCGAGTCGATAGCCAACTTGATACGCAGCAGCCCCAGCCCCTTGTTCATCTTCGCGGAGGGTCTCAATGCGGTAGGCATCAATAACGATATCTTGGGTCGCCGATGCAAAAGCAAGAACCACGGTCCAGAGCACCGTAATCAATAAGCGCGTGGCCGGGTCTGAAATCGCGATGCCGATTAAACTGACAACACACACAAGCTGAGCCAGAAAGAGCCAGCTTCGGCGTTGGCCAAACAGACGAGTCACAAAAGGCAGTGGGAGACGATCCACCAGCGGAGCCCAGAGAAACTTAAGCGTAAATGCTGTGCCCGTAAGAACAAACAATCCGATGGACGTCTTGTCTACACCGGCTTCCGATAACCAAGCCGTGAGTGTGCCAAACATGAGAAGAAAGGGCAGTCCCGCTGAAAACCCCAGCAGAAAAATAACAATTAGCCGACGCTGAAAATAAACGCGGCTAGCCGTAATCCAATCTTTGAGTGCGGGCAAACCCATGCGCTAACGTTACGCTGCGTTCGCCTTGCTGGCCATCTTCTTACGGTCATTCGGATCAAGATACTGTTTACGCAACCGAATGCTCTCTGGAGTGACTTCGACCAGCTCATCGTCTTGGATATAAGCAAGCGCTTGCTCTAATGACATCAACCGGGGGGGTGGAAGCTTGATGGCATCATCTTTACCAGCTGCCCGAATGTTGGTGAGCTGCTTGGCTTTGAGCGGATTAATTTCCAAGTCGTTGTCTCGATTATGCTCACCGATAATCATCCCGCGATAGACCTTCACACCTGGGGGAATGAACTGAGGGCCGCGATCCAAAAGATTGAACAGCGCATAGGCCACTGATTCACCGTCAGAATTAGAGATCAAAACCCCTTCACGACGGGTTGCGATTGGTCCCTTGTACGGCGCGTAAGCATGATAGAGACGGTTCATAATGCCGGTGCCGCGCGTGTCAGTTAGGAATTGTCCATGATAACCAATTAAACCGCGCGATGGCGCTAAGAACGTAATGCGTACTTTGCCCACGCCAGACGGCTTCATGGCCGTCATTTCAGCTTTGCGCTCCGACATGGCTTCAACCACAGCACCCGAGAACTCTTCATCAACATCAATGACGACTTCTTCGATGGGTTCTTCTTTTTTGCCGTCTTCGGACGTTTTGAACAACACACGTGGACGCGAGACAGAAAGCTCGAACCCTTCGCGCCGCATAATTTCGATCAGCACACCGAGTTGCAGTTCGCCACGACCGGCAACCTCGAAAGCATCACGACTCGCCGCTTCCGTCACCTTGATCGCTACATTCCCCTCGGCTTCGCTGAACAGACGCTCACCAATCTGGCGGCTGGTAACTTTCTTTCCTTCCCGCCCTGCTAAGGGGGAGTCATTGACAGAGAACGTCATCGCCAAGGTTGGCGGATCAACCGGTCGTGAGTCTAAGGGTTGAGTAACCTCTGGCGCACATAGGGTATGCGCAACGGTTGCGACGCTGAGGCCCGCAATGGCCACAATATCACCGGCATCTGCACTCTCGACAGGAATCCGCTCCAGGCCACGGAAGGCGAGAAGCTTGGTCGCACGACCATCCTCTAATTTTGTGCCGTCGCGATCTAACGCTTTGATCGGCATATTGACCTTGCAACGACCAGTTGCAATGCGTCCGGTCAGAATGCGGCCCAGATAAGGGTCAGCTTCGAGCGTCGTTGCCAACATCGTGAACGGCGCTTCGGTATCGTGTTTGGGCGAGGGCACATGCGAAACGATGAGATCGAACAAGGGTGTAAGATTAACACCGGTATCTTTTTCAAGGTCTTCAACGGCCCAGCCATCGCGACCCACCGCATAGAGAACTGGAAAATCAAGCTGGTGTTCATCGGCACCTAGCGCGTCAAACATATCGAATACTTCGTTGAGCACCTCTTGCGGGCGGGCATCTCCGCGGTCGACTTTGTTAATCACAACGATAGGACGCATACCAAGTTCAAGCGCCTTAGAGACAACGAACTTGGTTTGCGGCAAGGGACCCTCTGCCGCATCCACCAGCAATACGGCACCATCAACCATAGAAAGAATACGTTCCACTTCGCCGCCAAAATCAGCGTGGCCTGGCGTATCAACAATATTGATTTTGGTATTGCGCCACGTAACAGAGGTGCATTTCGCGAGAATGGTAATGCCGCGTTCTTTTTCAAGCTCACCGGAATCCATGGCTCGTTCTTCGACACGTTGATTCTCGCGAACCATGCCGGACTGGCGAAAGAGAGCATCCACGAGGGTTGTTTTGCCGTGGTCGACGTGCGCGATAATCGCAATGTTGCGAAGCGACATAAAATAAATCCAGGAGTTAAAAGAGATGAATAAAAGGGATGATTAGAAACCGTTCTTAGCAGCAAGGTCTTTAAGAGATATTTCAGGTCGGGCCCCCATATGCGAGATCACTTCCCCGGCAGCCAGGGCACCAAGACTGGCGCACATTTTCAAATCATCACCACGGGTATACCCAAACAAGAAACCGGCAGCGTATAAGTCACCGGCTCCCGTAGTGTCGACGACCTTTTTTACAGGAGCCGCGGGTGTTTGAATAAGTTTATCCTTTGTAACCGTAACAGCGCCGTCTTCACCGCGTGTTAACGCTGCAATTTCAACACGACCGTCTATAGCCTCCACCGCCTCATCAAAACTATTGGAGCGAAACAGCGTCGTGATTTCCTGTTCATTTGCAAACAAGATATCGACGTGTTCGTTCACGAGATCGAAGAGATCGTTGCGATGACGCTCAACCACAAAGGGATCAGAGAGCGTAAGCGCAACCTTACCGCCGGCTCGGCCAACAACCTTACAGGCTTCAATGATCGCCTTCTTTGTCTCAGGCAAATCCCATTGATACCCTTCAATGTAAAGCACTTTCGAGGCGGCAATAAGGTCTGCGTCCATATCAGAAGCGGAAAGTGACCCGCTGGCCCCCAGATAAGTAAACATGGTGCGCTGTGCGTCTGGGGTCACCAAAATGATACAACGTGCCGAAGCAAGCCCATCTTTTAGGGGTTCAGTTTCATAATGAACCCCAACTGCACGAATATCATGGGCAAAAATAGCCCCCAGCTGATCTTGCTTGGTTTTGCCGATAAAAGCCGGCTTTCCGCCAAAAGAGGCTATTCCAGCCATCGTGTTCGCTGCTGAGCCACCAGACGCTTCAATAGCTGGGCCTATTTCTTTGTATAAAGCCTCAGATTGATCTTCTTCTACCCATAACATGGTGCCTTTTGTGGCATCATGGTTGGATAAAAATGAATCTACTGTGTGAGCGAGAATATCGACAATTGCACTACCGATACCGACCACGTCAAAACGAGCTTCTGACATTGGAACTCCGTGCCTTAAATTAGCTAACCTGCTGGATTGCGGCGCAGTATAGCGGCGAGTTTTATGGACACAAGCAACCAAGCGCAAAGGACTATTTTTATGATTCGCGCCTTTTCCAGAGCAATTGGGCAGTTATCGGACCCCCGTATTCGCTTGGTGATAGGGAAGAGCGTGCTCAGCGCTATATTTATTTTTGGCCTTTTGTTCATCGGAATAGGCTGGACCATAGCAAATACAGCGGTTTTTGAGATTGGATGGATTGAAACAACTGTCGACGTTCTGGGAGGGTTGGCTGCATTTGTGCTCGCGTTAATTCTCTTCCCTGGGATTGTGAGCGCTCTTATTTCTGTGCTGCTAGAAGATGTGGCAGACGCTGTAGAACATCGTCATTACCCCAATGCTAGCATCCCGCGCTCATTATCTTGGCGCAAAATCGCAAAGACTTCATTGCGGCTCATCTTGTTAACTGTCGCTTTAAATCTCCTGGCTCTCCCATTTTATCTTATCCCAGGAGTCAATTTAGTCGCCTACTACGGGGTCAACGGCTATCTGCTTGGGCGTGAATATTTTGAGATTGTTGCGCTGCGGCGGCTTGACCAAGAGAGCGTAACGACTCTCTATAAAAAACATAAAACTGTTATAGGGCTCACTGGAGCAACAACCGCTTTCCTGTTTACAATACCAGTAATTAATATCATCGCGCCTGTGATAGGGGCTTCGGCCATGGTACATATGTTTTATAAATTTAAAGTAACGTAATGACCTTTTGATAGCACACCGTGCGATATCGGTGATCGTAATGAAAAACAAAACAGTTGATGACAAATGGGGTTGGGATTCATGTTCGGCAAAAAAAAGTCGGATACTTCAGATAAAACCGTGTCAGACTCAAAGACCGAATCTGATAAAAAATTTATACAAAACAATGGCAACAAAGGTGATTCAACAAACAACGTTGAGGCTGATGATAGCTTAGAAACTTCGGCTGAAGTTGGCTCTTTGCCTCTTGGTGACAACACCAAAAGTATTTCACCACCTTTGAAACCCTTTAAGAAGGACTCGCCTATGTCGAACCCTCCTAGTTCCTCTTACCGCCCGGAAATTCCAAGAAAGGTTGTCGACATCCCAAACCCCTCTCGCTTGCCGTCTGAGAGATCAGACTCTTCTGGAGATGAGGATGGAAAACGCCTTGTGGTTGGGAAGTCCATCTCTGTCAGCGGTGACATTTCAGCCTGTGAAACTCTTGTTGTTCAAGGCACTGTAGAGGCCAATATGTCTGACGCAGTGACATTGGAAGTCTCAGAAGGCGGATTATTTAAAGGCGAAGCTGAAGTCGATCACGCCTATATTGCTGGCACCTTCGATGGCACATTGCGCGCGCGCCTGACTTTGGAAGTCGCTGAATCCGGACATGTTAAGGGCAGCATTAACTACAACAATATTTCCATTGCCTCTGGTGGCCGGGTGCAAGGCACAATAGATGTGATCGACGCCGACAAAAGATAATCGGCCAGCAAACTCTGATGCTCAGGGTTTGACTCGCTTTGTCTTGGATGTCTTTTTTGTGGACTCATCCGGGGCAAGTGTTTTCGGTTTGAACTTGCACAAGTCTGCCACAGGACAGCGCCAACAATCTGGTTTTCTGGCCTTACATATATAGCGTCCATGCAGGATCAGCCAGTGATGTGCGTGTTGCATAAATTCTGGCGGCGTTCGCTTTTCCAGTTTGAGCTCGACTTCTAACGGTGTTTTGCCCGGTGCAATGCCGGTGCGATTACCTATGCGAAAAAGGTGTGTGTCGACTGCGATGGTTGGATGCCCAAAGGCAATGTTGAGCACAACATTAGCGGTTTTGCGGCCAACACCAGGAAGCGTTTCCAGCGTTTCACGGTCTTCAGGAACGGTGCTGTCGTATTGATCGATAAGGATTTTAGACAGTGCGATAACGTTCTTCGCTTTTGCGTTATACAGACCAATGGTTTTTATATAATCCTTAAGCTTGGCTTCTCCGAGCTTAACCATTTTCTCCGGCGTATCTGCCACCTTAAACAAGGGGCCCGTTGCCTTATTGACCCCCACATCTGTCGCCTGAGCAGACATGACAACAGCAACCAGTAAAGTATAAGGATTGACGTAGTTGAGTTCGCCTTTGGGTTCAGGGTCTAACGCCCTTAGACGCGCATAAAATTCTGGGATGTCTTTGACACGCATGTCCGCAGTCAGTTCAAATCTAGGACGTCGGACATAGAATATAACCCCGCAGGGCGGCCCTGAAGCCAGAGCGCCGCCCGCACCGCGCCACCGGCAAAAATACCGCGTGAGCCCGCCTTATGGGTGAGTTCAAGGCGTTCTACGTCATTAGCAAAAATCGCCGTATGATCGCCGACCACGCCGCCGCCTCTTAGCGTTGCAAAACCAATTTCCCCCACAGGGCGAGCGCCCGTCTGGCCTTCGCGGGCATAACGGGCGACATCTGACAGCGCCACGTCCCGGCCTGCCGCAGCCGCCTCACCTATACTGAGAGCGGTCCCAGATGGCGCATCAACTTTATGGCGATGATGCATTTCGACAATCTCTATGTCGTAGTCCGGACCCAGCGTTGCCGCCACACGTTTGGTTAGAGCAAAAAGCAGATTAACACCGACAGAAAAATTGGATGCCTGGACCATCGCTACTTTTTGTGCAGCGGACTGTATTGCTTTTTGATCATCATCACTCAGACCCGTGGTTCCGACCACAAGCGCCGTTCCAGTTTCGAGGGCAGCTTGTGCATGAGTGCGAGTTGCCGCCGGGACCGTAAAATCAATTACAACATCCGAGATCGAGAAAAGCGCATGGGCATCAGAGGTGATATAGGCCCCTATTGCACCGGCACCGATCAAATCGCCAACATCTTTGCCTATGTAATCGCTTTGCGTTTCTGTGCCACCTGAGACTGCACATCCTTTCGTGGCAATAATTTCTTGGAGTACAGCACGCCCCATACGACCGGCGCAGCCAACAACACCTATGGCGACAGTCATGATGAACACTCTCCAGTTAAACACGAGGATAATAGTATTAATTTAGCACAACTCTCTGTGCTTTTCTCAGACGACTGTGTCTCTATACTAAAGACATGACTCAAAACCTAGACTCAACGCCGTGCGACCCGAACGGTTATAACGCAATGTTAGACGCCAACGCGAATGCCCGGCTAGCATCAGCCCGAAAAATTTTATCCTCCGTGTTCCCAACGTTTTCACCGTCTTCCGTGCTTGATATTGGATGTGGACATGGAGCCTGGTTACAAGTGGCCAAGGAATTGGGGGCCGACACCATTCAGGGCATAGATGGACCGTGGATAGAGCAAAGTGAATTGCTGATTCCATCTTCGTGCTTCTCTTCTCAATCCCTAGAAGACCCTTTGGACCTCGACCAAAAATTTGACTTGGTGATCAGCTTAGAAGTTGCAGAGCATCTACCGAAAACTGCCGCAGACGTTTTTGTCGATAGTGTTGTCAGACACGGAGACGTTATTTTGTTTTCCGCGGCCATTCCCTTTCAGGGTGGCAACGGCCATGTGAACGAACAATGGCCGGGCTACTGGGCTGAAAAGTTTGCCTTACGGGGGTTTAAAACCCTGGATGTGATCCGGCCCATGATCTGGGGGGATGAGTCTGTGTTTTGGTGGCTACAGCAAAATACCCTTCTGTTGCTAAATGAATCAGCCCTGCAAAAACATGAACATTTGAGAAATGACATCACAGATAACTTAAACGCACTTGCGATGGTTCACCCATTTCTTTATCTGCGACAGCGTTCTGCTTGTTAGTTTTGTTGCGCTAAAGAGAATCTTGAGTGTCAATCATACTGAACAAAATGTTTTCAAAATCGTTGCCGAACTGCTGCGCATCACATAAGGACGACTGCATAACCCTTAACCTTAGATCAGCCCTCATTTCGCTTAAGAACGACACATTTTGTCCAAACGTCAAAGCCTTAGCGATGTAGTCTTTTTGATTTTTTACAACCCAGTCTTCTAGACCGACCGCTGTGAGGAAACTCGCCGAGTGCCGGTGACAAAAGGCGTCGCCCAATAAGGTAAGCACCGGCACCCCCATCCACAGGCTTTCGCAGGTGGTGATGCAACCGCTCCATGGAAAAGGGTCTAACGCGATATCGATATCTGCATAGGCTTCGAGATGAGCCACATGGCCGGTGGGCGCTCTTAAATCCAAACGTAAGGGGGAAATGCCATAAGCTGATAGGCGGGATGCTATACGGTCCCGTGTAATCTGTTCTGATAAAGCCGAATGCTTGAGGACAAGACGGCTGTTTTGTAAATAATTGAGAATTTCAGCCCACACAGAAAAAGTTGAGTCACTCATTTTAGCGATATTGTTGAAGCTCCCGAACGTCAGATAGCCGTTCCGGATTGCAGGCAATGGACCGACCTTTGGCGCGTCTGGCGGTGGTGTATAACACGCGTACGCATTGGGCAGACGTATTGGTTTTTCATAAAAATAGGGGTCATGGTCCTCCGGGGTCTCGATAACGTCTGTGATAAAATAATCCAACGCGACGACGCCCGTCGTACCGTGTTGACCCCCCGCCCATTTTGCTTGAACGGGCGCTGGCTTGCGCATGATCACCCCCATGCGAGAGCCGGCAGAATGGCCCGCCAGATCGATTAGAATATCAAGATCATGGCTGTGTATGAGGCTTGCTGCAGCGGTATCGTCTAATTCAGTAATGTCATGCCATTGCGAGGCAAGCATTTTGAAGCGCTCGGTGTAGTCGTCTGCTGGGGACGCATTGGCGTAGAGGAAAAACTCAATTTTAGAGGGATTAACTTTTTCAAGACCGGCTAGCGTCAGAAACCCTGCTGCATGACGGCAAAACCGGCCGGACAAAAGACCAACACGAAGCTTGGCGCTTTGCTTGGCGCGCAGCTTGACACGCTCTTGGGTATGAGTTTTCTCATAACTGTACGGCGTCAGCCCTTTGGCATAGCGTTGTGCCCACAGACCGGTTTGTTCGTAGAGGTGCTTCAGCGTTACACTTTCAAGCGCGTGAAGGTTTCTCAGATAGTAGCCGTCCCCTTTTTCATCATTGAGGGAGCTGACAAACGCTTTCCTGAAACTCTCGTGGGCCTGGGTCGCTTGACCGCTGCGGCTGTAAGCAAGTGCCACGTTGTAATCAAGATAGGATTCTTGGCAGCCCAGGCTTTGTGCCTGTGACAGAGCACTAGCGGCCAGTCCCGAATATCCAACCTCAAGGGCTGTTGCGCCCGCTTTATATAAAGCATCCGTGAGAGCCTCGGTGGCAATTTGTCCTTCAGCAACTGCAGACGGAGCAAGTGACAAGAGTTTTGTAATTCTTGTGTGCAACGCTGCTTCTGTATCATCTGTGACATCGCGCGAGGCGGCTGATTTAGAATTGAAGAATTTAGAGATGAAACCAATCATGCTTCAACCTTGCGATAGAAAAAGATAGGGTGTGGCGTCATTTTCCGTTTTCTCAGCTGGGCAATCACTGGTGTCACACGCTCATCCCTCTTTTATCCGAGAATATCCTAACATGCTCGGGCCGGAGTATTGCCAGATGCTGATTGACCGCTTTGAGGCGGATGACCGCAAGCATCCTTCAACCGTCGGGAACTCAGATCGACGGCAAGACCCGGGCCGTACCGGCACAATTCTTTTTCTGAATGACAGGATGGACGACTGGAAAGATGCGGTTGTTCAGACCCATGCAGCCGTTGCTAAGGCGGTTGCAGACTATGCGGCGGCCTTTCCGGCGCTCACTGAACACCTTTCATCAGGCCGCGTCGGCTGCCGCTACCCCCGCATTGAACGTGTTGATCCGGGACAGGGGTTTACCTGGCATGCAGACAATGCAGGGATGGACACCGCTGAACGTGTTCTGGCGTGCCTGCTGTATTTGTCTGATGTGAAAAATGAGGGCGCAACTGAATTTATGCATCAGGGCCAAAAGATTCAGCCGGAAACGGGCAAGGTTGTTGTGTTTCCCCCGTACTGGACCCACCTGCATCGCGGTGTCAGCCCGGCACAAGAGGTGAAATACACCATGTCGTTCTTCTGGAGCTATCTGGACGGCAAAGCAGAAACACCACAAAAACTAACGTGGTCGCAAAGACTGCGCGGTAAACTCTAGCGCACTTATTTCTCAGTCAGGTCTTCAAAAAAGTCTTTGATCTTATCAAAAAAGCCTTGAGCCTCAGGGCTGTAGGTTTTCTGATCACTGTCTTTTTCAAACTCACGTAGAAGTTCTTTTTGTTTCTTTGTCAGATTGACGGGAACTTCAACCGCTGCTTCAAGGAACATGTCTCCCCGGGCCGTCGAACGCAGCACATTCATGCCCTTACCGCGCAAACGGAACTGGTGCCCGTTTTGGCATCCTTGTGGAATCGAAACACGAACCTTGCTGCCTTCAATGGTCGGAACTTCTACTTCCCCGCCTAAGGCCGCAATCGTCATTGAGATCGGTACGCGCATATAAAGATTTGCGCCATCACGCTGGAACAGACGATGTGGCTTGAGGCCGAGAAAAATATACAGGTCCCCGGCCGGCGCTCCGTTTAGTCCGGCTTCACCTTCCCCGGCGAGGCGGATGCGGGTGCCATCTTCCACACCCGGTGGAATAGTTACCTCGAGTGTTTTGTCTTTGCGCGTCCGGCCAGTGCCGCGACAGCTGCCACATGGATTTTTAATCACCCGCCCGGCACCGCCGCAAGTGGGACAAGAGCGCTCAACCGTAAAGAAGCCTTGCTGACTTCTCACTTTACCTGCTCCGCCACACGATGAGCAGGTATCTGGTTTTGCACCATCCTTGCCGCCGCTGCCATCACATGAAGAGCAGGTTGCCGAAGACGGAACGGTAATGGTCGCCTTTTTGCCCTGGTACGCATCTTCCAGGGTGACGTCCATGTTGTAGCGAAGATCTTGGCCCCTGGACTGGGTTTGACCACGGCCACGGCGGCCACCCATCATATCGCCAAACATTTCGTCGAAAATGTCAGAGAACCCGCCGCCAAAACCACCGCTGAACCCGCCGCGGCCCGCACCTGGACCACCGCCATGCTCAAAAGCAGCATGACCATACTGGTCATAGGCGGCGCGTTTTTGCTCGTCCTTTAAGACTTCGTAAGCTTCATTAAGGTCTTTAAATTTTTGCTCAGCTTCTTTGTCTCCCGGATTACGGTCCGGGTGATATTTCATAGCGAGCTTGCGGTACGCTTTTTTGAGCTCATCGCCAGACGCGGTCTTACTCGCGCCAAGCACATCATAATAGTCGCGTTTTGCCATTAAGGCCTCCGCCACTTGGGAAGTTTACCGGTCCAGCTGATTTCCAGCTGGACCGGTAAGGTGGTTTGAAGGTGGGACCATCATGGGGACATCCCAAGAGAATGTTCAGACAAACGATGCGTCAGCTTTTGTCTTTGTCGTCGACTTCTTCAAAGTCTGCATCGACAATTTCCGCATCGTCCGGTGAAGCATCGCCGCCATCGCCACCGTCTTCGCCGGCTGCGGCTTGTTCACTTTCATACATGGCCTGACCAAGTTTCATAGAGGCCTGCATCAAGGCTTCTGTTTTGGCTTTAATGTCTTCCACATCGTCTGAGTCGAGCGAGTCTTTCAAGGCTTGGAGAGCTGTTTCAATTTCACCCTTGTCAGACGCGTCAACTTTATCTCCGTGTTCTTTCATAGTCTTTTCTGTTGAGTGAATCAGACCATCGGCTTGGTTGCGGGCATCAACAGACTCGCGTTTCTTTTTGTCTTCGTCGGCGTGCATTTCAGCATCTTTGACCATCTGATCAATATCGCTATCTGACAGACCACCTGAGGCTTGAATGCGAATCTGCTGCTCTTTGCCCGTGGCTTTATCTTTGGCTGAGACGTTGACCAAGCCATTGGCATCAATATCGAATGTGACCTCAATCTGAGGTACACCGCGCGGTGACGGCGGAATCCCCATAAGATCAAACTGACCCAGTAGTTTGTTGTCTGACGCCATCTCGCGCTCCCCTTGGAACACGCGAATGGTCACAGCCTGCTGATTGTCTTCTGCCGTCGAGAATGTCTGGCTCTTTCGTGTTGGCACGGTGGTATTGCGATCGATCAAACGCGTGAACACACCACCAAGCGTTTCGATGCCGAGCGACAACGGCGTCACATCAAGCAGTAGGACGTCTTTAACGTCACCCTTAAGAACGCCCGCTTGAATGGCGGCGCCAAGAGCAACAACTTCGTCGGGGTTAACACCCTTATGGGGTTCGCGACCAAAGAACTCTTTCACTGCGGCCTGAACCTTGGGCATGCGGGTCATGCCGCCGACCAGGATCACCTCATTGATCTCGTTTGGCTTAAGGCCAGCATCTTTAAGAGCTTTCTTACAGGGCTCAATGGTCCGCTGAACCAGGTCGTCGACCAACGCTTCGTACTTCGCCCGGGTGAGCTTGATGTTTAAGTGCTGCGGCCCGGAGGCATCTGCGGTGATGAACGGCAGGTTGACCTCTGTTTGACCCGAACTGGAGAGTTCGATTTTAGCCTTTTCAGCGCCTTCTTTAAGACGTTGCAGCGCCAATTTGTCCTTGCGGAGGTCTATACCGTTTTCTTTTTTGAACTCTTCTGCGAGGTATTCAATGATCCGGGCATCAAAGTCTTCACCACCGAGGAATGTATCGCCGTTGGTTGATTTAACTTCAAAGACGCCATCACCGATTTCCAGAACAGATACGTCAAAGGTACCACCACCAAGGTCATAAACCGCGATGGTGCCCGAGGCTTCTTTGTCCATGCCATAAGCTAAGGCGGCAGCTGTCGGCTCGTTGATGATACGCAGAACTTCCAAACCGGCGATTTTACCCGCATCTTTGGTGGCCTGACGTTGGCTGTCATTAAAATAAGCTGGGACCGTAATCACGGCTTCTGTGACGGACTCACCAAGATAGCTCTCAGCGGTTTCTTTCATCTTTTGCAGAATGAAAGCGGAAACCTGAGACGGGGCATACTTGTCTTTGCCGGCGGTCACCCAGGCATCGCCGTTTTCACCCTTGATAATAGAATAAGGGACCAGGCCCTGGTCTTTCTTAACGGTCGGGTCATCAAAGCGACGACCGATCAGTCGCTTAATAGCAAAAAGGGTATTCTCAGGGTTGGTTACAGCCTGGCGCTTGGCCGGCTGCCCAACAAGGCGCTCTCCTGATTCCGTAAACGCCACCATCGACGGTGTGGTGCGCACACCCTCAGCGTTTTCAATCACCCGGGGGTCAGAGCCGTCCATAACGGCGACGCAGGAGTTGGTTGTCCCGAGGTCAATACCAATAACTTTACCCATAATTTTCTTCCTTCTTATTGAGGCGGATATCCCGAGCCCAAATGCGGCGCCGTGGGGTATCCCCCAAAGGTCATTCTGAGGGGATATGCTGATCTAATTCAGGAGACCTGCTTTCCCCGCCAGGGTCGAGGGGTATATAGGGGGTCCGGGAATACCTCGCAACATGCAGAATGATAATTTTTCACTCTGTCGCGTGTTAACTTTTGCCCTTAGAACAAGCCCCCGGCTCAGGAAACACAGTTATGAACAATCGACTGGACACCCGAATCGCACACCTCGCAGATCAATTCGCGACTATTTCCGGATGGTGCCCTATGGAAACCTTCTGGATTTGGGCCACCTTACTCCGCACCCAGATTGATTTTAAAGTGCCTGGGCATCTTATGGAAATCGGGGTTTTCAGGGGCAAATCTGCCGCCATTCTGGCGGCCTTTCTGGCCCCGGATGCCGGTGAAAAGTTAGCGTTGATCGATATAAAACTTCAGACGGATCACATTCTGGAATCCCTAGACAAAGCCGGGCTAGACACCAAGAACGCGGCCAATTTGGCAGTTAATTTAATTGAAGCAAGATCCAGTTTACTCGCCTTGTCAGACATAGATTTAGACCGTGGCAGTGCAAGGTGGATCCATATTGATGGCGAACACACCGGCCCCGCCGTTGAGGCCGACCTTGAGCTGTCTCATTTGGCGTTGTCTGACGATGGCATTGTTGTCCTTGATGATTTTTTTGCCCCTGAGTATCCCCAGGTGACGTGGTCTGCGTTGCGCTACCTTGAGCGTTATAAAGAACGTTTCACCCCGGTTTTAGTTGGCTATAGAAAACTCTATCTCTGTCGGCCAAAATCTGCGCGGTGGTATAAACAGGCTATTGTGGCACGCTTGGTACCCACATTGGAAAACGGCGGATTTCTGACCACGCTTTGCAAAACAACAACCAGTGAAGACCTGGACTGCTTCGGTATCGCCCCCCGCTATTTGGATGAAGTGTTCAGGGGCACAGAAGACGACTACAATCGCCTGTGGCTGTCGAAAGGGTATAGCCCTGAAGACATCGAGAAACAGCGCACCCCCGATCAATAACAGAACTCCACTTGCTTTCGGATATCCATGCAGCACGCTTTACCCGGTTTCAATCCTCTCCCGAACGGGTTTCAGGTTAAATCGCTGGCGATTGACAAAAAATCGCAGTCACAACTGTTGGCGAGCGTTCAGGCCATATGGGCTGAAGCGCCATGCGAACCCACTCAAGTGCGAAGCGGATACCAAACATCAGCCAGAATGACCAACTGCGGACGCGTGGGATGGTGGAGCGACAGACAGGGATATCGCTACACCACGACAAACCCCAAATCCGGAAAACCATGGCCGCTGATGCCTGAGCTGTTTATTGAGACGCTCAAAACCGTTCTCGCCAAAACCAGTGCAGCCGGATTTCAGCCCGATGCCTGCCTGATCAATCATTACGAAAACCGGGCAAAAATGGGCCTGCATCAAGATAAGGACGAGGCCGATTTTTCATATCCCATTGTGACCGTGTGTTTGGGGGCGGCGGCAGATTTTCTGATCGGCGGATTGAAAAGATCGGACAAGCCGCACACTGTGCTGGTTGAAAGCGGCGACGTCATCATCATGGGCGGGGAGAGCCGCATGCGGTTTCATGGCATCCGAAAAATTTATCCCGGGACCAGCCCGATTGCCGGTCTTGACGGGCGTATCAGCCTGACGTTTCGACGTGCCTTATAGAGGGAAATTAATAGAGGTTTATTATGAGTCGCACATCAACAACATCCGGCTCTCCTTACGAAACCTCAATTGGGTTCTGCCGTGCTGTGCGCGTTGGTCACACGATCGTGGTTTCAGGCACCGGCCCTATTGCTGCAGATGGAACAACAGCCAACCCAGGCGACGCGTATGGCCAAGCCAAGCGCTGCCTGGAGATCATTGCCCACGCCGTAACAGATCTCGGCGGACGCATGGAAGATGTTGTTAGAACACGCATTTACTTGGTCCATGCGGAGGACTGGCAAGAGGTCGGACGCGCGCACGGGGAGATCTTTGCGTCCATAAAACCAGCCGCAACCATGGTGGTTGTGAAGGAACTCTTGGTCAAAGACTGGCTGGTGGAAATCGAAGCGGAGTGTATTTTACAGCACAGTCCTTAACCCGTGCACACCACCTCAAATTTTTCGACACTCACCGGCATGTCTTCCACAAAAGCTTTGCCGCGCGTCTCAAGTTCATTGGTGAAGAACCGAACATGTATCGGCTGCCAGACATCTAGGGAGCGTATAGCCGGACCATCCAAAGCTGTTTCTTTTTCTGTGATCTGATTGAACGGCAGTGTCAGCAAAGACGTTGTGCGCAGCACGGCACGGGGTGTACCAGTAGAATCTGTCAGGACTGAATAACCACTGATCACAGGTGTGATGGACTGGTCACCCTCATACATCCATGGAGACGTAAACGTGCCAGTTTTATCACCGGCAAGAATGAGTTTGGTGATGGTTTCCGTCGCCTCCGGTGTACCGCCGATTGAGCGGACGCGATAGTAGCCGTCTTCTGGAGGCGTCGAAATTTCAGGCAAGCACGCTTGCCAAAATTCATTGACAGATGTCGCAGAAGCGATACCCGGAAATAAGATAATCAAGAATATTCCAACAATGTGCGGCATGTTCATACCTCTTTAAAATACAAGAGTTCAAAAGGCTCGACCAAGACGGGCATATCGTCTGAACATTTTTTTCCATACTGCGATAGCAAGCCGTTCCAATAGTCCCGATGCAGCGGCAACCAAACTTCAGGGTCTTGCACGGGCGGACCATCTAGCTTGGTTTCAGCCGGCCCAATCTCACCAAAAGTCGTTTCGCGAATACTGGTGATGCGCACGACAGCGCGCGGTGTACCATCGTATCCTGTGAGGATAACGGGCGTTCCGGGTTTCGTTTCAGGGTGCTTTTCAGCAGCCATAACCCAAGGCAAACTGAACGTTGCAACCTTGGTTTTTGCTTTAATGAACTCCAAGATCATACCCGTTGTTTCTTCATCAATCCCAAGAGACCGCACTTGATGATCTTCACCTAAACCAGGCACAGCAGCTTTTACGTCTTCCCAGAACGGGTCTAATTTTGCGTGGTCCGGCGTCGCCGCGCCACCGCCGCCCATAACAATGCTTCGAGTCATTTAATTCTCCTTTGCGGCTCCACATTTTAACTTGGATTAAGAACGACCATACCGTAGTCGCCAACGTTTACGAAACCGAGTGCTTCATAAGCTTTCTGTGCTGGATAGTTATCCATTTCCGTAAATAATAATGCTTCTGTTACCCCAACGTCTCGCGCATCGAGCAGCGAGGCCGCGACCGCTGATCGCGCATAGCCATGCCCTCGATGCTGTTCAGGGGTGAATACGCCTCCCACCTGGACCGTATCTGGCAGTATGGCGTTGAAACCGGTCATGGTGAGCAGTATGCCTTCTTTCACGAGAACCCAAAGACGTTGATCTTCAATCATAAGACCAAGCATGTCTGCATTCCGCATGTCGCTTATGGCGTGTTCTGGAAATCCCATCGTGATGCGATCATATACTCGCCGCCACGCCACCAGCGTAGGCAAATCATCTTTATGCGCCAATCGGTGGCGAACATGCCCTGACGCGAGTTGAGACGGCACTTTGAGATCTGAGAGCTGCAACGCGTAGAGATGCTCCGGTACAATCTTACCCATGCGGCTGCGATCAAGATCAAGGTGGGGTTCGACCGCCTGAACCTGGGACCAGGGACCTAGAACCCCATTCACGGCCCGCCCGGAATTTTTAACCACAGCTTGCGCAACGTTTAATGGGTGCTCAGGCGCTTGCAGAATAATATTATCGTTCCAATAATGTGCGGCAACATCGGTTAAAACGTTGCCATCGAAAGACCCGGCATAATAACCCTGGTATTGCAGTCCACCGTAACTGAGTCCGCCATGCTCCAAATTGGATCGCAAAAACATCGAAGATGCACGGTGCCGTTCCAAGAACGATTGTAAGACCGGACGATCATCTGGGGTTAGAGCCCGAAGAGTGGACATTGAATTAGGCCCGTTTTGGAAAGACTAGATCGAAATGCTCGACCATCACCAGCATCTCTTCGGTTGGCTCAAGATCATGCGGCTTCAATAGCTCTCGCCAATAGGGCCAATGAATGTCGCGCCAGCGGTCTAGGGCGCGGGCTCCTGGACCTTCGATCACCAGATGTTTGTCTGTGATATCTTTATACGCAATGGGTGTAATTTGGGTTGTCTTGATGATGGCCTTTGGGGTCTCATTCATATCAACCAGCACAGCATAACCATTTAACTCAGGGGCGGTTTCAGGCTGGCGCTCGTGCAACCATTTCAGGCCGAATGTACCGCGTTTCTCGCCATCCAAAACAAGGGACAAAATACTGTCGACGACAAATTGATTGGCGCCGAGCCGCCGCACCCAATAGTCATCTCCGGAGACCATCTCTCCGGTTGTCTTCGCCTCGGTCCAGAATGAGTCTGTTGCTGATGATTTATTCAAGGCGCTTCGCCTTCATATGTAACCCGCCACACGGTTTGACTGACGTCGTCTGCAAACAAAAGAGAACCATTTGCTGCCATTGAGATCCCGGTGGGACGTCCCCAAACTTCTGCGCGGTCATCCTGATCGGTGTCTCGCAACAAAGTGATCTGACCAATTCTAGGCTCACTGAGAAAAGCTGTGCCATCGGGAGCCACTTTTAGGTTTCGGGCATGTTTTAACCCACTGGCAAACGCGTTGACGCTGAAACCGGGTAACGTGGTCGGCAGGGCGCGGGCGGGCTTGGGAATGGTGCGCGGCGGATTGGCCGGGCTCGGCGGTGAATAGGGTTGAGGCAGCGTGTTCGCATCAATCGAGATAACCGTCCCCGGCTCCTGCTCAAACAACTCCTCAGCCTTGACTGGGTCTGCGCCAAACAGAATGCCGAGTGCCAGAACGTAACCGGGCCTAGCCCTCATAAGTGATTCTCCACACCGTCTGGCCTACATCATCGGACAACAATAGACTGCCATCGGGCAGCATCACCACACCGGCGGGTCGCCCCCAGACCTGGCTGTTTTCAGCATCGCCATTCCAAAATCCGACCGCAAAAACCTGATACTCGCCGACCGGCTTGCCATCCTTGAACGGCACATAGACCAGCGAATAGCCGCGAGGTTGGCTTGCATTCCACGACCCGTGCAGGGTCACAAAAGCCCCGCCGCGATACGCTGCGGGAAACTGCTCGCCGGTATAGAATTCAAGATCAATCGCCGCAGAGTGAGAGAGAAAGGGCACGTCTGGCGCAATCGCTGCGGCCACCAAATCTGGACGCCGGTCGGCAAAACCCGGTTGCGGATTTGATCCCATATAACTGTAGGGCCAGCCGAAGAACGCGCCGTCCGGCACACGTGTGAAATAGTCTGGGACCAATTCATTGCCCTGGCGATCACGCTCGTTGACAACGGTATAAAGGTCTTCCGTTCCCGGATAAAATTTCACTTCAGTCGGAACACGAAGCCCAGACGCAAATGTCCGCCCGGGCCCACCCGTCATGGGAAATTCCTGAATGGTTGCATAGGGTTCAGGGTCCTCATCGAGATTGGTGGCAGAGCCAACACCGACGTAAAACCGGCTTCCGTCTGGATGGACAGCCACATTGCGGGACCAGTGAAAGCGTGTCTCGGGATCGCCTAGAGCCCCCAACGGAGTGAGCAACTGACTAGAAGACGGCGTGACGGTTCCGTCTGCGCTGTAGGGGTATTTGCGAACGCCAACTTTATCGGCAATTAAGACCGCATCCTTAATGAACGCAATGCCATGGGGCATGTTGAGGTTATCAATATACGTGAAGATTTCATCTGCGACCCCATCTTGATCGGAATCTCTCAGGATCGTGACGCGATCTGCGCGTGGCTCGGCAACAAACACATCGCCGTTGGGCGCAACTGCCATATTTCTGGCATGCACCAACCCTTCTGCATAAAGGGCGACGCTAAACCCCTCCGGCACAATGGGCCTGTCTTCAGGAGTGCGCTCGCGCGGGCGCGAAAAATTCATTTCACGCGGACGGCCCTCATACTCGGGATTCGGTTCAGCAAGGTTGTTCAGATCGATCTTTATGACCTGACCGACGGTCTGATCCAACGGCTCAGCTTTAGCCGACGCTATAAAGCCTATAGTCGCGATAAGTCCAATGGCTAAGTGCCCACATGTGATCTGCATACTGCCGCTCCCTGGTACAAGGCTTACTCAGATATTTATACCAGAGTCGTGACACGGCGATACCAACAGTTCAAGCAAACGTGGTGCGCGATCGTCAAAATACGATCACAACTTGGATCACACAGATTTGTCGATGCTTGCGTTTTTATCAGACGAGTCTGCCTCAGGGGCGGCGCGTTTTGGTCCGCCTTTCGAAACCACAACCATGGCCGGACGCAGCAAGCGGTCAGACATCATGTAACCGTCCTGCACAACCTGAACGACCGTGCCGTTGGGAACATCAGTGCGCTCAACTTCCTGCATGGCTTGATGCAGGTTGGCGTCAAACGGCTGATTCAGAGAGACAAACTTTTTGACATTTTGTGATTCTAAAACGGCCGCCAGTTCCTTGCCGGTCATCTCCACACCCACGGCGAGGTTTTTCACCACATCATTGCCCTCGCGCAACTCTTCAGGGGCAGCCAACAGGGCGCGCTCGAGATTGTCAGCAACTTGCAGGATCGCCTTACAGATATTCGACGTTGCATATTTGGCATTGTCTGAAATGCGTCTGTCAGCCCGCTTTCCGGCATTTTCAGCCTCAGCGAGCGCCAGCAAACGATTGCGGTGTGCATCAGACAAGGCTGCTTCCAATTGCGCAATACGCTCTTCCGCTGTCGGTGGCGCATCTTCGGCCTGGCCAGCATTTGAAGCAGCTTCTGCAGCCACCTCGGCGGCGGAGGGCGCTGCCGTCGAGGGCGTCGTCTCAAAATCAGCTTCCTGTTGGTGCATGTCTTCTTCTGGCGTTGGGTTTTGAGCGTTGTCGTTGGTATCAGACATAGTCTTGAGTCCTGTGTAGTCTATTTTTAGGATTTTCCGAGGAGGCGACCGACCACCTTGGCCGTGTAATCCACCATCGGAATAATACGTGCGTAGTTGATGCGTGTTGGCCCGATCACCCCCACCGCACCAACGATCTGTTCTCTGCCGTTTTTAAAGGGTGCAACCACCATTGAACACCCGGCAAGATTAAACAGTTCATTCTCTGCCCCAATATAAATCTGAACCCCTTCGGCTTCACCAACCAGGTCGACAAGGCGGATCATCTGCTCGCGTGTTTCAAGCACTTCAAACAGATGACGAACGCGCTCCAAATCTTCAAGAGCTGTCACATCATTAAGCAAATTAGCTTGTCCACGTATGATCAGCGAACCGCCAGCAGATTGATCTCCGGACCATGTTGCCAAACCATCGGCGACCAACTTGGAAGTCAGCTCATCCAATTGCGCACGGTGCTGTTCCAGGTCCGTCAGAATTTTTCCGCGGGCTTCTCTCAAAGTCTGCCCACGAAGGCGTGCTGAGAGAAAATTACCGGCTTCGATAAGCGCAGAGGGAGGCAAGCCGTCCGGCACTTCAATCACCCGGTTTTCCACAAGACCAGACTCAGAGACCATGACGACCAAAGCCCGTCCGGGCCCCAGGCTGACAAATTCGATGTGTTTGAGGGAGTCTTCAGATTTTGGCGACATGACCAATCCGGCCTGACGACTGAGCCCAGACAGAGTTGTTGAGGCTCCTTCCAAGACATCTTGCACGCTTTTACCCGCACTGGCGCATTGGGCTTCTATTTCCTTGCGCTCATCAGAGTCCAGGCCACCAACCTGCAAAAGACCGGAAACGAATAGCCTTAAACCGGCTTCCGTTGGCAAACGCCCGGCAGACGTATGGGGCGCAAACAAGAGACCTGCCAGTTCCAGATCAGACATGACGTTGCGAATGGTGGCCGCGGATAAAGAATCATCCAACTTTCGCGCGATGGTGCGCGATCCAATTGGTTCGCCCGTCTCAACATAAGCATCAACGATATGCCGAAAGACTTCTCGCGAGCGGGCGTTGAGCTCCAATAGGGGCTCAGTTCCAGCACTGATTAAGGATGAAAAGCTGCGTTCCATGTCCCGGTATGTAAGGAAGGCTGTGGCACCCGTCAATGAACGGTCACGTGAATTAAATGCGCCTTGCCAACCAATCACCTGATCTGATGATGGGCAAGGCACGGACTGGGCGATTGTAAACGTAACACCACGCCGATCCCCAATCGTCCGGAAGCTCAAGAAGAACGCGCCGATATAGGGACTGATGCGGCCGATCCTGATTGAAACCTTCATAACGATCTAAGTCTTCAAGGACTTTCGGATCCAGACTTCGGAACACTTCAACCACGACTTTGCCAGGACCAGGGACCAGAGCAGGATAACCACCAGCGTCATATAAGGTGCCAGAAACGGCACTGATCCCGATTTTGCGCAACCGGCGCTCGAGCTTAAATTTGATATATCCGGGTTGACCGGTCCGAAGCAGGCCGTACATCGCCAGCTGATGAATGGGTTCTGATCGTGCCATGCTGCAATTCAGGGCCTTGTTCTACCCCTAGAGCACCGGGTATGGAGAGCGTATACCTCCCCTCATCCCATCGCGCCACTCCTGGGCGATATTAAGGAGACACTTTATGCGCCCTTCTGGCCGCTCACCTTCAGACCTGAGACAGGTCACTTTTGAATTAGGTTTTGCTAAACACGCTGAAGGGTCTTGCTTGGTGAAGTTTGGCGATACACACGTGTTGTGCGCGGCCAGTGTTGAAACACAAGTGCCCGGCTGGATGCGGGGTAGTGGAAAAGGCTGGATCACCGCTGAGTATGGCATGCTGCCCCGGGCCACGAACACGCGCATGGACCGGGAAGCCGCCAAAGGCCGTCAATCGGGTCGCACGCAGGAAATTCAGCGTTTGATTGGCCGGGCGCTTCGGTCTGTCGTTAAAATGGATGGCTTTGGCGAAGTCCAGGTGCGGGTTGATTGCGACGTGATCCAAGCCGACGGCGGCACGCGAACAGCCTCGATCACCGGCGCTTATCTAGCGCTGCACCAAGCCTTTACGCGCATGATTGATCTAGGCGTGATGACCGAGATACCATTCACAGAACCTGTGGCGGCCATATCTTGCGGTTTATATCAGGGCACACCCGTACTGGATTTGGATTACGCGGAGGACTCAAATGCCCAGGCGGACGCCAATTTTGTTCTGACAGGGTCCGGCAAGATCGTCGAGATTCAGGGCACCGCTGAAGAGCATCCGTTCACGGCGGCTGAATTTCAAAACCTGCTGGACTTGGCCCAAACCGGCTGTGCCGATCTTGTGAAGATGCAACAGGCCGCACTTGACGCCTTAACGCTTCAAGCCTGAGCAGGAGTTCATAAACGTGAGCAATCGGCATTTTGAGGGCGGGCGGCTTGTTGTGGCCAGCCACAATGCAGGCAAAGTGCGTGAGATAAGAGAGCTGCTCGCGCCCTATTCCGCAGACGTCATTTCTGCCAGCGAACTGGATTTACCGGAACCAGAGGAAACAGGGACCACCTTCAAAGCCAATGCAGAGCTTAAAGCCCTCGCGGCGGCTCAAGCGTCTAACAACGCCGCCCTCGCCGATGATTCCGGCTTGGCCGTATCGGCTTTAGACGGCGCCCCGGGCATATACTCGGCCCGTTGGGCAGGACCGTCCAAAGACTTTGATGTGGCGATGGAGCGTATAGAAGCAGAATTGGAGGACGCAACTGACCGCTCAGCCCATTTTGTCTGCGCCCTCACCCTGGCCTGGCCCGATGGTCATTGTGAAACCTTCGAAGGCACCGTTCATGGCAGCCTGGTCTTTCCAAAACGCGGCGATTTGGGCTTCGGATATGACCCCATTTTTATACCTGAGGGCCACAGCCTCACCTTTGCCGAGATGGACCCGGACAAAAAGCACCAGATGAGTCATCGCGCAGACGCCTTCGCCAAGCTCGTGGCTGCCTGTTTCGCATGACCCTCTTATGAGCATTCCGCCCGGCACCACACCCGGAATAGCGCTTTATGTGCATTGGCCGTTTTGCGTGTCCAAATGCCCTTACTGTGACTTTAACAGCCATGTTGTCGATACCGTTGACCATGCGGAATGGCGGGAGGCCCTGTTAACCGAACTGGCTTTTGAGGCGGCGCGCACCTCTGATGTCAAATTAGAGTCCATTTTCTTCGGTGGCGGCACGCCCTCGCTGATGGATGCCAGAACAACCGCAGCCATCATAGAGGCCGCTAAAGCGTCTTGGCCGTCTGAACCTGACTTAGAGGTCACGTTGGAAGCCAATCCCGGAACGGTGGATGCCGCACGCTTTGCCGCCTTTCGCGACGCCGGGGTCAACCGCCTGTCGCTGGGGGTTCAGAGCCTGAATGACGCGCAACTCAAATTTCTGGGGCGCACGCACTCCGCCGCAGAGGCAAAAGCCGCCGTGACCTTAGCGGGGTCCATTTTCGACCGGCTGTCCTTCGACCTGATTTATGCCCGCCCAGACCAGACGTCTGAGCAGTGGCAGAAAGAGCTTTCAGAGGCCCTAGAGCTCCTGACTTCGGCGGGCGGCGGGCATTTATCGTGTTATCAGCTGACCATTGAAGACCAGACGCCGTTCAAAAAAGACTATGAACGCGGCGTATTTAGCCTGCCGGACGAAAACAGCGGCTCAGACCTGTTTGATCTGACCCAGGACCTGCTGGCAGCCGCCGGGCTTCACTCCTATGAGGTGTCCAATCACGCCCGAACTGGAGATGCCAGTCGGCACAATGTCCACGTGTGGAAGGGCGGCGCCTACGCCGGGGTTGGCCCTGGAGCGCATGGCCGGGTTCAGATTGGCGACACACTCTATGCAACCCAGCGTCTTAAACCCCCGGCACAATGGCTGAAACGCGTGGCGTCTGATGGCCATGGGACACTGAGCGAGACCGCAATCGGACAAGAAGACCGGGCCATAGAAATGGTGTTAATGGGCTTGCGGCTGGACGAAGGTCTGGATTTAGGCCATTTGGAACGTGTGACCGGTCGGCCCCGATTTAAAGTAATCTCTGAAGAGAGCTTGAAGATGATGGAATCTGAGGGACTTATAGAGCTATCCTCAGACAGATTACGAACAACACGGCGTGGACGACTGGTATTGAACGGGATTATACAGGAATTGCTGTCATGAACGTGGCGGACCCCTCCCATGGCTAAGCTCTTGGTGATCGGCGCGACCGGCTTCATTGGCCGCCACCTGGTGGCGGCCTTGCTGGAGCGGCGTCACACCGTGGTTGGGCTGCACCGCAGCAAAACACCTCCATCGCTGGCAAGCCATCCGCGTTTTGTGCCCCATCGCGCGGATGTGGCGAAACTGAAAACCGCTGATCAGTGGCGAGATTTTTTAGCGGGTGTGGACGCAGTCGTTCACTGCACGGGCTTGGCTAAAACTCCAGACACCCTTCTGAACGCCTGCGTGGAACGCGGCGTTATGCGCTTTGTTCATGTGGATGGAGCAGCGTCAGCCCTGGATGAGAGCTTGAAAACGTCTGATCTGAACTGGGTGATTGTGCGACCCACACTGATCTACGCCCGGGGCATTTTTGGGGGAATTTCTGTGGGCAGCTCCGTCCTGCAAAACCTGGCCGCCGGACCCGGCGTGGCGCTGATACCGGGCAGCGGTGAGGAACGCTATCAACCCATCTGCATGGAAGACCTGGTTGGCATTATCTGCGAATTGGCAGAGGCGTCGTCATTTAGCCGCAGGGTGATAGAGCCTGTTGGGCCGGATCTTCTAAACCTCAAAGATATTATCCTCAAACTGCGACAGTGGCTTGATCTTCCAGGACAAAAGACCTTTCCCGTGCCGCGCTGGCTGATGGGGGACGCGGTGCTGGCGGGGATTGATCAGGCTGATCCGGCAAAACCGCAGAGCTTTAAGGGGCTGTATGCCCCGGCAGCCCGGTCCATGGATGCCGCGCTGGCGGCGCAACCCTCAACGCGGCAAGAGCAAGAACGCGCACGCCAGGGATGGATGCGGCCCCTGGTCATACTTGGTTGGCTCATCGTCTGGGCTGTTTCGACATTTTTAGCCATAACGTATGCTGATGTTTTGACGTCCCTGGTGCCGTAAACCCGAGCGGGCGCGGGTGTGCTTCTGTCATCGGGGACGCGGCCTTGTAACCGCTGACACTCTGCGAGAGAGACCCTTATGCCCCATCCCCTGCACTACACCATCGCCGGCGTGCCCCTACAGGTGTTCAGCGGCCATGTTGACCATCATTTGACGTTGAATGCCGCGCGGGCGGCAGAGGCGGTGCGGACCGTGGCCGCAACCACGCCAAACCTGAAAATCATCGTGCTTCCGGCCTATGTGCTGAGCGGCGGGTTTGGCGATGTGGCCGCGTCCTGTGAGGACGCCCCCCTGGACGACATGAAAGCGGCGGCGGTTGAACTGGGCGTTTATATCGCGGCCTCTGATCGGTTCGGGGGTGGGCATACCGGATTTATCATTGATCCGAGCGGCGAGATCGCGCTGACCCAGACCCTAGTATCTGATCAAATGGTATCTGAACAAAAAGACGCTTTTGAATTTGCCGTATTGGCTACACCCCATGGCGACTTGGCTTGTCTGCCCAAAGACGATGTGACCCACCCTGAATATGTGCGGGCGTGTTTGTTTAAAGGCGCTGAGATCATTTTGAACCCCACCATTGAGATTACCAACCACCGCGCCAACGCCCGGCACATGTCGCGCGGCGCGCGCTGTTGGGAAAGTATCGTCGTGATGGCCAGTGCGGCGTTGTCTGGTGTTGTCGACGACGCCGACCAGCTTATCCCAGGGGAACCGATTAACGGGCTGGCGGAAATTTGGAATCATTCCGGGGCGTTGATGGCCTCGTCTACAAACTCTCCGGCCTCAGCCGTGGCCGATATTTTATCTTTGCGCACCCGGCGCAGCGAACCCTGGATTAACTTTCCGGCGCAACTGCGCACCGAACTTTACGCGAAAGCTTATGAGCAGGTTGCCGCAACGCCGGTGGCCGCCCCTTCGGAAGACGATGCCGTGACGGCTCCGGTCTACGATGTCTTGCTGATGCAAACCCATGAGCGATTTGCCACTGGTCCGCATGATCGGGACGAAGCCATTGCCGAAAATATGGCGCGCGGTTTAGGGCTGGCGCGCATGTTTGCCGCGCGGCCTACCACACGCCTGGTGATTTTTCCGGAGTTCTTTTTACAGGGCTCGACCCCTGGCGATTTAGACTACTGGGAGAAGATGGGCATTCGGGTGCCCGGCCCGGAGACCGACACCCTGGCGGCGTTTGCCAAAGAGACGGGCGTGTACCTGTGCGGTGCAGTGCTGGAATACGACCCGGAGTGGCCGCGGCGGTACTTTAACACGTCGATCATTATCTCGCCCGAGGGTGAAATTATTCTGCGTTATCGCAAGCTGCAATGCGCCGACCTGAATGGCCTCCTCAACATCACCACGCCCGGCAACATTTATTCGGCCTATGTGGACCGCTACGGCTTTGACGCCCTGATCCCGGTGGTGGACACCGAGATCGGGATTTTGGGCACGGCCATTTGTTTTGATTCCAACTGGCCCGAGTTGTGGCGGATCATGGCGCTGAAAGGTGCGGAAGTGATTTGCAACCCGACGTCTGAAATTCACAGCGAACGGGTGCCGGCCTGGTGGTCGGCCAAACGTGCCCATGCCGCCGAGAACATGACCTACGTCGCCTGCGCCAATGCGGGCAGCGAACAGTTTGCACCGGGGATGCCGATAACGGGCATGAACCGCGGCCACTCCAGCCTGATTGATTTTAACGGCAACTTGGCGACCTACGCAGATGGACCGGGGATCATTCCCCAGGTCGGGCGGATTGACCTCGGCGCGTTGCGCCGCGCCCGGGCCTCTGTACACGAAAACGCCCTGGCACGGTTTAAGCCAGAGGCCATAGTACAAGCTTATAAAGATTATCCCGGTTTTCCCCTGGATTGTTTTCTTGAGACACCGATGGAACTGGGCCGCGAAGGCCCGGCGCTGGTGAAAGCCCACATTGAGCGCTTGCGTGAGGCGGGCATTTTGAAACCGGCATTAAGGAAATCACGATGACCGTAGAGTCAAAATCTCTCGATGACTTCACCATTGCAGACCCAACCGTGCAGCAATGCCCTTACCCCTATTACAAGGCGATGCACGACCAAGAGGCTGTGCATTACGACGCTCAAACAGATCTGTGGATGATCGCCGATTACGACTTGGCGGTAGAGGCGTTGACCAACTGGGAGGTGTTTTCTTCCGAGATTGATATGCGCACAGATGTGGGCGGGCCTGACACCTCTGAGAGCGATGCGTTGTTTGAGAAAGACGGTTACGTGGTCAAAGATGTGTTGAGCCAGGTGGACCCGCCGTCGCACACCTTCTATCGCAAGCTGGTGGACCGGACATTTACAGGTCCCATCGTGCGACGGATGGAAGACTATCTGACCCATCATACGGAACAGCTCATCGACGGTTTTATCGATCAGGGGCGCTGCGACTTCTTTAAAGAGTTTGCCGTTCCATTACCCCTGGGTGTGATTGCAGATCAGCTGGGTGCACCGCAATCTGATTTAGATAAGTTTAAAACCTGGACCGATGCGATTATTGAAACCTTGGGCATCATGTTGACGCCTGAGCGTAAATTGGAATGCACCCGGTTGATTATTGAGTATCAACATTACTTTGTGGATCGCATAGCAGAGAAAAAGAAAAACCCAGGCACCGACATCCTGTCTGAATTGGTGTCCGCCACCCATGAGGACGGCACCGCGTTAAGCACTGAAGAGTTATTAGCTCTCATTCAACAACTGCTGGTGGCCGGAAATGAAACCACCCGCAACCACTTGGCAAAGTCCATTCTGTTGTTGATTGAGAACCCGGATCAGCAAAAACTGTTGCGGGATGATCTCTCTTTGGTGCCAAACTTTGTTGAAGAATCTTTGCGATTGGAGAGTCCGGTCCAGGGGTTGTTTAGAACCGCGACACAAGACACCAAGCTCGGCGGCTATGACATTCCGAAAGGCGCAAAAATTTACGTGGCCTACGGGGCTGCCAATCGGGATGACAAAAAATTTAGCGACGCCGCAAAGCTGGATGTAACCCGCAAAAACGCCAACCGCCATCTGGCGTTCAGTCATGGCATTCATCGCTGTATCGGCCAGATGCTGGCGCGCAAAGAATTGGAAGTTGCCATCACCGCCCTGTTAAGACGCCTCGACAACATCGCGTTAGACCCCAGTCAACCGGCCCCAGAACATGCCCCGAGCTTTATTCTGCGTGGCCTCACCACCCTGCACATCACCTTTGACGCGATACGCTGATCACAGGGTTTTAAGGGCACCGTAATGGAAAAACAAAACATGTGGCGGCTGGCGGCGTTTGCCTCGCCTCTGACCCCGGTCACGGTTGCGTTCGTCCCCTTGGTTCTGTTTCTGCCCAGTTTCTATGCCCAAGACTTAGGTTTTGATGTGGCCGCGGTTGGAGCGGCCCTGATTTTTGCACGCCTGGTCGATGCAGTATCTGACCCGTTGATCGGCTTTCTCTCTGACCGCACCACGTCGCGTTTAGGGCGGCGGCGGCCCTGGATTCTGGCCGGTGCCCCGTTGCTGATGCTGGCGGTTTGGAACCTCTTTGTGCCGTCAGACGGCATGACCACGCTCGGCCTGCAAGTTGCTGTGGTGTTTGTGTATGTGTCGTGGACCATGGTGTTTATTCCCCATCAGGCTTGGGGCGCAGAACTGAACACGGAATACACCCAGCGCACACGCATTAATGTCTTCCTCGGGCTGTTCAATACCTTTGGTGTTTTTCTATGCCTGCTGATTCCATTCTTTTTTCTCAGCCCGCAGAGCGCCACTTTGAAACAAAGCATCTTTGGCTGGGCGATGGATGGCAGCGTCGATGTGCCAGAGCGGCTCGACCGCATCTTGGCGTTCAACGGTCAAGGCAATGTGCCCTATCAAGACATTATGTTTTTGATTGCGATTGTCGTGATCGTGCTGCTGCCCGTGACTGTCGCCGCCTGCCTGTACTCGGTGAAGGAAGGAATTAAACCCCCCGCGCCAATCAACTGGGCAAAGACTCTGCGCCTGTTTCAACGCAACAAGCCCTTTGCCCGCATGGTGACGGGTAATTTCTTTCTGCAAATCAGTGTGCAGTTGTGGGCCGCGGCGCAACCCTTTTACTTGGCCTACATTCTCAAAATGCCGCAGAACTTTTTACTGCTGATTGTGATCATGCAGGGCTTTGCGCTGATCACCGTTCCGGCCTGGGGCTACATTGCCCGCTGGGTCGGACGCGGGCGCGGCTTGGCCTTTGCCGGGATCTGTATGGTGCTCGGGTTTTTGCTGTTGAGCGTGATTCCATCTGGCTCGTTGTTCGCGGTGATTTTTCCATACCTTCTGCTGGGGGCCGCCGCAGATGGGAAGTGGATGATGCCGATTGGGTTGGCCGCCGATGCCGCGGACTATGATCATTGGAAAAATGGCTCAGAGGAAGCTGGGCTGCATCTGTCGGTTTTATTTTTGACCAACAAAATTGGCATCGCCATGGGCGGTTTAACTTTGGTTGCATTCGGCCTCTTCGGGTTTCAGCCGGGCGCCCCCGATAATTCGGAAACGGCCATCACCGCCGTGAAATACATTTCGACCCTGGTGCCGATGATGTTTTCGGTCATCGGTGTTTTGATCATGTGGAACTTCCGCCTGACGCCCAAAGTCCATGACGCGATCCGGCGCCGGTTGGATCTGAGGGCAGTCCCAAAATCACGGTAAATCTAAAAATGCCGCAGGTGATTAAAACCACCCACGGCATTTTATTTTATCTGTTGGGCTTAAGGGCCTGGTGTTTACTTCACACCTGAGATCATCAGCCAGGAACGGTGAACGCCTTTTGACGGGCCACCGAACTGGGTGTTGCCCCGTTCAGCTTTAAACGCTGCATCCTGATAGCCAATAGCCACATCTTTAAAGCCGGTGTCTTTGCACAGCTTTTCAAAATCTGCTGTCAGTGCGCCTTTCCAGAAGGGCTCGTAATTGTACTGGATTTCGTAGTCACCGCGAATTTTGCTCCAGGTGTCCATGTCTTCCAGGCGACCGGGCACTTCCAGATGCACCATGACGCCACCTGGCTTCAGCAAACGATGACATTCCTTGAAGATGTTCGGCATCGCTTTGCCCGAGGTTTCATGCAGCATCGCGCTTGAGGTGATGAGATCGAAACTCTCATCTTCAAAATCTGTGCATTCCGCATTCTGTTGTGAGAAGTGCACGGGGATGTTCAGACGTTCGGCCCGGGCATGAGCATAGCGCATCATGCCAGCGCCAACATCGATGGCGTGGGTTTCTGCCTCTGGGAAGTAGCTGGCAATGGCCAGCGTCGAGTGACCGACCGTGCAGCCCATATCCAGAATGCGCAGGGGCTTACCTTCGGGCCAACGCGAGAAGTAATGCGACACAATAGTATGGCCGCGCACGTCGTTCATGTAACCGCCGTTGCGGCCCATTTGATAAACCACAGCACCACGATCAAACACTGCGCCCTGACGGACATCACGTTCGCCATAGGTACCGTGATAATTACCCGGCATACGATGGATGTCTTGCGCTGAAATATAACGCGGCACTTCAAAATCTGGGTTGACGCGCACGGAGCCTTTCGGGTTTTCGATTTCTGCCAAGTCCTTCAGATCATCGAGTTGACGGTCGACACAGGTACCAACTGCATCCCACATCATATCCTGGGCAGTAGAGACCATGGTGATAAACGCCTGGTAGGCGGTTTCCGGCTCCATCTCTTTGCGCAGCTCTTGGTGGTTGCGCGGCTCACGGCCATGCTTTGCTTTAAATTCAGGAAGGACTTTTTTCTCCAACAGGGTCCGCTGACCTGAATCCAGTTTGGTGGCCAGGAACATCTTCATATCGACAATGGCCAGCTGCTCGGCGATTTCGTCGTGATTTGAGACCGGCATCATCGGGTGGGGGCGGTGAGCGTCCATAGTGTTTTCCTTCTGTTTAAGATTCAGCGCGGCGCTTAGGGCTTTAAGCAGCGTCGAACTCTTTCATAATCTCGTCGTAATCTTCTTCGCTGCCGGCTTCAAGCCGGGCCGCTTCTTCGCGCAACACACGGAACACTTTGTGTATGATACGGTTGCGCAACGCCGATCGTTCGCCATTGGCGGTTTGGTCTGCGTTGTAAGCTTCCACGTCGGCGGTGCCAAACCCCCCTTTGTCTTCAGAGACGCGTTCGTGAGTATCGAGGCGTTCGCGCAAAATAGACACTTCAACAGTCAGCGCCATCACCATAGACAGAAGCTGGTCATTGGCGGGGCCATCATGGAATGGCGATGGCCGACCCTTGGGGATCCAGACTTTATCTTTGGCACCTGTGAAAATGGGGGCGGCTGTCATGAGCGTCTCCTGTTCTTTCTTATTCTTACGTTACGAATTTGAAGTCAGACTACGCGTTTCGGGCGTTGTTTGGGATGATCTGAATCAAAACCGTTCACCCCGTAACGCATTTAAAACCCTAATCTACCATGAAATTTGCAGGGCTTTATGGCCGTGATCCCCTGTCTCGATACAGCGGAGGGCCTCAGCGGCGACATCAGCCCGAGCAATTTTCCAGGCCACTTTGCTTGGTGGCTTTTGACCCTCCCACACGGTGTAGTGCCCGGTGGCGGGTTTACTGATCAACATGGGCGGACGCAGGATGGTCCAGTCGAGGCCCGCGTTCTTGATCACGTTCTCCTGCAGGGTTTTATCGGGAATGATATGTTTAAGAATAACCTTGGCCACAAATCTGACCCAAAAGGGGCCAATGCCCGCGGACTCGCTCGCCCCCATGGAACTGACCGCGACGAGACGGGTAACCCCGGCCTTTTTCATGCCATCCACCACAGCCTGGGTAACGCGTTGATGCTTGGTATCCGGCTCTTTATTGGAAAACCCGTACGCCGTGAACACAGCTTGATGCTCGCCAGAAACTGCTGATTTAACCGCCTCGGCATCAAATAAATCCCCCTGAACGGTGGTCAGATTGTCGTGGGGGGTCAATTTAGAGGAGTCGCGCAGAAAAGCCGTGATGCGATGGCCGTGCGCTAAGGCTTGTTCAACAAAGGCTTTGCCGGTGCCGCCAGTCGCGCCAAAAACGAGAATATGCTGCGGGCGTGGATGGGTCATAGATGTGCGACCTTAAGTGTTGAGCGCTATAGTAGACTGAGATGTGGTGCTTAAACTATCGACGCAAGGGGCCTCAAGCGATAGCCGATATGTGAGTCTTCCAAAACCGGATCTTTTGGCCAACAAATAATTAAGAGAGCCGTTGAGACTCATCTTCCAACCCCCTGACTCTTAAGGTAAAAATCGAATTCGTTAACCTCACGTTTACCTTTGCAGGTGACTCTGCACAGGTGAGGGACACCAAGCCTGTTTTCAGGCCGGTTCGACCGGCGTTTTTCAGGCCGGTTCAATATTGGGACGCTGCGGCCTGTATACAGCAGGGCCAAGGCACTTTGGGACGACAGACAGGATGTACAACAGCCAACTGGATGGGCTGACAGATTATCCGTTTCAGCGCCTTGCCGCGCTGCTGGCGGACGTATCACCGCCCGATGGTGTCACGCCGATCGCCATGTCCATTGGCGAACCCCAACATGCGGCCCCAGACTTGATTTTCAGGGCGTTGGAAAAACACGCCAAGGACTGGAACAAATACCCACCCACCGCCGGGACTGAGAGTTACCGGACCGCCGTTACCGATTGGCTGACCAAACGTTACGGCTTGCCAGACGGTTTCGTCACGCCCGATGAACATGTCTTGCCGGTCTCAGGCACACGCGAAGGCTTGTTTATGGCGGCCCAGCTTGCCGTGCCGCGCCAGAAAGCCGGGCAGCAGCCTGCCATATTGATGCCCAACCCCTTTTACCAAGTATACCTGGGCGCGACTGTCATGTGCGGCGCGAACCCCATTTTCGTGCCAGCCACACAAGACACAGACTTTCTGCCTGATTTTGGCGCCGTTGATGACGCTGTGTTGAAGCGTACCGCGATGGCCTATCTATGTAGTCCCGCCAACCCGCAAGGGTCTGTCGCATCTTTAGAGCAACTGAAAAGCACCATTGAACTGGCACGCAAGCACGATTTTGTTTTGGTCGGCGACGAATGCTATTCGGAAATTTACGGCGACACCCCACCGCCCGGATTGCTGCAAGCCTGCGCCAGTCTCGGCAACGGCTTGAGCAATGTTTTAGTATTCAATTCATTGTCGAAACGCTCGAGTGCGCCGGGCTTGCGCGCTGGGTTTGTCGCCGGAGATCCAGACCTGATTAAGAAGTTCAGTCAACTGCGGTCGCATTCTGGTGCGGTGCAACCACTGCCGGTGATGGCGGCGGCGACAGAGCTGTGGCGAGACGAAATGCACGTGATTGAAAATCGCCAAAAGTACCAACAAAAGTTCAATGATGCCGCGCGTATTTTCGGGACGCATTTCGGTTTCAAAAAACCTGCGGGCGGGTTCTTCCAATGGCTTGATGTCGGCGACAGCGAGGCTGCGACACGTCGGCTTTGGCAAGACGGTGGGATTAAGGTTTTGCCCGGCGCGTATCTCAGCCGTCCCGGCCCCAATGGCGTGAGCCCCGGGGATCGCTACATCCGTGTCGCCCTGGTTCATGACCGGGATAAAAACGAAACAGCTTTATCGACCCTATTTCATATTCTGTCCAAAGAGGTTTGAGCGCTATGGCCACGTCAACAACCCAGATAGAAACCGGACCCTTTCTGCCCCCCTCCATGGTGGCGGCCATTCGGCGCGCCCTGTGGGCCGTCGCCGGGTTAGGTATCTTGTCCGTCGCGCTCGCGGCCCTGGTTTCGTTGCTGACCTACAGTTCCATGGATCCCTCTTTGAATGCAGCGACCAATGCCGAGGTTCAGAACTGGCTGGGCGATGCCGGCGCTGTATTCGCTGATGCCATTTTGCAGTCTCTTGGTTTGGCTGCGATGGTTCCGGTGATTGTTGTTACAGCCTGGGGGACCCGGGTTCTGAGGGCAGAAACCGTGTCGTGGATGTGGCTGCGCCTGGTGTCTGTTCCTGCTGCAGCGCTGTTTCTATCCATCGGTTTCGCTGGCTTTTCGCAGCCGGACAGTTGGGCATTGCCCGCCGGCGTTGGCGGATTTTCAGGCCATATTTTGCTTGATCTGATCACGACGTCGCTAAGCGGCATCGGGGCGGTTCAGAGCTTGACGTGGCTTGCGGTGATCCTTGGCCTCGCCGGTGGACTTGCGTTGTTGCAATGGATTACGACGATCCCTGTTTCAGCATATAAAACATCGGCCCAGTGGGTTCGGCGTGAGGCATCACGATCCATGAATTGGGTGATGTCTTTGGTTGGTAACCTGCGCAGCGAACACTCTGAACGCGCCGTGGAACGGGCCGCAAGACGCGTCGCCCGCAAGACAAAAGCAGACAAAACACCTGCGGTGCAACAACGCGAACGGATTGAGCCCACACTGACACATGACGACTTTGACGAGGATGACATCTACAATGAAGATGGTGCCCAACCCGCACCCGCATCAGCGAGAGACGCGGAAATCGTTGTTGCGCGCAAGCAAGCCAGCAAACCCTCAAAAAAGGAACTGGCCGCGCGGCAGGGATCATTATTACCCGCAACCCCAGAAGGATTTGAACTTCCGCCGTTAGACATTCTGAGCATACCCCGCGTTCAAACAACGGCGCAGTTGGACACCCAAGCACTAGAGAGCAATGCCAAGATACTCGAGGGTGTGCTGCAAGATTTTGGCGTTAATGGCGAGATCGTCAAAGTCCGGCCTGGTCCGGTGGTCACACTTTATGAATTAGAACCGGCTCCCGGTACTAAGACCGCCCGCGTTGTCTCCCTCGCCGACGATATTGCGCGGTCTATGAGCGCGGTTGCCGTACGTATTGCAGTGGTGCCCGGACGCAGTGTGATTGGTATTGAGCTCCCAAATGAACGGCGCGAAACCGTTTACTTCCGTGAAATGCTCTCCTCTGAAGCCTGCGATAAGTTTGATGGCAAGCTGACGTTGGCTTTGGGCAAAGACATAGGCGGGGCGCCGGTCTATGCCGATCTTGCACGTATGCCTCACCTGTTGATTGCAGGAACAACCGGCTCCGGCAAATCGGTCGCCATCAACACCATGATCATGTCGTTGTTATATCGTCATACACCTGATGACGTACGCATTCTGATGATCGATCCGAAGATGCTGGAGCTGTCGGTGTACGACGGCATTCCGCATTTGTTGTCACCGGTGGTGACCGAACCAAGCAAAGCGGTCACCGCCCTGAAGTGGGTGGTGCGTGAGATGGAAGATCGCTATCGCGCCATGAGCCAGCTCAGCGTGCGCAACATTGCTGGGTATAATCAGCGTCTAAAGGAAGCTTCGAAGAAGGGCAAAGTTCTAACCAAGACCGTACAAACAGGTTTCGACATGGAAACCGGCAAACCGGTTTATGAAGAACAAGAGCTAGATCTGACGCCACTGCCCTACATTGTGGTGATTATAGATGAAATGGCCGACCTGATGCTGGTGGCCGGGAAAGACGTTGAAGCCGCCGTGCAGCGCCTGGCACAAATGGCGCGGGCTGCGGGGATTCATGTGATCATGGCCACACAGCGCCCCTCGGTGGACGTGATTACCGGCACCATCAAGGCCAACTTCCCCACCCGCATTTCGTTCCAAGTGACCTCGAAAATCGATAGCCGCACGATTTTGGGCGAGCAAGGCGCTGAACAACTTCTTGGCCAGGGCGACATGCTCTACATGGCCGCCGGCGGACGCGTCACCCGTGTGCATGGTCCTTTTGTAACGGATGAAGAAGTTGAAGAAATCGTCACGCACCTGAAAGACCAGGGGCAACCCTCTTACCTTGACTCCGTGACAGATGAAGACGCAGCTGATCTGTCCGATGTGCCGGGCTTCAGTAGCGGCACGGGCGGCAACACAGACTCTGGCGATAGTTTGTTTGATCAGGCGGTGGCCTTGGTGGCACGTGAACGGAAAGCCTCCACCAGTTTCGTGCAACGGCATCTGCAAATTGGCTACAACCGCGCGGCCCGCATTATCGAAGATATGGAAGCCCAAGGCATGATTGGCAAACCCAACCATGTGGGTAAGCGCGAAGTGCTCCTGCCGGAAACAGCCGAGCGGTAACAACAGAAGTGCTCGCCTCGTTTCCATAACCAACTGTTCTTATTGAAAATTCAACCCACCAAATAAATCAAGAACACTGATTACGGGAACAAATTAGGCGTTAATTAGACGCTTCTAAATTTTCTTCTAAATAATAGAGTTTAGAGCTAAACTATATTTATGGAAAAAAAAGCCGCCATTGTTGCAGAGAGTTTTTCAGTCTCTCAGGCTGCCAAGCTGAGCGGTGTAAAAAAATCAATGATAGATTATTTATGCCGTACAGAAATTTTGGTCCCGACTTACCCAACCAAAGGGCAAAGATCACGAGGACGGCCCCGTCTGTATAGTTTTGGTGATGTGGTAATGCTGCGTGTGCTAAGGGGATTGTTGGAAAGCGGCATTTCTGTCGCACGACTAAAAAAGTCACTTCAGTCGCTGAGAAAATATCACAAAGAAATAACGCCTAAATCGCTTCCTAAGAAGTTTCTCGTTTCGGACGGCCAAAACGTATACTTAAAACAAAAGTCAAAAGCGTTGGAAACCTTAGACAATCAAGGGCAGTTTGCATTCGCATTCGTCATACCGATAGAGTCAGTAAAGAATGAAATTCTTAACCTCGCGAGAAAGGCATCATGAGCGCTGTCGTAAAATCACTTCCTCAATTAAGCCTCGTTGAGGAACTTAAACAGCTGCAGTCAGAACAGTTAAATCACGATGAAACTTATCATCGAGAAATAGCACGCCTAACGGTTCATCATAGGATGAATCATATGGCATTACATTTTGCTAAGTACGTGGGGCAAATTGAGAGAGCGCGACTAAATGGTGATTGTGCGCTTCTGGATAAGACCATAATTGATTCTACTATTATTTCTCTTTCATCAGCCAACATACTGAATATTCCCCTTTGGCAAATAACCGAAAATAGAGGTGTATGGGGCTGGGCTGACTTCAGAAAACTAGCCTGTCACTTGCCCGCCAATATTTCTCCTAGCACAGATGACATACAATGGTTTTCATCTTCAATGATGATCCTATCCGGCAACTTAGCAAAAGCGTGTGAGTCACTTGATCACGTTGAAGATTTTCCTTTCCGCGCAGAAATGACTAAGAGTGTAGAAGCAATTTTCTTTGCTTCAATAATCGCTGCATATCAAAGAAATTTGGATATCCCGAGAGAAGTTCGATCACGACTTATGTCGGTGAAAGAAAAATGGATTCATCACGGGGAATGACAAATGCCTTTCTGGCGTGGAGAAGAGCTGGCATCAAATCTAAAAGGCGTCATATTACCTTTTCACGCTAACAATATTGATTGCGCTGCTTATACCCTACACATAGGGCAGGAAATATACATAACACCTCACGATGGTGATCACGATCCTCAGAGAAAAACTATACAGAAACTAGATGTCGGAGAATGCTTTACAATTCCTCCAGGTCAATTTGGGTATTTGTTGACCGAAGAATTTGTAAAGATGCCAGATGATACTTTAGCCTTCATATCAATCAAATCTAAAAAGGGTAAATTCAAAGGTTTGATAAATGTATCGGGCTTTCACGTTGACCCTGGGTACTCTGGGAAACTTCTTTTTTCTGTCTATAACGCTGGCCCGTCACCGATACAATTAAGACAAGGTGACCCATTTTTTCTCATTTGGTTTGCCAGTCTAGTTTCACCTACTAAATACAAAAAGAGTAGTTCTGGATTTACAAATATTCCCGCAGAACTGATAGATGGTATTCCCGGCACGGTAGATTCGTTGCAAGGCGTAACCAAAAAAATTAGTGACCAAGAGAAATCTATTGGTGAGCGCATGAACAAACTGGAGGCAGAGCTTTCTGCCACCAAAACACTATCCATATCTCTGATTGGTGCCCTTTCCACTATATTGACCATTATATTTGGTATTCTAACCCTGATTTCAAAAAGCCCGTCATGAAGATTTAGTCAGAGTAGTGATACTTTGCTTTAGGCTTCCCCTGTCCCAGCCTCACCCTTTCGTACTTGTCAAATTCACATAGTTGAAATTGCACATCGTGGAGTTCTAACTCTGGAAAAGTTGCTGGCAAATAGGAATCCCTACTTTCGAATAAATTGATCATTTCATCGAGCAACTTAGATTCTGGTGCTCGTGCCCCAAATTCACGCATAAAAACCCGATTTAAACCACGCCGCGCACCTGGTCCCGCTGGACACCACGTGTTTCTATCAACTGCGTTGGAAAGGACAGGGGTCTGCATGACATCCTGAAGCAACTCTTTTACCATGAATCCTGTGCCGCCATATCCTGGTAATTGGCTAAGATGAGCACCGACTTGTTTCCATGATTGAGTTTTCTCAGCGATTTCAGCCAATTGATCTCTGTTATTCCAGAGAGAAGACAGAATATCCCTAACTACCACGATATGCTTGGGTTCCTTCTTCCCAAGTGTCGGGATAATGTACGCACCAGTAAATACACGATGGCCACTATCAACTCTCTTAGAAATCTTTTCGCTTATATCTTTTACAACCCATTTGTCTTGCCAGCCGATGGCCTCTGCTAGCTCTACTGTCCCAAAGTATCTGAATAGACCGCAGTTAAAGATAATCTCACCAGCGGGCCGGCTATGGTGCGGTAGAGTCCAGAAGCGACGCATCCATTTGGTTGTTCGATCAAACTCTCTTTTTACATTTGTGAATTTGTAAGTATTTAAAATTTGATCGTCAGACCATGGCCAAGAAGCACCTGTCTCTTTAACAAGACGAAGTGCTTCGCGTTTTTTCACAAAGTCAAAAAATTCATTACGGCGGTCACTCATATTAGACAATGTTACATTCATTGATTTGCAAGAGAAGCTATACTCCGCCTCAATCCAGCCATAAGCTGTCGTCATGATAACGCTCATGAGAATATTGTCGTCGGTCTTTATTGCAGCCAGTCTGCTTGTCATCGGGTCAGCTTCATATGCCAATGAAGTCGAAGACGATGCCGCGTTGCTGGCGCGGGCTTCAGCCTATTTGAATAAAATTGATACGCTACAGGCCCGGTTTTTGCAGATTGATGGCCGCGGCGGCGTGGCAGAGGGTGACTTGTATGTGGACCGGCCCGGTAAAATGCGTCTGGCCTATGATCCACCCACACCCATTTTGATCGTCGCCGATGGCAGCTATGTAATTTATGTGGACCTGGAGCTTGGCGAGCCCAGCTACCTGGATATCGATGACACCCCTGCCGGTTTTCTGTTGGAGCCGGACTGGTCGTTTACGGACGACGGCGTGATTGTCAAAGACATCCTGCGCCAACCCGGTGTTATTGAAATTACTGCCGCCCGCGCCGATGACCCCTCTGCGGGTGATCTGACGTTTGTGTTTTCCGATGGGCCTTTTGAGTTGCGGCAATGGCGAGTGAAAGACACCCAAAGTCAGGAAATCACGGTGACCTTGTTTGAGACAAAAACCGGCATCGATTTCGACTCGAACCTCTTTCGCTATGAGGAAGACGACGTTTTTGACGACAAGTAGCGTCAAAACCCAAAATCGAACTCTTTCGCAAAAATTTTTCCCGCCTCCATTGAGAGTTAAACAGGTTGTAACCCCCTGTAAAAAGGGCAATTTTATACTTCACAACCGTTCCGCGTGTGTTTTGCATAGCTGATATGCGGTGAACTCCTATTGAAATTCTCATGGCACGACCCAAAATATCATTCATGAGCGTTGCACCCCATTGTTTATTCAAGGGGTTGGCAACGAGCTGGTGTCCCGGTTTCCCCTACCGGCCCAGCAGAAGAAGACAGCGCCCGATGTCCCCCCAACGTCGGGCGCTACTTTTTTGGCGTGGCTCACCCGACAAGATTTCCGCCGAAAAACGCTCCGATCTGTCCTGCGCCTCTATCTTTACCGATAGCTTCTAAAGCTGTCGTGGCACGTCCATAAAGCGTTTATACAGTTGCCCATGTCAGCGCCCCGCTCAACACGCCCTCACTTTGACCAACCTTTGCGGCTCATTTCCTGGAACGTGAACTCTGTCCGGCGCAGGCTTGATCAGGTGATTCGCGTTATCGACCGCTGGGAACCAGACGTGATTTGCCTGCAAGAATTAAAAGCCAAGGAAGATGTTGTGCCGGTCGATGCCCTTGCCGCAGCCGGCTATACCCATCAGGCGATCGCCGCCCAACCGGGATACAACGGCGTGGCGATTCTCTCACGCCTACCACTAACGGATACCGAAACATTTACCTGGGCGGAACGGGACGACGCGCGGCATGTGTTTGCGCGGATTGCAGCCAGTGGAATTGGTGTTCACTGCGTTTATGTTCCAGCGGGTGGTGATATTCCTGACCGCGTCGTTAATCCAAAATTTGACTACAAACTCAGATACCTTGATGCCCTGTCAGATCATTTTGCTGGCAACTACGGGTTTCGCGATCCCATGATCATGGCCGGTGACTTGAATGTTGCCCCCTTACCTGCAGATGTTTGGGATCATGCCAAACTCAGAAACATCATCACCCATACAGACATCGAAATTGCCGCCCTTGAGCGGGTGAAACGATCTTTGCATTGGATTGATACCCAGCGGGAAGTGACCACCGAAGACGACCCGGTTTTTACGTGGTGGAGTTACCGCGCCGCAGACTGGGAAGCCACCAACAAGGGCCGACGACTTGATCATATCTGGGTGACCCCTGGATTAAAGGATAGGATAGATGATGTTGAGGTTTTAACGGCCGTTCGACATTGGATACCACCGTCAGATCATGCGCCTGTGATGCTGACTCTGGCGGGTTAGCTTTTTAGGCTGGCCTTTCTAGTCCGGTCCTTGAAGTCTTGATCATAGGTCCCCATCCTTTTAAGCATTGCTCTTGATTTTCTACCCTCCCCTGAAAGGATTCCTTATGGCTTCCGACGCCGCCGTTTGGCACGGCACCACCATACTCTCTGTGCGTAAGGGGGGTTCCGTCATTGTGGCGGGGGATGGGCAAGTGACCCTGGGACAGCAGGTGATCAAATCTAATGCCCGAAAAGTGCGGCGGTTATCAGACGGCTCTGTGATTGCGGGATTTGCCGGGGCCACTGCAGATGCATTTACTCTGTTTGAACGGCTGGAAGCAAAACTGGATCAATACCCAGGTCAACTGACCCGGGCCTGTGTCGAGCTTGCAAAAGACTGGCGCACAGATCGCTATTTGCGCCGATTAGAAGCGATGATGGCCGTGGCCGATAAAGAGACCTCATTGGTGTTAACCGGAACGGGTGATGTTTTAGAACCTGAAGATGGCTTAATCGGTATTGGATCAGGCGGGTCTTATGCGTTGTCCGCTGCACGGGCGCTAATCGACTTAGATGATATGGACGCTGAAGCGATTGCCAGAAAATCTATGGGCATCGCGGCTGATATTTGTGTCTATACCAACGACTCACTTGTTATTGAAAGTCTTTAATCTGTTATGACCGCATTCTCTCCACGGGAAATCGTTTCCGAATTAGATCGTTTTATTATCGGCCAGAAGGATGCCAAGAAGGCTGTTGCCATTGCCCTAAGAAACCGCTGGCGTCGCCAGCAATTGCCAGACGCGCTGAAAGACGAAGTGCTACCGAAAAATATTCTGATGATCGGACCGACCGGTGTTGGCAAAACCGAGATCGCCCGCCGTCTGGCAAAACTGGCCCAGGCGCCTTTCATCAAAGTCGAGGCAACCAAGTTTACCGAGGTTGGTTATGTTGGCCGCGATGTAGAAAGCATCATTCGCGACATGCTGGAAATTGCCATTCACATGACCCGTGAAAAATTGCGGAAGAATGTCACAGCCAAGGCTGAGCTTTCCGCAGAAGAACGGGTGCTGGATGCTCTTGTCGGAGACTCTGCCAGCGCGGGAACACGGGAAAGCTTTCGCACCAAGCTCCGCAACGGCGACTTAAACGATAAAGAAATCGAAATCGAACTCACAGAAACAGGATCGGCAGGAATGCCGACCATGGAGATTCCTGGCATGCCCGGCGCGCAAATGGGCATGCTCAACATAACCGACATGCTTGGCGGCATGATGGGCGGGCGCACCAAGAAAAAACGCATGAGCGTTGAAGACTCTCACGACATTCTAATCCGTGAGGAAAGCGATAAATTACTGGATGAAGAAACCGTCATCCGGGACGCCATTGAAAGTGTTGAAAACGACGGCATCGTCTTTCTGGACGAAATCGACAAAATCACAGCACATAGCGAGGCCCGTGGAGGCGATGTCTCACGGGAAGGTGTGCAACGAGACTTGTTGCCCCTGATTGAAGGCACGACTGTCGCGACCAAACACGGCACCGTAAAAACAGATCATATTCTTTTTATATCCTCTGGCGCGTTTCATGTGGCGAAGCCCTCAGACCTGCTGCCAGAGCTTCAAGGGCGCTTGCCGATCAGGGTTGAGTTGAAGGCCCTGACCAAAGAGGACTTCGTCCGTATTCTGACGGAAACCGAAGCAAGCCTGATCAAACAATACAAAGCGCTAATGAGCACGGAAGAGGTCACGCTTGAATTTGAAGACGCGGCGATTGATGCGATTGCGGAACTGGCGGCAGAGATCAATCAGAATGTGGAGAATATTGGTGCCAGGCGCTTGCATACAGTGCTGGAAAAACTTCTGGAAGAGATCAGCTTTACGGCAACAGACCGCGGCGGCGAGACCATTGCCATCACCGCTGATCTGGTAAAATCCCAGGTAGGTGATCTGGCTAAGAAGGGCGATCTGAGTAAGTTTATTTTATAGAGCGAGCGAGGGTTCTATAGAGCGAGCGATTGATGACCAGGTCTCACGGCTTAAATCAATGCGCGCGAAATCCAATAGGTGGCCCCTGCTGCTACATAAGCAAGTGTAAACAGATAGCCAAACATAAACACAGTCCATCCCCAGGAATTGGTCTCACGCCGAGCGACCGCCAGCGTCGATAGGCACTGAGGCGCAAACACATACCAAGCCAAAAACGCTAAAGCGGTTGGCAACGACCACGCCGATTGCAATACAGTTGCAAGGCTAGACGCGACGGCGTCTTCGGAACCGCTCAGCGAGTACACGGTGCCCAAAGCGCCAACCGCAACTTCGCGGGCCGCCATTCCAGGAACCAAAGCCACCGAGATTTCCCAGTTAAATCCGATCGGCGCAAATACAACTTCCAACGCGCGACCGACTTTTCCCGCAGCGCTATAAAAGATATCGGGCTCCGTTGCATTTGGGGGCGGGGCCGGAAATGACGCCAGACCCCATAGCAAAATCATGCTGAACAAAATAATAGTTCCGGCGCGGCGCAAAAACAGTCGCGCACGTTCAACCAAACCAATAAAAAGATCACGGACATGGGGTACCTGGTATTTGGGTAACTCTAATAGAAGGCGTGGCGGAGCCCCTTTGGTCAGGGTTCTTTTCAATACACCGGCAACAATAAGCGCGCTGACGATACCCGCCAGATATAACCCAAACATAACCAAGCCTTGAAGACCAACGCCGCCAAACACTGTGGTGTTCGGAATAAAAGCCGCAATGATAAGCGTGTATACAGGCAAGCGCGCTGCGCACGTCATCAACGGGGCAACCATGATCGTCGTGAGTCGGTCACGTGGATTGTCAATTGTGCGGGCCGCCATAATGCCAGGAATGGCGCAAGCAAAACTAGACAAGAGCGGAATAAAAGCGCGGCCATTGAGGCCCGCCAAAGTCATCAGACGATCCATCAAGAAGGCCGCGCGCGCCATGTAACCTGAGGCTTCTAAAACGATAATAAAAGCAAATAGAATCAGAATTTGAGGCAAGAAGATAACGACACTGCCCACACCGGCCAGAATACCATCAACGACCAGACTTCTGAATAAACCATCCGGCAAGGACTGCACCGCAATTTGCTGCAGGCCAACCACACCTGCGTCGATCCATTCCATCGGTTGTTCTGCCCAGGCAAAAACAGCCTGGAACATCACAAACAGAACACTCAATAAAATCACGGGGCCGATGACAGGATGAAGCACAACTGCATCCGTGCGGCGCGTTAAGACGTTCTCGACGCCTTCTTTCACAGTTGCAATAGAAGCGATTCGGCGCGCTTCTTTTTGGAGACTGCGGACCGATGGCGGGGCATCTGTTGCCCGCACTGGCGCTGGATAATCCGCCCATAATTTTTTCCATACCTCGGCGTTTAACGACTCAACAAGGTCTTTCACACCTGAGCGCCGCACCGCAACGGTTGGAATAACCGGCAGGCCGAGCTCTTTTGAGAGAAGCCCTGGATCAATCTCGATGCCATCACGCGCCGCCAAATCCATCATATTCAGTGCAATGACAATCGGGATACCAAGGCGTTTGAGTTCAAGCACGAAGCGGACGTGAAGCCTAAGATTGGTGGCATCGACAACACACACCACAGCCTCTGGCGCCTGTTCAATCTGGCTGGTGCCCATCAACGCATCGTGGGTAACCACCTCGTCGGGGCTGTTAGGTGTCAAGCTATAGGTGCCGGGAAGATCGACAATCTCGATTGAACGGCCATCCGGCGCTGTAAGCAATCCGGCCCGACGCTCAACGGTTACGCCTGGATAGTTACCAACTTTCTGCCGACTGCCGGTCAACGCGTTGAATAGGGAACTCTTGCCACTGTTGGGATTGCCGACAAGCGCAAGGCGCAAGGCATCTTCCATTTTTTAGAGAGCCTCTTTTGAAACAGGAGGTGGTGCAGGCTCAACAAGGATATAGCTGGCATCAGCCGGGCGAATGGCCAGCATCCGGCCATCGACACACACCGCTAAAGGACCCCCAAATGCGCCGTGATGTCGCATTTCGATCATAGCCCCCTCTTCAAAGCCCAGACTCAGAAGCAAATCTTCCAAATGTGGATCACCCTCTGTCCCACAGGGCGCGCCGATTTTCGAAATACGCCCAGGCCGTCCAATCTGAAGGTGATCGAGCGTGAGGGTCGTGTTTTGGGCCGGGTTTTGTGTCATTTCTTGGTTCAAAGGTTCAATTCAGGTGAAAGGTTCTATTTTTATTGAGAATGATTTTCAGTCTTAACCATAGAGTCCGCAGATCGTCCAGTTATTTTTTGCGAACAATTCTTATTACTGGGGACTTAGATACTGAAAAACACCCGGACTCCGCTTTGACGTTTGTCAAAAACACAGGTCAAAAGGACAGGTCAAACAGTTAGAAAGAAATGAAAAATTTAGAGTCTGCTGATTTGCTATTTCTATCGACTTTCCTCCATGCCTTTCAGCACGGTAATAAGCTGCTCAAGATCAGAGTCTGAAAGGTCTGGAAGGCGTCGCCGCATCAGATTGGCCAACTCCGTTGCCCGTGGCGAAAGCCCTCCCGTATCGAGGGTGACTTTCGGATGAGATTGTTCTGCCAACCGCTTGAGATCTTCTGCCTGATCCCAAATCAAATCCAAATGACCGCAGATTTCCATCACCAACCCGGGTCCTGGACGCCCACGACGTCCATGCTCTAGGGCCGACAGATAGGCTGGAGAAACGTTGAGCCGGTCAGCCAGTGTTTTCTGTGTCATGCCACGATCTGCACGCAGCTTGCGCAAACGGGCGCCAAAAGGTGTCACCGCAAGTTTCCTTTTTTACGCAGCAAAATATACAGGGCCCCATCTCCGCCATCTTTTTGTTGGGCGTACGTTAGCGACAATACGTAAGGCCGAAAAGCAGGCTCGTTGAGCCAGCGCGGAACCGCAGCTTTGAGTTTACCGATTTCTCCTAAGGTGGACCGCCCTTTTCCGGTCACGACCAAAACGCACCGCGCGCCTGAGGCTTGAACAGACGTGATAAATCCATACAAACGTGAATGTGCTTGTGCCAAAGTACTGCCATGAAGGTCCAGACGCGCATCGATATCCATGCGGCCTTTTTTAAGTTTATCGGCCGTGCGGCGATCTGTGCCGCCTACTTGGCCAATTTCAAGGGCCTGAATAGAATGAGCGGGATTGGAGGGTTTTGTAGGGTGTGCCGCGGTGGTTTTCTTTTCGTCACGGTCAGTTTTAACGCCCCGCAGTTCGCGGGGTGTGGCACTGCTGCTGACGAGAAAAGTAGATGTTAAGGTTTCTTTTGAGAAGGTTGCATGATCACCATCATACTCAAAAGAAACCAAGTCCTGGCGGCGCTTAACCGGCGACACTTTGGACATGGCTTTTGACCAGAGGTTTGATTCCGATTGAGTTAGTAATCTGTTTTTTTTAAATCGGGACACGCGTAATCCGTTACTCTTCAAATTTGATGAAGTGCCAAACGTACCCTTTACATATCAATGTTATCTTCGCGAATAACACCTTTAAGCGACCCTTCGGTCGGAGGGTCCTTAAATTCGGCATAGGCTTCAACACCTTCGACGTCCATCTCCGGAAGATAGCGGGTCACAAAGGCGCGCCAATCGCCGTCTGGCGAGACACAGCGGGTCTTCGACATATAGTTTAAAGTTAGAACCAGACCACCCAACTTCCACAAAATATTCCAGTTGTGAAGATTATCTGTCGCCGCATCGATGGCGCGACGATAGACCCGTTGAGAGACCCAGGGCCGCACCAAAAAAAGGTACGTCAAAACGCCGAGTAACATGGCCAGCGTTCCGACCAACAAGTCGATCAGCAGCATCACGGCCATGGATAGCAACAACAGGATCAGTAAGGGCGCAACATTTTCCCATGGGCTAAACACAGGACTGCGCGGGGTATTTAGACGGTCAAAGTCGATAAAAATACTGATTCGGTCCGCTTGATAAGATTCCATCAAGCGCCCGTATAAGGCTCGGTCTCGGCGCTTATTTTCTGGTTTCCCGGCCATATCCCCTCGACCCCTGAAATATCACTGTTGGGCGAAATCTCAGTCTCTCACTGCGACCCTATCTGCGTGCACTATAACGGTTTTTCAGGAATCTGTGAGGGTGGAGGGACACTTCGCGGTAAAAAAAGGTAATAGCGCCCTTGGGAATTCATGCGCCCAGCCTTTGCAAAGGCTGCATCGCCCGCACCCCAAAAATAATCACCCCGGATGGCACCTCGAATGGCTGAACCCGTATCAAGCGCAACGACCAAACCATCCAAGGATTCACCATCCGGATCATCGACATCCAGCCACAAAGGTGCGCCATAGGGTATATACCGGGGATCGATGGCAAGACTGCGTTTTGGCTCTAACGGGACACCGAGCGCCCCAATCGGCCCTGGACCGTCTATCCAACGAAAGAAAATGTACCGCGGGTTTTCTTCCATATAGGCACGCCCGGCTTTAGGGTTTTCACGCAGCCACTCCGCCACGGAGGGCATCGACCCTTGTCCACGGCCCAATACACCAGCATTGAGCAATATTCCGCCAATGCCGCGAAATTTCTGTCCATTGTTTCCGGCATAACCGATGCGGCGTTCTGTACCATCAGGAAAATACACACGTCCTGATCCCTGAATGTGAAGCAGATGAGCATCGACCAAATCATCGACCCAGACCAAGACCTCCGCTCTGTTCGCAAAATCATGGTCTTGTTCTATGGCGCGGCGGGGATCGTAAGGAACAAGCTTCTGAGAGTCTACACGACCGATGATGGACGACACATCCGATGATAACCCGAAGGCGCGCGCATCAACCTCAACCAAATCTTTTGGTGGGGCATAAAGTGGTACTGAGAATTTCTGGGTACGTGTGTATGAACCTCTTAAGGAGGCTTCATAATAGCCGGTAAATTTGCCAGTTTCATTCTCAGAGGGAGTCACAGCATACGGCACAAAAAGATCGCGCAAAACAGCACGAACACCATCGTCATCACCGGGAGCGACCAAAGATATGGCCGCACAAGGCGCGCGCCAATCCCTGACCGTTCCCCCTAAACCATTGGGACCGACCGTCTCTAAATCATCTCTACTTTGAAAACTGACACAGGCGTTTTTGAGGGACGGCAGAGATTGACTGAGTTGATCATCCCTCCATCCCGGCAAATCTTGAGGGTTTACCGGCACATATGAAACCATCTGTGTCGGTGGATCGACAGCAGGTGGAATGGGCGCTGGAATTTCGCGGACCACCTCAACACGTTCAATACGTGTCGGAAAAAACAGCGCTGCAACCAACAGGCCTGCGGAGAACGCAACAAAAGCTATAACTGCATAAACGGATGCAGAACTCTTAAGAAAACGAATCAGTGGAGCGTCCGCCACCGCAGAACCGTATCAGTCCACACTGCGGGTTGCGACGAGCAACCAATTGGGATCAGACAAGGACAGGTCCCTCTCAAAGGTCCAGATGTCTGTAACGCTCTCAACATGCTCAGGGTCACCGTCAACGACAACACCCTCAGAGTTCTTAATGACGTTCACCTGTTCGCTTTCAAAACGCACAGATATGGTTGCCATACGTTTTTTGACCGTCACAGACTCAAGATGAGGTGGCTTAATAATAACCAACTCTGTTTCCATCTGTTCATTGCGATCTTCACGATCTTGGATGGCTGATGCAAAATTTGAATACACATCATCAGAAAGCAACGGCTTAAGCGTATCGGTATCATGATTTGCATACGCCAAAACAATCATCTCGAAAGCACTGCTCGCACCGGCCATAAAATCTTGAACTGAAAAATGCGGATCCGACAAAGTAATCTGCGTCAAGCCTTCTTCAAACGGCGTGCCGATATAGGCCGGATCAATATCTCTGGTGATGGCTTGACCTGTCTCGGAGTCAGTCCGAGACGGCAAATCAACCACATTATCGTTACTTTTATATTGATCTGGTTTTTGCTCGTGGCCCGTACGACGCCCTAGAGCACTGCGCAGGCGGAGAACGAGAAACCCTGCCACCATAGCAAGAAGAATAATATCGACGAATTGAAAGCCATCCATGGCAATACGAACCGTTTTCTAGAGCTGTCAAAATAAGGCGAACCATTCCAACTCATTACCGCTTAAAAAGGCGGATACGCGTTGACCAAGTCACTCTTGATCATTAAGTGATCAGTGACTCAGCACCTGTCCCGAACATAGGGACTTCATAGAACAAGGGCAAGCATGCCCCTACTAATCCTTTTTGCATTTATCTCTCTGCCCCTCCTTGAGATTTGGGTTTTAATCTCTGTTGGATCACAAATCGGTGCCTTGGCGACCATTGGCGCGACTCTGGCAACAGCCTTGATCGGCACCATTTTAATGCGAAATCAAGGACTTGCGACCCTTAACCGGGTCAGAGAGTGTTTGGACCGCAATGAGATGCCGCTGAAACCAGCCTTTGACGGCGCATGTCAGTTGGTCGCAGGAGCCCTTCTGCTCACGCCTGGTTTCATAACAGATGCCATTGGGCTGTTTCTTTTCGTTCCATTCGTTCGGGTTTTGTTAATGGACTGGATGGTTTCACGCGCAAATATTTCTGTTGTGATGACTGCTGGAGGAAAACCAGAAGACTCTTTTAACCAGAGATATGATGTAGATGGTGATTATCGCGAAGTCCCTCCAGATCAACCCCCGGCATTGTCTGATGATCGGGACCAGGAAGACCGAAAAGACTAAACCCAAATCACCGTTTTTGGTTAACGCCTTCTTGTCGCATATGGTTTTCCATGCTACCTCGCCCGCCGCGCATCATTAGAGTTTTAGTATCCAGCGTCGAGCCTTCATCGGCGTATTTCTTTAGGAAGGACATTTCATGAGCGACACGTCAACCGGCGCTGGCGCCGCACCAGCAGACTCTCAGCCGGTCGCCCCCATTCAGTTTATTGGCCAATACATCAAGGATTTATCCTTCGAAGCGCCTGATGCACCTGAAATTTTTCAGGTCCTAAGACAAACGCCTCCAGACATTCCTATTTCTATTGATTGTTCTGTACGCGAGATCAAAGAAAACCAGCATGAAGTGACGTTAACCGTTCATCTGGAAGCAACCGTCGGTGAGAAAGCGGCCTTTATCATGGAGGTGGCCTATGCCTGCGTGGTTCAGCTTAGCAATATTCCAGAAGATCACATTCGCCCAGTGTTGCTCATCGAAGTGCCCCGGCAAATGTATCCTTTCGTGCGGCAAATTGTTGCCGACGTCACCACACAGGGTGGTTTTCCACCCTTGATGTTGCAGTTGGTAGATTTCACAGACCTATACCGGCGTAAATACGCAACCGATGAAGAACATCAGAGAGAAGCGGAAGCAAAAAGCAAAGCGGCTGTTACAGGTGGCACGGTTGCAGGACAGAACCTCTAAGTCTGATCTATCTTAATTGTCCACAAAGGATTTTTAATTTTCGACAAAAAAAGGTCATGGGCCGCTTTTTCATCGGCCGAAGCCCTATGGGGACGCGACGGCCTCACAGGCCGGTGAACTTTAACTTGGCGTGTTCCTGTTTCAACTTGGCTCTTGGCTGAAAAGCCAAGACCAGGCTCACGGCCGCCAACAAGCTCAAGATAAACTTCTGCTAGCAGTTCGGCATCTAACAGCGCGCCATGTTTTACACGCGCCGATAAATCGATGTTAAAGCGTCGGCACAAAGCATCCAGATTAACTTGCGCCCCGGGGAACTTTCTGCGCGCCAGGGGAATCGTATCAATAGACCTGTCTTTTGAAATAATCGGCTGGCCAATCGCTTCCAACTCCGCATTTAAAAACCCCAAATCAAAGCTGGCGTTATGAGCAATTACGGGGGAGTTCCCAATAAACTTCAGAAAGTCTGCGGCAATATCTTGAAATTTTGGTTTATCTTCTAAGAACTCAAGACTTAACCCGTGCACCGCCTCAGCTGCTGATGGCATATCCCGCTCGGGATTGAGATAGGTATGATAGGTTTCGCCCGTGGCCATATGATTGTGTAATTCAACACATCCTATCTCGACGACCCGGTCTCCGGACTTAGGATCAAGACCGGTGGTTTCAGTATCGAGAACAATTTCACGCATGGCTTATTGGTCTTCTTTTTTTAGATGGAACGCGAGATTTGAGATCGCTTTATTTAGCTTTTGTTGTGTCACATGGTAACCAAGACCGCTTGGAATGACAGCAAATGCCAACCGTCTTTTTTCAGTGTCTGGCATCTGTCGGTCAAGAATGCCGCGTAATTTAGACTCTGTCATGCCATCACGGGAAAACGCTCTTTGGCGCTGGATGGCTTTAGGTGCACTAACAACAAACACGGCGTCACAGCGTTTATCTCCGCCTGTTTCAAAAAGCAGGGGCACATCCAACACAACAACTCGGACCCGGCGGATAGCATTGGTTTGCAAAAATTTCTGGCGCTTGTTTTTGACCAAGGGGTGCAAAATACGTTCTAAGTCTGTCAGGGCCTGCGGGTCCTCAAACACCAGTCGACCTAATTTCTGACGGTTAATGCCTGAGGCGTCAACCGCTCCCGGAAAGCGTGCCGCGACCATCGGGACCGCATCACCATTCGCCCCCAGCAAGGCATGAACCGCGCGGTCGGCATCAAAGACCGGAATTCTCATGCGCCGGATCATTGCAGCAGCGGTTGATTTCCCCATGGCAATGGAGCCGGTGAGTCCAATGAGTATAAAGGGCCAAGGGTGTGGCGTCCGTCGCGTGCGTTTTAAAGCCATTCTTGGCATGCCTGCATCTATCAAGACACTAAACCGGGGCTAAAACAAACGTGCGCAGCTCTTCGGTCACTTTTGGCTGAACATCAAACCAACCTGCAAAACCTGGCACGGCTTGATGCAACAGCATGCCCAGTCCATCGACCACGTTGAGGTTCAGAGTTCGCGCGTCTGTTAATAACGCCGTCTCAAGTGGCGCATAAACGAGATCATTTACAACAGCTGTTTTCGGCAAAGCCTGCAAAGAAATCTCGAGCGGTGGTTGGTTTACCATTCCAAGTGTGGTCGTGTTCACAAGCAGGCCTGCGCCGCTTAAGGAGTCAGTGCGCTGCGACCAATCATAAACTTTAACTGGTCCGGCGATGGAAGACGCTAGGTTTTCCGCTTTTGACCACGTGCGATTGAGAAGTCTGATTTCAGGTACTCCAGAATCAACCAAAGCGGCAACAACCGCGCGCGCCGCGCCGCCGGCCCCCAGGACGACCGCCGGCTGAGACGGGTCCCAGTGAGCGGCGTTCGAACGCAGGTTTTTCAGAAACCCCTCGGCGTCTGTATTTGTCCCCAAGAGAGCGCCGCTGTCCTGTACAAAAACCGTGTTCACGGCACCGATGCGTTTGGCGATGTCGGACACCGTATCCACACACTGAAGCGCTTTTTCTTTGTGGGGCACTGTCAGATTTACCCCGCGAAACCCAAGATGTGGCAATGCCCGAAGGGCATGCTCCAGGTTTTCTGGTTTGACCGGCAGCGGCACATAAGACCCGGCAATGCGATGTTCACGCAGCCAATAGCCGTGCAGGCGCGGCGACAAAGAATGTGAAATCGGCCAGCCCATCACCCCCGCCAGTTTTGGTTGATCTGACACCGTCATGACATCACCACACCGTGCTCGCGTAAAAAGGACAGCACAGGCAGAAGTGGCAATCCAAGAATTGAAAAGAAATCACCCTCAACCTTTTCAAACAGATGAACGCCCCGCCCCTCAAGATGGTAGGCCCCGACCGACGACAGGAGCGGCGCTCCGACGTCTGATATATAGACGTCTAAAAAAGCGTCTGAGAAGCGTCTCATGGTCAAAGCGGGGCGGTCCTGGACATGCCAAATTCTTTTGCCGCCCAAAGCCACCACCGCCGCCGTTGCCAGATGATGGGTGCGGCCGCGCAAGGTCATCAGATGGGCTTTTGCATGGGCAAGATCGGCCGGTTTATCAAACCACTCGCCGCCGAGATCGAGAATAGAATCAGCGCCAATAACCAAGGCCTCAGGATGAGCCCGAGAGACTTTAACCGCCTTGAGCTCGGCCAGGGTTTCGGCGGCAGATAAAGCGTCTGCGCCATCTGCTTTCAATGACTGCTTGACGGTGTCTTCATCGACATAAGCCGGGATGGCCTCAAAATGAACGCCGGCAGCAGACAACAGCTGTGCCCGGCTTTGGCTTGCAGAAGCCAGAATAACCGGCTTGGCGGAGGCGGAGGATAAAGCACTCACGATAAGACACTCGCGGGCGCGCGTCGTTCATTGTAAAGCTGAATAATCGACGCTGCCGTTTCCTCAATGGATTTTCGCGTGACGTCAATCACCGGCCAATTGTGTTTGCGAAACAGACGCCGGGAGGCGGCGACCTCTTCCTTGACCAAATCCACATCGGCGTAATCTGTGCCGCGTTCTTCGTTGTTCATCAGACGCAGCCGGGTTTGGCGAATGTCGGTCAGGCTTTTCGGTTCCCGTGTCAGGCCCACAAACAAAGGCCGTTTAGAGGCAATCACATCCTCTGGCAAAGCAACACCCGGAACCAACGGAATGTTGCCTGTTCGAAACCCTCGGTTGGCCAGATACATACAGGTCGGTGTCTTGGAAGTTCGCGAGACCCCAATTAAGACGATATCTGCGTTTACAAGTCCGCTGAGAGACTGACCATCGTCATGGGCCATGGCAAAATGCATCGCTTCAATGCGGTCAAAGTACTCGTCATCCAGATTATGCTGGCGGCCAATTTCATGACCTCCTTCTTTATCAAACCAGCTGCCGAGCGCTGTCATTACGGGATCAAGCGCTGAAACACACGGAACACCAAGATCCCGGCAGGCTTGTTCAAGCGGGCCCCGGGTGGTCGGATCAAGGAGTGTAAAGATCACCAAACCTGGCGCTGCTTTAATGCCATCAATCACACGGCTCATTTGTCCTTTTGTGCGCACCAGCCACCAGAAGTGTTCGGTCACCTCTTCCTTATCATACTGGACCAAACAAGCCCGCGCGATTCCGCTGACGGTTTCACCTGAAGAATCAGAGACCAAATGGAGATTAAAAATGGTTTCAGGCACTTTTTAGATGACCGGATAAGTTTTTGATTGTGGGGATAAGTGGCACATTATGAAGACGTTGAATTTTTCAGTCCCATTGTTAGTTTTTCATCCCACCCTTTACCAACGGTGGATAAAAAGCGAAGTTATTATGTGTCTTACGGGAAAGAACTTGGTTTTCCACGTTATCAACACTCTTTTTAAAGAGTTATCCTGGTTATTAAGAGCTGAAAAACGATGCAAAAGCCTGTTTTTCAATATTTTATACAAATTAATGGCTGTTTTTTATAAAGACGAGAACAACAAGAAATTTCTGAGGATAATATTTTATCCCCGCTAAACGCCTGCTCTACAACAACTACATCCTTTAAGATTAGATTCTTATATATTTAGGAAGATAAGTTTTTCTGTCTTTCTGCCATCATAGAATTATAAATTGACATGTGACCAAAGGGTGCGGTACGAAAATCTACCTCTTAAGGACGGCTTCTGTCCTCTTTCCCCTAATGTCAAAGCCAGCCATATCTTAAGATCATACTTCAATGATTTAAAATTGGCTGTTTTCAAGATATCTCCTCACCTTCCGATGACACACTGAAACATCGGCCCACCATAAAAACCAGATTTGGGAGTTTGTCCCTCAATGCACCTTCAAGAACTTAAGCGTAAATCTCCGCCGGAACTTCTGTCCTTTGCAGAAGAACTCGGGATCGAGAATGCTTCAAATTTGCGCAAGCAGGACATGCTGTTTTCAATTTTGAAACAACTTGCTGAGCAAGACCAAGCCATCTCTGGGGAAGGTGTTCTTGAAATTCTACAAGATGGGTTCGGGTTTTTGAGGTCTCCGGAATCAAACTATCTGGCAGGTCCCGATGATATTTATGTCTCTCCAAGTCAAGTGCGGCGCTTTGGCTTACGCACCGGCGACACGGTCGAAGGGGAAATTAGAGGTCCCAAAGATGGTGAACGCTATTTTGCACTTCTCAAAGTCAATACCATCAACTTTGAACAGCCGGATGCGGTCAGACATCGGATTAACTTTGATAATCTGACGCCTCTCTATCCCGATGAAAAACTCAATATGGAGATTGATGATCCGACAGCTAAGGATCTATCAGGTCGGGTTATTGAGATTGTTTCACCGCTTGGTAAAGGCCAGCGGGCACTGCTCACAGCCCCGCCCCGTGCCGGTAAAACGGTCATGTTGCAGAATATCGCCAATTCTATAGCTGCCAATCACCCGGAAATTTATTTGATCGTCTTGTTGATTGATGAGCGTCCTGAAGAAGTTACGGATATGGACCGCACCGTGAAGGGTGAGGTGGTGAGTTCTACGTTCGATGAACCAGCCTCCCGCCACGTGCAAGTTGCTGAGATGGTGATCGAAAAAGCCAAACGTCTTGTTGAGCACAAACGTGATGTGGTGATTTTACTGGATTCAATCACCCGCTTGGCACGCGCGTACAACACAGTTGTGCCCTCGTCCGGGAAAGTTTTGACCGGTGGTGTTGATGCCAATGCTCTGCAGCGCCCAAAACGATTCTTTGGGGCAGCGCGTAACATCGAAGAAGGCGGCTCCCTGACCATCATTGCAACGGCATTGATTGATACGGGAAGCCGGATGGATGAGGTGATCTTTGAAGAGTTCAAAGGCACGGGTAACTCTGAAATCGTGATGGAACGTAAGTTGGCGGATAAAAGAATTTTCCCCGCCATCGACATCACCAAGTCTGGGACTCGCAAAGAAGAATTACTGGTCGATCAAAAGACACTGTCGAAAATGTGGGTGTTGCGCCGCATACTCGATCCAATGGGTACTCAGGATGGTATGGAGTTCTTGTTGGATAAGTTGCGGGAATCCAAAAATAACGATGATTTCTTTGATCGTATGAATCACTAGGTCAAAGCTGCTGTATTGTTTCGGCTGTAGATAATAATTTCGCTGACAAACCAAATATTATTGGTCATAGTTTGATCCTTATCAGTCTCTGAGAAGACGTGAGAGGGATTAAATGAAAAAGTTTGCGGTTCTTATTTCAGCTTTATTTGCTCTTTTTTCAGCGCAAGCGATAGCCGATCAGACATCTGCAACTCCAGTTTTTGGAGAATCCTTGATGTCGCCAGCGGAAATTGCAGACTTTAAAACCAAGCTCTCAAGTTCGATCTCTGTAGAAGACCGAAAACGCATCGAAACAGAGCATCATGAGAAAATGATTCAGCGGGCGCGCTGGAAAGGTATGGTTCTTCCTCAACCAGAGAACGTAACCATTGCCACCAGCGACTAAAACCGTCCAAAAAATATTGAATCTTCTGCGGTTTATATTTCTACGTCAGTAGAATCGTTGAACCCTTCGTTTTGCGGGTTTCCAAATCATTGTGGGCATGAGCAGCCTGATCCAAACCATAAGACTGGCCGACCTCAATCTTGACGTCACCAGACCCAACGACTTGGAACAGATCTTTACAGCCTTGCACCAACTGATCTCGCGTCCCGGTGTAATCAAACAAGGTGGGACGTGTCACAAACAATGAGCCTTTTGGACCAAGGCTGCCAATATCTATCGCTGGCGGTGGGCCAGAGGCATTGCCAAAGGACACCATAAGACCACGTTTTTGCAAACAGTCGAGTGAGCCCATGAAGGTATCTTTGCCGACACCATCGTAAACGACGGATACCTTCTTGCCGTTTGTCAACTCGTTGACCTTGGCGACAAAGTCTTCTGATTTGTAGAGAATTGTATGTGTGCAACCATTGGCTTTGGCCAGGTCTGCTTTTTCCTCAGAACCAACTGTCCCGATGACGGTTGCGCCGATGGCTTTGGCCCACTGGCAGAAAATCAACCCAACCCCGCCAGCAGCGGCGTGAAACAAAACCGTTTCACCAGCTTTCAACTCATGAAGACTTCTAAGAAGGTACCAAGCTGTTAGGCCACGCAGCATCATGCCGGCAATTTGCTCGTCAGTGATTTTTGCCGGGACTTTTATCAATGTCGCCGCAGGCATGATGCGTTCAGAGGCGTAGGATCCGATGGGGCCGTTGCCGTAACACACGCGGTCTCCTTCTTTAAGGTCTGTGACACCCTCACCGACGCTTTCAATCTCGCCCACGGCTTCCATACCTGGTGTGAACGGGAGTCCAGGCACAGGATATAATCCTGAGCGATGATAGGTATCGATAAAGTTTACACCAATGGCCGTTTGGCGCAGATGAACCTCGCCAGGCCCCGGTGTGCCAATGTTAACATCTTTAGCGACCATAACTTCGGGGCCACCGGTCTCACTGATTACAATTGCGCGTGCCATCTTTTGTCCTACGTCCTAATTCTTGAAAATGAGTCTGTGCAATTGATTAACCCTATCCTCGCCAGCCTTCAAGGTTGAGGAGCCACTGCTTTGTTTCTAAACCGCCCTCTCCTGAATATCCGCCCAGCCCTGAGGTTGCGACAACTCTGTGGCATGGAATTAGGATCGGAATCGGGTTTGCGCCACAGGCATTGCCGACCGCGCGCGCAGATGATGAGAGCGTCTCAGCGATCTGTCCGTAGGTCTGGGTGCTGCCAAAAGGTATGTTCCTCATGGCGTTCCAGACACGGGTTTGGAACAGCGTCCCTGGGGGTTTTAAAACAAGATCAAAATCGGATGTATCGCCATTGAAATATCCCATCACTTGAGTGCGCGCCTCACTCAATAGTGCGCTTTTTCCTTGGTCTTGTGCCCACCCCCAGTCGAGAGAGACAATCGCGCCGTCTTCCTCTGAAAGGGTCAATTCGCCGACGGGAGAATGAAAGGAGAGCTGAGTCACGGCTGTTACTTTCATGCAGACAAAAGGGTCTGCAATTCTTTGGGCGATGTGACCGGAGGCTGACACACCGGCCCACGACACACATAGGCCGCAGCGTGTCCATCGACGTCTATTTTACCATAGGCGGCATGTCCGGCTGGCAAGGTATCGGTTGATTCCAGGGTTGATAGAACAAGGTTCGGCAACGACAAACTTAACGCTGCTCTGAACAAGGCATCTGCTTCACGTGTGTTACGATCGCCGACGATCACGACCTGAACAGCAGAGGTATAAAGTTCAAACCCGTTCAAGAACGCGCACGTATGTGGGAAGTGACGCATCGCATCTACATCAAAGGCTTGGATGAGAGCATCCGCACGAATCCGAAAGCGGTCGTTGCCGGTGAGATGAAACAGGCGGGCTAAATTTTGAAGCATCACGCCATTTCCAGACGGTGTTGCCGTGTCTGTAACTTGTGTGGTGCGGACAATTAGATTTTCTGCATCGGCGGCTGTGAAAAAGTAGCCATGGCCGGACTCGTTCCAATACAAATCATGGACCAAATCTGACCAATTAATCGCCTGAGTCAGAAGGGTCTCGTCGCCGGTTGCGCTGTAAAGCGCCAACGCTGCGGCAATCATGTTGGCATAATCATCCAACATATCGACGCTCTGAAGACGCCCACCGCATAGTGAGTGCGCCAACCGCTTGCGGCCTTTGTTGTCCGTCCAAATCATGGTCGATAAAATGGCGTCGTAAATCTCACGGCCAAGGCTGACCCATGCCGCATGGTCAAAGATCATTCCTGCGCGGGTCAGCGCTTGAATCATCAGGCCATTCCAATCGGCTAATACCTTATCATCGCGCTCTGGGCGAATACGGGGCGCACGCACGTCAAAAAGTTTCTGCCGCTGAGTTGCGAGCAGGTTTTCATCGTTCTCGGAGAGCTCTTGATCACCACTGTTGATGCGATTGAGAATGACCGAACCTTCCCAGTTGCCGTTAGCTGAAACATCGTAAATGTCTTTAAACAAGGCACCGTCGTCTCCGAGAACCGCATCAATTTCTGCTTCAGACCAAACGTAGAATTTGCCTTCTTCTCCTTCTGAATCGGCATCCAGAGTGGCTGCGAAGGCGCCGTTTTCCCCCCGCATTTCCCGGCACACCCAGGCCACGGTTTCCTCGACCCGTGTTTTGTAGAGGGGAGATTTTGTCTCTGCCCAAACCAGACTCAGAAGGTCGATCAGTTGCGCATTGTCGTAGAGCATTTTTTCGAAATGCGGGGCCAGCCATTTGGAATCTGTGGAATAGCGGGCGAAGCCGCCACCGAGGTGATCGTATATGCCCCCTTGGCAAATCCGTTGAAGGGTCAAAGTTGTGATGGTTTTATATTTTGTTTCACCGCTGCGACGATAGGCGCGCCACATATACTCAAACACATCGGTCATCGGGAACTTCGGTTGCCCTTGAAGGCCACCATCAACAAAGTCGAAGTGATCAACAATATGAACAGCGGCTTCATCGAGCATGGCAATCGTTAAGCCATCGCGCAGCTCTCCGTCTTGTGGTCGCGAAAGATGAGCGATGATTTTACTGGCTTGTTCCTCGACAGATTTACGATCTTCCTCATAGACCTTCGCCAGGCGCTGGATAAAATCCCCAAACCCCGGGCGGCCATAGCGGGGTTCGGGCGGATAGTAGGTGCCGCCGAAGAACGGTTTGCCTTGCGGTGTGATGAACATGGTCAAAGGCCAACCGCCTTGCTCGCCGGTGGCGGCTAAGGCTTTTTGATAAATCGCATCAATGTCCGGCCGTTCTTCACGATCGACTTTGATGTTGATGAACAGACGGTTCATGATGTTGGCGATGTCAGGGTTTTCAAAACTCTCGTGGGCCATCACGTGACACCAGTGACAGGCGGCATAGCCAACGGACAGCAGAATTGGTTTGTTTTCAGCCTCTGCTGCGGCCAGAGCCTCGTTGCCCCAGGGCCACCAATGCACCGGATTGTCTTTGTGTTGCAATAAATAGGGGCTGGTTTCATCCCCGAGGCGGTTTCGACCGGTTGCAATGTTGGACGTTTGGGACACAGACTCTCTTTCGATAAAGACGGATGATAAGGGCCCACACTAAAACCAAGGAGGCTTTTGTTTTATAGGCTTCGTTTCTACTGTAGGTGACGTAGACTCGGATTTAAAGAAACAGCAACGGAGAGACGGCCATGAAAGTAAAGATTAATGTGGAGTGCACCCCTGAAGAGGCGCGTTCGTTTTTAGGTCTGCCCGACGTTGCTCCTTTACAGCAGGAGATGATGGACAGTTGGAAGGCACAAATGGATAAAGCCGCCAAAGCCATGAACCCGGAAGATGTTATGAAGACGGTCTTCCCCGTTGGCACAGATGGTTTGGCGGATATGCAGAAGGCGTTCTGGTCGTCTATGACAAATAATATGACGGGCAATCCGGGCCCCTCAAAAAAGAAATAGCGCACATACGCTGCTGACATCATGAGTACAGATACGATCTTTGCCCCGGCAACAGCGCCGGGCCGTTCAGGGGTGGCCGTCATCCGAATTTCGGGGCCTAAGGCCGCAAAGGCGTTGGATCGGCTGGGTGTAAAAACCCCTCGGCCCCGTGTTCTGACCCTCGCAAAACTTACAGACCCCACCACCTCTGAAATTCTTGACGAAGCACTTGTGGCCTGGTTTCCTGCTCCCGCCAGCTTTACCGGCGAAGATGTGGTGGAGCTGAATTTGCATGGCGGTTCTGCGGTTGTTCAAGGCGTCCTGTCGGCCCTTCAGACTGTCGGCGGATTGCGGCCTGCAGAACCTGGTGAGTTTACCCGGCGGGCGTTTGATGCCGGAAAGCTGGATCTCACCCAGGCGGAAGCTCTTGCAGACCTAGTTGATGCGGAAACCCGTGCCCAGGCCCGCCAGGCGCTGCGCCAGATGGGCGGCGCTCTTAAGACAAAATACGATGCGTGGCGTTCGCAACTGTTGAAATCATTGGCACATATGGAAGCGGTGATTGATTTTCCAGATGAAGATCTGCCGGAAGAAACGGCGGCAACCTTGTGGACGTCCGTTGAAACGTTAGAGCGCGACATGAATGACCATCTGTCCGATCAGGGCCGGGGTGAGCGCCTCAGAACAGGGGTGCATGTGGTTATCATCGGGCCGCCAAATGCCGGAAAATCGAGCCTGCTCAATCTGTTGGCAAAACGTGATGCGGCTATTGTTTCGGAAACAGCTGGCACCACGCGGGACGTGATTGAGGTTCATATGGATCTTGCCGGTTATCCGGTTTTGGTCGCCGATACGGCGGGTCTGCGTGACACGGAAGATGCTATTGAAGATGAAGGCGTGCGGCGCGCCAAAGGCCGCGCTGAGCATGCGGACGTCCTGATTGCCTTGCTGGACGGTGCGACCTACCCAGACCGTGATCCGGCGACGATCGATTTGATCACACCCGAGACGTTTGTGGTGGTGAACAAAGCTGACCTTCTGGACCAAGCCCGCGAGCAGGAGCTAGATGTCGAAAAGGCCTGGCAGGAGACCCATTTTATTTCTGTCAAAGAGGGTTTTGGTATCGATCTGCTTATTGCAAAACTAACAGAGCGCGTCGCAGCGTTGTGTGAAGCTGGCACGGATGCCCCGATCACCCGCGCCCGTCATCGCCAAGCCCTGGAAGAATGCGTTGCGGCCTTAGTTCGTGCACGGTCAGTCGATCTTCCAGAACTCGCAGCGGAAGATTTGCGCTTGGCGGTTCGCGCGCTTGGCCGCATCACCGGTCATGTCGATGTTGAAGATCTTCTTGATGTGGTGTTCCGCGATTTTTGCATCGGGAAATAAGACCCTCTCTCTGTTGGATCGTCAAAGTCTTTGGGTTGTCCGATTTAGGTTGGACTGCTATCACCGCACCACATTTTCTGGACCAAGCGTGTTTATACTGAAAGGCACATCAGCCCGGCGACCTTAGTCTTAAAGACGATGGGCCTAAAGAAGACCTTATGACACGCGCTGTTTTCCTTCTTGCTCTTCCCGTCTTTCTTGCCACGGGCAGTTCGATGCTCGCGACAGATCTCTATCTGCCGGCGATCCCCATATTGCCCGAGGTGCTGAACGGGGATGCTGTTGGGGCGCAATATACCCTGGCTGTTTTTTTCGCCACCTTTGCCATCGGTCAGCTGGTGTTTGGCGCGCTGGCAGATCTCTATAACCGCCGCGTTATTTTGACCTGCACACTCAGCGCCTTTGCTGCCGCGTCGGTGGCCTGTGCATTCGCTGACACCATGAACACGCTTATTGGTTTGCGCGCCATTCAGGGGTTCGCTGCCGCGGCAGGGACCGCTCTGGCGCCTGCCATCCTGCGCGAGGCCGGAGATGACCGGATTGTTGTGCGTCTAATTTCTGTGGTGTCGTCTATGGAAGCGGCGTTGCCGGCCATCGCGCCGGTTTTGGGGGCGTGGCTGGTTGTTTCCTTTGGTTGGGCCTCGACATTTTGGTTCATGGCGATGATTGCCGTGCTCACCGTGGTGGCGTTGCAAGGTCTTACTTTGCCCGCACCACCCCCCCGGGATGCGGACCGTCCGTCTGCGGCGTTACGCTATTGGCGTCTGATCAAGTCGCGCCGGTTTATGGGCTATCAGGTCAGTCATGCCATGGGGTTCACTGGCTTAATCGTCTTCATTATGGCGTCGCCCTATTTGATTGTGACCTATCTGGGCGAGAGCACGTCGGCGTTTGTTACGATGCAAGTGTCTTTGATTGTGTGTTTTGTCATCGTTGCCAATCTGGCGGGCAAACTGACCGACCGGTTTGGCATTGACCGTGTCATCACCATCGGTGCGCTGTTGCAGTTTACCAGTGGTGCGCTGTTTCTTGGGTTGGCTGTGTTTTTTCCCGAGCGGTTTAGCTCGGTCAGTTTCACTCTGACCATGCTGCCCATGGCCATTGGCCTTGGGTTTAGAGGTGGTCCAGGCTTTGCCCGCGCCATGGCGTTTTCCGGAAAGTCCACCGGCTCTGCCGGGGGGTTGATGATGTTCACGGCCATGGGCATGTCGGCATTGGGCACGCAGATCGTTGCCCCCTATTTGATCAACGGCCCTTTGGCTTTGGCCGTTGCGGTAATTTTGTTTTGTTCTTTGTCGCTGGCGTTGCTGCCGATCGCCATGAGGCATGATCCTGACTCAGAAGGTAACGCGAAGCCTGCAACCGAAACGGTGACGGCGGAGCAATAGTCCTTTATATAAGGCGCGCATTTCCAGGAGTAGAGTGCGTTCTATGACGCGGGATAAATCCAACGCTTATGACGTCATCGTGGTCGGTGGCGGTCATGCAGGCACCGAGGCCGCTGCGGCAGCCGCGCGGGTTGGCGCGCGGACGCTGCTGCTCACTCATAAAGTTGAGACGGTCGGCGAGATGTCGTGCAATCCGGCGATTGGCGGTCTGGCCAAGGGCCATCTGGTGCGCGAGATTGATGCCCTTGATGGCATTATGGGCAAGGCCATTGATGCGGGCGGCATCCAGTTCCGTATGCTCAATCTGTCCAAGGGCCCGGCCGTGCGCGGCCCCCGCGCCCAGGCCGACCGCAAACTCTATCGCCAGGCGGTGCAGGCCCTGCTCGCCGAACAGGACAATCTAACCCTCAGCGCCGGGGCGGCCGAAGATCTTGAGATCGATCCGGTCAGCAAACGGGTGACCGCGGTGATCACCGGCGATGGCGCGCGCCTCACATGCGGGGCCGTTGTTTTGACCACCGGCACCTTTCTCGGCGGCATCATTCATCGCGGCGAACAGCGTATCCCGGCCGGGCGGATTGGCGAAAAAGCCTCGTATGGACTATCTAAGACATTGAAATCATTGGATTTTTCATTGTCTCGTCTGAAAACAGGCACACCGCCCCGGCTGGATGGCCGCACCATCGACTACAGTCAATTGACCGAGCAGCCCGGTGATGCGCCACCGGTGCCGTTTTCGTTTATGACAGATAAGATCACCACGCCGCAGATCTCTTGTCACATCACCAGCACCACGCGGGACACCCATGCGCTGATCCTGGCCAACAAAGACCGTGCGCCCATGTACAACGGCCAGATCGAGAGCGCCGGGCCGCGCTATTGTCCGTCCATTGAGGATAAGGTCGTCAGATTCTCAGCCCGCGACGCCCATCAGATTTTCCTCGAGCCCGAAGGACTCGATGATCACACGGTCTATCCCAACGGGATTTCGACCAGTTTGCCCGAGGATGTTCAGCTGGCCATGCTCAAGACCATTCCAGGTTTGGAGAAGGCCGAAATGCTTCAAGCTGGGTATGCCATCGAATATGACTTTGTCGATCCACGCGAATTGCGCGCGTCCCTGGAAACCCGAAAGGTCAGCGGCTTGTATTTTGCCGGTCAGATCAACGGCACCACCGGCTATGAAGAAGCCGGGGCCCAGGGGCTTCTGGCCGGGGTCAATGCGGCCCGGAATGTCTCGGGCGCCGCGCCGTTCACCGTTGATCGCGCGGAAGGCTACATGGGAGTCATGGTCGATGATCTGACCACGCGCGGCACCGCAGAGCCTTATCGGATGTTTACGTCCCGTGCGGAATACCGTCTCAAACTCCGGGCCGACAATGCGGACCTGCGCCTGACGGAAAAAGGCATGGAAATGGGATGCGTTGGTTCAGAGCGGGCGCATACATTCATGCAAAAGAAAGATGCCCTGACCAAAGCCCGCGCTCACCTTGAAAGCTTGGTGGCGACGCCATCTTCATTGGTCGCTAGAGGATACAAGATCAACCAGGACGGCGTCCGTCGATCTGGGTTTGATCTGTTATCTTATCCGGACATCGGCTGGTGGCAGCTTCAGGATCTCTGGCCGGAACTGGAAGGCGTCCGCATGGATGTCCGCGAGCAACTGGAAATTGAAGGCCGCTATGCCGGATATATGGAACGGCAAGACGCGGATATTCGAGCCTTTCGCAAGGACGAGAACCTGCGCTTGCCCGAGAGTTTGGATTATGCAGAAGTTGGCGGACTGTCGAACGAAGTGCGCCAGAAGCTTGCCGCCGCCAAGCCGGAAACCCTCGGCGCAGCGGCGCGGATCCCCGGCATTACACCTGCTGGATTAACAGCCTTACTGCGCTATGTCCGCAAGCCGACTCTGGTGAGCAGCGGGCGACCGGACCCCACTTTGGCGCAAGCCGGGTAATCCCGAAATACTGTTTCACGTGAAACATTTCCCATAACTCTTTTTGAAATACCATATGATAGACAGCACCCTACTTTTGGCGGTTTATGGCGCGTATCTGGTGGGGCTCATCAGTCCCGGACCAGACTTTGTCCTGGTTACGGCCTTGTCTTTGCAAAATGGGAAAAAGCTTGCCCTTCAAGCCGCTCTAGGTGTTGCCACAGGTGTTGGGCTCTGGGTTGTCAGCGCAGCTCTCGGGCTTGCTCAGGTGATGCAGTCTGCGCCAGGGCTATGGGAAGCAGTGCGTCTCATAGGTGGCGGTGTCCTGATCTATATGGGATCAAAATCCATTTCGGCAGCCATACGCGGAGCACAAGAGTCACCGGGCGAAACCCCGGAGACATCAAAGAAATCGCCATTTCTTCTCGGGCTTCTGACCAATGTGTCTAACCCCAACGCGGCTATTGTTCTGGTGGGATTAACGACGGTGCTGTCTGAGGCCGTGGCGGATAAAGATCAGCTGATCGGCCTTGTTCTCGGGATGCCGATCCTGGCGTTGATTTGGTTTTCCACCGTTGCAACTGTCCTGTCCAGCCACGCACTAAGGCAATCCCTTCTGTCACACCAGAGGCCCGTCGATGGCTTGGTGGGATTCGCCTTGGCGGGCGTTGGCATTATAATGTTGCAATCGGCTGCCTCTTTTTAAGGACTGTTTCACGTGAAACAAACATTCTTCACGGCTGAAGATTTTCAGGCACAAACCAGTGTTTCACGTGAAACATTAGAACAGTGCAAAATCTATGTGGATGTCCTGAAAGACTGGAATAGCCGCATGAACCTGGTGGCGCGGTCGACCCTGGATGATGTTTGGCATCGGCATATGCTGGACTCCGCCCAGGTCTTTCCCCTCATTTCGCAAGATGCAAAAACGCTTGTGGACCTCGGTTCAGGCGCAGGCTTTCCCGGTTTGGTGTTGGCCGCCATGGGGGTTCCCGAGGTTCATCTGGTCGAATCGACCGGCAAAAAAGCGGCTTTTTTGCAAGCGGCGGCTGATGAAATGGGTGTGTCCGTAAAAATTCACAATGCGCGGATCGAAGCGCTTAAGCCCTTTGTCGCGGACGTGATCACTGCCAGAGCCTTGGCTCCCTTGAAGAAATTGCTCAGTTACGCGCAAAAATTTAGTGGACCTGATACAAAGCATATATATTTAAAAGGTCAACATATTGCGGATGAATTGACCGATGCACACAAAATGTGGAATATAAAGGTGGATCGGCGACCTAGTATAACTGATCCGCGAGGCAGTGTGTTAAGCGTGAGCGAGGTGTCCTATGTCCAATCCGATAGAATCCAATCCCCCTCAAGCCCATCGGGTTGAGCCGGGCACTTCGCCACGCGTCCTGGCGGTGTCCAATCAAAAAGGTGGTGTCGGTAAAACCACCACCACCGTCAATTTGGCCACAGCCCTCTCGGCGGTCGACAAACGGGTTTTGATTGTCGATCTCGATCCCCAGGGCAATGCCTCAACCAGTCTCGGTATTCCGTCTAAAGAGCGCGCGACCAACACCTATCATGTGCTGATGGGCGATGCGGATGTAAACGAAGCCTCTGTCGCCACCTCTGTGCCCAATCTGAGCATCGTGCCGTCCGGCGTCGATCTGGCCGGAGCTGAGTTGGAGTTGGTTCAGGTCGAGAACAGAAACACCCGGCTGCGCGAAGCGCTGGCCAAAGTCTCAAACGACTACGATTACGTTTTGATCGATTGCCCGCCGTCTCTTGGGCTTCTCACCCTCAACGCCTGGGTGGCGTCCAACGCGGTGCTGGTGCCGCTTCAGGTCGAGTTTCTGGCCTTGGAGGGGATCAGTCAATTGGTCCGCACCATTGAGCGGGTCAAGCAATCCTTCAATCCAGACCTGGAAATTCAGGGCATTGTTCTGACCATGGTCGATAAGCGCAATAACCTCTCAGAGATGGTTGAGTCCGATGTGCGCGGCTTCTTTGGCGATAAGGTCTATTCCACTGTCATCCCCAGAAACGTGCGGATTTCGGAGGCCCCGTCTCACGGCAAGCCAGTTCTCTTATATGATTTCCAGTCCAAGGGTGCGCAGGCTTACCTCAGCTTGGCTGGCGAAGTGCTCAAGCGTGAACAGGCCCAGGCGCCGCACACCTTGCCGCCGGTGGCCGCATGAGCGCCAATAAACCCCGCCAGAGCTTGGGTCGTGGCTTAGATGCCCTGTTTGGTGATGCCGCCGAAGAGGCCCCGGTCAATATGGAGCCCACCGCAAAAGCAGCGGCCTCCCCGTCATCAGCGGCACCCGGCGTCTCCGCTGCTCCCGCATCTGCTGCGCTCACCAAAGGTCTGACAGAGCTGCCGGTCGAGCATATGGCGCCATCGCGCTTTCAGCCCCGCCGGGTGTTTGACGATAAGCAGATTGATGAGCTGGCCTCCTCCATTAAAGACAAAGGCGTGCTTCAGCCATTGCTGGTGCGCGCTGCCCCCGATGGCACCTATGAGATTATTGCTGGCGAGCGGCGCTGGCGTGCGGCCCAGCGGGCAAAAGTCTATCAAGTCCCTGTAATCATTAAAGAATTTACGGACCTTGAGGTTCTAGAAGTGGCTCTGGTCGAGAACCTGCAGCGGGCAGATCTCACCCCACTCGAAGAGGCCGAAGGCTATCAGCGGCTGCTCGATGAGTTCGGTCACACGCAGGAAGCTCTGGCGGAAGCGCTGGGTAAAAGCCGTGCTCATATCGCCAATATGATCCGCCTGCTCAGCCTGCCGGACGGCGTGAAGCAGCTCTTAGATGAAGGCAAGCTCTCCATGGGTCATGCCCGGGCATTGATCGGGGCCGAGGGTGCGTCGGCCCTGGCCAGGGAAATTGTCAGCAAGGGCTTGTCCGTGCGCCAGGTTGAAAAACTGGTCAAAAAGCACGGTAAATCCGGGCGTCCGCGCAAGGCCACGCTGGCCCAGGCGGCGCAACCCAAAGATGCCGACACCCGCGCGTTAGAAGTGCGTCTTGAAGAGGCCCTCGGCCTTAAGGTCGACATCAGCTTCAATGGCAAAAGCGGCGTGTTGGCCTTGTCCTATTCAGATCTGGAACAGCTGGATGATCTAATCAGCCGTCTGACCACGCAAAAGCCATCCCGGCCCCAGGGCCACATGACCGCTGATCGTGATCCAAATGTTCTGGACATTGAAGAGGTGTTGGCCAAACGCAGCGGCCAGTTCACGCCTGATCACAGCGCTGATGCGGCCACCGACGGTCTTCAGCCCGACCCGCGACGCGACGATGTCGGCAGCACAGGATCACAAGACCGCGAATAAAATACTTTATAAAATACTGTATTTATTCACTTTATTATATTGATATACACATAAAGGTTCAATCATGGACCCTACAGAGGCGCTCAACGCGCTGCCTGATGTTCTGCCGCGCGTACCCTTTTTCTATTTGCGCCATGGTGAGACGGAGTGGAACAAAAACCGTCTTGCCCAGGGCCAAACAGACATTCCCCTAAATACCACAGGACGAGATCAAGCCGCTGCGTCTATTCCTCTGCTCACCGGCCATGGGACCACGCGTATCATCGCGAGTCCTTTAAAACGCGCCTACGAAACAGCCGAGATTGTGAATCGGAGCCTCAAGCTCCAGATCACCCGACACGAAGGGTTTATGGAGCGGGCCTTTGGCGATTTTGAGGGAAAGCCCTGGGTCTCCGGTTTTGTTGATCAGGATTTTGAAGGGGCGGAAACCCTCGCCGCTTTCACCACGCGTATTCTGATCGCGCTGGAAGAAACCCTTACCCGCTATCCCGGACCGGTGCTGTTGGTCTGTCATGGTGGGGTGTATCGCCGGTTGGCCAAAGTGCTGTGCGGTTTACCAGATGCCAAAGCGCCTAACTCCGCGCCCTTCCGGTTTGATCCGCCGGGCGAGTCCGGGGCCCGCTGGCGCATCACGCCGATGGATCCGAAATGAGTGGTTGTGGTTCCTCTAAGAACGCTCCGTCATAAAAAGCTGTGATTCTTGAAGGTGTTGTGACTATTACATCTGGACAGGTGAAATTATCGACAATTCAAACTTTTGGGGCGAACCATCCTCATGGCCGCCAACGATAAATTACGCTTATAACTTACGCCTATAACATTACGTGGAGACATAAAATATAATGAACCGGATGAGTATCTCGGTGTCAGCATTGGCACTTATGGTTGGATTTACAGACGCTGAAGTGGCCGTCGCGCAACAAATGGCCCTTGAGGAAATTGTTGTCACGGCACGCAAGCGCGAAGAAAGTCTTCAGGACGTACCGCTGTCTATAACTGCGCTATCTGCTTTAGACTTTGAAAGACGGTCCATTGATGATCTTGAAGGCATAGCGGATTATACGGCGGGCCTGAACTTCGAAGATTTCACAACGGGTTTTAATGGCGTGCTCACCATTCGCGGTCTGACGCAAGCCGACATTCAAAACAGAGTCCAAAACGTCGCGGTCTTTCTCGATGGGGCTTACATTCCACGGCAGTACTCCATCAGCATCGGCTTAATGGATTTGGCTCGGGTCGAAGTTGTGAAAGGCCCCCAAAGTTCTCTGTATGGCCAGAATGCGTTTGCCGGGGCCATCAATTACGTCAGCCAAAAACCATCCCTCGAAGACTATGAAGCCAAAGGCTCCACCACCGTCGGCACCGATGGTCGTCTCGATTTTAAGGCGTCTTTTGGCGCGCCTCTCGTGGCCGATAAATTCGCCGTGCGAGGGTCTTACGGCCGCAGCGAATTTGATGGCAACCAAGACAACGACTTCCCAAATGTTTCAAAAGATTTTGAAAAAATCGGCGGCTACGAAAATGAATCTTACAGCGCTGGCTTTTTAGCTACGCCGATAGAAGGTCTTGAAATCGATGCCATGTACATGGTTAACGACACCAAGACGGAACCGCGCGCCGGATACGTGGTGTCGGGCAACAGATCGCAAATTTTGCTCAACTGCGGCCCAGCCATTCCAGGTTTAGGCACCCCCTCCTTTTACTGTGGCGAGTTGCCTGATACGGCAAGCCCCTTCCAGTCTCCAACGTCGAACCGTCCAGAGGGCGTTCTTGTCGCAGATCAGCCAGACACAACCTCAAAAACCGATTTTATTCGGGCCGGTCTGTCTTATGACTTTGGCGACGATTTTTCATTCGACTATATCTTTGCAAATGTAGACGGCAGAGCAGAATCTGTGTCTGCGCTGCCGGATGACGCAGTCGCCGGTGGATTTTTCACCTATCAGAAGCAAGGTGGTACCAACGACTTTCAAAGCCATGAAGCGCGTGTTGCCTACAACCCTGATGGACCCTTGTCCGGAGAATTCGGATATTACCGCGCAAAGATCGATGATGAGTTTGTTTTCGCGCTCGGGTTTGCCGTCGCCAATCCAAATTTGGTGATTACGGATCCCACATCAGGCACTCTTGATCTGACAGGTTTTCCAATTCCTTTGAGAAACTTCACGGTTGATGAAACCACCGATGCGGTGTTCGGAAACATCCGATACTCGTTCTTAGAAGATCGGGCGCGTCTATCCCTGGAAGCACGTCAGTCCTGGGTCGATGTTTCGTTTTTCGATAACGTCGCCAATCTGGTCCCACAGGAAGACAGTTTTTCCGATTTCACGCCGCGCCTCACCGCTGAGTACGACCTGTCAGAAGATACAATGGTCTATGCGTCAGCGGCAAAAGGTGTGAAGGCTGGCGGGTTCAATGGTTTTGTTGCAGGTCCTGTTAATCTGATCGCGGCAGAGCAAATCTTCGCGCCAGAAGAAAACTGGACCTACGAGATCGGCACTAAAAACACGTTCCTGGATGGCCGCTTGGTCGTCAACGCGTCGGCCTACTATATCGACTGGACCAACATGCAAATTACGGCGGTGCCAACCGGGATCGATCCGAACAACCTGGCACCAGGGACTGTGGCCCCAACCGTCTTCCTCAACGTTGGTGACGTCAGCAGCACTGGCATTGAAATTGATGGTCAGTTCCAGGCGACTGAGGAAATTAGTGTGAACTACGCGTTCTCAACGTCAAACCCCGAGTTTAAAGACGGTACGAAGTGGGGACAGTTTGTTGGCGTTTGTGATGATGTATTTTGCCCGGCAGATGGCGAAGTGGGCGGCAAAAGCCTGCCACGCCAGTCCAAAACGCAAGGCTCGTTCGGTATTCAATACGAAAGTGCTGTGTCCGATGACATGGACTTCTTTGCCAGAACCGATCTGACCTATACCTCAAAGCAATATGTCGATGCATTGAACCTCTCCTGGACTCCTGCGCGCTACAATGTAAATGCCAGTGCCGGGGTCAGCGGAAACAACTGGTCGTTGACGGCGTGGGGGGAAAATCTCTTTGACACCACCTACGTCACCAACTCGCTGTATATCGTTCAGTTCCGTCGCTACGGACCAACCCTGAACGATGGCTTTAAAGCGGGCCTGACCTTGTCCGTAAACTACTAAACAAGAGAGGCCAGTCCCCGCCTGTGGTGGGCGGGGACTGACTATGCCTCGTTGTCTCGAGACGATTTAGATAAAGACGCTTCATATATTTGACACCAGGTTTGGGGGGTGTCCGCTGGCGCATGACCGGGTGGGTTCGGCTAGTATGTCGCTATTTTTCAGTCCGTTCGACAGAACGAATTTAAAAAGGCGACGATAGATGCTATTATAAATGTTCATAAAAAATCTGGGTATTTTTGAAAATGAATAAGCCCCTCCCTAAAAAAAGTAAGCTTGATGACGAAACTTCGGTAATGGCATCGCGGATATTGAGTGGGAAAGATGCAACTGAATTTGCGGCAAACGCCGCAGCATTCACGGCGCGGGCAACTGTTTCCAAAGCCGCTGCCCGCAAGGCCCTGATAAAACTGGGTATCCAAACCCCTTCAGGTAATATCTCAAAAAAATATAAGTAGATGTTGTGCACAAGCTCGCGTCGGCATTTATTCTTGGTTACCACGGTTGCGATAGTGAAGACGCAAGCAAATTAATTGATGGTAATCAGTTTAAGCCGAGTCAAAACGACTACGATTGGCTAGGCCATGGGGTATATTTTTGGGAGTAAAACCCAAAACGCGGATTAGATTTTGCGAGGCAACAAAAAAAGCGCTTTAAAAAGATAAAAACTCCTGCAGTTGTCGGCGCCATTGTCGACTTGGGACTTTGCCTAGATTTGACCACATCTGCCGGAATTCAGCAGGTCAGATCATCCTACACGGGACTAAAGAAGCTCACGCGTGTTGCAGAGTCCGAGCTACCAAAAAACAGTGATGATCTGTTGCGCCGTAATTTGGACTGCGCGGTGATTGAATTTCTTCATGAGGTTAGAGACGAAGCTCATGACCCTCCGATTGACACTGTTCGGGGTGTTTTTCTGGAAGGTGGCCCAATTTATGAAAAATCGGGGTTCTTTGAAAAAAACATATCCAAATCTGTGTTCGCAACCCTGAATGTATCAAAGGTGTTTTTAAGGTTCCCGCAAATCAACTGAATTAAACTGGAGGTTGACCTTCCAGCTTATGGAAGGTCTATGAAGGGGCATGTCTGAGTCTGCCCCCCAAAGCTCCAATACTGAAAATCTGCGTTTTCGCATCGACGGGATGACCTGTGCCGCCTGCGCCACGCGGTCAGAAAAAGTTCTGTCCCGCGTGCCGGGTGTGAGGTCAGCGACCGTCAATTTTGCCCTGGAACAGGCAACGGTCTCGGCCCCCAGGGGCAGTGTCTCTTTTGAAACGCTATCGGAAGCGATTGCCAAAGCTGGTTTTATAGCGCGCGAAATTTCGAACGATCCCAATTCAGATAAAGAAGACACACAAGATAAAGCGCTCCGCCGTGATTATCTCACGCTGCTCTTTGCCACCGTGCTGACGCTGCCCCTGGTCGCACAAATGGGTGTTCATCTCTTTGGCAGCAATATGCCGCCGAGCCTGAGCTTTCATCTATCTCCCTGGACCGAATTTATTTTGGCCTTGCCGGTGCAAGTTATTGCAGGCGCGCGGTTCTATCGCGGGGCGTGGACGGTGCTTCGCGCCGGGTCCAGTAATATGGATGTCTTGGTGGCGATGGGCACCACGGCCGCCTTTGGCTATAGCGTCTATCTTCTTCTCACGATCGGGGCTGGGGCACAGGGTCAGTTGTACTTTGAAGCGGCAGCCGTGATCATCACATTGGTGTTGCTGGGCAAAGTGCTGGAAACACGGGCCAAGCGCGGCACGACCGCAGCTATCAAATCACTGATGCAACTCCGCCCCGATGTTGCGCGGGTGAAACGTGATGGTGTGGTCAGTGACGTTGCGATTGATGATGTGCGCCCGGGTGATCTTGTTCTCGTGCGACCAGGTGAAAAAATCCCAGTCGATGGCACAGTGGTCGACGGCGCATCCGCAGTGGATGAGTCTTTGCTGACGGGCGAAAGTTTACCCATCGAAAAAACAATCGATGATACCGTGACCGGCGGCTCGATCAACGGCACCGGACTCCTCACCATCCAAGCGACGCGTGTCGGTGCGGACTCGACGTTGTCTCGTATTATTCATCTGGTTGAAAATGCTCAAAGCGGCAAGGCGCCCGTTCAGCGTTTGGTTGACAAAGTTGCGGCGGTGTTTGTGCCGGTGGTCATCGGCATTGCCCTACTCACCTTTGCCGCATGGACCCTCAGTGGTGCCACCTTTGAACACGCCCTGATTGCTGCCGTGTCTGTTTTGGTGATCGCGTGTCCCTGTGCCCTCGGTCTGGCTACGCCCACCGCCATTGTTACCGGAACAGGCGCCGCGGCACGCGCAGGTATTCTGATCAAAGATGTTGAGGCTTTAGAGCGCGCGCATAAAGTCGATACCGTCATCTTCGATAAAACAGGAACATTGACAGTCGGTCATCCGGCGATTGTTGATTGGGTTGAGTTCACCTCTGGCAACCCAGGGGATTTACTCGGGGACTTGCACGGCGATTTAGAGGTCATTGCCCTTGCCGCATCTCTTCAAAGTGGGAGCGAGCATCCCTTGGCTGAAGCGTTTGTAAACTATGCCCAAGAAAAAAATATAACCACGTATGACGTGACTGGTTTTCAAAGCACAACGGGTCAAGGTGTTAAAGGTGTGGTCGAGGGGTATTCTATTCTGCTCGGTAACATTGCTTTTCTTGAACAGGCGGGTGTTAACATTGATCCAGCGCGCTCACGTCTCGCGGAGTGGGAAGGCGAAGCTTATACGGCGATCGCTCTGTCGATTAATGGTCAACTGGCGGCGGGTTTTGCTCTGGCCGACCCCATACGGGACGTATCATCAAACGCCGTCGCCCAATTGAAATCCTTGGGCGTTGAAACACATTTACTCTCTGGCGATGCCCCGGCCGTTGCCATCGCAGTAGCCGGGCGTCTTGGCATCGATCATGCGCGTGGAGGTGTTCGACCTGAAGACAAAGCGTTAGAGATCAAAGCGCTTCATGCAGAGCAGAGGGTGGTGGCGATGGTCGGTGATGGCATCAACGATGCCCCGGCTCTGGCGTCTGCGGATGTTGGCATCGCCATGGGGTCTGGGACAGATGTTGCTATGGAAACGGCGGCCATTACTTTGATGCGCCCGGATCCTCGGTTGGTCGCGGGGGCGTTGAGCATCAGTCGTGCCACCTGGCGTAAGATTCAACAGAACTTGTTTTGGGCGTTCGCCTACAACGTGGTCGGCATTCCCCTGGCGGCACTTGGCTACCTAAGTCCGGCCATCGCCGGCGCGGCCATGGCGGCGTCCAGCGTCAGTGTGGTGAGTAATGCCTTGCTCTTGCGCCGATGGCGACCTGCTCTCAATTAGGGCGAAATTTAGCGTGTCTTTGGTTTTTAGGAGAGAAGACCTTATGGAAAAAATTCTGATCCCGGTAGAGGGCATGACCTGTGGGGGCTGCACCTCCAGTGTTGAAAAAGCATTGATCGCGCGTGATGGCGTTTTCTCTGCAACAGCATCACTCCAGGGCGCGCACGTGGAAGTGGCTTTTGATTCGTCCGTCATCATTCAGGGCGAAATTGAAAACGCGATCCGCGATGCCGGGTTCGATGTGCCGTGCTAGATACGTGCGTTTAGTCTAAGCGCATATACTCTAAGACTACCTAATCTAAAAACGTCTGAACCAACGTTGCCTTGGCAATAATTTTTCCGTCGGCCTCCCGCGTCAACGTGGCTTCCGCAAAAGCCTGGCGTTTGCCATGACCGGTAACGGTGGATTCGCCAATTAGGGCTTCGCCTTCTTTGGCACCCCGTAAAAACGAGGTCGACATTTGGGCGGTCGCAAAAAACCGTTTGCCGCCCGCATACCAGGTCGCCAATCCCGCAACATCATCCAGCATGGCAGACAAGTACCCACCTAAAACTGTACCGGCAGGATTCATCAGTCCCTCATCTGGTACATAGCGCACCTTGCCAATGCCCGTGTCAGGGTCGAAGCCGATGGCGTCTCCGCCCAGCAGTTCACGCGCTTTGATCGGGGGCGGTTTTTCCATCACATCTTTTCCATCAGGGTTTGGCCTTTGCGGTCTCGTATTCGGTTTTGAGCTGGGCGACCAATGTTGCCACGGGTTGGATTTTATCAACGGCGCGCACGCCTTGTCCGGCGGACCAAATATCTTTCCAGGCTTTGCCTTCGTGGCGTTCGAAGCTTTTGTCTTTGCGGGCCTCCAGGCTGTTTGGGTCAAGCCCGGCCGCGATGATTGAGGTTTTAAGGTAGTTGGCCGGCACCCCCGTAAAATGCGCGGTCAACATAATGTCTTCTTCCGTCGCGTCCACCAGCATGCTGCGATAGCTGTCCGGGGCTAGGCTTTCTTCTGTCGCGATGAACCGCGTGCCCAAATAGCCAAAATCAGCGCCCAGCACTTCAGCGGCGCGCACGCCTGCGCCATCCACAATGCCGCCGCCCAGAATGATCGGTCCATCAAAAAAAGATCTGATTGCGGGCACAAACGCAAAGCCTGTCACAAATCCAGTATGGCCACCGGCTCCTGCAGAGACCAGCACCAAACCGTCCGCGCCAGCCTCGACCGCCTTTTTGGCATAGCTCACCGAGTTCACATCGGCGAACACCAGCCCGCCATAGTCGTGGACCTCCTTAACCACGCGCTTAGGCGAGCCTAAGGCGGTGATCACAATCTCCGGCTTGTAGCGTTGCAGCAGCGCGAAGTCCTCATCGAAGCGTTTGGAGGTCGAATGGCAGATGATGTTGGCCGCCCATGGTGCGGGCGTTTGGCCCGGCACAGATCCATAATTCGCCAATTCTATGGTGATTTTTTCAAACCATTCTTCCAGCATTTCAATCGGCCGGGCGTTCATCGTCGGGAAAGATCCGATCACACCGGCTTTGCACGCGGCAATGACCAACTCCGGACCAGAGACCAGAAACATTGGCGCTGCAAAAGCTGGAATCGTCAGCCGTGATTTTATGTCGGCTATTTTGTCCGCGACAGTTTCAGACGGGAGGGCATGATCCGGCATAGCGTTCTTTCAACAGTTTCTTTTGAACTTTGCCTTGGGCGCTGCGGGGCAGGCTGTCGGCAAAGAAAATATGTTTCGGCACTTTGAATCGGGCGAGCAGTTCCCTGCAACGGTCTTGCACGCGCGCGGCGTCTAAGGTGTTGCCGGGTTTTAACACAACAATCGCCGCGCCAACCTCACCCCATTTGTCGTCGGCCACACCAATGACCGCAGAGTCTGCGATCTCCGGAAAGGTTGCTAGCGCATTTTCGATTTCGGCGGGATACACATTTTCACCGCCTGAGATGAACATGTCTTTCTTGCGATCGACGACGTAAAGCGCACCCTCGTCGTCAAACTTGCCAATATCCCCGGTTTTAAACCAGCCGTCTGAGGTGCGGCTTTGCGCTGTTAAGGCGGGGGCCTTCCAATAGCCAGGGGTTACGCCTTCGCTTTTTATTTGAATCTCTCCGGCTTGATGAGGGCCGACGGGTTTATCATCGTCATCAGCGATACGTATTTCTGTTCCCATAACTGACCACCCAACAGAGCCGAGTTTTGTTTTGGCTTTTTCCGGGGGCAGGGTCGCCACACCAAACACTTCTGTCATGCCGTAGGAATTCCCTAGCATCAGGCCCTTACGTTGATATTGAGTAAGGAGATCCTCAGTGACTGGCGCCCCCCCAACGCCAGCGCGCACCACCGTTGGAAAAGTCGCGTCCGCAAAGCCGTCGCATTGGGTCATCATTTGAAACTGCGCCGGAACGCCCAGTGTATGGGTGATGCCCAGGTCCGGGTCGGATAAATAAGACAACGCTTTTTCCGCATCCCACTGGCGCATGATGTGGACGGTACCCCCATAGAAAAACAACGGCAGCGCAAAAGAATTAAGTCCAGCGGTGTGAAACATCGGTGCTGCCGTCAAGGTGCGTGTAGCACCCCCCAACATAACGTGAGCTGCTTGTAAAACGGCCATGGCTTGCATGCGCCAGGTGCTGATCACCCCTTTCGGCTGTCCTGTGGTGCCCGAGGTGTACAGTAGGTTGGCAATTGTCTCCGGCTGCGGGGTTACAAAATCTTCGTGGTGATGTGCGGCGGTTATGTCTGTTTCAAAGGGACTGTCGGGCGCGTCGCTGCGCCACCACAGGGGCCGCCCGAGCGTTTTGCTCACGTCTTCGAACGCCCGGTCTGAAACGATGACCGTGGGCTCCGCATCAGCCACAATCGCCGCCAGCTCCGGCGCGGCCAGACGCCAGTTCACCGGCATATAAATGGCCCCAATCCGCCAGCAGGCAAAAAGAATTTCGTAGAGATCGGTTGAGTTGTAGGCCAGCACCATGACCCGGTCACCCGGCTGAACGCTGAAATTTTTGATCAGAACAGCGGCGATTTTCTGGCTGCGGCTCAGCATTTCGCCATAGGTGGTACGGCGTCCGGTTGCCAGGTCGTGTTGGGCTAGGGCCTCTGGATTTTCCGCCGCTTGTTTGGCCAGCCAGTCGCTCAGCGCCGGCGCTATGTCGCCGCCGGATGTTGTTTTCTCGGCTTTACTCACCACGATCAGGCCTCACACCGGGCCGGTTCAGAATCTTAAAATGGCTGAGCTGATCAGGCCCATATCATCAAATTCTAAACCGCCGGCCGGCTCTTGCCCGACCCAAAACCCGGTCAGGCCGAGCTTTACGCCCCGCACCAAAATATAAGAGGCCTCAAGTTTGCCCTGATCGACTTTGTCTTTAAGTGTTGCATTGGGCACGGAGTCTGCACGCACCCGCAAGTAGGACGCGCCCAATCCCCACGGCCCGATTTCGTAGAGACCCGCGATGCCAACAGTTGTTGAGTCCAGATCATTTTCCGGCGTTGATCTGGCAAAGGTGCCGCCCACCGTAAACCCGCCCACTTCAGCTTGGGCACTGACATTCCATGCGGTTACGCCATCTCTTCCCCCGGCGCGGGATTCACTGTCGAAGTAGCCGACGACAAGGCCAACCTTTCCACCTCTGATCCGTTGCTCATACGCGCCGGTCAGTTCCCAGGCATTGTTTGTTGCGACGCTTTTATCAATGAAGCGGTCTACGCCTTCTCGTGTTGTTGGAAAGTAGTTTGCGCCGATCGTGAAGCCAGCAATAGTTGGAGACTCATACCCAACCTGGAAGGCATCACCGGTAAAGCCTTCAAAGGTCATAATGTCTTTGACGTTTATAGTTGTCCGCTGTGGCACGACCCGGCCGACAATTTCGTCGTCTTCATAAGCTACGAAGGGTGTTTCATAACTGTAGTTGTGATTGAATCCCTCGACCTCACCAATACGGACCTTGCCGAAAGCTGTTTTGATATCCAAGAACTGTTCATCTGCCTCACCCGAATTTTGGTTCTCAGCGCGCAGCTCAATCCGGGCGGATATTTCAATCCCATTGTCGAGAATGGTTTTGCCGGTGAAATAAACATCGACGTCAGTCAATGCGCCGGTCGCGTTCAGGCTTTCCCCTGCAGTCTCATCCGTATCGACAAGAAAAAAGTACTGTTCCATCTTGCCGCCGAGTTGCAGCCTGATTTGCTCGGCGGACACGGCTGGAAAAGCGGCAAGGCTGATCCAAATGGCAGTGATCAAACTTAGCGTACGTGCCATCACGTCCTCGGCTCAAAGTTTAACCTAAAGTCCCGCCACGCTAGGGAGAAACGGGCGAGACTCAGGTTTCAAACTTAAGTTTTACTAAAGCCTGCGGTGCCTGGCCAGGGTTCAACGCATGTTTCGCTGAATATCAAACGGCTGAGGGGGTTACCAATCCACCTGGAACCGCACCCCAAACGCATCAACTTGATTTTCTCCATCCGGGCCGTTGGCCGCGACGAGGAAGGCGTCTGAGATGTCTGACCAGGTGTAATTGGCCATGATCCTGGTGTGACGGTTGAGGTACCAGTTCACGCCGAGCGTGATGTTTTCCTGCTCCCCGCCAAAAACACCTTCATCCGTCAAGTCGGTCACGTCATAGCGTGCTGCCACTTGCCAGGCGCCTAAGCCCCCTTCGTGGACGGGTTTGTTGACCTTGGGTCGGTCAAAAACGCCGGTCTCGGCTTTATAGCCCTTTTGTTCACCGGTCAGAAACCAACCGCCTTCAAGGTAATATCCCGAGAACACCGGATTTTTCTGGCCCGGCAACGGGGCGGAGAGGCTTACATCTTGAATGGCATACTCACTGGCGATGTGGAACGGCCCGAACAGAGCAGCCAGTTCTAACCCGTAAAAAGTGTCTGAGTCGGCAAGAGAGGTCGTATCAATAAACCGATCTGACAGATGGACCGGGGGCCGGACACGATAGCGGAAATCGCCTTGATCATCACCGGCATTGCGATGCCGGAAAGATCCGCCAAGGTGTATGACCCCTGAGTCTTTAAGGTCGACAGCGTAATGCCCTCGGGCGGCAACGGTCAGGCCTTCATCATCGTTGGCAACGCCGTTTCCACCCTGGAAAACCCCGACTGTGAACTGTGCGTTGTCGTTTCCAAGGCTTAAACTGACCCCGATTTGACGGTCCAGGGAAAAGGCGTCCGTGAATGTCGAGCGCTCCATAAACGTGGTGTGCCGGGCGCTGGTAATTTCTTCCAGGCTGTTGGGTGTTTTGAACTGACCCATCGTTACGTTTACAGGGCCTTGCCACTGCAAGTAGGCATCTTTCACATCCAGGTCATTATCGGCGAAATCAGCTTCAAGAATATATTTCACCGTTTTCCAGGCTTTGCCTTCGACGCCGATCCGGGCGGCGCGAAACTCACTGGCATGAATATCGGCGGAATTATCCCGGTCGTTAATCCAGGCGGTGTCGGCGAAAATGCGGCCTCTGATGTTCCACTCAAACATCTTATCCGGCGTTGTCAGGGCCGAAGCCGGTTCGGGTTTTGAGATCTGCGGTGTTTCGTCAGCGGTGGCTTGCTTCGCAGACGCTTCCACCAGGGCATCAATCTGTGCTTGCAGCGCCGCGACCTGAGCTTGCAATGCAGCGATTTCAGCGCTGGATTGAGCGAACGCAGGCGTGCCTCCTAAGCATAAAAGCAATCCAACCACCGTTGGCACTGTGGTTGTTAGGGACGGCCTCAAGAATGTCTTGGTTTTCATAGTTTTGATCTTTCTATGCTTGGACTTGGCAGAAGGGATAATGTTGACAAAGAGTAATTTTCCGGTTCGTAACGTACTGCCGGACGTTGACAGTAAAACGACATAATAATGACAGTAATGTTACTCTTTCGGCCAAAGACCTCGCATCTGAACACAGACCCCTTTTATGCATGTCATTTTTAGTCTTTTTTCATTTCATATTTATGACCTTTCTGCGGCCTGCGCCGCCTTAATCTTTGTAAAGCAGCGTTGTGGCATTGTTTGTCTTTTGGCTATATACCGTGTGCTCTTGGGCCTAAAACAAATATGCTGACCATCACCCTGGTTCTGCTCTCAAAGGAGTTCTTTCGAATGGCGCCAGCCTTTTTCATTGCAAAATTCGCCAAGGGAGCAGCCTTGTTGGGATTGGCCGTGATACTGGCCGCCTGCTCAGGAAATGAGAATACAGGGTCAACCTATCGCACTTCGCCAGAGTTTAGGTCTGAAGCCGGTCCGCCAGAGAGCGGCCTTGGTATTACGCTGTTTGGGGATTCCAATTCGCAAGGCACCGAGGGGGCCGTTGCTGTTAATGCCTTTTTGTGGCGCGCGTCTCTCGATACAATTTCATTCATGCCGCTGGCGTCTGCTGACCCGTTTGGCGGCGTCATTATTACGGATTGGTACGCGCCGCCCGAAACCCCTGGCGAACGTTTTAAAGTAAACATCTATATCCTGGGCCGGTCTTTGCGGGCTGATGGCCTCAAAGTCTCTGTTTTCCGGCAGGTTGAAGATGCCGGGGGCCGCTGGACAGATGCTGCGGTGGGGGCGGATGTGCCGGGTGAGTTTGAAGAGTCTGTTCTGACACGTGCGCGACAGCTTCGTATGCAGGCTGTTGCTGAAAACGGCTAAGTTAACCTTTCCCGCTTTTTCTGATCTCACTATTTGCAAGACACTCTTATTATGTCTGATGCCCGCTACAATTTTAAAGATGTCGAGCCACGCTGGCAAAAAGCCTGGGCAGACTCTGAGAGCTTTGTCGCAAAAGAAGACGAGACCAAGCCCAAATATTTTGTGCTTGAGATGTTTCCCTATCCCTCCGGGCGGCTTCATATGGGGCATGTCCGCAATTACACGCTTGGCGATGTTGTTGCGCGATTCCGCAAGGCGCAGGGCTACGATGTTTTACATCCGATGGGCTGGGACGCGTTTGGCCTTCCGGCTGAAAACGCGGCCCTGGAAAGGGGTGTGCATCCCGGCACATGGACCCGCCAAAACATCAAAGATATGCGGGAGCAATTTACGCCGCTGGGATTCTCGTTGGATTGGTCGCGGGAAATTTCAACATGCGAACCCGAGTATTATCGCCATGAACAGAAAATGTTTTTGGACTTTGTCAAAGCCGGTTTGGCGTACCGCAAAGAGTCTTGGGTTAACTGGGACCCCGTTGAAAATACAGTTCTGGCCAATGAGCAGGTTGTTGATGGCAAGGGGTGGCGCTCCGGCGTTGAAGTTGAACGGCGAAAGTTAAATCAATGGTTTCTCAAAATCACTGAGTATGCGGAAGACTTATTAGCCGGGCTGAAAACGCTGGAAAGGTGGCCTGAAAAGGTGCGCCTGATGCAACATAACTGGATTGGCCGGTCTGAAGGGGCGCGGCTTAAGTGGGTTGTGTTGAACCCCGATGGCTCTGCGTTACCAGAAAAACTGGAAGTTTTTACGACGCGGCCCGACACTCTGTTTGGCGCGGCCTTCTGCGCAATCTCACCCAATCATCCTTTGGCCTCGCAACTCTCGGATCGTGTTGAAGGTCTTTCAGATTTTATTGCCGACTGTAATCGTCTTGGCACCTCTGAAGAGGCGATCGAGAAGGCTGAGAAAAAAGGGTTTGATACGGGTTTAACCGCCCAGCATCCGTTTGACCCGGACTGGGAAGTGCCCATTTTCGTCGCAAACTTTGTCTTGATGGATTACGGCACGGGCGCCATTTTTGGATGCCCGGCTCACGATCAGCGGGACATGGATTTTGCGCGAAAATATGGCTTGCCCGTACTTTGTGTTGTCGCTCCAAAAGAGGCTGACCCGGAGGCGTTTGCGAATGACCTGGAATCATCCAACGAGGCCTTCACGGGAGATGGGGTCGCGGTCAAATCTGAGTTTTTGAACGGCCTTGAGGTCCCAGAGGCAAAACGTGCGGCAATAGAAAAAATACAAGCCCTCAAGTCTGGGGAGGGCGTTGTACAGTATCGGCTTAGGGACTGGGGTGTTTCTCGGCAGCGCTATTGGGGTTGCCCGGTGCCCATGATTCATTGCCAGGACTGCGGCATCGTTCCCGTGCCGGATCAAGATCTTCCCGTGACGTTGCCGGAGGATGTGACGTTTGATCAGCCCGGCAACCCATTGGCCCGCCATCCCACCTGGAAGCATGTTTCCTGCCCTGAATGTGGCAAGGCGGCAGAACGGGAAACGGACACGTTTGATACATTTTTCGAAAGCTCTTGGTATTTTGCGCGTTTCTGCGACCCAAACAATGCCACCATCGGTTTCGATAAAGCCCTGGCCAATCGCTGGCTGCCGGTTGATCAATACATCGGTGGCGTAGAGCATGCAGTCTTGCACCTGCTGTACGCGCGCTTCTTCACACGTGCGCTTCAGACCTGCGGCTACCTCGATGTCTCCGAGCCTTTTGAGGGCTTGTTTACGCAAGGCATGGTGGGTCACGAGACCTACAAATCACAAAATGGATTATGGCTGTCTCCGGACGAGGTGACCTCCTCTGAAGATGGCAAACCGGTCCATGTTGACCTTGGAACGCCGGTGACCATCGGCCGTTCTGAAAAGATGTCCAAGTCAAAAAAGAACACCGTAGACCCTGCACATATTATTGAGACCTATGGGGCTGACGCGGCCCGTCTGTTCATGTTGTCCGACTCTCCACCGGAGCGGGATATGGAATGGACGGACAGTGGAATCGAAGGGGCGTGGAGATACCTTAATCGTCTGTGGCGTCTGACAGTTGAGACGGAAGTTGTCTCCGGCGACCCGTCTGAGCTGGGTCAGATGAATGACGCTGCTGCAGACATGGTGCGGATCACGCATAAAGCCATTGCCCAGGTAACAGAGGCTTTGGAGACGTTCCGCTATAACGCGGCGGTTGCGCACATTCGCGAATTTTCAAATGCCATCGGTGATCTTGATGTGTCGGTTAAGGGCGGTGCAGTGGTGCGGCGTTTTGCCGTTGAGACTTTGGCGCGCCTCGCCAATCCCTTGATGCCACATATCACCGAAGAAATGTGGTCTGTTCTTAGCGGCGATGGTCTGCTGGTTGATCAGCCCTGGCCATCATTTGATCCGTCTTTGTTGATTGCCGATACGGTTACGCTGGCGGTCCAAGTTAACGGCAAGATGCGCGGTACCATTGATGTTGAGGTCGACGCAGATAAAACGGCATGTGAAAAAGCGGCTCTTGCACTGCCTAATGTTCAGGCACAGATGGTGGGCAAACAGCTGCGTAAAGTTATTGTGGTGCCAGGTAAAATCGTCAACGTTGTTGTTGGTTAGGTTTTACCCCTAGGTTTCTATGACTCAAAGTATAGATGAAAAAAACCGTCAGCTCATGGTGCAAGCCACCCAGTTGATTCAAAAAGGTGCTGTTGGCGCAGCTATAAAAATCGGTCGTAAGATAACTCATCCAGTTAGCCAGTCTGCGATACTTGCGTCGGCCTATATGCTGAAAAAAAACTACAAAGACGCGCAGACTCACTTTCGCAGACTGAAGGCCGCAATGCCCAACGAACCTGTGGTGTATGAGAACCTAGCGATTTGCCGAGCCCATCTAATAGGTGGAAAATATGATGAGGAATGCGAAAAGCTAATTGCTAAAGCTTTTCCAAATAACTCAATTTTTCAGAATGCTTATACCAAAGCCATTATTGAAACGGACACGCCGGTCAGTGCCGAGCGGAGACCACGCTTTGAATGGCTCATTGAGCAGTATTCAAATACACGTGATTTAGAAGGTTCAGTCGCGGAATGCGGGTGTTGGCGCGGAACATCCATGTTGTTACTCTGTGGTTACGAAGCAAGTCTCAATTCAGATTTTAAAGGCGCTAACTTTCACATTTTTGATTCCTTTGAAGGTCTGAGTACTCCTGGCGAAAAAGACCCGTTAGATCGCCCTGACAGTAAGGCTGGAACATTTGAGGCGAGTCTTGACGAAGTAAAAAGAAATCTTCAGAATTTTCCAGAACTCAGCTTCTATAAGGGATGGATTCCTGATCGGTTTTCTGAGGTTGAGCAGATCGATTTTCGTTTTGTGCATATCGACGTAGACCTGCACCAGCCAACCGATGATGCGCTTCGATTCTTTTTTCCGCGGCTGGTTCCTGGCGGACGCCTCGTTTGCGATGATTACAGTTGGTCAGGAGCCCGAGAGGCCGTTGACGTTTATGCCAAGGAAGTTGGCGCTGAGGTTGTTGTTTCGCCTAAACAGCAGGGCATGCTGATTAAAGAAAACAACTAACACTTCTATTGGATACAGGCTTGTTTAGAAGATAGATTTTTAAGAAATAACTTCAAACACTTCGATCATAAATCCATTTGGGGCCAGAAAAGTAGCCGCACGGTGTTTGCCAAAACTAGGTGAGTCAAATTCTGTTGGGCCAGAGTAGACCTCGACCCCCGCTGTTGCCGCCCGATCAAGAATGTTGTCCAAGTCTCTAACGTTGTAGCTCCACATAGCCATACCTCTATTTGGTGGGCGTGGTGCGGCTAGTCCCGGTATCTCGTGTTTGTCGCTATACTCTACGAGCGGGGTATGTCCGCTTTGAGATCCCTTGGCATGAATTAATGTAAACCGGAAAGGGACCTCGTACTCGGCCCACGTTCGATCTGAACGAACTTCCATATCCAAAACGGTTGTGAAAAACTCCACCATCGCATCAGCATCATCGACAATTTGGGTTGCGTAAGCGGGTCCGCCGCGCCCCGTGTCAGTGTTGTACACACCAACTTGCGGGCGATTACCGCCGCGGCCAATAGCGATTATGCGCAAATACTCTGGTCCAAAAAATGGTGCTTCTGTGACGGGGTAGCTGTCACCATTCGGGGCTGTCACCTGAAACTCCTCAACCTCAGGCACGGCTCTTTCAAATCCCAAGGCCCGTAGTTCCGCATCTGCTTGATAGACATCGATCGTCGGAAAACCCATACCATAGGGCCCAAGTTGTCGACGATCCCAGCCGCTTCGCATAGGAGGCGTGGCGCGATCCGTTACCAAAACACGTATTTGGGTGGTGCCCTCTACGCTTGGCCGACGAAACAGATAGACCTCATAGCCAAGATCACTTGGTAGTCCCCAGAGCGTCCTTTGCGCTTCGCGTGTCTTGTCAGACATGGTGTGAGGCCCGGTGACGGTCAAGCCCAATCCTGTTTCATATAGCTTTCTCATGGGACCAAGCTCAGGCGTTATTATGGTCACAGTGTGCAAGGGCCCCGTGTTGGCTATGATGTCGGGAGACCTTGCAGCCATGACATCATCAGATGTCTGAGAAAATGCCGGAAATGCTGAGATCACTGATAAAAGCGCAAGACTAAATATAAGGTGGGCCACTTTGACCTCCAATCCAGATGTTGTGCTGTCTAATAACTATGACATTGATGGAGCGGTCTTGACAGCGCTCTGCCGGTGCGGTCCAAAGACTTATGCGATATTTGATGCTTTTTACGATCAGTGTATGCCTCGCTGGCTGCGGTTTCACACCGATGTACGGTTCCCGTGGCGTTGCGACATCGGATACTGTGGTGGCGAGTTTGGCCCAAGTTGAAATCCGACCCATCGCGGAACGCCGAGGTATGGTGCTTCGCCAGCAGTTGGATGAAAAGTTGCATCCCGGCGGAGCTTCTGGGTCGCGCTATGAATTACAGGTCCGGTTGGCCTCGAATATTCAGGAAGTCGGGGTTCGCAAGGACTCCACAACATCACGTGCAAACCTCATTTTAACCGCGAACTTCGTATTATGGGATGGCACAAAACGCCTGGACCGGCAAACTGTTCAGTCCATTGTTTCTTATAATATTTTGGATGATCAATACGCCACTATTGCTTCTGAGCGGGATGCGGAAAGTCGTGCCCTGAAACAAATTAGTGATGAAATTCGAACGCGGCTGGCTGTCTATTTCGAACGAAATGGAACATCACTAAGGGCTGCCCAATAGCCGATGATGCAGCATCTGCAAGCGAGTTTTAAATGGTAAAGGTGCCGCCTGGCCGAGCCGATGCGTTTGCCAGATCGCCCGACACTAAAGTCCAAGCGATCCTCGTTTATGGGCCGGATTCCGGACTGGTGACTGAACGAGCCCGTGCACTCGTAAACTCGGTCTTGAAAGGTGATAACGATCCTTTCAGATTAGCCGACCTTGATGCGACCATTTTAAAATCAGACCCGGCTCGCCTTGCTGATGAGGTGGCTGCTTTATCACTAACTGGCGGGCGTCGCGTTGTAAAAGTAAGGGACGCGACCGATGTTCTCAGTCCTGCGGTAGAGCGCGTCCTAGATGATCTGGTTGGCGATGCGTTGATTGTATGCAGTGCTGGTGATCTTGGCCCAAGATCATCTCTTCGCAAACTCTTTGAGGGCGCAGATAATGCGGCTGCGCTGCCATGCTATGCAGATGACGCGCGTTCTTTAGATCATGTGGTCCGCGAAGGACTCAAAACTGCAGGTTTGACTGCTGATGCTGATACTATGGCATGGTTGATAGACCACTTGGGTGGTGATCGTGCCCTTAGTCGTCGCGAGATTGAAAAACTCATCCTTTATAAAGGCACGGACTCAGGTAAGACGGTCACGCTCGCCGATGTTATGGCCTGTATCGGTGATACAGCGGCGTTTGATTTGGATGATCTTGTCTATGCCATGGCGGACGGCGATCAGCCAACCGTGCAGCGCATTTACGGCCGTATGATGGCTGAGGGCACAAGCCCTATTTCAGTTTTGACGGCAGCCTCTCGGCACTTGTTGCGGTTACACCAAGTCCATGGTTTTCGTGCCAGCGGATCACTAGATAACGCGATGATGAAATTACGCCCGCCGGTATTTTTTAAACGCAAAGGTCAGTTTAAGAACCAAGCGGGGAGATGGTCCCCAGACTTGCTGGCGCGCGGCCTTGAAGTGCTAACGACAGCAGAACTTCAAGCTAAGTCTACAGATATGCCTGGCCAAGCCCTTATTGAAAGAGCACTTATGCAGATCGCTGCAGCAGCCAGAGGTTCCAGGCGCTAAAACTAGAGTATGTCATCCGTATGCCGCAGAAGCCTACTCAGCGGCTTGGCGGATTGGTTCACCCTCTGGGGATAGCCTTGGAACTACAGGCAACACCCAGCCTTTAGGGTCTTCTCCACGTGCGGGACTTGGAATCACGGCAGCTTTGCGATCACCAAACTCATCCTGATACGTATGTGTATCCAGACCCCATCCACGCCGATATAACTCTGCCCGCTTTTGGCGGAAGGCGACCATCATGCCATCGGACTCCATTGAAAATTCATCTCTCAAGGACGGCGGCAATTCGACCGGGTTAAGCCGATTCAAAACCGCGTGGTCTTCGATAAAGATTTTCATCGTACGTTTGTAAGTATCGTTATCAAAAAATTTCTGAGTAAAGAAATTTCTGGAGAGCTGCCAATGGGTCAAAGTTGTGTTTTCATCTATCGGCGTATTCGCATCAAAAAGGGCATTGTTCCAGTCATCCGTGATTCTGAGGCGGAGGATAACGCTCATGCCGCCAATATGCCATTCAGGCTCCGCGATAACATCTGAGCGTTCTTTGCGCTTAAATCCCCAAATACCTTTGTACTGTGGTGGACGCATGGCAATGCGGGCCTCAGCATGCCATTCAGCCTTTGTCATCTGATAATCTTTGATTTCCGGGTTATCTCTGTCACCGAAAGAGGGGTGAACGAAGGCGGCATGTGCAAAGTCGACACCGTTCTCAACAACACGGCCATAATTCGCATTCCATGTGAAAGTGCCACGAATCGTTCTGCGCCCGGGATCGTCGTATTCTGGAAATTCCGGAATGGGCGGACGTTCTGCTGCAGGTACATCGCCTAAGAATACCCAGATCCAGCCATAGCGCTCTTGGACAGGATAGCTATCCACACGCACGCGTTTTGGGATTTTAGAGCCCGGATGTGCTGGAATTTCTGCAGCTGTTCCGTCACCCCGATAGCGCCAGCCGTGGTAAGGACATTCCACGCAGCCCTTTGTAACCCGACCAGCAGAGAGAGAGGCGCCCCGATGAATACAAATGTCGGATAAGCAATGAAGAGTACCCGCTTCGTCACGAAAGAGGACGAAATCATTGGAGAGCAGTTTCACTTGCTTTGGGGTGTCTTTAACGTCTTCAGACACGCCAGCCACATACCATGTATTCAAAAGCATATTGGTCTCTCCCCTAGGTCAAAGGCGCTATTTATTTATAGCAGACCTGAGTGACTTTGTTGAAACTCCATACGCAAGGGAGTCCTTAAAAGATCTCTTGCCGTAATAGACTGACCACCCTTTGGTTGGATGGTTTGACGTTTCTATTCCAGCTTATAGTTTAACAAGATCAGGGGAGGATTAAGTATGAAACCGCTAGTGCTATCTGTTGTATTGCTGTTGGCCAACACGGTTGGCTCGCTTTTGGTGCAGGCTGATGAGCAGTCTTGCAAAGATTTAGCAGAATTGAGTTTGTCTGCTTTGCCTGATGCGCCCACACAGATTACCGGAACAAGGTTTGTTCCTGCTGCGAAGGGATTGCCCGCTTACTGCGATGTCATCGGATATACGGCCCCGCAAGTGGGCGTGCAGGTTAGGCTACCTGAAAACTGGAACGGTCGTTTTCATATGGAAGGGTGCGGCACCATGTGCGGTGTTCGCATCATTGAAAATGCCGACGACCCATTGTCTCGGGGCACGGCTGTGGCCACCACTGATATGGGCCGCTCCGCACCTTTAGCCACCGCTGAATGGACGGGGGGTGAGCCTGACTACAACACCATCATGAGATCCGGAGAGTGGGCTTATAACAATACCGAACAGGAATTGGATTTTGCCTATCGCGGCACACACAAGGCGGTGTTGGCCTCTAAGGCAATTGTGGCCGCCTATTACGGTACGAGTATTGATCGCGCGTATTGGAGAGGGTGCTCAACCGGTGGCCGTCAGGGTTTGATGTTGGCCCAGCGGTATCCTTGGCATTTCGATGGAATCGTGGCGGGGGCGCCCGCAGGTATCGAGCCGGCGTACATAAATATTTTTTGGCGAACGCTCACCAATTTAACCTCTGATGGTTTGGCTATTCTGGGTCAAAGCCAAATTCCGACGGTGCATAATGCGGTTATGGCGCAGTGCGATGGCGCAGACGGATTGGCCGATGGCGTAATTGATGATCCGTGGGCTTGTGAACCGGACTTGTCTGTTTTGCGCTGTGATGAGAATGGTTCCGAAGCGTGTCTGACGTCGGCGCAAATCAATGTCGTTGAACGGCTCTATGCCGGGGCGTTTTTGTCCGATGGTTTGCGCGTGAGCTGGGGTGTGCCTAAAGGTGGCGAGCTGGGACTGATGCGCTACATCTTAGATGAAGCCGGCGCGCGTGGCCGCTTTGAACCTATGGCCCAAGATCGCCTGAGGTACACCTGGTTCGATTATGACCCCGGCCCCACTTATGACGCAGGTACGTTTGATTTAGACCGCGACTATCCTCGGCTGTTTACGCGCGGTTTATTACCGGCTCCCAATAATCCAGATCTGACAGATTTTAAACGTCGCGGCGGCAAATTGATCACTTATCAAGGCCTCAACGATATGCTTAATGCAGAGCCGCTTATTGACTATGTCAAAAAAGTTGAACGTGTTGTTGGTGGTGAACAAGAGGCAGACGCGTTTCTACGGCTCTATCTGGTTCCTGGAATGAATCACTGTCGCGGCGGTTCCGGCGTAGATACGTTTGACTGGCTGTCAGAGATTGAGGCCTGGGTCGAAACTGAAAAATCACCCGGCACTGTGATAGGATACCGTCGTAAAAACGATACGTCTCTCCCCGGTGCCCGCGCCTGGCCACTCGATCCTAAAACAGTACTGAAAACCCGGCCTGTTTACGATTATCCCTACACCGGGCGATATGTGGGACGAGGTGATCCAGATCGCGCTGAAAACTTTACGCCTATGCCCTTGAGGTTCTGATGCCTAAATCTCTGCCTTACTCTTTGATCATCATCAACATATTACTGTGGGGCGTGCCTGCTATGACTCAAGAGCCTGCTATTCCCGATAACTTCGTTCTTTCTCCGCTCATGCGATCAACGCATTTTGTACGGGACTTGGATGAGTCGCTAAAGCTGTATCGGGACATTCTGGGTTTACGTCCGCGCGTGGAACGAACCCTGGAGGGCGAGCGCTTAGATGCGGTGCTTGGAACTAAAGGAAAGCCAGTAAAGTTAGCGATCCTTCAATCCGGGGATTCTGTGTTTGCAAATGTAGGTCTTTTTCAATTTATCGAAGAGACATCACCGCCAAAACCTGAACCCAAAACCTATGCTCAAACCGGTGATGCCGCTGTCGTGTTTCTGACCAACGATATTTTTGGCATTTATGAAAAAGTCAAAGCGGCGGGGTACCCCATCGTGTCTGCGCCACTCATTCTGTTTCCCCAGGAAGGGTCAGCAACACAATCCTATGAGATGCTGTTTTTTGACAATGATGGTATTGGTGTGAATCTTATTCAACGCGATGTCCCCACACCTCAGTAGCGCTTGGCATATAAAATGACGAAAACCGTACTCAAAAAGAAAACGCTTTCTAAAAAAAGAAAGCCAACATTTCTCCCTGCGGTGGGATGGCGAGAATGGGTCAGTCTGCCAAGTTTGGATATTGATAAAATTAAAGTTAAGGTCGATACAGGGGCAAGAACATCAGCGCTTCATGCGCACCGCATTTCCAAATTCACCAAGGACAATGCCACGTATGTACGATTCTTCGTGCATCCCAATCAGCGGAAAAAGAAACCAGAGATTGAATGCACGGCTCTTGTTGTTGACGAGCGCGACATTAAAAACTCTGGTGGTAAAATCACGCAACGCTATGTTGTTCGCACCATTATTAAAGTCGGCGACGAAAGTTGGCCGATAGAGCTTACGCTGACAAATCGCGATGAAATGGGATTTAGAATGCTTCTCGGGCGTCAAGCGATACGCCGCAGATTTGTCGTTGATCCTGGGCGCTCATACATGACGAGAAAGAAATAGTTATTTTCTATTAAGAATGTTAAGTCCGCGCCCAGTTTGTCGGCCAATCGAAAGGATTCCCAATGAACCTGCTTATGATGGCTCGAAATCCAAACCTGTATTCTCACAAAAGGTTGGTGGAGGCGGCAGAGCAACGCGGCCACAAAATCCGAATTGTAGACACACTGAAATGCTATATGAACATTGCCTCACATAGGCCCGATGTTCGTTACCGTGGCGAAATTCTAACAGATATTGATGCTGTCATTCCTCGTATTGGTGCCTCAATCACTTTCTATGGCCTCGCCGTGTTACGCCAATTTGAAATGATGGGTGTATATCCGCTCAACGAATCTGTTTCCATTGGCCGGTCTCGCGACAAACTTCGCAGCACCCAAATTCTTGCCCGCAAAGGAATTGGTTTGCCAGTCACAGCCTTTGCAGATCAAACAAGCCAAGCTGAGGAATTGATCGATTTGGTTGGAGGCGCTCCATGTGTCATCAAGTTGTTGGAGGGCACGCAAGGTATTGGTGTTGTCCTTGGCGAGACTAAGGGGGCCGCCAAGTCAATGATTGAAGCTTTCGGTGGACTCAAAGCAAATATCTTAGTTCAAGAATTCATTAAAGAAGCTGGTGGCAGTGACGTTCGTGCTTTTGTCATTGGCGGCAAAGTTATAGCTGCGATGCAGCGTACCGGCGCAGAAGGTGATTTTAGATCAAACATTCATCGTGGTGGTTCTGCAAAAACAGTTCGCATTACCCCCGAAGAAAGGTCAACGGCAGTTCGAGCCGCAAAAGCCCTTGGCTTAAATGTTTGTGGCGTTGACATGTTGCGCGCAAACCACGGACCTGTTGTTATGGAGGTTAACTCTTCCCCAGGTCTTGAGGGTATTGAGGGTGCGACAGGTAAAGATATTGCTGGAATGATTATTGAGTTTATCGAGAATAATGCGCAGCCAAACAAGACCAAGACCAAAGGTCAGGGTTAAAATAGGTCAAGCTAATGAAGCGCCTTCCCTTTGAGTTCTGTGGCGAAATCGTAAGACCGGGTTCGCGCGTTTCCTTAAATCTCGCGCTACCTAATTTGTCTACATATACGCCTATGGCCATGCCCGTTCATGTTGTGCACGGACGCAAGGAAGGGCCGGTGTTGTTTGTCTCTGCGGCAGTGCATGGAGACGAAATTAACGGCGTTGAAATTATACGTCGTCTTCTAAAGAGCCCGGTTTTAAAAAGTTTACGAGGAACTCTCATCGCGGTTCCTATTGTGAATGTTTATGGCTTTGTAACCCATTCGCGCTACTTGCCCGACCGTCGCGATCTCAATAGATCTTTTCCGGGCTCGGAAAATGGTTCGTTGACGGCGCGCCTCGCCCATACGTTTACAGAGGAGATTCTGAGCCGCGCAGACTATGGCATTGACTTACATACCGGAGGATTACATCGCTTCAACCACCCTCATATTCGGGCCAACCTCGATGACCCTGAAACGGATCGCTTAGCACAAGCCTTCGGTACACCGGTGATTATCAACGCCAATCTACGCGATGGATCTCTGCGTCAAATGGCCTCCGAAAAAGGTATTCCGATCTTGTTATATGAAGCAGGGGAGGCCCTGCGCTTTGATCAGTTGGCGATCCAAGCTGGCGTTAAGGGAATCCGCAATGTTATGCGCGCCATTTCCATGCTGCCTGAACGGACTCGGACATCCAGAAAGGTAAAAGCTGTGGAAGCCAAAGGATCCACCTGGGTCCGGGCTCCACAATCTGGGTTGTTTCGAGCTGTCGCAAAGATCGGTGCGCGGGTGATGAAGGATGAAAAAATCGGCACGGTCTCAGATGCCTTCGGGGACCATGAAACCTTCGTCAAAGCGCCGGCAACTGGAATTGTCATTGGGCGTGCTCATCTCCCCGTCGTAAATGAAGGGGATGCCCTTTACCATATCGCGAGATTTGAAGAATCTGCGCCTGTTGCGAATGCTATAGAAAACTTCACTTCAGATCATTTAGAAGGCCTGGGTCCAGCGGACTATGGCAGCGCGGGCAGCCTCTAGCCCCGCGAGACGCTGACTCGCCTAAGGCGAGTCGAGGGCAAACTTCTCAGCGGGCCTTCTGCCGCTTGTTTTACCGTGACTGTTTCATCTCATTTATGCTTTTTAGGTCACACTCAGCACATAAAACCTATGGTTATGTGAGCGAAATGTCACAACGTGAGCACATAGCAATTCTTTAATATTCAAAGGCTTGACCGTTGGCGCACCCCCTGCGCATTTTCACCATAGTTAACTTTGTCCAGGTCTTGAGTCTTTACCCATGCGCGCGCCTCTTCCCCCTTCCATCAGACTAAGCTTAGCTGCGGCCCTCGCCGTGGTGACGCTAAATTCTGTGGATTCGGCGCACGCCACTGAATTTACCGTGGGCGGAGCGTGGGATGTGGTCGCAGAGCCGCTCGTCCCGGAGACATTCATAGAAGAATCTCATTATTCAACAACAGACCTGAAAGCGACCACGCCACTTCCAGTTTCCTTTACGACCGAGACTGATATCCTAACCGGGACGGATCTCACCATCGGTTATACAATGCCAGCTTTGGGAACGTTCACGGTTGATGCTGATGGCCAGCGCGAAGGTTTTCCATCTCAAGTAAATGGCCTTAACCGGCTGATTGAGCAAGAGACCTACGGATCCTATGCGACATCTTTTCTTGGTGGCCAGCTGGGCGTTTTTGGTGGCGTTACTGATCAACAGAGCGCCTTCGCTTTGGAACAAACAACTTCACGTACGGTTGGTGCCGCTTTGGGGTATGCTGGTTTTTATATTCGTGGGGCCTATCAAGCCGCAGGATCTGACGGCCTTATTGATGGTCGTCGTGCTTGGCAAGCTGGTCTGGGATATGGATCAGGGGCCTTTGATGTGCGCGTGACATATGTTGAATCCGCCTTCACCCAGGGCAGCCCAACAGAACTTGAGGGCAAACAATGGATGATTGGTGGTCTTGTTCAAATCACGCCAACCCTTTTGCTTAACGCTAATGCCTTTTATGTTGACCGTGAGGTTGCGATGCCAACTGTTGAGCCGCCAGGAACGGGCGCACGCGTTGGTGTCCAACTTCGATTCTAAGGCAACCAATTACGCGCTTTCTTCCGCGAGACGAATACCCGCAATGCCAGATGCCCCAACAGCCATGAGCTGAAGACGGTCACGCTGTCTTACCCCCCCCAATGCATAAACAGGTATCAGGCTAGACCTCGCAAGAGCAGCGAAGGCCTGCCTTCCAATCGGCATTGCCGTTGGGTGGCTGGGTGTTGGGTATACTGGCGACAGAAATGCAGCGTTCACGGACAAACGGAAGCCTTGGCGCAAACCAGAGGGCCCATGAGCTGAGGTGGTGATAATCTTTGATCGAAAATGCAATAAGTAAGGCGATACAGGCCTGCTCTTCATTAGCCGTTCAGGTATATGAGCACCATCTGCACCAACCTTGCAGGCAAGGCGCCAGTCTCCCGCGACCAACAACATAATGCCGCGGCGGCGACATATCTTCGCCAGATCGTTTGCCAGCGTTTTCCGCTCTGGATGGTTATAATGTCGGAAGATGTAACCCCAATGGTTGGGCAGTGTTCCGACAATATCCAAGGGAGACTTACCTCTTTTTTCATCACTCATGACAAATATGGGTGGCAAAAGTGAGTGTTGTCTTGATCGCTTAGCTCTAACTGTGTTTCGTATCATCACCCAATCTTAAACGAGGTCGAATTCCGTGTCTGTGCCTAGCTCTTCTTTATCTGTCTCAGACATCGCAGAAAATATTCGCCTGTTGCGGTGTCGTATAGCGCAGGCAGCGAAGCGTGTAGATCGCAGTCCAGAAGCTGTTTCACTAGTGGCTGTGTCAAAAAAGCAGTCAGAAGGTTTAGTGCGCGCTGCGTTAGAGGCGGGCCAACGTGTTTTTGCTGAGAATCGTGTGCAAGAGGCGCAAGCGAAGTGGCCACATCTGAAGGCGCAGTATCCGGATATCGAACTTCATCTCATTGGACCGTTGCAAACCAACAAAGTCCAGGATGCGGTCGCTCTGTTTGACGTTATTGAAACCGTCGATCGTCCAAAGCTGGCCATTAAATTGGCAAATGAGATGGCCAAACAGGATCGATATCTTCCTTGTTTTATTCAAGTGAATACTGGTGAGGAAGATCAAAAGGCCGGAATTACGCCGGTTAAAACCACTGATTTTGTAACAGAATGTCAGACACAGCACGGCCTTCATATTGCGGGCCTAATGTGTATCCCACCACAAGATGAGGAGCCTGCTCTACATTTTGCGTTTCTAAGAGAGCTCGCCCAAAGAACATCCTTAGCGGGGCTTAGCATGGGAATGTCAGCGGACTTTGAGATCGCTGTTGAAATGGGCGCGACGCATGTACGATTGGGGTCCGCTGTGTTTGGCGAACGCAATTAACGACCGTAAAACGGGCGTATGTCGATGCTTGTTTCGGCGGAGCAATGCCTCAGAATGGCTAGAAGATCGTCTTGTTCAAAAGCAACGCATCCCTCCGTTGGGCTGAAATCTTCAGCGGCGATATGAAGAAAGATGGCGCTGCCCAGACCCGGAATAATGGGATCGTCATTGTGACCAATTACGGCAATAATGTCGTAACGCGAATCTTCCCGCCACAGTCTTTCAGCGCTGGCTTTAAAAGGGTGCTTAACAAATTGATTGTAATGAACATCATCTGGAGCATCACACCAGCCATCAGATTGGTGAATAACTGAAACGGGCAAATTAGTTATGGGAACCGCAACTCTGTCCGCACGATATAGTACACGCCGCAGTCTAAAAACTCCAAGCGGTGTTGCTCCATCACCTTCTTGTTTGATTTGCCTAACACCACTTCTTCCGAGGCTGCAGTCAAACCTGAGATCTCGGAACAGCGCGTGACCCTGGCTTGCATCTATGCTGTTAGGAAAAACGCAGATATCCATGTGGGGAGTTTAAATCAGGAACCGACGTTTTGCATGGCTTTGTATTTCCCCATGGCATCCATCATGGCTTTATCAAACCATGCGGGCACCATGACTGGTTCGGTTTCTTCAGCGAGCAGTCTTGCCGCTGCAAAGGGGTCTGCAGCGGGTATCTTTCCGGTTTCAGTGCGCGGCTTTGTTGCACTTAGGAGCGGGTGCAGACCGCTCGGTTCTTCACGAGTTGTGTTCGGCAAGACACCTTGAGCTTGGAGTTGAGCCAACGCAACGGAGTTTATATTCTGTGATTGGTTACTTGGCGGACCTTCAACAGCTGGTGTGCCCCGGGTTGGATTACGCTCTAAAGAGAAGAACCGGCCTACGTTCTGAGAAGTTGGCACAGCACTGAAAGAGTCAACTGATTGTCTACCAGGTAGAGGCATAAATACCATGCCTTGAGGTGCTTGAGCTGCTGAGGATGCTATCGCGGCCTCTGTTTGTCTATCTGTTTGCGATGAACTTTTAGGAGCCTGCTTGTTCTGCACAGCATCCATGCTCGTTTCATAACGGATAGATGCTGTTGGAATAAACTCGCGTGGATTAACGGATACATTTGACGTGATCTGAGAAATATCTTGGCCGTCGCTATTCGTTAGTTGTTCTTTACTGTCATTGTCTGGCCTGAACATCGCAAGCGCATGACGGCCGATATCCTTGCCGGTCGTGTCTTCAATAGCTGAATCTACCATTGCCACGGCGAGTCCAATCGGTCCTCCGATGATGGCGCTTCCGATCATCTTTGCGGGGGTCTTAATTTCATCCCCAGTCATTTCGCGATAAAGCGTATTGACCACCGGAATGTGCTGCAATGGGTTTATGACATCCAAGAAATCCCAGAAGGTAAATCCTTCTTGGTCGGTTTTCTCTGCTGTTACCGTTATCTCCTCAACCCGGCGGTCTGGCTGCGGGCCGACAGGAAAAATGGAGAGAGATTGGAGATCCGCCATGCTGCACGTGTCCTTTCTCTCTTTCAGAAGCAAATCCCGTGCCACTAATATTTGCTATGGAACAACGTTTTTTTCTGTCAGAGGGGCCGCTCAGCGCCTCGTCCGGCAGTTTTTGCCGGGCTAAAAAGGTCAGGGAAAGGAAAACCGGGTAAGTTTAGAAAAGATGACCGGACCGTTTAGACTTGGTGTCTAGGTAAGACCAGTTGTGCTGGTTCGAGGGGAATACATGTGTCACCCGCTCGGTGACGGTGATACCATGCCGGGCCAAAGCGCCAACTTTTGCGGGATTATTGGTCAGCAACCTGACTTTAGTGATCCCCAGACTTGAGAGCATTTGAACGGCTGGCAGGTAGATCCGTTCATCATCATCAAAGCCCAATTGTTCATTGGCATCGACGGTGTCAAAGCCCCTTTCCTGAAGTTCGTAGGCACGCAGTTTGTTGACTAAGCCAATCCCACGCCCCTCCTGGGCTAAGTATAGGAGAACGCCGCCCTCACCTTCCGCTAAGGCGGAAATCGCTCCGCGAAGTTGATCGCCACAATCACATTTCAATGACCCTAATAGATCACCTGTAAAACATTCGGAATGCAAACGGGTTAGCACTGCTGTTGAGGTGTCAGGCTCTCCTACAATAATGGCCAGATGTTCAACCCCACCATCTCGAGGTCTGAACGCAATGATTCTCGTGTTCTCGCACCCTGCTAATGGCACGCGTGCTTCAGAAACGGGCACAAGGGTATCTGCTTGCAGTTTGTCATAAGCCAAAACGGCTGTATGTGAGACGATGCAGCGACCGTTTGATTTTGCCCAAGAAACAGGGTTTTCGTCCGCCACGTCAGCGACGATAGCAGCGGGCAGCAGTCGAGCAATTTTCATTAGACGTATGGCTGTATAATCTGCTGAGTGTTCATCTCCAGCACTGGCTTGTACGTTTGGCGGTGGTACGAGAGTGTTATCATCGGCTTTTGGGTCAATAAGGTTGCGAATATCTGCCGCGTTAAATCCATCCTCATTGCGCAATATCACTACGGGAGTTGCAGGCTCCGCGAGTCCTAAAAAGGCAGCGCGACGTCCTGTCACGGCGACAGCTGTTTTTCCAAGGCCAGACCTTCCAAAGAATGGAAGTGGGCCCGCCTCTATTGTTTCTGCAGGACGAGCCAGCACGGCACCCGAATCTGAAGTGACGACCACAGCCGATCCCCGACGCAACTCTGCAACTGCGCGATCAACGGTTTCTAAGGCGGTCGCCACACTCATGTCCATTTCTGTCTGACTGTCTTCACTCATGGCTATGTTATAACTTCTTTTTTCATTTTGTGCAGGATGAGTGTGTCATGCAAAGGTAGTCTAAAAGCAATACAATACACTTTATGACCACCAATTGAGCCGATTATTGGGTGCCAGCAAAGCACAAACCTGGTCTAACCCATGCATTCTCGTAAACTCTCAACTTCACATGTGACTGCTGTCTTGGGGATTATTATGGCTTCTGGAAAATCGCTGCTTCTTGTTGATGATGATGAAATGCTCCGGCGGTCTTTGATAGAGCAACTGCAAGAGCAGGATGATTTTGTAATCCTTATTGAAGCGGCAACCGGGGCGGAGGCAATTGAAAAAGCGAAAGCAGATGTGTTCGACGTCATTTTGCTTGATCTCGGTTTGCCAGATATGGACGGTCGTGATGTGTGCCGTTCCTTGCGAGATTCAGGCGTTCGGTCACCCATCATCATGTTGACTGCAGCCGATAGCGAAGACGATACGGTTACCGGGTTGGATGCGGGAGCAAACGATTACGTCACCAAACCCTTCAGGCTGACTGTTTTACTGGCGCGTGTCCGGGCCCATCTGCGTCAGCATTCACAGTCTGATGATGCCATTTTTATTGTCGGTCCTTACAAGTTCCAACCTGCCGCGAAGATGTTGATCCATGATGAAACAGAAAAAAAGATTCGTTTAACTGAAAAAGAAACAGCAATTCTGAAGTATCTATTTCGTGTTGGTAATAAAACCGTTCAGCGTGAAACGCTGCTGGATGAGGTTTGGGGATACAATGCCGGTGTCACAACACATACTTTAGAAACACATGTTTATCGTTTGCGGCAAAAAATTGAGCCTGATCCGTCGCATGCTCAGCTCCTCATAACAGAACCTGGCGGATACAGACTCAACCCTTAAGTCGTGCGGTGTTTAATAAATGCAAAGAGCGCCCTTCATTTCAAAAGGCGCTCTCTACAAATCGAAATATCTCGAAAACCAGATGACGAAAGTGAGTTTATTCGCGTTTTGACATATTGACCAAAAGGTCAAGTACGTTGCGGCGCAAGTCTCCGCTATGTAACCGCCAATATGCTCGAACCAATTCTAAAGTTTCAGTCCGTTGCATCGGATCATCATCAAAACCGGCTTGAGCATCTGATAGCCCCTCACCTGTTCTTGGTTCTGGGGTCGCTCGACCAGTTGTAACTTCGTCTCCAATATCCTCAAAGAAGTAGGAGATTGGACAATCAAGGACCCGGGAGATGTCATAAAGGCGGGACGCACTTACACGGTTGTGGCCGCTTTCATATTTTTGGACTTGCTGAAAGGTTACGCCGATATCTCCAGCCAGTTGTTCTTGGCTTATTCTCAACAGAGTACGACGGAGTTTCACCCGTCGCCCCACATGTATGTCTATTGGATCAGGTGCTCCCGCCCTTGCGCCGGGCGGTCTACCTCGTCTATTTGCTGCCATTGTGTTCACTGCTTGTTGTTCCATTTACTTTTTATTTTGATTTTTAGACTGTTTTATTTGTTGGGCCTACGTCATAGACCTATAACGATTGTAACTTCTCCACCTCAGCGTGTCCCCCTCAATTAGGTGAAACACTACTCAATTGCAGGTTATGTGGGGTGTAACTGTGGACAAAATGAGGCGATAAAACGCCTTTTCGTGTCGATGGCTTTGGCGTAAATGAACTGCTAAAACGTCGCAGACTCAAGAAAAAAGGGGCGTCTCCATGCGTGAGGCAACGGTAAGCCGGAAGACAAAAGAGACTGAAATTTCCGTCACAGTGAATCTGGACGGAAACGGTCATTATGTGGTCGCGACTGGAATAGGGTTTCTCGATCACATGCTTGAACAGCTGTCTCGTCACAGTTTGATAGATTTGACCGTTGAAGCGAAAGGCGATCTCCACATTGATTTTCACCACACGACAGAAGATGTCGGGATATGTATTGGAGAAGCAGTCGCGCAAGCGCTGGGAGATCGCACCGGAATCACGCGCTATGGTTCTGCTCAAATCCCTATGGATGAGACGCTCACAGAAATCGCGCTCGACCTATCCAATCGTCCATATTTGATCTGGAAGGTGGATTTTTCAAAGCCGAAGTTAGGCGATATGGATACCGAGCTTTTTAAGGAGTGGTTTCAAGCATTTGCACAAGCCGCTGGCGTAACACTCCATGTGTGGAACAAGTACGGAGAGAACAACCATCATATTGTTGAATCCTGCTTTAAAGGGCTCGCGCGCGCCTTGCGCACCGCAATTGAGATTGATGGTCGTAAGGCCGATGCGGTTCCTTCCACAAAGGGTAAGCTCTAAGCCAATTCACACGCTGGCCGATGTAAAGGTGGATCAGTTCTAGGGCTGGTTCAGAAAAATTCATGATGCAAGTCGTCATCGTTGATTATGGATCGGGGAACCTAAGATCCGCAGCCAAAGCCTTTGAGCGCGCGGCCTCCGAATCAGAAATTTCTGCATCAATCGTTGTCAGTTCTGACGCTCATCACGTTGAGACTGCAGATAGAGTTGTTTTGCCCGGTGTTGGTGCCTTCGCGGACTGTAAGGCTGGTTTAGAACGTGTTGATGGACTCCATCAGGCATTAGAGAAGGCTGTCATTGACAAAGGACGGCCGTTTTTGGGCATTTGTGTTGGCATGCAACTTATGGCGACAAAGGGGTTCGAGCATGGCGAAAGTGCGGGCCTCGATTGGATCCCCGGCAAAGTCGTTGCCTTAACCCCAGATGCTAGCGCTGGACCGGATGGAACAGGAGCCCGCATTCCCCATATGGGCTGGAATCGTCTAAATTTGCTATCTGCACATCCAGTGCTAGATGGCCTGGGTAAAGACTCATACGCCTATTTTGTGCACAGTTACCATGTCATGTGCGACGCTCCAGAGATGACTTTGGCAACCGTTGATTATGGTCAAAAAGTTACTGCCGCTATTGGCCGTGACAACATGTTTGGAACGCAATTCCATCCGGAAAAGAGTCAGCTTTTAGGTTTGCGACTCATCAGCAATTTTTTGAAGTGGACGCCTTAAGGATGACTCATGTTGACTTGTATCCCGCTATTGATCTGAAAGACGGGGTCTGCGTGCGTTTGGCTCAAGGTGATATGAACCGGGCGACTGTTTTTAACGACAATCCAGCGCAACAAGCCAAAGCATTTCAAGACGCTGGCGCAAATTGGATTCACGTTGTGGATTTAAATGGTGCCTTTGCGGGCAAGCCAGTAAACGCTGAAGCTGTTGAATCGATTTTGCGCACTGTAACAGTTCCGGTTCAGCTTGGTGGCGGCATCAGAGAATTTGATATGGTGACTCATTGGTTGACGACGGGTGTTGATCGCATTGTGCTCGGGACGGCTGCTTTAAAGAATCCGGATTTAGTGCGCCAGGCGTGTAAAGAATTTCCCGGGCATATAGCTGTTGGTATTGATGCGCGTGGCGGCCGGGTTGCTGTGGAAGGGTGGGCTGAGTCTTCTGATGTAACAGCCGTTGAGCTGGCACGTCGGTTTGAGGATGCAGGCGTCTCCGTCATTATTCACACAGACATTGATCGCGATGGGGTGCTCGGTGGACCCAATCTTAATGCATCTGCTGATCTCGCGGATGCAGTAAATATTCCTATTATCGTCTCTGGTGGCGTCGCCTCCTTGGAAGATATAGGCGCGATAAAGCGTAGAGCGATAAAATCTCCAGGCTTAGTTGGTGTTATTTCAGGCCGCGCTCTTTATGACGGCCGCATAGATCTTGCTGAAGCCATTTCACTGCTAGAAGAGTAACCCCGTCGTTATGTTAACTGTGCGCGTTATTCCCTGCCTCGACGTTAAAGATGGTCGCGTTGTTAAAGGCGTTAACTTTGTTGGCCTGCGTGATGCAGGCGATCCTGTTGAGCAAGCTCAAGTTTACGATGCTGCGGGAGCAGATGAGTTGTGTTTTCTTGATATTACGGCAAGCCATGAAAACCGAGACACATTCTACGATGTTGTTGCACGCACGGCAGAGCATTGTTTTATGCCGGTTACCGTCGGCGGTGGCGTCAGGACAGTTGATGACATTCGCAAATTATTACTTGCCGGGGCAGATAAGGTATCTATCAACACAGCAGCCGTTCATCGGCCAGAATTTGTGAGGGAAGCGGCAGAAAAATTCGGCAGCCAGTGTATTGTCGTTGCGGTTGATCCCAAGTCTGTTGCGCCAGGACGCTATGAGATTTTCACCCATGGGGGCCGCACGGCTACCGGCATTGACGCCATTGAATGGGTTAAGCGTATGGCAGAGTATGGGGCAGGAGAAATTCTCCTCACCTCAATGGATCGAGACGGTACGCGAGATGGATACGATATTCCTTTAACCCGGGCTGTTTCTGATGCTGTGCACTTGCCGGTGATTGCTTCAGGTGGCGTTGGCACTCTGGATCACATGATAGCTGGTGTTCGCGAAGGTCATGCCACCGCTGTTCTCGCTGCGTCTATATTTCATTTTGGTGAATACTCAGTGGGGGATGCCAAAGCTCACCTCGCTGCTGCAGGTTTGCCGGTCAGACCCATAACCGCATCACGCTTGGAGACAAAATGAGTAAAAAAAAGGACAGCGCAGTAGCAGTTGATGCTGCGATACTAGAGCGTCTCTATGATGTTCTTGTGAGTCGCAAGACAGCGGATCCTGAGACGTCGTATACAGCAAAGATGTATGCAAAGGGTGTAACTAAAATTGCGCAAAAAGTCGGCGAGGAAGGTGTTGAAACAGCACTTGCGGCTGTCGCTGAAGGTCGCGATGAGTTGTTAAACGAGAGTGCCGACCTGCTGTATATGCTGTTGCTCTTGTGGGCGGCGAAAGATGTTAAGCCTGCGGATGTCTTTGCCGTTTTAGATCACCGTTTTGGTGAATCGGGTATTCGCCAGAAAGACAATATTTAAATCCAGCTTAGTGTAATCAGGGTGCTACATGTCGGACTATGATGAAAATAATATTTTTGCCAAAATCCTTCGCGGCGAAATACCAAATACGACAGTATTCGAAGATGACTACACCCTGGCGTTTGAAGACATTTCTCCAAAAGCGCCTGTTCATGTTCTGGTTATTCCCAAAAGACCATATAAGTCTTTGAACGAGTTCACTTGCACTGCGTCTGATATTGAAGTCGTGGCGCTTAACCGCGCTGTATTAAAGGTTGCTGAACTCAAAGGTGTTAAAGACTCAGGCTACCGTACATTTGTAAACACGGGCATTGATGGCGGACAAGAAGTGCCGCATCTTCATATCCATGTCTGTGGAGGTAAAGCGCTCGGGCCGCTCTTTATAGTCTGACGTCTTCAGTTAGATTCAAACTCACAAGGATGATCTTCTGATTTTGGCACACACACGATGGAGGTTGTCAAAAAAGCCACACCATCGTTTACTGACTCTATTGCAATCTCTGGCCCATTTTGGGCAAATGCCGGTGTGCGCCAAATACGACTTAATACATAAAGTGAAGATTGACCTTGAATGGCCTTGGTATACTGGGTTTCCCCAGAGCCTTTCCCTTCACCTGATTTAATATAACGGCACCCGAGCGTCCAAAACGCACTGGGGTAACCATTGTTTAAACCGGACTGTAACGATCCCTCTACAACTCCTGTACAGCGGTTGCGATTTTGTCCTTGCGTGCGGCGCTGAATAGCGTCCAGGGGTAAGTCATTTAAATCGTTATAGACCTGAAGCTGTATTTTATCCTGCCAGGAAGTTGCAGATTGGTCAGTTGGCACATATTCCACCACCTCGATAGATTCTCTACTGCGGTAGACTTCTTTCCAACCCGATGGGAACAGCGGCATTAGAAGCCGTTCGGAAGCCACCGGTTTACGGTCAGGCTGTATTTGAGCCTGTGCGCATGGGACGTAGAGTGCGCCAAAGGCCAGAAGGGTCAAAAAAGCTCTATGCATACCCTCACACTTACCGGCCAGTGATCAAATGAGCAAGGGTAGCCTTGTTGCTAGACACAGTTCTGCTTACTTTCTATTGATCAAAATAGGAGAAAATTTATGCGTGATATTTCAGTTTCTGTAATTGGTGCTGGCATGGGTGGGCTGACGGCAGCCTTGGCCTTGCAGAAGCTGGGGTTCAAAGTTCGTGTGTATGAACAAGCGCCAGGGCTTGGAGAGGTCGGCGCGGGTCTGACTATTAGTCCAAACGCCACTCGTGCGTTGGAATTCGTTGGTCTTGGACCCTTTATGGCTGAGGCGGCAGATAAGCCGAGCGCGGGTGCTTTAGTTCATTATCGCACGGGTGAAGCGCTTACGCGCACGCAACGCGATGGTAGTTTTAAAGACACCTATGGAGCCGAGTATTATCAAATTCACCGCGCTGACCTGCATGACGCTTTAGTCGCAGCTGTGCGCGCCCATGATGAAGAGGCCATCCTTCTCAACCATGCATTTGAACATCTTGAGCAAGATGAAAATGGTGTGACGGCCTCATTCAAGAATGGCAATAAAGTCTCCAGTGATGTTCTCATCGGTGCTGATGGATCACGCTCTGCGGTGCGCGGTTCCATCATAGATACGGTTCAACCGAAGTTTACCGGGCAGGCCGCATTTCGGGGGATGGTGCCTGCAGAGGCGGTTGAGCCGTATATGACGATTGCGAACTCAACCACCACAATGGGCCCGGGGCATATTTTTACACGCTACTATTTGCGCCACGAGAAAATCGTTAATGTTGTCGGCATCGCGAAGACCGATGCCTGGAAAGAAGAAGGCTGGTCTATTCCAGCAACCCGAGAAGAGTTTCTGACGGAGTATCGGGGATGGAACGAGAACGTCATCGGCATTATCAACGCGATTCCAAAAGATAAACTCTTTAAATGGGCCTTATTTGATCGCGATCCGATTCCTGAGTGGACAGTTGGCCGCGCAACATTGCTGGGCGATGCAGCCCATCCGATGCTCCCGTTCCTGGGTATGGGGGCAGCTATGGCGCTAGAAGATGGCGTTGTCCTGGCCCGGTGTCTTGAAAAATATGCGACACCTGCTGAAGCATTTGCGGCGTATGAAGACGCGCGAAAAGAACGCACCAAAGGTGTGTTGCTAGACTCTCGCAAACAGGGGATTTGGTATCAAACCTCCGACCCGGATAACTTCACGGGCTTTGCCAGCACCGGCGAACTGCGGATGTCTCTGATGGGGTATGACCCGGCAACCGTTGCAGTTTAATAGCGGTAAGAAACCTCATCCTCTGCTGGGTGCCAGCCGACGGTAACTAAGGGCTTCCGCAATATGCAGGCGTTTCACGTCTGCAACGCCCTCTAAATCAGCTAAGGTTCGCGCGACACGTAGAATGCGATGATAGCCACGGGCTGAGAGATGCATTTTCTCTGCGGCTTGAGTGAGCAATACCCGCCCCTCTTGATCGGGGGACGCTATGTGTTCTAACGCTTCGCCATCAACTTGTGCATTACAGGTGACATTGTCTAAAGACATCTCTGAAAAGCGCTTTCTCTGGATCATCCGTGCTGCTGTTACTCTGCTAGCAATGGCCACAGAGTTTTCGCTTGGTGGCGGCGTTGAAAGATCCAGTGGGTCAACAGCAGGCACATCAACATGCAAATCGATGCGGTCAAACATTGGCCCTGAAATTTTACTTTGATAGTCTTCCGCGCACCTCGGTGCCTTTGAGCATGCAAGCGCAGGATCGTCCAAATGTCCACATCTGCAAGGGTTCATAGCGGCAATGAGTTGAAACTTTGCCGGGTAAGTAATGTGTGCATTTGCTCTTGCAACCACCGCCCGGCCCGACTCCAAAGGTTGACGCAGAGCTTCCAGTGCTTGGCGACTAAACTCTGGCAATTCATCTAAAAATAAAACGCCGTTGTGTGCCAAGCTGATTTCACCAGGTTTTACTTTCACCCCACCGCCAATCAATGCTGGGACCGAAGCTGAATGATGTGGATCGCGAAATGGCCGTGCAGATAAAACGGCTCCCTCCGTGAGTTGCCCAGCAACAGAATGAATCATTGAAAGCTCTAAAGCCTCTGCAGCACTTAACGGAGGTAGTAACCCCGGCAATCGACTCGCGAGCATGGATTTTCCAGCACCGGGAGGACCAACGAGGAGAATGTTATGACCACCAGCAGCTGCGACTTCTAAGGCCCGTTTCGCCGTTTCTTGGCCTTTGACATCTTTTAAGTCTGGCACCACAGGTCGAGATTTTGGTGCAATCGGTTTTGGAGATGGGAGAAGACTCGTGCCTTTGAAATGATTAATCAAAGCCAGCAGTGATTCTGCAGCAAGGACTTCCGCTCCCCCAGCCCAGGCAGCTTCGCTGCCTTGAGCGCCCGGGCAAATTAGGCCTTTATCGGCGGCGTTGGCTGCCACAGCTGCCGGTAAAACACCTGCAACTGAAGCTATGCCGCCATCTAATCCAAGCTCCCCAAGAACCAGATAGCCGTCTATTTCTTCCCTGGGCAACACGTCCATGGCCACCAACAGACCGACAGCGATTGGCAGGTCAAAGTGGCTCCCTTCTTTCTGCACGTCTGCCGGTGCTAGATTAACGGTGATCCGCTTTGGCGGAAGCGCTAGACCGATAGCGCCGAGGGACGCTCGCACACGTTCTTTGCTTTCGGCGACAGCCTTATCTGGCAAGCCGACGATGTTGAAGGCGGGTAGACCTCCGGAAATGGCGACTTGAACCTGAATCGGCAAAACGTCAATTCCAGCAAAGGCAACAGTTCTGACTATAGCAACCACAAGAACCTCTTCTCTGCCGGAGGTGATGATCGGTTAGCCATCTTAACGGGCAACTTAATGAATTGCATTATAGTCCCCACCCTGATGTTTAGTGGGTATGTGCGGTAAAGTATGGCCGCCGTGACTTTTGGTAGTGTAATGCGCTAAAAGGAAGGGTAGCTTGGATTTAAACTCAAACAGTGAGGGTCGCTATCACGGCTATAAAAGCATTCGATGAAATGCGTAATGGCTCGCGTATACGGGCTCCATACGTTGATTATGCTAAATTTTTGCGGCAGCGCAGATCAATTGATCGTATAGCGCAGCGCCATGCCCAGGCGGATGATATGTTTCGTCGCCTTGGCATAACCTTTGCTGTCTATGGTCAAGAAGACCAAGATGAACGCCTCATCCCCTTCGATGTGGTCCCCCGTATTATTTCCAAACGAGAATGGGACGGCTTATCCTTAGGTGTTTGCCAGCGTGTAAGCGCGCTAAATAAATTTATTCATGACGTTTACCATTCGCAGCAAATTTTCAAGGCTGGTAAAGTTCCGCGCGCTCTTCTCAAAAACAATGATGAATATTGCGCTGCTATGAAAGGCTTTACTCCGCCCGGCGGGGTTTACAGTCATATTTCCGGCGTTGATTTGGTTCGTACGAGCGAAGACGAGTTTTACGTTCTTGAGGATAATCTCCGATGTCCGTCAGGGGTCTCTTACATGATGGAAAACAGGAGCGTTATGGCGCGACTTTTTCCTGACCTATTTGACCGGATGCCGGTCGCACCTGTGAATCACTATCCAAGCGAGCTCCTCTCTACCCTTTTATCGACAGCACCAGAAGGTATCGCTGATCCAACAGCTGTATTGCTGACGCCTGGTCGGTTTAACTCAGCTTATTTTGAGCATGCATTTCTTGCCGATGAAATGGGCATTGAACTGGTTGAGGGGAATGATCTTTACGTTCGCAAAAATCATGTTTTTATGCGAACAATCGCAGGGCCGCAACGCGTTGATGTCATCTATCGTCGGATCAATGATGATTTTTTGGACCCCAAGATCTTCAATAAAGATTCTATGCTTGGTGTTCCGGGTTTATTTCAGGCGTATCGCAGCGGCAACGTGACAATAGCCAATGCTGTTGGCAACGGAATCGCAGATGACAAAGCGGTTTATGATTATGTTCCAGAAATGATCCAGTATTATCTGGATGAGGAGCCCATCCTTAAGAACGTTCCGACCTATCACCTTAAAAACAAAAAACAACGCGACGAGGTGCTAGATAAAATAATGACTATGGTCATTAAAGAGGTTCATGGCGCTGGCGGCTACGGCATGTTGGTAGGGCCAAAATCAACCAAGAAAGAGCGTGATGCCTATATTCGTAAAGTCATGGCGCGGCCCAGCAATTATATTGCTCAACCAGCATTGGCTCTTTCAACATGCCCGACATTTGATGGCAATAAATTAAGCCCCAGGCATGTAGACCTCAGGCCTTATGTCTTAACCGGCCGTGATGGTCCAACGGTCGTGCCCGGTGGATTGACGCGTGTGGCCTTAAAAAAGGGCTCGCTGGTTGTGAATTCATCGCAAGGCGGCGGCACAAAAGATACATGGGTGCTGACGAAATGACTCTTCTGTCACGCACAGCCAATAACTTGTATTGGTTTGGTCGCTACGTTGAGCGTGCTGAGAACACAGCCCGTCTTCTTGATGTCACTTATCGCATGAGCCAATTGCCAGACCCAAGTCTTGCGCCCAACGCAGAATGGATTGCGGCGTTGGAGATGGTTGGCCAACGCAAAGAGTTCGACAAAAGATTTAAGCGTTTAAATCAGCACAAGGTGATAGAGTTTCTCTCTATAGATGAAAAAAATCCATCAAGTATTAAAAGTACGCTTCGTGCAGCCCGAGAGAATGCGCGTGCAGAACGGAATTCAATTCCAACTGAGGTTTTCGAAAGTCTTAACGCCGCTTGGATCGGCATGAAAACAGTAGATAGTAAATCCCTTGAGGACGGTAATTGCCGAGATTTTTTTGATTGGGTTAAAGACAAAGTCCACGCGCTTCGGGGCTTAACCTATGGCGTGATGCTGCAAAAAGAGGCTTTTCAGTTCTACCGTATCGGTACATTTATGGAGCGCGCCGACAATACAGCGCGTTTGGTTGATGTTAAATTTACGGTTCTCTCTGTGCGAAACCGAAACGATAAAATCGAAGATTATTACCGCTGGGGGGCTTTGCTTCGGTCATTGTCGGCCTTGAAGTCTTATCGCATGGTGTATCGGGATACTGTACGCCCGATGCAAGTGGTTGAATTACTGCTGACCAACCCAGATTTCCCACGTTCCATTGCGCATTGTACAAATATTGTCTCAGACACGCTTGAAAGCCTCGGGCCAGATACGCGCAGTGCGTTTCTTGCAAAACGCTTGCATCAGCAGTTTGCCAAAGAAAGCGTAGATAAAGTTATCCGCACTAAAAGTGTACACACTGTCCTTGAAGACTTTACGGCAGCAATTGCGACACTTTCAGATCAGATCGCTAAAGATTTCTTATTAGAAGCGTAAACATGTTTGTCATTCGCTCTGTTTGTTAATGTGATGCACAACGGTTTGTGGGAAGGGAATCTCTATACCTTCACGGTCAAACGCTTCTTTAAATGATTTTGTAAGATCAAACTTCACACCCCAGTAATCTGGAGCGTTGGTCCACATCCGAACAATGATGTTCACGGAGCTATCAGCTAATTCCCCGACCGCAAAAAATGGTTCTGGGTCGTCGTGTATGCGGTTATCCGCTGCAATAATCTCTGACATTGTTTTGATGGCGTGGTCTATGCTTGAGCCGTAGCCGATGCCCATGACCATATCTACCCGGCGCGTTGTGTTTCCCGAGAAATTTTTGATTGTGTCACCCCAAACTGCACCATTGGGCACGATAACTTTAACGTTGTCAGGCGTTGCCAGCTCTGTTGTGAACAATGTTATATCTTTAACGGTTCCAGAAACGCCGGCTGTATCTACAAAATCCCCCACCTTAAAGGGCCGGAACATAATCAGCATGACGCCGCTGGCGACATTTGCAAGTGTGCCCTGGAGCGATAATCCAATGGCGAGCCCTAGCGCACCTAACACCGCCACAAAACTTGTGGTTTCTACGCCGAAGCGTGAGAGGACGGCGATAAATGTAAAAACCAAAACCGCATACTTGGCCACCGACGCAAAGAAAGATGTCAGCGTCGCGTCAATCTTGTTTGATCTTTCCCCTGCTTTTCGTATTGAACTGGCAACTTTACCTGAAACGACCCAGCCGATAATCAGTATGACGACAGCACCAACGACAGATAGTCCATATGTTGTAATGACTGTCATGCCAGCTTCGACGGCCTCTGCCATTTGCTTTTCAAGTTCCATATTTCCTCTCTTATCTCTAACCGAGCGTGATTCCGTTTTATAGATGCGGATAAGTTTTTATTATTTTGCGTTATTACAGTTTTTCTTCAATCGCGTCCCAAATCTGTGCCTCTATGCACACGTCATCAAAGCGATTTATTTCTTGCAGTCCTGTTGGTGATGTCACGTTGATCTCTGTGAGATATCCACCAATAACGTCAATCCCAACAAATATTAATCCCTGCTCTTTTAAGGAGGGGCCAATTGCTTCGCAAAGTTCTTGTTCCCGCGCGGTGAGTTTTGATTTTTCTGGGCGCCCGCCGACATGCATATTTGATCTGGCTTCTCCAGCGGCAGGAACACGATTAATCGCGCCAGCTACTTCGCCGTCAACAAGGATAATGCGCTTATCGCCCTCACGTACGGCTGCGACGTATTTTTGCACGATCATTGGCTCACGAAAATTCAAAGTGAACATTTCAACAAGCGATGCAAGATTCTCATCGCCTGGAGATAGATGGAACACGCCAGCACCGCCATTGCCATACAACGGTTTAATAATAATATCTTGATGTTCTAACCGGAATTTTTTGATTTCTTCGGGGTCCGACGTGATGAGTGTTGGCGGCATCACGCCTTCAAAGTGCGTCACGAATAGCTTTTCGGGAGCATTTCTTACACTCACTGGATTGTTGACGACAAGCGTATCATCGGCGATGTGCTCCAGAATATGTGTTGCGGTTATGTACGCCATATCGAACGGCGGATCTTGTCGCATCAAAATCACATCCATCAGAGACAAATCGATCTCTTGTGTTTCGCCGAACGTGAAGTGATTTCCTTTTTCACGGCGAACTTCTAAAGCATTGGCCTTCGCAATCACGCGACCATCACGAAAGGACAGACGATTGGGCAGGTAATGAAAAAGCCCAAAACCACGTTTCTGTGCTTCGAGCGCCATTACAAATGTTGAATCACCGTTGATATCTATCCCGTCCATAGGGTCCATTTGTATGGCTACTGCAAGTGTCATGATTTAATCCTTTGAGCTCTTTGCCACCCGCTATGGCTGCGTTGATTATTGAATACGTTGTTTTAAATCTTTTACAACCGTATCAATTCGATTGCGCTCAGGGCCGGGCGGGGCTTTTTTCATGTAGTCTTCTAAAGCCCTCAGGGCTTCAGAAAGATGGCCCAGCCGAAGCTGCAGCAGTCCCGCCTCTCGGCATAATGCAGCGCTATCTGGCAACAGCACCTGCATTGACTTCAAAGTTTTCAGCGCTTCGTCCATTTGACCTAAGTCGAGCCGACGCGTTTTTATATTATTCTGAAGGCGCACAAGAATATCTCTGTCGCTTACCGGCTGATAATGTTTGGCGTCTAATTCTTCGGCGGGGCCTGTTACGACTTTGAGTAAATCTCTTAATGCTGGTGTGTCCAAGATGATGCCGCCATGAAAAGGGTCAATGATCCCCCTATTCCCATCCAGGCTTTCAAGCCGCACCAGAAAATGCCCTGGAAAATTAAGCCCGCAGGCATTCCAACCCAGCGACCGAGCTGCTGAAATATATAGAATACCGATTGTAACCGGCAAACCTAAACGACGATCAATCACACGCATCAAATTTGCGTTGTCGAGATCATCATAAGTCTCACCATCACCGCGATAACGGAAATTCAAATGTAAGACCGTTCTTAAAACGGACGCCATTTTTTTTGGCGAGGTGTTTGAATCATCCAATTCACATGCAGCAGCTTCAATTCCTAATGCATCGTAAAGGCTATCAAGGTGAGCCCGGTAAAAGCTTAAGTCTATGTCAGTGCTGCTATCGTAGGCTGCCAACCGCAAGGCTGCTTCTGCCAAGTCTATGACACCGTCGCTGCGGACAAAGAGGTCTGTCAAATGCTCTCTGTTTGATTCCACAGCAGGTGACTTTATCGCCATTTGGTGAAGCCCATTTCCTAAGTATTAGCGCCAGTTGAAAACTGTCAGCTATATCTATATGGCCGCTACACTAGTGATTCAGAGGCATGGGTCAATCATTTGACAATCAGATTTATGGTCGCCAGACATCAGAAAAATGCTTGGGCAGATGCCAGGGCCTTACAATCATGACGTCAAAACGGACATCAAGGTTGTGAAATTGCGGGTTGCTTGCCAAAAATCGATCTGCACCTTTAATGATTCTGCGTTGTTGTTCAGGAGATACTGATTCCAACCCTATAGTTAAAGTTTGCCGCGTCTTGACTTCTATAAAAGCTAAAGTGTTGCGCCGTTTAGCAATAAGATCAATTTCTCCTGCCCCGGTGCCTCTGTGCGCCCGATATCCGTGATGCAGCGTCGTCCAGCCAGTGATGGCTAAGAGCAATCTACAGGCATATTCACTCCACCGTCCGATAACCTGAGCGCGTCGTCTTTTAGGGAATTGCTTAGCTGCCATCGTTGTTCTTAGGCTCACATTTTTTTAGAAGACTTATTTTTTAGTTGCAGGGCATGCGCATAAATAACGCGTCTCGGTTGTCCTGTAAGGTCAGCAACGGCTGCTGCGGCATCGCGCACGCTCATTGTTTCAAGGGCATTAAGGATAGCTGCCTCAGTGTCTTCAGTATCAAAAATAACCGAAGCCAAAGGTGGACCTACTAGGATGATAACCTCACCCTTTACATCTGGTTTAGCATTATATGATTTGGCTAAAATCGGGAGATCATCGCGTGTGATTTCTTCGAATAACTTTGTCAATTCACGGGCCACAGTTGCGGCGCGTGACCCAAGATGTTCCGCTAAATCAGCAAGTGTTGCGGCTAAGCGTGGGCCTGTTTCATAAAAGACGAGCGTTGCGTTAATCCCAGCTAACGCTTTTATGCTTGATTGCCGAGCTTTTTGTTTCGATGGTAAAAATCCAGCATACAATACCTTGTCGGTTGGCAAGCCTGACGTCACAAGTCCTGCGAGCATTGCAGAAGCGCCCGGTATTGGGATGATACGTATGCCGTTTTCAGCGCATTCTGAAACCAATTTATATCCGGGATCAGATATCAAAGGCGTACCGGCATCAGAAACCAAGGCGACGCGTTTACCTGCCTTTAGATCCGCTAGCAAAAGGGGGCGTGTTTTCGGCCCGCTGTGATCGTTATATACGATCATCCGCGTTGATATGCCGTAATGTTTAAGCAGTTTTCCGGTAACCCTTGTATCTTCACAGGCAATCACATCGGCTTGCCCCAGAACATCAATTGCTCGAAACGTAATATCCATCAGGTTGCCGATGGGTGTGGAAACCACATAAAGGCCACAGTCAAGAGGCTGAGTCGCAAAGTAACCATTGGCGAGGTTTGGTTGCCTTCCCGTTAAGGGGGCGCTACCGTCGCCAAAATTTATTATCGATGTTCTGCTAGGCCTCTTTTCAGAAGGATTGGCAGACTTTGAAGGAGATTTAGATGGTGATGCGACGGGTTTTGCCATTATTTGTATTGGCCGGAATTCTGCTATCAGGATGTGAGAGTTCCGATGTACCACGGCAGCTCCCGCAAGCAAATCCTGGGGCGGCTGAGCCTCTCGCTTCGGCGCCTGTTCCAGTTACTCCTGCGCCGACTCTGCCTATCTTAAGTAGAACTCAGCTAATTCCTGGTTTTGAGCCTGAATCCCAGGCAATTCCTGCTCCGTCACGTGACCCCTACGGCTTGGTTCGAATTGGATTGTTATTACCATTATCTGGTCCTTCTGCGGGCGTTGGCGAAGCACTTCTAAATGCTGCTCAAATGGCTTTATTTGATGTCGGAGATGATCGTTTTGTTTTACAGCCATATGATACGAAGGGAACGCCCGATGGCGCAGTAGATGCCTCTGCTCTTGCTGTTGCGCATGGCGCGCAAGTTCTTCTTGGTCCCGTATTTTCAGCGTCAGCTAAGGCTGTTATGCCGCAAGCTCAAGCCGCTGGGATTAACATGGTGCCGTTTACAACAGATCCGACGGTCGCGCGTCCTGGTGTTTTCGTAATGGGCTTCCTCGTACATGAACAGGTGCGGCGGATCATCACGTTTGCGCGCGCCCAAGGTATCGAGCGTTTCGCCGTACTGGCTCCCAGTACGCCATATGGTGAAACCGTCGTGGATGCGGCGTCACAAGTTCTCATGCAATACGGCGGCACTCTGACACGTACAGCCTATTACAATCCGTCAGGAGACAACTTAAATGATGTTGTGCGTGGTTTTGCAGACTATGACCGGCGTCATAACGCATTGCTGGCTCAGCGCGCCGCTCTGGAAAGCCGCTCTGATACTGTCTCGCGTGTGGCACTTCAAAGACTAGAACGTCTCGATACGATTGGTGATTTACCTTTTGATGCGCTGTTGGTTCCAGCACAGGGAGGCCGCCTCACAGAAGTGGCGGCTCTTTTACCGTTTTACGATATTGATCCGGGGCGCATCCAATTGCTTGGAACTATGGTCTGGCATGGCCCAGGTCTGGGGAGAGAGCCAGCGTTGATCGGTGGTTGGTATCCCGCTCCGGCTCCAGAGCCAAATGCGGCCTTTTATCAGAGGTACCAAGCTCTTTACGGGGCTTTGCCACCGGCGATCGCTACACACGCCTATGATGCGGTTGCACTGGCAGCAGTTCTTGGCCGTTCTGATCTCGAAAGACCGTTTTCATCAGAAGCGCTTGCGTCTCCCAGCGGTTTCTCAGGCGTAGATGGAGTGTTTCGTTTACTTCCCACCGGTTTATCTGAACGAGGGTTTTCAATTCTTGAGATTACACGTAACGGCGTTGAAGTTATTGATCCTGCCCCCACCACTTTTGAGTCAGTTCAGGCTCAGCCCTCGCCCCCAGCGATGTGATCACATGCTAACCCGTCGTCCCAAACCGAAGGGCTACAGCGCTTAGCAGTTCGCTGCCATTGCCGACCAGACGGACCAAAACAAGCAAGACGGTTAAGGCGCCGAGAACCGACAGGGATGAAAGCACCCAGGTGATACCTTTCCGCCAGGGTGATGTCGGTTTTAATCGAAGGCGTAGCACAAGTGGCACGTACCATAAAAAAGCACCGATTAAACCGCTTAAGGCAAATCGCGAAATCATAATATAGAGATCAATAAGCTCGGGTTTGCCGACCGCGACCGGAAGCGCGGATAAACATGTGACGAGCCCCGTGCCAAAAGCAATGGCCATAACAAGGAAAATGCGCGACACCAGGGCAACAACGTGGTCAGTCTGTGCACCGTCGGCCACGGTTGTCCCTTTGTTTGACACGTTCTCTGTGCTGTTTAATTGACCTGAGGCTCTTGAGGGTAAATCTCACTGACAAGAGTTTGTTTAAGCCCATCTGCGTACATAAGCTGTCCGCGCGTCACAATGCCTTTGGGGTTGGATTGATCAACGCCATAAACGGCTGCGTTCCAGTCTTTGCGCGGTTTAATCAGGCTTCCTTCAAAACTTCCGCCGGCAAACAGACCCGCGTTCTTTGAATACGCAACAATATCATTTCCGACATTTGTTGTTGTTGCTGCTTCTGCCCCCGCGCCGACAGCGCCAATGCTTATGCCGACGTTAGCGCCGATCTTGAATTCATCATCCAGAACCGCCTGCATGCCATCTTCGGTAAGAATAATAAAAAGAATCTCGGCAGATTGCATGCCGAATTGGAGCCCTATGGAGCCGGATGTCATGCGATAGAATGCGGGGTCGCTGAATGAGCCGTCGTCGAGTTTTCTGAGGAGAACGCCGTCGCCATAACTTCCGCCGATGAAAAACCCGGCCTTGTAATAGGAAGGTATCACCAAAACACCGCGGGCGCGTTTCAATAAAGAGTCAAGCTGCGCCGATGGCCGATGCTCAGCACGCACACGCTCTACAGAAACCTTAGCCGTATCAATAACATGACGGGCATCCATCACGTCGTCCGCGGCCGCGGGCAACGCTCCTATTAAAAACAGAGAAACGAGAGCAGAGCTTAGTTTCTGGAAGGCTAGTTTTAGGGCTGACATGGCGGGCCTTTCGGCTGAGAGTTCAGACTTGAAATTTTGCGAATTAAAGCATTTTTTGAATTAAAGCATAGTGCATGTGCTGCTGTTAAGGTTTCTCACCTCAATCAGATATTGTCGTAAATACCCTGAGCAGAAAGTGCGTCAATATTATGACCATAACTTTAGGATCATTACCGCGCACTTTTATTGTGTGTATCAGGCTATGACCTTTTGTTTTTTGATCTTAACCGTAAACCTAAGCTTTGCGAAACGGGCAACAACATCACGTTAGAGGCGGCCGTTCTTAATATCTCTCTCTCACCAGGCTGTCGACATATCGGCCCTGGAACAGGGTAATGCCTAATTGCCGACCGATGCGTATGGCGGCCTCAGAGTCACAGCGTGATAAAATAGTGCGCCCACGTTTGCGCAACATAATCATGGTTTTAAGGTCTTCACCACGTTTGGTGCCGATCATGCCGGCCATTTCACTTGACCAGCTTAATTTACCGTAGGTAATCCCCATCCGCACGGGATCAGCGTAAGGGAAGGTGTCGAGGGTTAATCCGTCGGCGCAAATGTGATAGCCGCGCTCAATCAGAAAATCTCTGGCAAAAGTAAACGCGCCTGGATCAGCAAAAATATCTTCAATTCTAAGCTCTAGAACCGTCTCGTGTGTTGTCGGGTTGATATCACCATCAAAGGCCAAAAATTCTTCTGAAAGAATTGTTCCGACGTTCAGGTTGATGCTGAAACCTTCGCGCATCAGCGTGCGGTCATCTCTCCGCGACATTTGCGCCAAAACTCTTTTGTCTAAGGTTTGGGTCAATCGCTGAAACAACCATTGATTCGCTGTTAAGTTGGTGTTGGGCATTAGCGTTTCACGAAGGTCACCGATCGATACAAAAACTTCTGTAAACACAATTTCGGGCTGTTCGTTGTCAACAAAAGCGCAGACTGGTTGGCGACGTGTATGGCTCGACAAATCAACCTGTGACAGGGCTGTTTCTATGCGGGCCAATTCTGCAGGTGTTAAAGGTTGGCCGCGTTCTGATTTCTGCCGCAGGGCTTCCTTTTCAGAAATAAGCTCATTCAGCGATTTCTTCTTAACACCTCCGCGAGACGCTGCTTGACGTTCAGCAAAGGCAAGCAACTTGTCATAGTCCGAAGACATATCGAACCAGCTGGTCAGGCGGTTTTTGCGCGGATCGGTCTTGAACCGTTTCATCAAGTCATCGTCACCCCAAAGCTTGAGCAACTTAAGCACAGCCGCTTCAACTGCAGGGGTCTCAGACTTTTCAAAAATCACCATCAAATCAGTGTTGCGAAGTCGATATAACCAGGCTGACCGTGTGCGTGTTAGGTCTTCAAAAGACGTCTCTGCACTCAGCAGATCATCTTCCTGCCTGTTCTGTTCTTGCAATCGCGATAAGTGAACTCTCACCACGCCTCGGTTTTGAGCCCCTTTATCAAGCCCGCGAAGATTTTCAAGAAGCTTACCTTCGTGGCTTTCACCGAGGGGATGAAGGGCAGGAACCGCCACTGTTTTTGGGGTCGTCTCAGACATATCTGACTCTACCTCGCCCCAGTCCGGATCGGTTTCTTTCGACGCTTTGGTTTGCCAAAAGAGTCCAAGAAGTGTCCTTGGAAAATCCGAATACCGGATTTAAGGCCCCAGCCCATGGCCTCCTGAGAATCACACCGGGCCAGAATTATTTTTTCTGGCCCCACTTCGTTAATCATTGTTGTCGCAGATTTACTGCTGTCGGGATTCATGAGATCTAAAAATTCATTTGCCCACATAATCTTTGCATAGTTTGGCTTCAGTTGGCCAACATCCAGCATTTGCAGTGTGATCGGATTAAGTCCGTCAATAAGGACAGCATGACCTAAGCCGGTCACGACATCGCAAACATCAAAGTATGTGCGGATGCTGGACAAGACATCAATCGCCTGAACTTCAATGATCAACTTCTGGCCCTCGGGCGCGCGCTCCAAAAATGTGGCAAAGGCCGGGGTTGCTACGGTTTCTAAGTTTAGATTCAGACTAATCGTTTTGCATTCCCGTGCGTGCGGGGCGCGAACAACAGTTTCCAGCATCCGCAAGTCCATCGTTCGACTTAGATCTTGGAAGAGCCAGCGGTCTGCAAAAATATCAATATTCGGAGCAATGGCTTGCTGCATCTCACCAACTGAGAGAAAGAACTCAAAAAACTCTATTTCGGCGTTTGCCGATCCAGGGTGGACCCGCATCGCAACCTGATCTTTGATGAAGGGAATGATGTTGGTGGTTGCCAACTGTTTTTGAACATAGTCCAGCTGAACGGGTGTCATTGCAGGCCGACCCGGGGGTGGCGGCGGCTGTCGCAACAAAGTATCAGCCGTTACACGCAATCCTTGAGCCATTTGAACGGCCATGGCTGAATCCACGGCCAAATCATACCACACAACAAATTGGTCATTGCCGTCCGCGTCTTCCGTAAAGGTAATCGGGTCGTCGTCAAACAAAGTTTGAATGCGATTGCAGATTGCATTTACATCACGCTGGGCTCCCGCGTTTACGGTCACCACCAAATCCTGATTGACCATCGGAAACAGCTGCACATGCATGCCGCTTTCTAAATTTCCAAACATGCGCGAGATAATTTTGGTTTTAACTGTTGTCCGGTTTGCCGGAAGCAGCTTAGAGATATGCAAATGCACAACTTTGCGGCCTTCCGGATTGCGGCGCATCCGATCCAGCGTGTCGCAGAGTAAATTTTCCTGATATGCGGTAGTTGACGGCATATGATGTGCTTGGCGAAAAGGCGCCGTTGATCCCCATTTTTGCGAGGAACAAGCCCCGGTTAAACTCGATTAGTCATTCTTATAGACGTCTCAGCGGGTATCCTCAAAGAGCAATACTACTGTAAGTCGATATCATGGTAACCATTTGGAAAAGGTTAAGGAATACAATAGTTTAATCTTCAGGGCGTGCATCTTGCCGTTCGACAGTGGCGTGGGCAAGGGGACCCTATGAAACGCATTCTTATCACAGGTGGCGCAGGATTCATTGGTTCACACCTTTGTGAGCGGCTGATGGCCGATGATCATGAAATTCTCTGCGTTGATAATTACTTTACTGGGCGTCGTCATAATGTTGCGCCTTTACTTCGTCAGTCCGGATTTGAGTTGATGCGGCACGACGTTACTTTTCCCTTATATATTGAGACGGATGAAATTTACAATCTGGCTTGCCCAGCGTCTCCGGTTCACTATCAATTTGACCCGGTACAAACCACAAAAACCAGCGTTCACGGCGCTATAAATTTACTGGGGCTTGCTAAGCGCACCCGAGCAAAAATCCTTCAGGCGTCTACCAGTGAAGTATATGGTGATCCTGATATTCACCCTCAAACTGAGGATTATAACGGCAACGTCAACCCAATCGGCCCGCGTGCTTGTTATGACGAAGGTAAGCGCTGCGCTGAGACCCTCTTTTTTGACTATCACCGCCAGCACGGATTACGCATCAAGGTGGGTAGAATCTTCAATACCTATGGACCTCGGATGTTGCCTGATGATGGCCGGGTCGTTTCAAATTTCATTGTGCAAGCCCTGCAAGGAGATGACATCACGATCTATGGCGATGGCAACCAGACCCGGTCATTTTGTTATGTTGATGACCTAGTAGAAGCTCTTGTTAAGTTGATGGGATCACCGGATGATTTTACAGGCCCCGTGAATCTTGGAAATCCGGTTGAGGCGACAATTCTCGAGCTTGCCGAATTGGTTATTCAACTCACAGGATCGGGATCAAAAATTATCCATAAACCCTTGCCCCAAGATGATCCTGTGCGTCGACGTCCGGACATAACATTGGCGCAAAACGTGTTGAGCTGGCAACCAACTGTTTCTCTTGAGGCGGGCCTCGAGAAGACGGTTCATTATTTTAGAACCCTCTTGGCGGCTTAGGCTCAGGGCTGGTTATGACCAATGCAGCTGATCTTTCTGACCACCTCGCTCGGTTTAAAGGGCGGCGAGTGGTGTGTATTGGCGATGTCATGGTTGACCGGTTTATCTACGGTGAAGTTAGGCGCATTTCACCGGAGGCTCCTGTACCCGTTGTTCGAATTACAAATGAATTTTCCCAGTTAGGTGGTGCGGGCAATGTTGCTCGAAATGCGGCTGCGCTCGGCGCAACTGTCGCTTTTTTCTCTGTAATTGGATCTGACCGTGCGGGCCGGGAGGTGACAGGACTGCTGAGTGAAATGGCTTTGATAGAGCCTTTTTTAAGGGTTAATTCTGATCGTGAGACAACGATAAAGAACCGTTTTTTTTCAAGCAACGGTCATCATCTCCTCCGTGCCGATCGCGAGCAAACAGACCCGATAACGGACGCAGATGAGGACGATTTAATGAACGCGCTCAAACGAGAAGTCGGACAAGCGGACACGGTCCTTTTGTCAGATTATGGCAAAGGGGTTGTGACAGATTCGTTTGCCAAGCGCATTATTGCCCTCGCGCGCTCTGAGGGTAAGCCAATTGTCGTCGATCCTAAGGGGAATGACTTTACACGTTACCGTGGGGCAACCGTGATCACGCCCAATAAGGCCGAATTATCAATAGTTTCAGGTCAGTCAGTCGAAACGGATGAAGCGTTGATCAGTGCAACCAAGGCTTTGATGCAATCATCCGGAGTTGATGCGATTCTTGTGACGCGGTCTGCTGATGGCATGACTTTGGTTCAAAAAAATGGACACGTTGACCACCTTAACGCTGAAAGCCATGAGGTTGCTGATGTGACGGGTGCGGGAGATACTGTGGTCGCGACTTTGGGGGTTGCGCTTGCAGCTGGCGTAAATCTGTTAGACGCATCTCGTCTGGCAAATGCTGCCGCTGGACTGGTTGTGATGCGTCGGGGCACCGCTGTTGTTCAAAGAAGTGAAATTGCATCCGCACTCCTTCGGCGTGATTTGACGGTTGCGGAGGCGAAAGTCACAGATACGGTAACAGCAGAAACGCATGCATCTATGTGGCGTGCGGAAGGCAAGACTGTCGGATTTACAAATGGCTGTTTTGACCTTTTACATCCTGGGCATGTGTCGTTATTGGCCCAAGCCAAAAGCAATTGTGACAAGTTGATTGTTGGGTTGAACTCAGATGCCTCAGTGGCTCGCCTTAAGGGGCCAAGACGCCCTATTCAAAATGAAGCTGCCCGAGCTACTGTTCTGGCTTCGATGGAGAATGTAGATTTGGTTGTCGTTTTTGGGGAAGACACGCCTTTGGATCTTATTAAAGCAATTCGTCCAGATGTCTTGATCAAAGGGGCTGATTACGTCAAACAAGATATCGTCGGGGCTAAGGATGTTGAGTCTTACGGCGGGCGTATTGTTCGTGCTGAGTTGGTTGACTCTGTCTCAACAACAGCGACAATTGCAGCCTTACAGGAGAGATAGATATGCGTCGCATTTCCGCTTTGGCCCTGCTTGCAATACTTCTAGCTGGGTGCACCGCAATGGGTGAGTTTTTCCCAGATTTTGAACCTGAAATGGTGAACGCGCCCGAGCCCGGCAATGTTAGTGCTCCGGTTTCTCCGGTTTCATCCATACGTCCTGAATCTTTAGTGGCCTGTCGCGGACACGTTCTTGTTCCTGCCGTGGGAATGACGTTTGTGCCTTTTGGAGCTCAACCTCCAAGTCAGGGCCAATATCTTCGCGAAGAAAGCCTGTCAGCGCCTTATCGCGTGCTGCCCCCTGGTGCTGCGGCCACCATGGATAATGTGCCATCGCGCCTCAATATAGATGTTGATCGATCCAACCGTATTCTCAACATTCGGTGTGGCTGATTATTTTGAAGTTTTTATATGCGGTGATCTGCCATCGTCATAAGCCGCTGACCAGCACCGTGGGCAAACCTCAACGTTAAAGCCTTGCGCCGAGCAGGATGAAGGCGATGCTGAATAGCCGGTCTTATTACGGTTGCACCATGTCGGTCTGCTACGAGTACACCACAACTCTCAGGTAAGATTTTTACCGGAAAGTGTTCAGGCACTGCGAACGAGAATCCGTCACAATACGGAACATAGTCGAGCCATTTATCATCGGCGCGGAAGTCAGCAACAGTGCTCTTAACTTCAATCATCACCAAAGTACCCGCAGCAGATAATCCGGCGACATCAGCGCGACGGCCATTGCCAAGCTTAAACTCTGTCAAAGCTGCATAACCTAAATCAGCCAGCCAACGACATACCCCACGGGTCACGCCGGCTGTTATGGCAGTTGAATCCACAAGCTGAACCGAGCGTACTCGTCGCTGAATTGCTTGATTGTTCATCTTATGTTCCATTTTCTCAAATCTAAGTTCCTGTATCCAAATAAACAAGAGTTTCCTTGGAATGCATGATTGCTTTTAAAGCGCAGTATGCTTGTTTGACATCTTCATATATTAGGATTCGCCTAACTGCTGCTTGCTCTCAGGTGCTTGATATCTAATGTGCCCAGTCTTGTTCTTGCGGGGAAAACCTTTATGGTGCGCCGCGTTTCAAGCCCTCAAGAAGGATTCTCGTTGTGGTTAGAGTGTTGCGCGCCAAGCTTCATGGTATCCGGGTCACGGGGGCTGACTTGCACTACCATGGCTCCATCACGTTGGATCCTGAGCATTGCGCAGAAGCTGGTTTACATCCCACTGAGTTTGTTGATGTTTGGAATAAGAACTCTGGAGCGCGACTTACGACATACGTGATTTACGGAGAACCGGGTTCTCGATGCTGTATTCTCAACGGTGCAGCTGCGCGCACATGTCAACGCGGTGATGAACTGATTCTGGCAGCGAGTATAGATTTGGAGCCTTCTCAACTCTACGAACATCGTCCACGCATCTTAACTTTCACGCCTGGAAACGAAATTGATCAGGTTCTTCGGTATGAGGTCTTTAAGAGTAATGATTTTGAATTTGATTTCAGAATCACAGATCTGAGTGAAGCAGAAAAACCTGCCAGTGTTCACAACTACGCCAATGTTGATTTACGAGCAATTAGGTCTGAGTTGGAAGCGAAGGGGTTGTCGCGCAAAGACATTGACGATTTCATTGCCCAGTATCTCACACGGTAATACGTTTCCCTGTTCTCCTCTTTTAGATGTTGGACATTGCTTGAATAGCTTGAAGCGACTTAGTCTATCTGTATGAACACGACGGCCGATCAAATTTTGGATCTTACACTGCCGCTTACAACACGCAGGCTGACAATCCGTGATTATGTTGATGAAGACTGGTCATCTGTCTATGCCTATGTGAAAGATCCAGCATACTGGAAATATCAAGCTGGTGAGGCGCCTAGCGAAGACCGTGTTAAAGCCTTGATTGCTTGGACAGTCCGCGAACAAAATTTACGGCCACGTTTAAATTATTATCTTGCAGTCACAGACACAAAATCGGGCGACTTGGTTGGAGAAGCCGTGCTGAAGGTGATTCCTCCTGGTCACGGCCAAGGTGAAATCGGGTTCGGGATAGCCCCGGCATTTTGGCAAAAAGGCTACGCAACAGAAGTTGCCAGGGCGTTGATCAAGGTTGGGTTCGAGACTTTGAAGCTTCATCGTATTGCTGCGCAATGTGCGCCTCAAAACAAGGCCAGTATCCGTGTTATGCAAAAACTGGGAATGGCGCGTGAAGGACTGTTCCGAGAACACTACCGGGCGGGGGGTAAATACTGGTCAACGGTGTTCTATGCGATCTTGGCGCGAGAGAACGAAAAAATTCAGTCCAACACGAAAGATTAAGTGAATTACAACAAGCTACCAGCCTGTGGTAATGCGCTCAACAAGTTGTTGCACTGAAGGTATGAATCCATCTTTGTACCAAGGGTCCTGAGCAAAACGATAGGCGTTATGACCTGCAAACATCAACTCTTCTTCTACCGCGCCATCGTGAACAATATTCTGGAGTGTTTTCTGGATACAAAAAGATCGTGGGTCAGCCTTGCGGCCCGTAGATCCTTTTTCATTCTCAGCCCAGTTAGAAAACTGGCAGGCTGAGAGACAGCCCATACAAGCAATCTGATCAGCTCGAATTTCTTCTGCTTTTTCAGGAGTTACAAAAATCAAGGTTGAGTCCGGCGTTTTTAAGGCTTCTGTTCGACCCTCTGCCAGCCAAGCTTCTGCCCGTGCTTTGTCTTCTTCAGTCACAAAAACTTCTCTCTTTCGGGCACCGACACCTAAGGCTGTATCATGAGCACCGATGTGTTCTGGGGAAAATGCGATTTGGTGCTCAGAGCGACTAACCAACTCACTGATAAAGTCGTTTTTGACAGCTGAAGAGTAAAATCCTGTCGGGCTGAATTTATGAAGTAAGACGTCTCCTGGGTTTAAATCAAGGAGCCGCTTCTTCCATTCATCAGAAATCTGGCTTTCTTGAGTCAGCAAGGGGCGGGTTCCGAACTGAAAACAAATAGGGCCGACATCTGGATTGTCCAGCCAGTCTTCCCATTCATTCAGCCACCATACGCCGCCAGCCATAACGATTGGTACATGCTGCAGCCCAGCCTCATTCATCACCTTGCGCAAGGCAACAACACGTGGGTATGGATCTTCAGGTGATTTCGGGTCTTCAGAATTCGAAAGACCGTTATGGCCGCCCGCCAGCCACGGGTCCTCATACACAACGCCGCCTAAAAACTCTTCGTGTTTGTTGTAGGCTCTTTTCCACAGGGCCCTGAAAGCCCGGGCCGACGAAATAATCGGGTAATAGTAAATGCCGTATTCTGTGGCAATTTCTGCCAGCCGATAGGGCATACCGGCCCCACAGGTCACGCCATGAACCATGCCTTTGCATTGTTCCATAATGCCACGCAGGACGCGTTCAGCACCGCCCATCTCCCATAAAATGTTGACGTGCAATCTGCCGTTATCGCCACGCATTTCATGAGCAATTTGGGCCTGCGCTACGCCGCCGTCTATGGCGTATTTTACAAGTTCCTCGTGGCGTTCTTTGCGGGTCCGGCCATGGTAAACTTGCGGGACCAAACTGCCGTCATCCTTAAAGGAGTCCGCATTTACGCCGGAAAACGTACCGATGCCGCCGGCAGCGGCCCATGCGCCTGAGCTTTTGCCTGTGGACACGGCAACACCTTTGCCGCCTTCAATCAGCGGTAAAACTTCACGTCCTGAAACCATCAGTGGGTTAAGTGTTTTCACGCGGTGTCCCTTCCTAGGGTTTGCTCAGAAGTCGCAATACCCTGACGCTCGTACAATTAAAATATAGGGGTATCTCGTCGTTAAACCAAATTGCGCTGTGCCAAAGCAGTTCTCAATTCTTGCGGTGTATCCGTACAGAGACTACTGACCCCCCATTTCAGTATTCTTTGTGCGGCATCAATATCGTTTACTGTCCATGCCATGATCTCTAGTCCTGAGGCCACTAATATGGCTGCCTGCTCTGCAGTTAATCGATCCGCATTAGGGCAGACGAGAGAGATATCTAAAGAGGTTGCAGCCTCACGCCAGTCGTCTGGCAATAGATCAAAACATAAGCCGCGTGGCCAATCAGGACTTTCTTCTTTAGCGGCAGCTAAGGCTACTCTAGAGAAGCTTGTGATAACGGGAGGACTCTTATGTTCGGGCCAACATGCCCGTGCTAACCGTAAAGTTTCCTGAGCCGTTTTCACTTCTCGGCCTGGATCAGGCTTAAGCTCAATATCTGCATCAAGATCAAGTGTATTTAAAAGATCAATTGTTTCCTCGAGCGTTGGAACAACCTCTCCTGCAAAAGCTGGATCAAACCAACTCCCAGCGTCTAATCCACTTAAAGCTTCAAGTGTTGTTTCAGACAGCAAGCCATCGCCATCGGTTGTACGTTCCAGGCTCGCATCATGAATAACTACGGGCCGTGAATCAAACGTCAAGGCGACATCAAACTCTATTGCTTTGGCACCAGAGTCCGCGGCTGCCCTGAAAGACGCCAGAGTGTTTTCTGGTGCCAGTCGTGGCGCGCCGCGGTGACCCACAATACGAGGTAACAAGCTCATGCTGCGAATTTCTCGGCTGGGCTTCTCTTTAAAGTCTAACCCTCTGCGGCAGGCGTGCCTTCTTCTTTTGCCTTACCATCTATGTCTTCGCCGGTTTCTTGGTCGACGCGTTTCATTGACAACTTGACCTTGCCGCGATCATCGACGGCTAAGCACTTCACTTTAACCGTGTCACCTTCACTGACAATGTCAGAGACTTTTTCAACACGCTGTGGGGCAAGTTCTGAAATATGAACCAGACCATCGCGTTTACCGAGGAAGTTGACGAAGGCTCCAAAGTCCATAAGCTTCACAACCTTACCAGTATAGATCGTTCCAACTTCAGCTTCGGCAATGATGTCACGAATACGCGCAACGGCATCATCCGTGGCGGCTTGATCAGACGATGCGACTTTAACAGTGCCGTCGTCATCAATATCGATTTTACAACCTGTTTCTTCTTGGATTTCACGAATGACCTTGCCGCCCGTTCCAATGATGTCGCGAATTTTGTCTTTAGGAACCGACAACGTAGTGATCCGTGGGGCATGGCCCGAGACTTGCTCGCGGGATGAGGTGATAGCGTTGCTCATCTCTCCCAAAATGTGAAGACGCCCACCTTTTGCTTGGTTCAGAGCAATTTCCATAATGTCTTTGGTGATGGAAGTGATTTTGATGTCCATCTGCAAAGACGTGATGCCCTGATCGGTACCAGCGACCTTAAAGTCCATATCGCCAAGATGATCTTCGTCACCCAAGATGTCAGACAGAACAGCAAAGTCATTGCCTTCTTTGATCAAACCCATCGCGATACCGGCAACGGGACGACCCAATGGGACACCGGCATCCATCAAAGCAAGGGATGTGCCGCAGACTGTAGCCATCGAGGAAGATCCGTTGGATTCTGTAATCTCAGACACAACCCGCAAGGTGTAAGGAAAATCTTCTTTTGAAGGCAGCAACGGACGAATAGCGCGCCATGCCAGTTTGCCGTGACCAACTTCACGACGACCCGTGCCACCCATACGTCCAGTTTCACCAACTGAGTAAGGAGGAAAGTTGTAATGCAGCATGAAGTTTTCGCGGAATTCACCTTCAAGGGCATCAATGATTTGTTCGTCCCGACCGGTGCCGAGCGTTGCCGTCACAAGGGCCTGGGTTTCCCCACGGGTGAACAGGGCCGAGCCGTGTGCGCGACGCAGTACACCCACTTCGGATTCAATTTGCCGGACATCAACGGTCGTGCGGCCATCAATGCGCTTGCCGGTTTTCAGAATGCTGCCACGAACAATGTCCTGCTCCATGGACTTGAAAACTTTTCCGGCAACAGCCAGCTCTGCTTCATTATCGCCCAGGCTTTCGATGGCTTTGTTTTTAGCCACTGACAGTGCTTCCTGCCGATCTTGTTTGATCTGCAGTTGATAGGCCGCTTCAATGTCACCAGCGAAGGCGGCAAATTTTTCTTTGACGATCGAAATTTCAGCTGGTGGTTCTGCGATATCAAACGGCTCCTTGGCACACATTTCAGCCAAGCCAATAATGCCGTCGATGATCATTTGCATTTGCTCATGCCCGTAATTCACGGCCCCAAGCATGATTTCTTCTGACAGCTCATTCGCCTGGCTTTCGACCATCAGCACCCCTTCGCGTGTTCCCGCGAGCACAAGGTCAAGGTCAGACTCAGCAACGTCTCCCATCAAGGGGTTCAGAACATAGTTCCCGTCTTTGTATCCAACACGAGCCGCGCCAATCGGGCCAAGGAACGGGATGCCTGAAATTGTCAGGGCAGCTGAGGCGCCGATCATGGCAATAACGTCCGGGTCATTCTCTAGGTCATGGGAGAGAACCGTACAAATCACCTGTGTTTCATTGCGGTAGCTTTCATGGAACAACGGACGTAGCGGACGGTCAATCAAACGAGAGACAAGAGTTTCTTTCTCTGTTGGCCGACCTTCGCGCTTAAAGAAGCCGCCAGGTATTTTACCGGCGGCGTATGTTTTCTCTTGGTAGTTCACTGTGAGCGGGAAAAAATCTACACCAGGCTTAGGTGAGCGCTGGCCGACCGCTGTACACAGGACTGATGTTTCTCCGTAAGTTGCGACGACTGCCCCGTTGGCTTGTCGCGCAATTTTTCCAGTTTCTAAAACGAGTTTGCGTCCACCCCAATCAATCTCTTTGCGGTATGTTGTAAACATGGACATAAAATAATTCCTTTTCTCCGGGCTGGCACCAAAGTGTGCAAACAGCTTTGCTCTATCAGCACGCTGTCATCAGCCCCCTACAGGCAGCGGTATGTGTAATTGTTAAAACTGACCGTCCGCTGCGCGCCGGCAATCAGCGTCAACCTTACCCGGCTCATCCGGATTCGGCCGCTGTTATCTCCGACTATGGTAGGCCAGTTCATTTGAGAGTTCGGTATGCGAGATCGCAACCGATTAACGCCTGAGACCCAGGCTTCCAATCAGCGTTTCATAACGCTTCTGAGATTTCTTTTTTACATAGTCCAGCATCCGGCGACGCTGTCCTACCATCATGAGAAGGCCACGACGCGAATGGTTGTCTTTAGCGTGCGTCTTCAAATGATCTGTTAGGTTCTTAATGCGTTCACTTAAGATAGCGACTTGTACTTCCGGTGAACCGGTGTCTCCGTCTTTTGTGGCATATTCTTTTATAAGCTCTTGCTTACGGCCTGCTGTAATCGACATCGTGTACTCCTTAAATCACGTCAGGTGTTAAAAACACGAACAGGCTTTAAGAGCCCGTTCGCAACGGTGGCCACCGCAATCAACCTTTCCCCACAAACCGCCTGAACGGTTGCGCCCGGCGTTAATCCGCTTATTGGGGTGCGGTTGGCCACGGAAAAAAGTGATATAGACTGTCCGTGGCGCATGCGGCGGGCCTCTTCGTCCGTCAGGGCCAATGCCGGGATGTCGTCCAGCACGGTCGCAACGGGGAGAAGGACCCCAGAGCCGGCGGCTTTATGCCCTAAAGCCTCCAGTTTATCCAGGGAAATCGCGACTTTTTCATCAAATGGCCCACAGCGGGTGCGGCGCAGTTGAGAGACATGCCCACAGGTTCCAAGCGCGACTGCCAAGTCTCTTGCAAGCGCTCGAACATAGGTGCCTTTGCCGCAGTCGACCTCGAAAACATCATGATCAGGGGGCAAACCCAGCTCTAGCCGCACAAATCGGTCGATATTTACAGTTCGGGGTTCAAGATCAACGTCTTGATCTGCGCGCGCTAAGTCGTACGCGCGTTGTCCAAAAATTTTAATGGCTGAGTATTTTGGCGGAATCTGAAGGATTTTACCGCAAAAGCTAGGAAGCAAATTCTCAATGTCTGAGGGGGTAGGACGATTTTCAGATCTAGCTATAACATCCCCTTCACGGTCATCTGTGGCCGTTGTTTCTCCCCATTTTACTTCGAATCGATACGTTTTGGATGACTCCATAGCAAAAGAGACGGTTTTTGTCGCTTCGCCAAAGGCGATCGGCAAAATGCCTGTTGCTAAAGGATCAAGCGTGCCACCGTGACCAGCTTTAGACGCGTCCAAGAAGCGCCTTGCCTTACCCAAAGCCTGGGTCGATGTCAGGCCAAGGGGTTTGTCCAGGGCTAACCAGCCGGATATGGGCTGTCCCCGTTGTTTACGTGCCACTTTGAGAGTCTACCGGTCCATTCTCTTCGTCGAGCGAGTCGTCAGAGTTGTCTGGAGCTTTGAGATCGCGTGCGACGTCAGGTCGATGCAATAAATCTTCAATGTGCTGTGCTGTATCAAAAGTACTATCCGTTGCGAAATGAAGTTCGGGCACATGGCGTAAAGTTACGCGATGGGCAATTTCTCGCCGAAGAAACGATTTTACCCGCGCCAGTCCTTGCAGCACGGGAGTCATGTCTCCGCCGCCCAAACGCATCACGTAAACTGTGGCGTGTTTTAAGTCCGGACTCGCCTCGACCTCTGTCACAGTCAAAGTGATATCAAGGAGATCAGGGTCCCGAAAAGTTTCTCTTTCAATGACCTGTGCTAGCGCATGACGCAGGGCTTCTCCAACGCGCAATTGCCGCTGACTTCGCGGACCCGCCTTGTTCTTTGCCATTTGAATTCCTAGGGATCAGCGTAAAATACTGACCGTGAACTATAATTCAATTTCGACTTGTTCAAGCTCAAAGCACTCAATCCGGTCATTAACCTGGATGTCTTGATAGTTGGCAAAAGCTGCGCCGCACTCAGTCCCTTCGCGGACTTCCTTCACATCATCCTTAAAGCGCTTGAGTTGCGATAGATCGCCTTCATGGATAACGACGTCGTCACGCAGAAGCCGGACCTTACATCCGCGTTTGATCGTGCCTTCTGTGACCAAGCACCCTGCAACCTTACCGACTTTCGAGACGGCAAAAACTTCGCGAATATCTGCGTATCCCAGGAAGTTCTCGCGATATTTGGGGGACAGCCGTCCAGAAAGGACGCTCTTAATGTCATCGGCCACGTTGTAAATGATCGAGTAATACCGCACATCGACATTATCGCGTTTGGCAAGCTCTCGTGCTTGCGCATTGGCGCGCACATTAAAGCCAATAATGACCGCCTTAGAGGCTACGGCGAGAGTAATATCCGACTCATTAATGGGTCCGACAGCGCCATGAATAACTTTAACGTGTGCGTTGTCCGTGCCAATTTTTTCCAGCGTTCCGGTCAAGGCTTCAACAGAACCCTGAACATCAGCTTTCACAACAACAGGCAAGTCTTCGCTTTGACCGGCCTGAATCAGAGCAAACATTTGTTCCATTGTGCTGCCGCTGCCGGCTGCCAGGTTGTCACGCTTCTTACGGGCTCGGAAATCTGCAACTTCTCTGGCCCGCGCTTCACCATCAACAACAATAAAATCGTCGCCCGCGTGCGGCGTTCCATTAAAGCCTAAAACTTCAACAGGGGCGGAGGGCAATGCCGACTTGATTTGTTTTCCCTGGTCATTCACCAGGGCGCGAACGCGTCCCCATTCCGCGCCGGAGACAAAAATGTCACCGACTCTAAGTGTGCCTTTTTGCACCAAGATGGTGGCAACAGATCCCTTGCCCTTTTCCATCTTAGCTTCAATCACAACGCCTTCAGCCGACCGGTCCGGGTTGGCCTTCAGATCAAGAAGTTCAGCTTGAAGCTGTATCGTTTCCAGCAACTTATCGAGGTTTAATTTTTGTGTTGCTGAGACTTCGACCGTCAGGGTTTCTCCACCCATCTCTTCAACCACAATCTCGTGGCTCAACAGTTCCTGCCGCACTTTGTCGGGGTTGGCCCCTTCTTTATCCATCTTATTGATGGCAACAATAATGGGCACTTCAGCGGCCTTGGCGTGTTTAATCGCCTCAATTGTTTGCGGCATAATGCCGTCATCGGCGGCAACAACAAGCACGACAATATCGGTTGCCTGTGCGCCTCGAGACCGCATCGCGGTAAACGCTTCATGGCCTGGTGTATCTAAGAACGTCAGTTTTTTATTGCCGTCCATGCGCACCTGATAGGCGCCAATATGCTGAGTAATTCCGCCCGCTTCGCCGGACACAACGTCTGCTTTGCGCAACGCATCAAGCAGTGAAGTTTTGCCGTGATCAACGTGGCCCATCACGGTCACAACGGCGGGGCGGTCCTCTGTGGCGTTCTCATCATCAAAACCGTCACTCAGGCCGGTCAGCACATCGTCTTCCGAGACGCGCCTGATGGTGTGCCCAAATTCTTGGGCGACCAATTCCGCAGTATCGGCATCAATCACTTCGTTGATGGTTGCCATAATTCCAAGTTTCATAAGGGCTTTGACCACATTGGCCGACCGCTCTGCCATGCGGTTAGACAGCTCCTGAACAGTGATGCTCTCAGGAACAACAACTTCACGCACAATTTTTTCTGACGGCATCGCCGATTTTTGCTGCTGCATTTGTTTGCGGCGTTCTTTTTCTTGCGCGCGGCGTAAGGCGGCCATTGAGCGTCCGCGCTCAATTTGATCATCACCTTCAAGTGCAGCTGAGATCGTCAGCTTGCCGGACCTGCGGCGTTGCTCCCCACTCTTTTTGGCGGGAGCCTTATGCCCGGTTTTTGACTTCTTGATCTCCGAGTCTTCTTCTTTGTCTGCAAGGGCGGCTTTGCGATGAGAGATCGCAGATTTTTCTGGGTCAGGGGGAATGACCGGTTCAACCGGGATGTCTACAACCGGCTCTGAAGTATCCTCAACGGCAGGCGCTTCTGCTGCGACCTGTTCTTCGGCAGGCTCATCCTCGACGTCGGCCTCTGGTTCGTTCGCGCGCTGCAGTTCGGCGTTTGCGAGGCGTTCTTCCTCGGCCTTGCGTTCTTCTTCTTCTGCGCGTTTTGCATCCTGCAGCACCTTTAGGCGGTGCGCTGTTTCTTCTGCGCTCAGTTTGCGTTGAACCGCATCAGCAGCTTTTTCGGCGCTCGGCTTTTTCAGCGTTCCAGGAGCCTGAGATTTAACTTCCTGTACTTTGCCGTCAGCGCCCATCTCGAATTGACGCTTACGCTTACGCTCGACTTGAACGACTTTCGTCCGGCCGTGCGAAAAGCTCTGGCGGACCTGTCCAGTCTCTACCGTCTTTTTCAATTCGAGCTTGCCACGTCCTAAGCTCAAAGGTTTTTTTGCTTCGTCGGCCATACCGTTTTGTACCATTCTGTTTTGGGAGCCCATGCTCCCCTCAGTCTAAATCTTATTACGTTCTCAGTCGTCTCTCTGTGGCTTTACCACGTTGGCAACGCCTAAGTATTTTTTTGACTCTGCCACCAAGCCAGTCGTTAGTTTGTCTGACGACAGACCAACATGGACAGCATGGTCTCGCCCAACGGCCTGCCCCAACTCAGCGCTGGTAAAGGCGTCTATGACCTCTGCGTCGGGCGCCAGTCCCGTTACTTTTCGCCGCCCGCCTTCCGCGCCATCACTCGCTTCCAGAATCAGCGCAGTCTGACCCGCTGTTGCCTGAGCACGAACTTTCTCAAACCCAACCGCAACCAAGCCGGCGCGGCGTGCCAATCCCAGGCGATCAAGGCAGCGCCGCTTAAGGCTGGCCGCGACATGATCTAACAACCCATCAGGCACTTGAACAGCTCGCCGGGCAGCTCTTGAAAACAGACGCTTAGACGATGCTGTTTCTATTATATCCCGCTCCGGGGTTAACCACAAACCCCGACCTGGTAAGCGTTCCGCCGCATCAAATATAATTTGCTCATCCGGTCCAACAACAAAACGCAGCAATTCTGCCTTTGGACGTTGCACGCCACTGGCAAAACACGTCCGCAGCGGTCCAGAGTCCAGGTCTGATTCCTGATGGGCATCATCACGCTGGTCTGAACTCATGACGTTGTCGTCCGATGAGGTGGTGTCAAAAGTCACTCTATTCGACATCCTCCGCGGACTCGTCATCGGAAGAGTCTGCGTCACTTGTCTCGCTGTCTTCGTCTTCAAACCAGTGCGCCCGAGCGGCCATAATCATTGTGTTGGCCTCCTCCATCGACATCGACCCAACGCCAAGGATTTCAATCAACTCATCCGAAGCCAAATCGGCCAGATCGTCTCTGGTTTTAACACCGCCTTCGCCAAGGGTGACCATCATTTCCATGTCCAGGCCGTCAATCCCAGCGGTGAGCAAATCTTCGGCCACACCCAAATCATTCAGTTTTGTGACGACTTTCTGATTTTCTTCTTCGATGAACGCCTGGGCACGCGCTTTGAGTTCAGTGGCAATGTCTTCATCAAACCCTTCAATGCGGGTCAGTTCGTCTTCCGGAACGAAGGCCACTTCTTCCAAAGAGGTGAAGCCTTCGGTGACGAGAAGATGAGCAATCACCTCATCCACATCCAGACCATCAATGAAGGCTTGGCTGCGGCTGCGGAATTCTTCTTGTCGGCGGGCGCTTTCTTCATCTTCTGTCAGAATATCAATGGTCCAGCCCGTCAGGTGAGAGGCAAGCCGAACATTCTGGCCGCGTCTACCGATGGCCAACGATAACTGGTCATCCGGCACAACAACTTCAATCCGACCCGAATCTTCGTCCAGCACAACTTTACTCACTTCGGCCGGAGCCAACCCGTTCACGACAAACGTTGCCGGGTCTTCATTCCACTGAATAATGTCAATCTTCTCGCCCTGCAGTTCTGCCACAACCGCTTGCACACGGCTGCCGCGCATCCCAACGCAGGCCCCGACAGGGTCAATTGATGCATCTTTAGAGATCACGGCAATTTTAGCGCGGCTACCTGGATCACGGGCAACGGCCTTAATCTCGATAATGCCGTCATATATTTCTGGTACTTCCTGAGCAAACAGCATCGCCATGAACTCAGGGCATGTACGGGATAAAAAGATTTGTGGCCCACGCGGTTCTTCACGAACATCAATGATGTATGCGCGTACGCGATCGCCATTCTTAAAGTGTTCGCGTGGAATAAGCTCATCTCGCCGCAGCAGACCTTCAGCGCGGCCCAGGTCAACGACAACGTTCCCAAACTCTACACGTTTAACAAGCCCGTTAATAATTTCACCGACGCGATCTTTGTACTCTTCAAACTGGCGCGCACGTTCCGCTTCCCGAACACGCTGAACGATAACTTGTTTGGCCATTTGTGATGAAATGCGGCCAAAATCGATTGGCGGTAGTGGGTCAATCAGAAACTCACCGACCTCTGCGTCCTTTTTCTTTCGTTTGGCCTGTTCAATTGTTAGTTGGGTGTTCTCGTCTTCAACATCGTCTTCTTCAGCCATTACTTCCAGGTAACGGGCCAGTCGAATCTCTCCGGTTTTGCGGTCAATGGATGCGCGAATATCTTTTTCTTGACCATATTTTGAGCGGCCAGCTTTTTGCAAAGCCTGCTCCATAATCATGAAGACTTCCTCACGCTCAATCGACTTGTCGCGCGCAACAGTATCCGCGACTTGAATCAGTTCTGGGCGGGGCATCGCTATGCTATCGGACATGACTTACTTCTCACCTTGTGCGTATTTCTATTCAGTTACTGTGCGCCGTTGCGGCTATAAGCGCGTCTGTAAGAACCAACTGCGCGCGATCTATTTCGGATAGTGGCAGCGTTATTTGCTCACCATCTATCTTGATAACAACTGTGTCCGCCGGGTTGAGACCTCCCAGCAGACCTTTAAATTTTTTACGGCCTTCAATCGGGCGTCGTGTTTGTATTTTTGCTTCAAAGCCGACGTAAGTTTCGAAGTCTTTTGGCCGTGTTAATGGGCGATCAATACCGGCTGAACTGACTTCCAAATTATAAGCGCCCTCTAATGGGTCTTCAATTTCAAAGGCATCGTTTAGAGTGGCGCTTATGGCTGCGCAATCATCTATGTTGATCAGACTGCCATCGGCACGGTCTGCCATCACCTGCAGTGCTCGACGTCCGCTTTCACCGGTTACGGCAACGCGGACAACCTCAAAGCCCATGGCTTCAAGGGTCGGTGCAATCTTTTCTTCGAGCCAGGTCAGGCGTTCCATATCGCTCGCGACGTTGTTTATCGGAACCTGAGGCCGTGGGAATGGGTATTCCACAAACAAAAAAAGTGGGCCACCGGCCCACCCCTCAGGTCACTCGACATGTGAAGTTGTGCCGTTCATATAGTCGGATTCTCACATTCTGGCAAGGCATTAGCCTATAACGCGGCGAAACGTGAGATACATTGGGGTGCGGCCCTGCGTGATTGCTTTTTGTTCATAACGCGTCGAGAAGGCATCGTCTGGCGGGAATCGCCAATCTTTCGCCCGATTCACTTGCCACTGGAAATTTGGATGAGTCGGTATATATCTTAAGCACCACCGTGCATAAATGGGATGATCCGTCGCAATCCTTAACTCTGATTGCAAAGGCATAATGCGAGCAAGTTCATCTAAGGTTTGTCGGCTAACAAATCTGCGTTTGGCATGGCGCGTCTTTGGCCAGGGGTCAGGATAGAGCAGAAAAACACGCGCTATGCTGTCGTTTGTCAGCAAAGGTAAGAATTCCCTCGCATCATTGTCGAGTATTCTAATGTTTTCGAGTTTGGCATCTATTCTCTGCTGCAATAGCGATGCAATGCCATTTTCAAACACTTCTGCACCTATAAAGCCGATCTCTGGATGCGCGCTCGCTTGCGCTATCAAGTGTTCGCCGCCGCCGAAGCCGATTTCAAGCCAAACCCGCTCCACGGGAGGACTAAAAAAGACCCGAGGATCAGTCCCCGTCTTAAGCGTTTTCAACTCAATACGCAGATGCGGCAGGTCTTTCTCCAGGAGGTCCCGGCGTCCATTCCGCAGCGCCTTGCCCTTTCGTCTGCCAAACAGTTGAATCCGGTTTTGAAGTGTATTTTGTGGTGAACTAGACACCGAACGCAGATTCGAGCGCTTCCACCAAATCCAGGCGTTCCCATGAGAACCCGCCGCCACCATCAGGCTCGCGCCCAAAGTGACCATAGGCTGCTGTGCGCGCATAGATTGGCTTGTTCAACTTAAGATGCTCGCGGATGCCACGGGGGCTGAGATCCATCAGTTCCTGTAAAACGTCGGCCAGCTTTGCTTCTTCAACTTTTCCGGTGCCTTGGGTGTCTACATAAACCGATAACGGCTCAGATACACCAATGGCGTAGGATAATTGGATCGTGCAGCGATCTGCTAGCCCTGCTCCAACGACGTTTTTAGCCAGATATCTGGAGGCATATGCTGCTGAGCGATCAACTTTGGTGGGATCTTTTCCAGAAAACGCGCCGCCGCCATGCGGGGCCGCACCACCGTAGGTATCAACGATGATCTTGCGTCCTGTTAAGCCGCAATCTCCGTCCGGTCCACCAATAACAAAACGACCCGTCGGATTCACATAAAACGCCTCATCTGGACACATCCAGCCCTCAGGGAGTACACGCTCCACGTGGGTGCGAACCAAATCCCGGATTGTGTCCTGGTCAACGTCCTCAGTATGCTGCGTTGAAACCACGACCGATGTTGCGCCAACGGGCTTGCCCTCTCGATACTGGAGACTAACCTGGCTCTTTGAATCAGGCCCTAAAAACGGTGCATCTCCTGAATGCCGGGCATCAGCGAGAGATTTTAAAATTTGATGCGAATAATGAATAGGCGCTGGCATGAGTTCAGGCGTTTCAGTCACGGCAAAGCCAAACATAATGCCCTGATCTCCAGCGCCTTCATCCTTATTGCCAGCGGAGTCCACGCCCACAGCAATGTCGGCCGATTGTGCGTGAACGTGACATTCCACTTTCATCTTTTGCCAATGAAAGCCGTCCTGTTCGTAGCCAATGTCTTTTACAGCTTCGCGCGCGGCGTTAATCATCATTTCGGCGGTAACAGACTCGGGGCCGCGCACCTCCCCAGCGAGAACAATCAGGTTGGTCGTGCAGAGTGTCTCCACCGCAACTCGGGCTTCGGGTTCGGCGCCAAGAAAAAGATCAACAACTTCGTCAGAAACGCGATCACTGACTTTGTCCGGATGGCCCTCGGAAACGGACTCGCTGGTAAATACATATTCAGACAGAGACACAAACAGGCTCCTTAAACGAAAATTGGATAATTCAAAACGTGATAAAAGTGGACCGGACGTACCGGAACCCCTTAAGTTTTGCAAGTGGCTGCGTTGTTATCGCATTTTAGAAAATATGGTGGGCACATGAAAAAAGCCCTGTCTGATGTGACAGGGCTTTTAGCAAAATTGGACAGGCGGAACTATTGTTAGTCGCCCAGGTTAAAAGCCTCCTCGGCCGATGCCAATGACTTGGCCAATTCATATATACGGCGGCGCACGTGTGGGTCCGTAATTTTGTAATAGGCGCGCACCAACTCTAGGGTTTCGCGTTTGGTCATGGGGTCGGCGTCTCTTTGTTCAGGCTCTTCAGTACGCTCTGTCAGATTGCGGGGGCTTGCTGCCTGCACGTCGTCTTCCATATCTTCAAAGAAATAAGAAACAGGACAGTCTAGAACACGGCTTAAATCCCATAACCGGCTGGCTCCGACCCGATTGGCCCCACGCTCATACTTTTGGACTTGCTGGAATGTTAGTCCAATCGCTTCTCCAAGTTTCTCCTGGCTCAGACCAAGCAATGTTCGTCTTAGGCGGACGCGGCTGCCAACGTGAACATCAACAGGATTTGGTTTTCCCGAGGGCATACGACCGCGCGATGAGCGGCCTCCAAGTCCATCCAGATCTTGTTTTTTTGCAAAACCCATTATTACGTCCTTTGCTTCAATCCCTAAGTTTGCCAGTGCTCAAGCCCAAAATAGGCTGAAAATTAAGCATTTTCAGCACTTTTGCAGCCAACACGTCTAAAATCACCTACTAAACGTTGTAAAAGCATAGCACGAAAACTACTTTTTACTCAAAACTTTTTGGCTGCTGGTGCGCAGAAATGTCTAAAGTTCGACATTAACCCTGTATTTTTGCAGATCATGCCGAGAGATGAATAAGGCTAAGAATCCACTCAGGATTATGATGATCAATGTTGGAGAGTGCCCGAACCGAGAAAATGGCGTTGGCGCAAGATCTGCTGGTAGCGGACTGTCCAGCACACCCTTCTGCCCTAAAGGCAGGCTAGAGCGAATCCGACCATATCCATCTATAACAGCGCTGATCCCTGTATTGGCGACGCGCACCACCGGCAAACCTTCTTCAACAGCCCTCATCTGAGCGGTTGCGATATGCTGATAAGGTCCACTTGAGGAACCGAACCAAGCATCGTTGGTCAGGTTAAAGAGCCATTTTGGCCTCTTTTCCGGATTGGTCACGGCGCCGGGGAACACGATCTCGTAACAAATCAAAGGGCTAAATGCCGGCAATCCCGGCAAGGCTATGGTCACTTTACCTAAGCCAGGAGTGAATCCTATTCCCCCCGTGAATTGTGGAATAGGAATTAGGTTCTGAAGCGGCGTGTACTCTCCAAAGGGTACAAGGTGAGACTTGTCGTAAACGGCAGCAATTTTACCGCTGCGCTCAACAGCAAAAAAACTATTGTAGGCTGTGCGCGTTGTTCCCTGACCTTCAATCCGCGGCGCTCCTGTTAAAACCAGACCTGAGGGTGGCGCTGCCTGGGCTGTTACTTGCAATGCGCTGTCTGCAAGATTTAAAGGAAACGGCACGGCTGTTTCGGCCCATAATACATGGGTTATTCCGACCGCATTTTCGGTGCTCATCCGAACTTGTTCGTATAAGTGTTTTTCTCTTAAACCCGGAAGCCACTTGTCCACTTGGGCAATATTGGGTTGCACCAATCGCAATCTGACATCGGGGACTGATGTATCGTTAGTTTGGTCAAGGCGGGCGGCACCATAAACTGCTGAGGCTATCAGTGGTGCATGGCAGAGTGCGATGATGAGCCATCGCGTCATTTGCCTCGTATTGTCTATTAATAGCAGGCTGGCAGAAGCGGCCAGGACCGTCACAAAAGAGAGCCCATAGACACCCATCACGCTGACGCTTTGAAGAACAGTTGAAACGTCCGTCCAGCTGCTCCCAATTGGATTCCATGGAAAACCGGTTAGGAACCAGCCACGCCACCATTCAATGAATGTCCAGATGATTGCGAAAACCCATAGCCGACATGTTGTTTGCAGAAGGCTTGAGGCTCGACTCGTCTGTGTTGTTCCAATAATCACGACTCTGGTGACGAGGGCGACGATCCCTGTGTACAGAGCAAACCCCGCTGCAAGGGCTCCGATTGCGGGAACAGCGAGCGCGGCAAAGGTCTCTGCATCTACAAAAAAGGCGTTGCCAATCCATCCGAAGCCAGTCGTGAAATGGCCAAGCCCAAACGCCCATCCGATGAGGAAGGCACCACGATATGTCTTGGCGCTTTGGACTAAAAAAAGAAACAGGGGAAGTGAGACCCACAACACAGGCCAAATATGCCACGGCGGCATCGCTAAGGTCGCAAGGGCTCCAAGGCCACAGGCAAGCCCAGCTCTAAGCGCTGGGTGGGCTGTCTGTAACAGGTGAAGAGGCGCCGTCGCCCAAGAAGTCACGTTCACTCAATCTATGGAAGGGATGTTGCGTATCCTCAATCGGCGAATACGACGCGGGTCAGCATCGGCGATTTCGAACTCAACACCATTTTCGTGGGCGACCAACTCTCCCCGACTGGGGACGCGCCCAGCAAGTCGAAAAACAAGTCCACCTAGCGTGTCGTACTCATGCATTTCTTCGTCAGTGAAGACATTCCCGTAGCGCGCAACAAAGTCAGCCAACGTGACACGTGCATCTGCGATCACAGTGCCGTCGGCACGATCTGTCAATTCCAGATCTGTATCCTCGTCGTGCTCATCAGCGATATCTCCGACGATTTGCTCCACCAAATCCTCAATTGTAACAAGCCCGTCGATACCACCATATTCGTCGACCACCATAGCCATATGGGTGCGCTTCATACGCATTTCTAAAAGCAAATCCAGCACTCGGGCGCTGGGTGCTGCAAAAATAACGCGCCGCATTGGCTTGGATAAGTGCGCTGCCGCTTCAACCGAGGAATTCTCTCCTAAAATCGCTCCGGCGAGGTCTTTGATATGCACCATACCAACAACTTCATCCAATGATCCTCGGTAAACAGGGACTCTCGAATGACCCTGCTCAACCAGCAGGGCGACGACATCAACCACAGGTGTTTCTAATTCCACAGAGACGATATCTGCCCGTGGAACCATAATTCTTTCTACAGTGGCGTGGCGCTGCTTCAAGACGTTTGAGAGAAGGGCGCGTTCGTGTTCGTCAATGGCGTCATCGGTGTCGGGCTGATCTTCGATCAGCTCCTCAATCACGTCTCTAACCGAACCCGTATCTGAATTCCCTAGCGGCAGCCATGAGCGTAACCGTTGGAAAAATGACGCATGTGTATCGTCGCCATTACGCTCAATCTCTGATCGTGTTGTCTCAGTCATTGCTTTTGCTATTGGTCGTATAGGGATCAGGCAAGCCGAGCTGGGCCATGCACTCTATTTCCAAACGTTCCATTATCGTTGCGTCATCCTCACACTCATGATCATACCCCAAAAGATGAAGAACGCCATGAATCACCAAATGCATCATATGCGCGTCTGTTTTCTTGTGGTCTCTGTTTGCCTCTGAGTACACTGTTTGCCAAGCTAAAATAATATCTCCCAGGAGGACTTCAGATCTAGGGTCTGGGGTTTCCAGGTCGCCCGGAAAGGACAAAACGTTGGTTGGTTTGTCTTTGCCAAGATGTTCTTTATTCAGCGCTTTAATCGTATCGTCATCGCTAAGCAGAATGCTGACTTCAACGGGACTGATCAAAGGTTTGAATAAAATGTGGACGGGATCTAAGGCTTTGCGTCCGAGAGACCAGGCGCTGCGCGCCGCTTTACGGCATAGTATTTCGGCTTTGGGAATGCCAGAACGCCAGTTTTCTGTGTCTATGCGCACAACAGTTCGCAATCTTGCCGCTGTCATGGCGTCGATTTACGCTCCCGGTTTCCAACAGATGTTCCACCGCTGTTTTCTGGGGGTTTAACATTCAGCTTTGAGTCACGCGCGTCATACGCGGTGACGATGCGGGTCACCAAGCCATGTCGAACGACATCTTTGTGAGAGAAGGTTACCCGGCCAATTTCATCAATACCCTCAAGAATATCGAGAGAATCTTTTAGTCCGGACTTTACGCCCAACGGCAAGTCGATCTGGCTTACATCTCCAGTCACGACGATGCGTGAATTTTCCCCCATGCGGGTCAAAAACATTTTCATTTGAACCGGTGTTGTGTTCTGCGCTTCATCTAAGATCACGAAGGCGTTTGATAATGTTCGACCACGCATAAAAGCCAGAGGGGCAACCTCAATCTCGCCGGATGCCAATAGTTTTACCACCAAGTCGCCAGGCATCATGTCATACAATGCGTCGTACAAGGGCCGCAGATAGGGATCAATTTTGTCACGCATGTCGCCCGGAAGGAATCCGAGCCTTTCTCCGGCTTCTACGGCTGGTCGCGATAGGATGATTCTATCCACTTGACCGGCCAGTTTCATTTCAACGGCTTTGGCGACGGCGATATAGGTTTTTCCTGTTCCCGCCGGACCCAGGGCAAAGACCATCTCTTTTTTTTGTAGCGCGTCAAAAAAGGCAGCTTGCCCTGAGGACCGAGGCCGCACGTGTCGTTTGCTGGTGCGGATGGCCAATTCGTCCTGGTTTGCTGCAGACGGTTGCCCCCCCTCTGCTAAACGTGCCGCACCATCGACGTCTCCTTTGTCAATAACGTGCCCCGCCTCAAGTCGACCGTACAGACTTTCCAAAGCTTGGCGCGCCATTTCAGCGGTTTTGCTTTGCCCTTCAATCGTGACCGTATTGCCACGGGTGTGAAGCGTAACGCCTAATCGACTCTCTATTTGATCCAGGAATGTATTGTTCGGGCCGTACAGTTGTTGAATAAGTCCATTGTCGTCGAACTTACATGTCACACTTGCGTTTGACTCTTTCAATGCGCGGATACCTTGGTTGTCTCAGACTGAGATGAGAACGCTGTTGGGGACTTAACAATCGACGCAGATAAACTATTCGAAATTGAGGCTTCTATCTCTGCCATCACGATCATACCCTGAGATGTTTCCGGGGCATCAAGATGTATGGGTTGTAGGTATGGGCTACGGCCAATCATTTGACCGTCATGGCGACCCGGTCCGGTTAGCAGTACGGGTAGTGTTTGACCAATACAGGCTGTGTTAAAAGCTTTTTGCTGCTGGGCAATTAAGGATTGTAATGCCGTAAGCCGCGCAGATTTTATGTCTTCAGGCACTTGATCTCCGTTTTCGGCGGCCGGCGTGCCAGGGCGGCTGCTGTATTTAAACGAAAACGCCTGGGCGAATTGAATATCATCGATCAAAGTCATGGTGTCTGCGAAGTCTGCATCAGTCTCACCAGGAAATCCAACGATGAAATCAGAGGACAAAGCAAGATCTGGCCGTTCTGAGCGAAGGCGCTCAATAATCCGATAATAATCGTCTCGTGTATGGCCACGATTCATGGCGCTGAGAATGCTGTTGGACCCGGACTGAACAGGAAGATGAAGGTAAGGCATAAGCGCAGGTACCGTTGCATGTGCATCAATAAGATCATCATCCATGTCGCGCGGATGAGATGTCGTATATCGAATCCGGTCCAGGCCGTCGATCTCCGCCAAAGCCCGAATCAGCCGTGCCAGTGACCATGTCCCTTTGTCCATTTCACCATGATAAGCATTAACGTTCTGCCCCAGCAGGGTGATTTCACGAACGCCCTCGCGGACCAATCCACGCGCCTCTTCAATCACGGCATTTGCAGGACGCGAATATTCCGCGCCGCGGGTGTACGGGACAACGCAGAACGTACAGAATTTATCACAGCCTTCTTGGACCGATAAAAATGCTGTGGGTCCGTCGGCGCGGGGCGGCGGTAAATGGTCAAACTTGGTATCCACCGGGAAGTCTGTATCCAGCACGGCCCCGGCGCTGCGATGAGCGCGGGCAATCAATTCTGGCAATCTATGTGTGGTCTGTGGCCCGAGAACGATATCCACATAAGGCGCACGTTTAACCAGCGCCTTCCCTTCGGCTTGTGCGACGCATCCGGCAACGGCGATCAACATCGGGTCTTTGCCAGCTTCCCGGTCTGTTTTTAAGGGTCTTATGCGCCCTAAATCCGAAAATAGCTTTTCAGCGGCTTTCTCTCGAATATGGCAGGTGTTGAGAACAACCAAATCTGCCCCTTCAGGTGTGTCGCTTTGCTCGTATCCGAGTGGTGCAAGCACATCGACCATACGGGCAGAGTCATAAACATTCATCTGACATCCATAAGTCTTGATGAATAGCTTTTTTCGGCGCAGCGGCGTGCCGGATAAGTTGGGGAGTTGGTCAGCAGGCATAGAACTGCTCTATACCGCCTCGCCGTTGGGAAGGCAAAGCCTGAAGTTATTGTTATGCAAGGGGTCGTCCAGACACCAACCGTGCAAAACCTGATCGAACAGCCAATTCTGTTGTTTGGGCAATAGACCTGCGATCCATATTTTCTGACATTAAAAGTGGGGGCAAAAAGGCGATCTCGATTGTGGTGCGGCCAAGTTGCAAAAAGCGCCAAACGTGACTGGAAAGTGACATGTCGCCGTACCATGCGAAAAACGAACGCCACCCGACCCCCGTTGGCAAGCCATTCAGGCGTGTGTAGGCAATGACAGAAGGTTGAATCATAACCTTTTTTTCGCCATTCATGGCGTCAGCGACGGTAAATAAGGCGCTCTTAAAGGGCAGCGGCCTATTCCCGTCTCCGGAAGTGGCCTCCGGAAAAAACAATAGCATGCGATCTGCATTGAGCCGGTGCGCCATGTCTTGACGCGCTGCAAGGGCCTTGCTCCGCCGCCGATCGATAAACACGGTATCTGCCAATTTAGCCAAGCCGCCAATCACAGGCCACTGTGCCACTTCTGCTTTTGAAACGAATTCTAGTTCAGCGACCGCGCCGTAGGCGATGATATCGAGGTAAGAGATGTGATTGCTGGCGATCAGCAATGGCCGCTGGGTTTGTGGCAATCCGTGGGTAACAACTTCAATTCCGAGAATTTTGCACAATCCGCGATAATATGCGACGCGCAGTGGGGCGGTTTGTATGCCAAGGGGCCAGACGATAAGGCGAGTGATCAGAGCTCCTAATGTCCAAGGTACAAAAGCGATCACTCTAAAGATGGCGAGCAGTTTTCCGCCGCCAGCGGTTGGCAACGTAATCGCAGCAGCGGTCAAGAAGCTTTCCTAAGAGCTGACTCTTGGGTGCGATTTTCGAGGGCGTAGTGGTTCGCGTATCTGTCTGCGATCCGGTCTGTCTGCACAACGATGCAAACATCTGTCGTGTTGAATTGATGGTCTATCACTGCGCCATCACCAACAAACGCTCCTAAGCGCAAATAGCCTTTTATTAAAGGCGGCAGTTGGGCAAGGGCTTTTTTAGGGTCAATAAGATCAACCGATGTTTGCTTGAGAGAACAGTAGCGCCTCTCAACGGCTCTGGGCCTTAAGTCATCAGGCGCAAGATGGTTGTAATAAAGATAAGACAAAGGTTCTGCGATTGCTGATATATCTGTCCCTGAAAAACTCGCGCAACCAAACATCAGATCAATATCATGCGTCACAATATATTCGGCAATACCGCGCCAAAGCAGTTGCATGGTGTGCCGAGTTCTAAATGAGGGCTCAACGCAACTGCGACCCAACTCCATAATTTCACCACCGTTGGATCTCAGCGGAGATAAATCATACTCATCGGCGGAATAAAATCCGCCTGCAGCATCTGCATGGCTCCGTCGCATAAACCGGTATGTGCCAACGACATTGGACTCATGGGGATTGCTGCGATCAATAACAATCAGGTGGTCGCATACCTCATCAAATCTATCGAAGTCTGATCCACGCGCTGCCATTTCTGGCATGGGGTGGGCACCCATTTCTTCATAGAAAACGCGATATCGCAAACGCTGTGCGGCTTCGATTTCAGAACGGCTTGCGGCCAATCGAATAATTTGGTTTCCAGAGATGACAGGCTTAAATACGCCCATTTGGTACTCGTCCGGTCAGGATGAAGAAGACCTTCTCTAGTAGGTAATATACCAGAACACACTAAGTTATGTCGCGTGACGTTTTTCGACAGAAGATATGACGGTTTCGTGTCTCTGGCATTTTCGATATCAGCCAGTTTGTGAGCGTCTAAGACGTTTCTGTTGTATCGTCAGGCACAGCATAAAGTTCAAGGCGATGATTGACCAATTTATAGCCATGTTTTTTAGCGACTTCTTTTTGCAGTCGCTCAATCTCTTCATTGCGAAACTCAATGACATCTCCTGACCTAATATCGATCAGGTGATCATGATGAGTGGATGGTGATTCTTCATAACGCGCCCGCCCATCACCAAAATCATGCCTGGCGACTATGCCAGCTTCTTCAAACAGGCGCATGGTGCGATAGACGGTTGCAATGCTAATTCTTGAATCTTCTTCGGCGGAGCGGCGATGGACCTCCTCAACGTCGGGATGGTCGTCGGCTGCGGATAAAATGCGCGCGATGACACGCCGCTGCTCGGTCATTTTCATGCCCTGCTCGACGCATCGAAGTTCTATAGCTGAGGCTTCAGTGTTCATAATTTGAGCGCGCGGTTGAGGGTCTCTTTGTAAGTAGGCATCGATAATTCGCTTTCAAGGCTACTTTACCGGTTGCCTAAGTGCAGTCTAGCCACAAGGCTGGTCGGTGAAAAGAAAAGCTCGACAGTTATTTACGGATTTTCTGCGAGGTTATTTCCTCGCCTTGCCTTTTTTGGCCTCAGGATTCGTGCCCAGACCTATTTTCTTAGCCAATGATGACCGATGTTTAGCGTAATTTGGGGCCACCATTGGGTAGTCTGGCGCAAGCCCCCATCGTTGCCGGTAATCCTCAGGAGACATTCCATACGCTGTATTGAGATGCCGTTTGAGCATCTTGAGCTTTTTTCCATCTTCCAGGCAGACGATGTAATCTGGAGTGATCGACTTTTTTATGCTCACAGCTGGTTCTGGAAGAACTGGGCTTTCGATATTTGAGCCGATCCTTGCGAGAGTTGCGTGCACATTCATAATGAGTCCTGCAAGGTCATCTTGTGCAACGGTGTTATGGGCCACGTAAGCGGCTACGATCTCACTTGTCCAAGCTAGGACGTCCGAATCTGTTGACGTGCGCGTTTCTGTCATTATGAGGTTACGCCTTTCAATAGACTTTCAGAAGGTGAGATATAAAAGTCCCAAAGATATAGATCAATAAGTAAAAAAGTGATTTTTCTACTTATATTTAAATAAATAAAAACTATTAGATCTCATAAATCAAAAAACATTCTTTAATTAAGGCTTGAGTTATTGAATATTGTCAGTTTCTAAGCTCTGTTAAATGATTTATACATCAGAATTGCATCAACGGCATCGCCGTTTCTTGCGTAATACCCTTTGCGTTTTCCTGAGATGTGAAACCCAGCTTTTTCGTAGAGTGCCCGTGCGGCGGTATTATCGGCAGCAACTTCCAAATGCATACCTTCCGATCCTTGTGCCTGTTCTCTGTCTATCGTCGCAGCCAGAAGGCATGTGCCCAAGCCTAAGCGCCGGTTTGTTTTTGCAACGGCCAGGGTGAGGATTTCAGATTCATCAGCAACGCTGCGGCAGAGAATGAACCCAAGTGGATTTTTGTCGCAGGCGATCCACCCATAGGTCCCAGGATGGCTCAACAAATCGGCAAAAGAGTCTTTTCGCCATGACATGTCAAACGCGTTGTGGTGAAGCGCGGCCAACACTTCAACATGATTATAATCAATCGAGATGAAATGAGGGGTCATAATCTGGCCTTTGCCAGGAAGGCCGCGTTACTCATGGTCTGAGTTGCCCGCCGTTGCGAGGTATAACGGCGTCTGGTGGTCGAATATAAACTGGACGTGGCCCCACTTCTGGAACTGCCCGATCTGCGACCATGGCGGCCAGGGTCAAAACGTTTACACTCTTCACATCAGCGATGTCGTGATGTTGTTTCATGTGGCTTGAAACGAGTTTTGCAGCGTCACCAGCGATCACCCAGTTGTCGCGCTCTAGCTGCGCCGCTGCATCTTCGGGCAGCAAGCAGGCCGGGCCCATAATTTGCTGGCCGTTATTATGAAAACAATGCAGGTAAACTTCTGCCCGCCGCGCATCAATCACCACGGCGATTGCTTTGTTTGTTCCTTGCCGGGCTTGCGTTGCGATCACCTCAGTCGTCCGGATGCCCATAACAGGGAGGCCTGTGGCAGCCCCTAATCCGCGCGCGGTCGCCAAACCGACCCGCACGCCAGTAAATGAACCGGGACCTACAGTCACGGCCACCCGATCTAAGTCGGCATACGTTATGGCGCTGACCTTTAAGGCATGTTCAATCGCGGGCAGAAGCGCCTCAGCTTGCCCATGCACCATCATCTCGGTGGTTTCTGAAAGCACCTCGTTGTCTTGCCAGACGGCAACAGAACACGCTGACATGGACGTATCAAAGGCTAAAACCCGCATAGATCTTTCCTCTAGGTCATGTGTTGAGGGAAAATAGGGTAGTATGTGCCATTCGCCAATCCAGAGAATAGTGTCCCATGCTTGTTGAAATCACGCCCTCTCACTTCGATGTCGATCTTGATATCGCTTACGCAACGCCGAAAAACTTCACAGGCCGAGAAATCTATGCTCGTGCGGGCTGTTATCTGCACGCAGATGCGGCTGAACTCTTGGCCAACGCTATTGATTTGGCGAGGCCGCTTGGACTGAAGTTGAAAATATTCGATGCGTTTCGCCCGTCTGAAGCACAGTGGGTTTTATGGGAGCATACGCCTGATCCAGATTTTTTAGCAGACCCCCGGCGTGGGTCACCGCACTCCATGGGTGCTGCCATAGACCTGACACTTGTTGACCAGAATGGCACGGAGTTGGATATGGGCACACCCTTTGATGATTTCACGCTCAAATCACATCACGGCAGCTTGAATATTTCAGTCACAGCCCAACGTAATCGTGCAGTTTTGCTGGGCCTTATGACAGCAGCTGGATGGGACTTTTTTCGAAACGAGTGGTGGCACTATCAATTATTTAGCCCGCGTGGTCGCTATCCTGTGATGAGTGATAGCGTGTTACCCTTGTCGATGATGACTACGGGCTAAGTGAATACGATGGCGTCAAAAGGTCTGCTGCACTTGCCGGTGGCTGCACGTCGTTTTTTCCGGGTTTTGATTCAAGCGCTAAGACCAAGTATTGTGTAGCGGCCTTCGTGTCACCGTTTTCGCCGAGTTCAACCTGAGCCATGAGGGCCGCAGCACGTGAGCGATGAGGCGCCGCCGCTGTTTGATCTAATAGCGGCTCAAGTCGACTGCGTGCCTGACCCCAAAGCTCTGCCTTAAATGAGCTTTCAGCCGTAGCCAGGCGGCTTTCAGGGTGCTCCGCGTTGCCTGAAACCAGAGCTTCAACGCGGCTGGCCCGCGCTAGGGCCGATTCTCCGGGGGCCAATTCTATGTAGGCCGCAAGCACTGAAGGGTGTGGGCTAAGCGCCCAAGACTTTTCGAGTTCTGCCGCAGCTTTTTTACCTTTGCCAGTCGCATTCAGAGCGCGCGCAAGGACGGCCGCGGCGGGCGAATGGATAGCATCTGCGGTCAGGGCTTGGCGCGCCAACTTAATCGCCAGGTTGAAGTCTTGGTTGGCAAGCGCTGCAGCAGCAGCGTGGGTGTAAATGGCGGCCTTAAGACGCGGTACATCTGCGATAGAGAAGACGCTTTCTAGGTCTTTGCGTTCTGCAGTTGCCGCGGCCTCTTGCCAGCGCGCCAGCGCAATTTGGAGGTTCAGCACGGATTTAACGGCCCAGCGCGGCGGATTTTTCCGGCTTAAAGCCCGCTGTGCTTGGCTTAGAGCGCCCTCAAAATCCCCTGAAGCTTTTGCCGTCTCTGTAAGATCACGTAACGCAGCAAGTTCAGTGGTGGGGTCGGTCAATAATTCCCGCGCCTCCGACGAGGCTCGATTGGCGTCGCCCATCATCAAGGCCGTTTGCTCTTCGAGAAGACGCACAGCTTGATGCTCCCCTAGAGCCGCTGAAGCATCTCGAACGGCTTTTTGAGCGCTGGCTTTATCCTCTCCTCTGACCGCAGCAAACCCTGCGGCCAAAGCCGCAAGAGCACGGTTGAGGCGTTTATCTTTGCGAGACTCTTTGAATGCTCTTCCCGCGCCTACCAAAACACTCCAGGCCCGAAGGAGAAAGGCCCCAATAATCAGTAGAGTAATAATCATCACAAACAGAACGGCAACTGAGGTGTTAATGCGCCATCCCAACCAGTCCACTGTGACGCTGCCCGGCTGGTTTGCAAGCCAGACAGCAATCGCGACGGCAATGGTGAGTCCAAAGACGTAGAGGATAACTTTTACCATCGTCTAGTTTTCCGTTTGCGCACGGGGGGTCGTGATATCTCGTCCCGAATTCATGTGCGCGATCGCTTTGGTGGTCAGGTCACGAACGGCTGTCTCAGCGGCGACCAGGACTTGCGCATCCTTCAGCCATGGGGCCAGCGTATCGCCCGATAGGCCACTTAACTCCTCTGCTGTGGCGACTGCGGCTAAGAAATCTCCCTCGTCTAACGCGCTTTGAATGCGGTTTATAACGGCACCAACGGTTGCGCTGCCATCATCTTCCAGCCGCCGGACGTTGACCAACGACAAGACCTGGTCCACCGCGCGTTGAATCCAAGAGGCTGAGTTTGTGGGCAGCAGGTCTGCGCGCACAACCGCCGGCGCGATACGATCAAAGCGGTCTTTTATTTCTGCCCGCGTTGCGACGCCGCTGTTTTGATGCGCGGTGAGTGCTGTTGTCTCAAACGCAACCCGTTCGGCCTTTGCAGCAAATGCGTTAACGGTTTCCAGTTCTAATCCGTAAGGGCGACCGTTAGAAACGGCATCTTGTAATTGCGACACGGAGAGCAGGAGGCCAATCGCGCTGGATTGCTCATTAACTAAGGTGCTGGCCGCTGCTTCAACCTGTGTGATTCTGGCCGCCAAAGTTAGCACCGTTGCTGCATCAGCACTGCGATCTTCCAGCCTTGCCACGCGTGTTGAGACGTCTTCCAGAGTGGTTGCATTTCCTAACGCAGCCTCCACAGTTGCAATTCTAGCCGTAACCGTCGCCAGTTGTTGAGCTTGAGTGGTAACCGCGTTGCTCAGTGCGGTTACAGACTCGGCGGAGATGTTTGCGCCGATTGTTTCTGTCGGTGTGACGTTAGCTTGCGTCTCAATGTTCCTGAGGCGTTGTTGCAGGTCGGCTATAATCGAATCTGTTGCAGAGGTGTCTAGCGGTACGGTCGCCGGTGTGGACTGAACCGTTCTCTGCAGTGCGGCGATCTCTGTTTCTGTCGTCGCCAATCTCTGTTGCAGGGCCATGATATCTTGTGTCACCGAAGCTGAGACTTGACTGCTTGGTGGCCGCAGTTGTTCGGGAACCCACCCTTGCACCAGCATTGGCATGCGACCGTACCACCAGGGCATGGTGCCAAATAACCCGGCAATCACAACAATAAGCACTATGACGGTCGTGATAAACCGGCCAAAGCTGTTGGACGGCTTCGCTGTTTGCCTTGGTTGAGCTGGCCCCCGCTCGGTCCTTGATGGAATGGGCGCGTCAGGTATCGGATCCACATCAACATCAGCGTTCTTTTTCGATTTTCGCTGACTCTGCGTGCGGCTGGTTTGAGACCGTAGGTCTGCTGCATCTTCCGCCATCAACTGTGCTGTTCTGCCCGTCTTAAGAGGGTCTAGCTTTGCTCGGTCTTGTTGCGGTGCATCTGGTGCGGGTTGATCTTGCACGTTTCGCTCCGTTTCTTGTGCGGAAATTTTGGTTTCGTCTTTTGCTTGGGCCATTGAATCAGATGGCTCCTTTTGATCGCTGCTGATGGTAGCTGGGTTTTTGACCTTTGCCAGGGGATTTGTGTCTGGTTCCGAAAGTGTTTCTAACTCATGTTTGGAGTCAGACAGATGTGCGAGTTCTGGTGCTTCATCAGACGGCTTATTATCCTCGGGCTCAAGTTTCGGGTTCTGGTGTTGTATTAGCTCTTGCACTGGTTCAGGGGCTGAGTCAGCCGTTGTTAACGGCTCAGGTTCCGGCTCAGGTTCCGGCTCAGGTTCCGGCTCAGGTTCCGGCTCAGGTTCCGGCTCAGGTTCCGGCTCAGGTTCCGGCTCAGGTTCCGGCTCAGGTTCCGGCTCAGGTTCCGGCTCAGGTTC
>JAVKEJ010000057.1:0-1904 GCA_040221475.1 Rhodospirillaceae bacterium | reverse complement strand
TCCACCTTGGTCACCACAATGCTGGTAGGAGTAGCCAACGCATTGATACGGATGCTGTTCTGCTCAACACCTGTGCCGCCCCCCAACTGGAAGTCCACAAATGAGGTCGGATCCATCGGGATGCCCGGATACTGTATGTTGACACGATAGTCCCCGTCGGGCAGGTTGTTCATCTCAAACTGACCCGTTTCATCGGTTTGAACATAGGCGATCAGTTCATACTCATCTTCGTTGTCTTTCGCTCTGAACCGGGAACGGCTCACACTCACCCCGGCTCCCTGCACTCGGCTGCGGTCAAGAACCCTGCCCCCAGTGTCCCCAAAGTCCGATTCAAAAAGACCTTTGAACGTGTTGTCTCCATCCGCCGGGGTCAACTCCCTCGGTACGTTAACCAGCGTTAACGCCAGGTCTCCACTATTGTCTCTTAGTTGGATCAGGTCGGCAAACACCCAGTCGATCGTGCTCCGGTAGTAGCTCGGGATGTATACTTGTTTGTCCTGCTCTCCGTACAAAAGATAGTCTCCCAATATCACACTGTTGATTGTAAACACGCCATTATCGCTGCTGGTGTATAAACCTGTCGTATCATAAGCTCCTTCTTTTACTCCTAACAATGCGCCTGTTACGCCGCTAACTCTTAATTCGTTCAGGTCTGTTGTCGTGCCTGTAATGGCGGCAGTGGCAAGAACTCTTTGTACTTCGCTTCGCAAGCTGAGGCCAGCTACTTTGCTATTGGTTATCTCCAGCTCATAGCTTCCCATGTTCTCATACCTTATTGGCCCTAGCTGATAGGTGCTGCTGGTTCCTGCGGCTATCGATGATCCATTGCGATACCACTGGTAGCTATTAGCCGTCCCACCAACTGGCACCTCTACTGTTACTTCTGTGTTCACTGCTATCTTTTCGTCTCTGGCCTGGCCGGTAAGCTTCTGAGGTGCATAGGTCATACTCGCTATGCCTATGTTAGGCTCAAGGTCGTCAAACTGAAGCCGGTTGTTTCTAACGTCAAGGGTGTTGAGCTGTATGATGTTGGTTAGCGCTGGCAAGCTGCTTATCTCATTGTCATTCAAATCAATCACTGTAAGTCTCCTCATGTCGCCCAGACCAGCGGGTACATCACCAGCAAGGTTGTTCGACGGAAGGGTAATACCTGTAACACGGTCGTTCTCTACTGTGATGCCAAACCAGCTAGTGATGTCAGCCGTGTTCCAATTGGTTTTGTTTGTCCAGCTGTCGCCAGCCGTTAGGGTATAAAGCTCGGTCAGTACCAGCCTGTCTCGTTCCAATGAGCTTACCCGAAGTGTAATAGGCAATGTGTTCAACGTAAGGTTGGGTAGCAAGCTATTGCGTACTTCGACGGTGTAGCTCCCTTCTTCAGCAAATGTGGGAAAGGCGATTGTATACGCCGCTGCGGTGGCTCCATCGATGGTGGTTCCGTTTTTATACCATTGATAAAGGTTCGATGCGCCAGGGCTGGTGCGATCAAGTGTCAATGACTCGCCTCTTTCCTGAAGCAGGTCAGTAGCTGCGAAAATATCGCCCTGCGGTGAGTAGCTAAACGTCGTTACCCCTGCAAACTGCTCCAGGGAACCAAAGTCCAGTTGATTGGAAGACAGATCCAATACTGACAGTGCTGCCAGGTTAGTGTTGTCGGGCACCAGCGTGACCTGGTTATTGGCCAGGTCCAGCTGCTGTAGTGCATTCAACTCGGTGCCCGTCAGCGTTGGGAAGGTGCCCGTCACATTATTAGAGGCAAGGTTGAGTGCGCTCACCCGGCTATTTGTTACTGCTACGCCTGCCCAGCCTCTCACCTGGCTTACCTTCCAGTTCCCTGAACTACTCCAGCCAGCACCTCCCATTTGGTCGTAGATTTTAACCAGCGCTGTCGAGTCAGACGTTAGCTC
>JAVKEJ010000056.1:0-16155 GCA_040221475.1 Rhodospirillaceae bacterium | reverse complement strand
GCCGTAAACGTCGCCCCTCCAGCTTCCGCCAACACCTTCGTAATCGCTGCTGTCAACGTCGTCTTACCATGGTCAACGTGACCAATCGTTCCTATGTTACAGTGCGGCTTCGTACGCTCAAACTTCTGCTTCGACATGGCTAACCCTTTCTGCCTCTTCGTCCTTCAAGATAACCCATCAGGTTATCCGGCCATCTTGGCCTTAATCTCATCCGACACATTGTTCGGAACTTGTTCATAGTGATCGAATACCATTGAGAACTGCGCCCGCCCCTGACTCATGGACCGGAGGGTGTTCACATACCCAAACATGTTTGCCAACGGAACCATGGCGTCAATGACACGGGCGTTACCACGTTGATCCATACCGCCAACGTTGCCGCGACGACTATTCAAATCGCCAATGATATCGCCCATATAGTCTTCTGGTGTAACAACTTCGACCTTCATCACAGGCTCAAGTAGCTTCGGACCCGCTTGCGGCAATCCTTCACGAACGGCCGCACGCCCAGCGATCTCAAACGCCATAACGGACGAGTCAACATCGTGATAACCGCCATCATAGAGCGTGGCCTTAACCGCCGTCATTGGGAAGCCAGCAATAACACCGCTTTCCAACTGCGCCATAATCCCTTTCTCAACGCCAGGGATATACTCTTTAGGCACATTACCGCCTGTAACAGTGTTAGCGAATGTGTTCGGTGAGCCAGGCTCAAGTGGTTCAAACTTGATTTTTACGCGGGCAAACTGACCACTACCACCAGACTGCTTCTTATGCGTGTAGTCGCAATCGAATTCCTTAGAGATGCTCTCACGATAGGCCACTTGAGGGGCACCAACGTTGGCCTCAACCTTAAACTCACGACGCATGCGATCAACCAAGATCTCAAGATGAAGTTCGCCCATACCTTTAATGATGGTCTGACCACTTTCTTCATCCGACGAAACTCGGAAAGACGGATCTTCAGCAGCCAAACGCGCCAAAGCCATACCCATCTTCTCAACATCAGATTTTGTTTTTGGTTCGACAGCGACTTCGATAACCGGCTCAGGAAATTCCATACGCTCTAGAATAACCGGGTCTATTGTGTCACTCAGCGTATCACCCGTTGTGGTGTCCTTCATTCCGACCAAAGCCACAATGTCGCCAGCTGTGCATTCTTTAATTTCTTCACGGTTATTAGAATGCATCAGCAACATACGCCCAATACGTTCTTTTTTACCCTTGACCGTGTTCAGAACAAAAGCACCACTGGCAACTTTACCTGAGTAAACACGAATAAAGGTGAGGGAGCCCACAAACGGATCATTCATAATCTTGAATGCCAAAGCGGAAAACGGCTCATTGGGATCAGAATGGCGAACGACGACCTTTTCTTCTTCACTGTCGGGCAGCAATCCATCAATAGGAGGCAAGTCCAGCGGGGATGGAAGATAATCAACAACAGCATCAAGAAGCGGCTGAACACCTTTATTTTTAAAAGCTGAGCCACAGAGCACAGGCACAAAGACTCGAGCAATTGCCCCCTTGCGAATACACGCCTTCAAGGTTGCTTCGTCCGGCTCATTACCTTCAAGATAGGCTTCCATAGCCGCATCATCTGATTCAACAGCCGTTTCCAGCAAGACTTCACGCAATTCGTTAGCTCGATCCTGCAGTTCAGCTGGAATATCGATGTAATCATATTCTGCGCCGAGATCTTCGCCTTTCCAGACGATCGCCTTCATGCGGATAAGATCAACAACCCCCTCAAACTCTGCCTCAGAGCCGATGGGGAAATTCAAAATCAATGGTTTTGCAGCAAGACGATCAACCATCATACGAACGCAGCGATCAAAGTCAGCGCCCATCCGGTCCATTTTATTCACAAAGCAAATACGTGGAACCTTATATTTGTCTGCCTGACGCCAAACCGTTTCTGATTGCGGCTCAACACCAGCAACAGAGTCAAAAACGCATACCGCACCATCCAAAACACGCAGAGACCGCTCCACCTCAATGGTGAAGTCAACGTGGCCAGGCGTATCAATGATATTGATGCGATGATCGTGCCAAAAACAGGTCGTCGCTGCAGACGTAATCGTAATGCCGCGCTCCTGCTCTTGCTCCATCCAGTCCATAGTTGCATTGCCATCATGCACCTCGCCAATCTTATGGGATCGGCCAGTGTAATACAGCACGCGCTCTGTGGTCGTCGTTTTACCCGCATCAATGTGCGCCATGATGCCGATGTTACGGTACCGGTCGAGGGGGGTGTCTGTAGACGACATTACTAATTACTCTTCAATTCTCTAAAAAAAATTTACCAGCGATAATGTGCGAAAGCCTTGTTGGCTTCAGCCATACGATGTGTATCTTCACGTTTTTTCACGGCACCGCCACGGTTAGCCATGGCATCCATCAACTCGCCAGACAGGCGATCAACCATTGTGGTCTCACTGCGGGAGCGGGCATAAGAAACTAACCAACGAAAGGCCAATGCTTGACGGCGCTCGGGACGAACCTCAACAGGCACCTGATATGTCGCACCACCTACGCGGCGTGAGCGAACCTCAACAGCCGGCTTGATGTTCTCAACGGCTTCATGGAACACCTTAACTGGATCCTGGCCTGTCTTGGCCGATATCTTATCCAAGGCATCATAAACAATATGCTCTGCCGTTGACTTCTTACCCTGAAGCATGACGGAGTTAATAAATTTGGCGATCACAAGATCTCCGAACTTAGCGTCCGGAAGAATTTCTCGTTTCTCAGCTGCGTGACGGCGTGACATTTCAGATGTTCCTCTTACTCAAAGCCACTATTTGGGCCGCTTGGCGCCATATTTGGATCTACGCTGGCGGCGGTCCCCCACCCCCTGCGTATCCAACGTGCCGCGAATAATGTGATAGCGAACGCCAGGCAAATCCTTCACACGACCACCACGGATCATGACCACGGAGTGCTCCTGGAGGTTATGCCCCTCACCTGGAATGTAGCTCGTCACTTCAAAGCCATTTGTGAGACGCACACGCGCCACCTTACGAAGCGCTGAGTTAGGCTTCTTAGGTGTTGTTGTGTAGACACGCGTGCAGACGCCACGTTTTTGAGGACAAGCCTGCATAGCAGGGACTTTATTGCGCTTAACGGGACGCGTACGCCCCTTCCGCACCATTTGGTTGACCGTTGGCATTCGCCCGATCCCTTTTACTCAAGTTCAACAGCACTGCCCGGAAGGCTGATTAGGTAGCCCGACAGACAGCAAGCAAAATCGGAACACTCGTACGCACAAAAGGCGCTACGGTGTGATCCGACCGTTCTCGTTTGGCCAAAAAGGCCTATGTAAATACGCTAAATTAGGTTTCGCTGCCCGCGTTTAGACCGCATCAGGGTCTACCACCGGACGCCTTATTAAGCGGGGCGGAATATATGGGCGGCTCTACCTGCCGTCAACCCTAGAATCCGCCCATTTCAGGGTTTCTTTACTTAAAACAACAAAAGGCCCCAGTTGAACAATAAACACGCTCAACTGGGGCAAAATGCTCACTGTGCGGGCGCTGCAGGCACCTCAACTTCTTCAGCATCAGCTTCTGCTGCAGCAAGAGCTGCTGCGGCCTCAGCTTCTTTAGCTGACTGCAATTCAAGGTCACGCGCTGCCGCTATGCCCTTCAATTCGTTCATCAGAGCTCCGGTTCCCGCTGGTATCAATCGACCAACAATAACGTTTTCTTTAAGCCCAATCAGACTGTCGACTTTTCCGGTAACCGCAGCTTCGGTCAAGACTCGTGTCGTTTCCTGGAAAGACGCTGCCGAAACGAAAGATTGAGTTTGCAGACTTGCTTTTGTAATGCCCTGCAGGACGGGAAGACCAATAGCTGGCTTACCTCCATCATCCTTAGTCCGCGCATTTTCAGTATCGAATTCAAGACGGTCAACCAACTCGCCAACAAGGAAAGTGGTATCTCCCGTGCCTGTAATTTCAACCTTCTGAAGCATCTGACGAACAATGACTTCGATATGCTTGTCGTTGATCTTAACGCCTTGCAATCGATACACGTCCTGAATTTCTTTGATCAGGTAATCAGCCAAAGCCTCAATGCCCATAACCCTCAAAATATCATGAGGAACGGGATTACCATCAAGCAAGGCATCGCCTTTTTGAACGTAATCCCCTTCTTGGACAGCAAGGTGCTTACCCTTCGGCACCATGTACTCAACTGGCTCGCCATCATCAGGTCTGACGACGATTCGTCGCTTAGACTTATAGTCCTTACCAAACTCAACACGCCCCTCGCCTTCAGAAATGATTGCGTGGTCTTTAGGCTTGCGCGCTTCAAACAACTCCGCAACACGTGGCAAGCCACCTGTAATATCGCGGGTCTTGGAGCCTTCACGTGGAATACGGGCTAGCACATCACCAGCATCGACCTTCTGACCATCCTCGACGGACAAAATAGCATCCACACTCATAAAGTAGCGCGCTTCCATGCCATTACCCAGCATAAGGACCTCACCACCTTTATCCGCCGCCTTATCACGTAAAGTCACACGAGGCTTTAGATCAGAACCGCGCGGTTGCTGTTTCCAGTCAACCACCACTTTGGAGGAGATGCCCGTCGCTTCATCCATGATTTCACGCACAGACAGCCCTTCGACGAGATCGATATAGTGAACGATACCTGCCTTTTCAGTGATAATAGGAACCGTATACGGATCCCATTCAGCTAGCTTATCGCCCTTAGAAACTGCCTGCTTGTCTTTAATCAACAGTTTCGCACCATAAGGCACTTTGTGACGTGCGCGCTCGCGGTCATTACTATCAATAAGCACAATCTCGCAGTTCCGAGACATTACGATATCGACTTTATCGGAGTTTTTAACGAGATTCTTGTTAACCAACTTCACTTTAGAGTCGAAAGCGGCCTCAATAGCAGACTGCTCTGCGCCGCGCTGCGCAGCACCACCGATGTGGAACGTCCGCATGGTCAGCTGTGTTCCTGGCTCACCGATGGACTGAGCTGCAATGACACCTACAGCTTCACCGGTATTAACCCTTGTGCCGCGCGACAAGTCACGACCGTAACATTTAGCACAGATGCCAGAAACCGTTTCACAGGTCAGAGGGGAGCGCATTTTAATGCGCTCGACGTTCGCTGTTTCTATAACCTCAACATCTGCCTCATCCAACAAATGCCCTGACTTAAACAGAACGTCTCCTGACGCGGGGTCAACGATGTCCTCAAGCACGGTGCGCCCCAGCACACGCTCGCCAAGAGACACAACAACGTCACCACCTTCGATAAGAGGTAATGCGTCAATACCGATTTTTGTTCCGCAATCGTCTTCGACAATGATCGCGTCCTGCGCCACGTCAACCAGACGACGCGTCAGGTAACCAGAGTTAGCTGTCTTCAGAGCCGTATCGGCCAAGCCTTTACGCGCACCGTGAGTCGAGTTGAAGTATTCAAGAACAGTCAGCCCCTCTTTAAAGTTGGAGATGATTGGCGTTTCAATGATTTCGCCAGACGGCTTTGCCATCAACCCACGCATACCGGCCAGCTGTTTCATCTGGGCCGCAGAACCACGAGCACCAGAGTGGGCCATCATGAACACAGCATTAATTTCTTTGCCGTCTTCCATCTTAGAAATTTCGCCCATCATGGCTTCAGCGACACGTTCCGTGCAGTGAGACCAAGCATCAACGACCTTGTTGTATTTCTCACCTTGGGTGATCAATCCATCTTGATACTGTTGTTCAAATACTTTGACCTGATTTTCAGTGTCATTGACCATCTTGTCTTTGGTCGCGGGGATCAACAGATCGTCTTTACCAAACGAAATGCCTGCTTTCGCGGCATAACGGAAACCAAGCGACATAATGTGATCACAGAAAATAACCGTCTCTTTTTGACCACAGTGGCGATAAACAACGTCGATAACTTCCTGAATATCCTTCTTACGCAATAAGCTGTTGATCAAAGAGAATGGCACTTTTGGATTACGCGGCAGTTCTTCTGACAAAATCATGCGCCCAGGAGTCGAATCAACTGTCAGCGTCACGGGATCACCGTTTTCATCAACTGTATGATAGCGGGCCTTAATCTTAGCGTGGACCGAGACCTGACGTGTTTGCAGTGCATGCTCAATTTCAGCAAGGTCAGTAAACACCATACCTTCGCCTAACTCTCCATCACGCTCCATGGAAAGATAGTAAAGCCCAAGAATCATATCCTGTGTCGGAACGATAATTGGCTTACCGTTCGCCGGACTGAGAATATTATTTGTGGACATCATGAGAACCCGAGCTTCCAACTGCGCTTCAAGCGACAGAGGAACGTGCACGGCCATTTGGTCCCCATCGAAGTCAGCGTTAAACGCTGTACAAACAAGCGGGTGCAACTGGATAGCTTTTCCTTCGATAAGCACCGGTTCAAAAGCTTGAATACCAAGACGGTGCAACGTCGGCGCACGATTAAGAAGCACAGGGTGCTCTCTGATGACTTCCTCTAAAATATCCCAGACTTCGGGACGTTCTTTCTCAACCATACGCTTGGCGGCCTTAATCGTGGTGGCCATGCCGTAGAGTTCCAACTTGGAGTACACAAAAGGCTTGAATAACTCGAGCGCCATTTTCTTAGGAATACCGCACTGATGCAGTTTTAACTCGGGTCCAACAACGATAACTGAGCGGCCGGAGTAATCGACACGCTTACCCAACAAGTTCTGCCGGAAACGCCCTTGCTTACCCTTAAGCATGTCAGACAAAGATTTTAGCGGACGCTTATTCGCACCTGTAATCGCACGACCACGACGCCCATTATCAAACAATGCATCAACAGATTCTTGCAACATCCGTTTTTCGTTACGGATAATGATGTCTGGTGCACGAAGTTCAATAAGGCGCTTGAGGCGATTATTTCTGTTAATGACCCGGCGATATAGATCGTTTAAATCCGATGTCGCGAAACGGCCGCCATCGAGAGGAACGAGAGGGCGCAGTTCCGGCGGAATAACAGGAACAACTTCCAAAATCATCCATTCCGGACGCGCGCCAGAAACCAGGAACGCCTCAACGAGCTTAAGGCGCTTGACGTATTTTTTACGTTTTGCTTCTGAACCCGTTTCACGAAGATCGACTTTTAATTGGTCACGCTCTTCATCGAGATCAATTTGCTCTAGCATCACCCGAATAGCTTCCGCACCGATGCCGACTTCAAAGCCATCTTCACCATACTCATCAACGAGGCGTTGATACTGCTCTTCGTTCAGTAATTCGCCTTGCTCAAGCGGAGTGACGCGCGGGTCCATGACAACATAGCTCTCGAAGTACAAAACACGCTCGAGATCTTTAAGGGTCATGTCCAGAAGCAAACCAATGCGACTTGGCAGTGACTTCATAAACCAAATGTGTGCGACTGGGGCCGCGAGCTCAATGTGCCCCATTCGGTCACGGCGTACTTTCGACAGCGTAACTTCGACACCACATTTCTCGCATATAATGCCCTTATACTTCATGCGTTTATATTTACCGCACAGGCACTCATAATCTTTGATGGGTCCAAAGATACGCGCGCAGAATAGACCATCCCGTTCCGGCTTGAAGGTCCGATAGTTGATGGTTTCCGGTTTCTTGATTTCACCGAAAGACCACGAGCGAATTTTCTCAGGGCTGGCTATAGAAATTCGGATCTGATCAAAGGACTCCGTACCAGACGGTTGTCCGAAAATTTTCATCAATTCGTTCATCTGCGTTCTCCTTGGAACCATGGGCATCCTTGCCGGGTTCCTATTTCGTGTGCGTCTTGCATCAAGTCTTCAGCAGCTCATCTTCACCACCTGAAACTAAAGACGCCCTTACGATGTTCCGCTATGGCTTAATTCAACATCCAAGCAAAGTGATCTCATTTCTTTAACCAAGACGTTGAAAGATTCTGGGATACCAGCTTCAAACGTATCATCACCGCGAACAATGGATTCATAGACTTTGGTTCTGCCAGACACGTCATCGGACTTTACAGTCAACATTTCTTGAAGTGTGTAGGCAGCTCCATAAGCTTCCAATGCCCAAACTTCCATTTCACCGAAGCGCTGTCCGCCAAACTGGGCTTTACCACCAAGGGGCTGTTGCGTGACCAGTGAATACGGACCAATGGACCGCGCGTGAATTTTATCATCGACCAAGTGATGCAGTTTCAGCATGTAAATATAGCCGACAGTTACTTTACGATCGAACGGCTCGCCCGTAGTGCCATCGTAAAGAGTGACTTGACCAGACGTATCCAGACCAGCCTTCTCCAGCATTTCAGCAATATCGCTTTCTCGCGCTCCATCAAAAACTGGTGTCGCAATCGGAACACCGTTCTGCATATTGGTCGTTAGTTCTATTAGTTCATTCTCTTGAAGTGGATGAATGTCTGACTTGTAATCTTTTTCTCCGTAAACGTTCTTCATGAACGCCCGGATATCCTTGTCAGACTTAGTCGTCTTGTACGACGCGAGAAGCTCTCCGATCTGCACACCGAGACCGCGGCATGCCCAACCAAGATGAGTTTCAAGAATTTGCCCCACGTTCATGCGCGACGGCACGCCTAGCGGATTCAACACGATGTCGGCCTGTGTGCCATCTTCGAGGTATGGCATATCTTCGATCGGAACAATCTTAGAGATCACTCCCTTGTTTCCATGACGACCAGCCATCTTATCACCAGGCTGAAGCTTGCGCTTAACGGCAACAAAAACTTTAACCATTTTGAGAACACCCGGGGGCAGTTCGTCGCCGCGTTGCAGTTTCTCTACCTTGTCATCGAATCTCTCATCAATGACAGCAACACTGTTTTCAAAGGACTTTTTGAGTTCCTCTACGTCTGCCATGACTTGGTCATTAGCAATCACAATTTGGCGCCATTGACCTGGCGTTAACTGAGCCAGGACGTCCTCGGTTACCATCTTGCCTTCTTCCACGCCTTTTGGCCCGGAGACAATTTTTCTATTGAGGATAAGCTCTTTGAAACGTTCATTCAAAGAGCGCTCTAGAATTGCTTTTTCATCATCACGGTCTTTGACGAGTTGCTCAATTTCCATGCGCTCAATCGCAAGGGCACGCTCGTCTTTATCGATACCGCGACGATTAAACACTCGCACTTCAACAACAGTACCTGTAGCCCCCGGCGACACCTTCATCGATGTATCGCGAACGTCTGAAGCTTTTTCACCAAAGATTGCACGGAGCAATTTTTCTTCCGGCGTCACAGGACTTTCACCTTTTGGCGTCACTTTGCCAACGAGAATATCCCCTGGTCCAACTTCAGCACCGACATAAACGATACCAGCTTCGTCAAGATTGCCGAGAGCTTCTTCACCAACGTTTGGAATGTCACGTGTGATCTCTTCCTGCCCCAGCTTGGTGTCACGGGCCATGATTTCAAACTCTTCAATGTGGATCGACGTAAACACGTCATCCCGCACAATGCGTTCTGAGATCAAAATTGAATCTTCGAAGTTGTAACCATTCCACGGCATAAACGCGACAAGCACGTTGCGCCCCAAAGCAAGCTCGCCGAGTTGTGTCGAAGGACCGTCAGCTATGATATCAGCCTTCGCTACGATATCTCCAACCTTCACCAAGGGGCGTTGGTTGATGCACGTATTTTGGTTAGATCTTTGGAATTTCTGCAAACGATAAATATCAACACCGGGTGCAGAAGAAGACGTGTCTTCTGTCGCGCGCACAACAATACGTGTCGCATCAATCTGTTGAACAACACCAGACCGGCGGGCCGTGACCGATGCTCCAGAATCTTGCGCAACCACATCTTCAATACCAGTGCCGACTAGCGGGGCTTCTGCGCGGAGCAGCGGCACAGCTTGTCGTTGCATGTTCGAACCCATAAGGGCGCGGTTCGCATCATCGTTTTCAAGGAATGGAATCAATGCCGCCGCGACAGAAACTAACTGTTTGGGTGAAACGTCCATGTAGTCAATTTCTTCTGGCGGAATCATCACAAAATCGCCTGCCTTCCGGCAGTTAATCAGATCATCTTGGAAGCGGCCCGTTTTTTCATCAATAGGCTCGTTAGCTTGAGCGATTTTATAGCGCCCTTCTTCCATCGCAGACTGATAAACAACTTCATTGGTGACTTTTCCGTTCACCACTTTGCGGTAAGGGCTCTCAATAAAGCCGTACTTATTAACCCGCGCGAACGTCGCCAAACTGTTGATCAAACCAATGTTTGGACCTTCTGGCGTTTCAATTGGACAAATCCGACCGTAGTGAGTTGGGTGAACGTCACGGACTTCAAAACCTGCACGCTCACGGGTCAGACCACCCGGCCCAAGCGCAGAAAGACGACGCTTGTGCGTAATTTCTGATAGTGGGTTTGTCTGGTCCATAAACTGAGACAGTTGTGAAGATCCAAAGAACTCGCGAACAGCTGCTGCAGCCGGCTTAGCATTAATCAAGTCATGCGGCATGACCGTATCAATCTCAACAGAGCTCATACGTTCACGAATGGCACGCTCCATGCGCAACAAACCGACACGATACTGATTTTCCATCAGTTCACCGACTGAACGTACGCGACGATTACCGAGGTGATCGATATCATCGATATCACCCTTGCCGTCTTTAAGCTGCACCAGCACTTTGACAATGCTCAGGATATCTTCTTTGCGCAGAACGCGTGTCGTATCTGGAACATCATCGAGGCTGAAGTCCAAGCGCGCATTCATCTTCACTCGACCGACAGCTGACAAATCGTAACGTTCGGAGTCAAAGAACAAGCTACGGTACATTGCAGAAGCCGTATCAAGTGTGGGTGGTTCGCCGGGACGCATGACGCGATAAATATCGACCAATGCTTCTTCACGCGTTGTGTTTTTATCCAGCGCAAGCGTATTGCGGATATACGGCCCAATATTCACGCCATCAATCGCGAGAACATCAATAGATGTGATTTTCTGCTCAAGCAGTTCCTCGAGCATTTCCTCTGTAATTTCAGCACCGGCTTCAGCATGAATTTCGCCGGTCTCCAGATTAACAATCTCTTTGGCAATAAACTTGCCAATCAATTCTTCAGTTGAAATGCGAAGTTCCTTAACCCCATCTTTCTCGAGTTTCGCTGCAACCCGGGTTGAGAGCTTGCTACCAGCTTCAACTTTGACACGCCCAGTTTTGGCATCCACTAAGTCGAACGGCAACTTAGCGCCCTTCATACGCTCAGCATCAAAAGGCGTCTTCCAGCCCTTCTTATCAAACGTATACGTGACTGTGTCGTAGAAGTAGTCGAGGATTTCCTCGGAACTCATACCTGTGATTTCATGGGCATCAATAGTCTTACCCTGCTTAGCGCGCTTGGCTCTCAGTTCTTCAGACTCAATACTGTCCAAAGCATAAAGCAAGGTCGTGACTGGCAACTTACGACGGCGATCAATACGCACATAAACGAGATCTTTCGCATCAAATTCGAAGTCAAGCCAAGAACCACGATAAGGAATAACGCGCGCAGCAAACAAGTACTTGCCGGACGAGTGCGTTTTGCCTCTATCGTGATCAAAGAACACGCCCGGAGAGCGATGCATCTGCGATACAATAACGCGCTCTGTCCCATTGATGATAAAGGTGCCATTGTCAGTCATCAAAGGCATATCGCCCATGTAAACATCTTGCTCTTTGATATCGCGTACTGACCGGGCACCAGTCTCTTCGTCAATGTCCCAAACGACCAAGCGCAGCGTCACCTTTAATGGGGCAGAAAAAGTCAGCCCCCGTTGACGACACTCATCAACGTCATACTTCGGGTCTTCCAAATCATAGGAGACGAACTCAAGCTCGCCTTTACCGCTAAAATCTTTAATCGGAAAGACAGACTTAAAGACTTCCTGAAGCCCCGACACTTCACGCTCAGCAGCGGAAGCTCCTGTGCGCAAAAAAGTATCGTAAGAGCTTTTCTGAACCTCAATGAGGTTAGGCATGGTCGCCACTGAAGGAATGCGACCAAAATTCTTACGGATCCACTTACGACCGGTGAACGACTTCGACATGAGTGATCCTCACTAGTTGACGTTTGAACCGCAATCAAGGGCAACAAACGGATTAGGCAGAGACACGAATACGATGACGACAGGGGCTAAGTATTCTAACGACCAAGCCCCTCTCGTCATCGAACCTCAACGACAAACAGCTGCGATACCGCAGCGATAAAATGGTGCGAGAAGCAGTACCCAGTGGCACTGCTTCCCAAACACCGGACTTTTATAGCCGCTTGAATTACTTGAGCTCCACTTTAGCTCCAGCTTCTTCCAGCTTCTTCTTGATTTCTTCAGCTTCGGCCTTAGGCACACCTTCTTTAACAGGCTTAGGTGCACCCTCAACGAGGTCTTTAGCTTCTTTAAGGCCGAGACCGGTGATGGCCCGGACTTCTTTAATAACGTTGATTTTCTTATCGCCGACTTCAGCAAGAATAACATCAAAGTCGTCTTTGGCTTCTGCGGCTTCACCGCCAGCAACCGCACCACCGGCAGCAGCGACAGCTACTGGCGCAGCAGCAGAGACGCCCCATTTTTCTTCAAGCATTTTAGAAAGCTCTGCAGCTTCCAAAACAGTCAGGTTAGAGAGGTCGTCTGCAATTTTTTCTAGATCAGCCATTGATTGGCACTCCAATTAAGGTTTGAACAGGTTTCTTTACGGATCAGCGTCAAGCGGCTTCGCCCTGCTGGGCCTTGGCATTGAGAACACGAGCCAACTGACCGCCTGGAGCTTGAAGCACCCCTGCGATACGCGTGGCTGGCGTAGAGATCATGCCAACAAGCTTGGCACGGAGTTCGTCCAAAGATGGCAGTTTGGCTAGGGCACCGACTTGCGCGATGTCCATAATCTGTCCATCCAGGGATCCACCCAGAATCACTAGATTCTCATTGTCCTTGGCAAAGTTTGCGCACACTTTTGCAGCTGCGACCGGATCCTCTGAATAGGCAATTGCCGTTGGTCCGGTAAACAACTCGCTCAAGTCCTCAAACTTGGTTCCTGCTAAGGCAAGACGCGTGAGCCGATTTTTAGTGACACGGAATCCAGCCCCCGCCTCACGCGCTTTGCCACGCAGGTCCTCAAGTTGTTTAACAGTCAGGCCCTTGTAATGGGTGACTGCAACAAACGATTGGCCCTGGAGCAATGCGTTGAGAGAGGAAATCAGATCCTGTTTTTGCTCTCGGTTCACATCCGTCTCCGCTACGAAGGTTCTCGGCATAAAAGCTGCCTCGAACCAGTTGCACATGATGTCAGTCAACAAACTCGCACGACCAACATCGCTCATGTCCTGCCGCAGAAGTGCCGATCCGTTGTTGGCTCTTAGTCAAACCAATACGAATATCCACTCCCATCTATGATGGCGGCCTATGCCATTAAGCCCCCCGGTTTCCCGGAAAGACGCCACCAGTCTCGGACAGGCTGCGAAACCCTAAGGTTCCGCCTTTCAGCCCCCTCAAAAGCTTGAAGAGACAGAAAGCCTTTAGCTGTTAGCCAGCGCTTGCTTCACTAACAGTAACTTTGACACCCGGCCCCATTGTAGAGCTGAGCGAAATCTTCTTTAAGTATGTGCCCTTAGCGCCGGTTGGCTTAGCTTTCAAAATAGCGCCAAGAAATGCCTGGAGGTTCTCGCTTAACTGCTGCTCAGAGAAGCTTGCCTTACCAATCCCTGCATGGACCAAGCCAGCCTTCTCAACTCTAAACTGAACTTCACCGGCTTTAGCGTTTTTAACAGCCGTTTCGACATCAGGCGTCACAGTTCCAAGCTTTGGGTTTGGCATTAAGCCGCGTGGACCGAGCACTTTACCAAGCTTACCAACAACGCCCATCATATCTGGCGTTGCAATAACGCGGTCAAAACCTGTTTCTCCAGCTTGGATTTTCTCGGCGAGATCATCCCCACCAACAAAATCAGCGCCCGCAGCCTTGGCCGCTTCAGCTTTATCTCCTTTTGCAAACACAGCGACGCGCATAGTCTTACCTGTACCATGTGGTAAAGCGACAACGCCCCTAACATTTTGGTCAGCATGGCGAGGATCTACCCCAAGGTTCAGAGCCAATTCAATCGTTTCATCAAACTTTGCCGTAGCCCGCTCTTTAATCATCTTAACGGCATCATCAACGGAGTAAAAAGCATCGCGATCAATGGCTTCGTAGCTCGACGTCAGGCGTTTTCCTTTTTTTGCCATAATCTTTACCCCACCACTTCCAAGCCAATTGAACGTGCCGAACCCTCAACCTGAAGCATGGCAGCTTCAATTGTGGCACAGTTCAAATCAGGCATTTTTTGTTCAGCAATCTCGCGTATTTGGGCTCTGGTTACAGACCCGGCGATGTCGCGACCAGGTGTTGAACCGCCCTTTTTCTTCTTAGACGCTTTAATCAAGAAATAACTCGTAGGTGGAGTTTTCGTTTGAAAGGTAAATGAACGGTCAGCATAAACCGTAATTACCGTTGGAACAGGCACCCCTTGCTCCATTTGCTGCGTTGACGCATTAAACGCCTTGCAGAATTCCATAATATTTACACCACGTTGACCAAGCGCTGGACCGACCGGTGGGGACGGGTTCGCTTGGCCCGCCGCAATCTGCAACTTAATATAGCCTGTTATCTTCTTCGCCATGTTATCACCTCAGCAATTGCGCCAAATCACCCTTCAGCACGCCGGGTCCGTGGTACGGTTCTCCGAGGCCTTTCGGAGACGACCTCCCACAGAATTCCTATAGTTTTTCGACCTGACTGTATTCCAGTTCGACAGGTGTCGAACGACCAAAAATGGACACCGAAACCTTCAACCTGGCCTTCTCTTCATCAATATCTTCAACAAATCCGTTAAACGACGAGAACGGACCGTCGCTCACACGAACTTGCTCACCAACCTCAAACACCACCGAGGGTTTCGGACGCTCTATCCCTTCCTGCACCTGACGCATAATTTGCTCAGCTTCGGATTGGGAGATCGGCGATGGTTTACCTTGACCACCCAGAAAACCTGTCACTTTCGGCGTGTTTTGGACCAAATGCCAACTCTCGTTGGTCAGGTCCATTTTAATCAACACATAACCTGGAAAGAACTTGCGCTCCGCACTGACCTTAGCCCCGCGACGCATTTCCACAACTTCTTCAATAGGCACAAGCACTTCTTCGATCTTGTCAGCCATATTTTGCTGCGCAGCTTGCTCTCGGATCGACTGAGCCACTTTACTCTCGAATCCAGAATAAACGTGCAACACATACCACTTAGCAGACATTATATCGGCCCCTTACCCAAACAACCATGAGACGCCGAGGCTGAGAATTTTGTCTACCACCAAGAAAAAAACCGCAAAAATACTGCAGAATATAAAAACCAGGAGCACCGACACGGATGCTTCTCTGCGGCTCGGCCATGTCACTTTAGACATTTCCTGCCTAACCTGCCGAACAAACTGACCTGGTGTGGTTCTTGCCATTTTCTCTTTTTCGTCCGACCTAAATAACCCAACGTCTCAGGCAGTTTTGCCTTTTGTTTTCAACACCTAAGACGGAATGAACGACTGTCAAAAAGAAACTCAAATTAAAGCCCAGGCAGGCATTTATAGGGTGGCAGGGGTGATAGGACTCGAACCTACAGCCCCCGGTTTTGGAGACCGGTGCTCTACCAATTGAGCTACACCCCTACACTTAAGTGGCCGCCCTTAGAACCGGTGCCATCCACATGAAAGATTACGTGGAACCCACCGCCATATTTGCCTAATGCCTTAATATCTTTGACTAAAACTTCGCTCTAACCGCCGTCTTGGGCGCAAAAAAACTTGTCCGGTCGACACAGGTGTGACGACCGGATGGCGGTCTATAGCGCGCACTGACCAGGAAAATCAAGGCTTTTTAACGATTTACCTGAGCACAAACGCGGTATTTAGCTCAACGCTCTATAAGACCGCCTAAATATCGCCTATTCGATAATTTTAGCGACGACCCCGGCACCGACGGTACGGCCGCCTTCGCGGATCGCGAAGCGCAGACCATCATCCATGGCAATCGGGGCAATCAGGTTGACCTGCATGGAGATATTATCCCCAGGCATAACCATCTCTGTCCCTTCCGGAAGCTCAATCGTCCCCGTCACGTCCGTCGTGCGGAAGTAAAACTGCGGACGGTAGTTCGAGAAAAACGGC
>JAVKEJ010000055.1:0-3208 GCA_040221475.1 Rhodospirillaceae bacterium | reverse complement strand
GGGCGTCCGTCTCCGCGGCGCCTGCGGCAAGTACGGAATCAACGCGGCGCGAAATCCGCCGTTCCGTCTTTCTCCGCGCGAAACGCGGATAATCGCCGCTCATTTTTCCTTGCGCTTCAGCCCTTCCATAATGCTGTCGGTATCGGTCGTGACTTCCGCCTGCGCATGCCCGGCAGCGAAGAGGAATTGCATCCTGCTCCCGACTATGCGCCGCGCAATTCCGGCAGCGCCCGTCTTGAGGGCAAGGTCGCGATCATCACGGACGGAGATTTCGGTATCGACCGCGCGTCTGCGTTTCTCTTTGCGCACGAAGGTGATTGCTTGGTCAACTAAAGGGGGCAAATCTGAGCGTTCAAGAAACGTCTGTATCGCGATATCTTTTCGTGTGCACTCCTAAAGCAGCCCAGAATGCCTTATGTACCGCAAGGGTGGTAGTTGGGGTTAGCTCTCCCTCGCTCAAGGTTGCTTGATCAAGGTGCGACCATTGTCGGCCGAGATGCGGAGCGGGTTTAACTCCCAAAACTCCGACCTGATACAAGATTTTAGCAAGATTCATGAACAGAACGGCTGGCTCGACACGGTCATCCAAATATCCCTCGCATAGCTTAAACACAGGATCGTTGCTTTTCTGATGCGCCTCTAGAAAAGAACAAGCGAAATTGTCGATGTCTTCATCTGTCACATCGGACGGACAAAATTGCGCGGGTCGATGGTGGAGAATTTTGAGATAGTCCGTGAGTAGCGGGTAATCGTAACCCCACTCATCCTGAAGTGCCTCGATCCGCTCGCGAGAGTAGGATACCTCAGCTTTCTTTATAACTTCTCGGCTGATTCTTGAGGTGCCATCGGCTAGTTCTAAACACGTATTGAAGAACATGATTGCCTCACGCGGGCGGAAAAAAGTGCGATCAAGCAAATAGTCCAAGGAGGATCGTTGCTCTATTTGATTCTTCGGCAACACGTCTTGTGTTGAGACTTGGGCGCCAGTGTATTTCCGCTTAAAGAGAGAAGAAACTCGTTGGTCGAGCACCCGCGCAATTTGGTCGCGGTTCCATGATAGATTGAGGTATAGGGATTTGTATTTTTCCTCCTGGAAGCCGGGCGACTGCGTAGTTCTAAGAACACGGGCAAGAAGGTCTGTCCGTAGACAGATTATAATCTTTACATTCGCAACTTTCCGGAAAGATTTTATTGATTCTATCAGAGCTTTGACGAGTTTGTACTTCAGAGCCTCATCAACCCAAGCTTCGTCCAGACGATCTATGATCACATAGTATCGCTGCTGCGGATCGTTAAAAATATCGTTTGCTAATATCTCCATGACTTCATGAAGTTCATGTATCTGAACGCTATTTACAACCCGCGTGCCCCGCTCAACAACTTCTGTTCGTTCTTCTTCAGACAACCGTCGTGCACCGGCTGCCCCTAGCGACAAAATGTCGGAGCTAACAGAAGCTGACGCCTTTAAGTCTGTTTCTAGTTTTGTTGCAAATTCCTTGGTTCGGTATTGGGTTTCTTCCCAAAACTTCCTGCCCCACTCTTGTAGATAAGAGATCGCTCGACTTTTGTTTTTGTTGTTTGAGAAAAGTGTTTGGACAATCTGTAAGAAATTGAACTGCTTCTGTTCGTTTGCTATGCCATATTTTTTCTTAAGTAATTCTACTGTAAAAATGTGTTGCCAAAGTAGCTTGTAAAATAAATCTAGCTGTACACCGGCGCCTTCAAAGAAATTGATTACGTTTGAATTTGAAATGTAGCCTAATGATAGAGTCTCGGGCGCAAGTTCGATGCAGTTTTCCGCCCTTTCTTTCAATTCTTGCAGGAGCGCGGTTTTCCCTGCTCCTGTTCGTCCCACCACAATGCTACGTGGGTCGTGCAGTTCCATGAGAGTTTCAAGAACGCCGGTGTCTATAAAGCACTCTTTAAGATATTGAGTGTCTGATTCAGCATCAGCTGCGCCGATGTTGAATGTTTTCCGAATAATGATTGGATTTTGCCGTTTTTCCGCCACTTTATCCCCCGTCTTGGTTTCAGAATACAAGAATGGAGGTGTGCGGCAAAGTGATCCAAGGTTGGTTTTAACCGTTGACGCGCTTTGCGCGACGCACTAACTGAAACGTCAATGGGACAACTGGTCCCCAAACGTAAGCCGGTCGCCAGGATGACTTTATTCCGCGACCGGCTCTTTTTTTTGTTTAGCTGAGGCCCTTCGCTTCGCTAACGCGGGCGGGTCACTCATTTTTCTTCGCCGTCCTTGCGCTTCAGCCCTTCCATAATGCTGTCGGTATCGGTCGTGACTTCCGCCTGCGCATGCCGTTCGTTGTGCACGTTTTCCTGGTCGTCGCCCTGCAACTGGTTGTTGCCCATCTTGTCGGCGGCGAGGTCCGTCTCGTTCACGTCATGCGCGTCCGGCGTCCGGTCGGCGAGGTCCTTCCGGCCTTCCGTCTTCCCGCCGGGCTCCTGCTTCGGCGTCTCGTCATGCGCCTCTTCCGGCTTCTTCTGCGGTTTCACGCTCATCGCGTCCTCCATTCGTATCGAGGGGGGTGTTCTCTTTCAACGAATACGCGCCTGCCGCCGTTCCGGCCCTTATGGAAATTGGGCGTCTTTCTCCGCGGAACCGGAACCCTTTGCGCCGTTCCGCGCTTGGAACGGGCAGGGGGCGCCTTTCAGGAGGAGTGAACTCATGTCCCGCAGCGAACGCGCGCCGTCGCCCCAGCATCAGGACCGCCAGCCCGGCAGCGAAGAGGAAATGCATCCCGCGCCCGACTACGCGCCGCGCTATCCCGGTAGCCGCCGCCTCGAAGGCAAGGTCGCCATCGTCACCGGCGGCGATTCCGGTATCGGCCGCGCCACCGCGCTTCTCTTTGCGCGCGAAGGGGCCCGCCTCGGCATTCTCTACAAGGACGGCTCCGAGGATGAGGATGCCGGGACCACGGAGAAGCTCATCGCGGAGGAAGGCGGCGAGTGCTTCCTTTTCGCCGGCGACATCGGCGAGAAGAAAACGGCGGTAGCCTTCGTCGCCGAAGCGCTGGAAAGATATGGCGCGCTTGACGTCGTCGTTTCCGGTGCCGCCGAGCAGCACTTCGAGCCCGATTTCGAGGACATCCCGCAGGATCAGATCGAGCGCACTTTCCGCACCAACATCTTCGGCGCCATGTATCTCGTGCAGGCGGCGCTCCCGCATCTGCGCAAGGGCGCCTCGATCGTC
>JAVKEJ010000054.1:0-2049 GCA_040221475.1 Rhodospirillaceae bacterium | reverse complement strand
TCGGTTCTCTGCAGAACAAGGCCGGAGCCAGTCAGCTCCCGGCCGAGCATACCAGTGCGGGACATGCCGCCTTCGTTTCTCTTTCTTCGCGAATGACTTTGACTTGCGCTCGCGCGCCGTACCGCTGCCTTTTGGCTGGCGGCGCCTCGCGAGGGCGCGGCACGAGCCGCGACGGCCGAGTCGGCCTTTGCGAGACGTGCGTCTCGATCTGGTGTCAGACGACGAGACGCAGTCTAAGGGCTTGTAGCTCAGTTGGTTAGAGCGCGCGCTTGATAAGCGTGAGGTCGGAGGTTCAAGTCCTCCCAGGCCCACCAATTCCATCCGGAACTATCAGGGGCCGTAGCTCAGCTGGGAGAGCACCTGCTTTGCAAGCAGGGGGTCGTCGGTTCGATCCCGTCCGGCTCCACCAGGATCCGATGGATTGAGGGTCATTCGCAAGAAACAAAGTTTGCGAGATGCTTTTGCGTCTCGCCTGTTCTGCATGACATCGTAAAGAGAAGATTGGTACGGACTCCACCGTGAGGTGGTTTGTCGCGATGGGCGCTCAACCCGTCGCATTTGATTGGCGGCTTAACCGCAGGCCATCGTACCGATCTCGAGAAGCTGGTCTTTTTGTGCCAATTCCGTTCGAAGCTCAGGCTTCGGGTGGGCATTGGCAATGAGAATGATCAAGTGTCTTAAGGGCAATTGGTGGATGCCTTGGCATGCACAGGCGATGAAGGACGTGATACGCTGCGATAAGCTACGGGGAGGTGCGAATACCCTTTGATCCGTAGATTTCCGAATGGGGAAACCCACCTTAGATGCTTGGAAAATCAGAGCGGCAGGGCAACTTGCCGCTGTGGTTTCCAAGTATCGTTACAAGGTATCTTATCCTGAATACATAGGGATAAGAGGCGAACGCGGGGAACTGAAACATCTAAGTACCCGTAGGAAAGGACATCAACCGAGACTCCGCAAGTAGTGGCGAGCGAACGCGGACCAGGCCAGTGACAATCATGAGACAAGCAGAACCTTCTGGAAAGTTGGGCCATAGCGGGTGACAGCCCCGTATGCGTAATGCGAATGATTGTCCTCGAGTAAGGCGGGACCCGTGAAATCCTGTCTGAACATGGGGAGACCACTCTCCAAGCCTAAGTACTCGTGCATGACCGATAGTGAACTAGTACCGTGAGGGAAAGGTGAAAAGCACCCCGACAAGGGGAGTGAAATAGTACCTGAAACCGATTGCCTACAAACAGTGGGAGCCCGCAAGGGTGACCACGTACCTTTAGTATAATGGGTCAGCGACTTAATGTGGCGAGCAAGCTTAAGCCGGTAGGTGTAGGCGCAGCGAAAGCGAGTCTGAACAGGGCGTTCAGTTCGTCGCATTAGACCCGAAACCGAGTGATCTAGCCATGAGCAGGTTGAAGGTAAGGTAACACTTACTGGAGGACCGAACCCGTATCTGTTGCAATAGATTGGGATGACTTGTGGCTAGGGGTGAAAGGCCAATCAAACTCGGAAATAGCTGGTTCTCCGCGAAATCTATTTAGGTAGAGCGTCAGCTGAATACCCCGGGGGGTAGAGCACTGGATGGGCTAGGGGGTCTCACCGACTTACCAAACCTAACCAAACTCCGAATACCCGGGAGTACTAGTTGGCAGACACACGGCGGGTGCTAACGTCCGTCGTGGAGAGGGAAACAACCCTGACCAACAGCTAAGGTCCCCAAGTTATGGCTAAGTGGGAAAGGATGTGAGGATCCCAAAACAACCAGGATGTTGGCTTAGAAGCAGCCATCATTTAAAGAAAGCGTAACAGCTCACTGGTCTAAATAAGCTGTCCCGCGCCGAAGATGTACCGGGGCTCAAGCCACACACCGAAACTGCGGACTTGTTCTTTGAACAAGTGGTAGCGGAGCGTTCCGTAGGCCGATGAAGGCATATCCGTGAGGAGTGCTGGAGGTATCGGAAGTGCGAATGCTGACATGAGTAACGATAAAGGGGGTGAGAGACCCCCTCGCCGAAAGTCCAAGGGTTCCTGCTTAAAGTTAATCTGAGCAGGGTT